>JBIKUD010000025.1:0-42341 GCA_044347745.1 Bdellovibrionota bacterium
TGCCCCGTTATTGGGCACTGCACTCTTTTTACAGCACCAGCTTTCATTCATTTGTATATATTATATTGCCACTTGCCTGTGTTCCGCTGCTTTGGAAACAGGCGGCTTCCAAAATTGCCTATGTACATTTGGCTCTCGTATGGCTTCTTCTGGCACTCAGTTTTTTTATGCCTGGGCTATTTTTGCTTGATGGCAAACGCAGTTGGTTACTCATTCCTTGGACTTTCGTTTTTGTACAATGCCTGACAAAGATGCCCAAGACTAACGATCCGTCTCGCATTCTTTTATGGTGGATAGCCCCAGGTCTTTTCGCTCTAGGCTTTCTTTTTGCAAGACCAAATACGCATTTTTATGCAATCCATGCCGGGCTGGCTCTTGCCGCCGCCGCGCTCCTTGTGCACCGATACGATAAATCTTCAGCACCTGCAAAAGCAGGCCTAGGCCTGCTTGGCACCTGCTTTATTATTCTTAACTTGTGGTATGTCCACATCGTGTATCTTCGCCAGAACCCTGAATATCGGCATAACTTCCCGCGCTTAAGACCAGCAATCTTTACCGGCACCTACGGTAACGCTCTTCCTCAAGGCGCTTTTTTTGGTTTTCCGCGTCGCTCTGGGTGGGAATATATTGGTTACCTCTACACTGTTGGGCAATTAAAAGGGAGTTATGACTCAAATGAAGAGCCTTTAATAACTGCCTGGTACACCAGAGGGGCAAAACGGCAGCAGGCCTGGCCAGATTATTATTTTATTTCCAGCAATCCGAACGACCCTGTACCAATTCCAAGACTTTCAGTGGACAAAAATTATCACTTCTGGGGTCGCATATATGTTGCGGGAGAACGCCGCTTAGACATTTACAGTCGTGAGCCCCTAAGAGCAGTCCCTATGCGCATAGAACTTGAGGCGATTCCAAACCTCAGCACCACCGTAACGCTGAACCTCGACCAAGCGCTGCCGGCTCTCGGCCAAAGTAGGTAGAGCGCTGAATTTAGGCCTAATATCATTGTTTTCTGTTCGATTTTCTCTTGTCCCAACGCCGGAAGTGCGGAACAATTTTCATCAATAATTTGATGTGAGAAGTGCTTACGTACACAACTTCATCGCGTTAAATAGGAGCCACATTATGAAAAATCTTCTTCTTTCAACCTTAGTTCTGTTTGCCTGCTCTTCCTGCGGAAGCGGCGGCGGTGGTGGAGATGATTTTATCGGCGCTGCAAATTTAAGTGTACGGACTAGTCCTTCTACCATCGATACGGGAGATAGAACGCAAGTAACTATCGACGTGCGAGATGTGCACGAGAATGGAATACTTCTTAAAGTAAGAATTCCTGCCGGCTTGGCCTATGTTCCAAGCAGTGCCTTTCTTGTGCTGAATGATGATGAAATTGACATTGGGCCAGATAAAAATGTAGCGGACAATAATCGACGCTATTTAGTATTTTTTCTTGACGATTCTGAATTTGATGAAGATGGCGCGGGAGTGGTGAAGTTTCAGCTTGTTGGCAACGCCGCTGTTGCTGATGGTGAAATTGAAGTAGATGCCGACGTTAACGATCCACTGGTGAATGACAACAATGAGTTTGACATTGAGGCACCCGAGTTTGGTGCCGAAGATTCTGCCGGTATTACGGTGACCAATTAATACGCCTTTCTGCCACGTTAAAGGCGATTCTTTTTCTCTACGACGCAGCTAACGCACTGAATATACTCTATTTTTGTCGTGTATATTCCGTAAATCTAGTGCCAATTTAAGCGCTTTATGGGCATCTTACTATAGGAGAGTCCTTTAAGGGGCTCCCGCGTGAAACGAGGCCAAAGCGAGGGGAAAGGCGAAGAGGCACAAAGCAGTTGTGATTGTGTAGAATCAGTAAAGCCCGAAGCTTTTCAAAAAAGTAATAGAAGGATCACATCTTCCTACCCTGACCTTTTGTCTCAATATCTCTGACAACTGCTATATAGGTATGCTCAACAAATTATTTGGCAAAAATAAGACAGCAAAAGTTGACCCGCATGGGATACAGCCCTTACCCTCTGCTATTGCCCAAAGTATTTCAAACGTGGTCGGCACCCGTAGCATTCCACCAATGCCCGGCGCCGCACAAAAAGCGTTCACCCTCTCCACAAACCCAAACGCTGAAGCCCGCGACTTTGTAGAAGTTATCGAATCTGACGAAGCTTTAAGCGCTCGCGTCATTAAAATTGCGAACTCAGTGTTCTATGATCGCGGCAGCAAACCAGACACCATCGAAGCTGCAGTCACCGTTATTGGTCTTAATGAACTTCGAGGACTCTTAAGCGCCACATCCCTGAGTGAAATTTTTCCATCAAAACACCCGCTGCGGAATGCAATTTGGACAAATGATATTGCAACAGCCCTTACCGCCCGCACGATAGCGCGCCAGTTAGCACCGCAAATGGAAGACAGTGTGTTCTTAGCCGGACTTATGCATGACGTGGGGAAACTACTCCTTTTGCAGCGCTGCCCAGAAGAATATGTGCGCGTGGTAAAAATAGTAGAAAGCGAAGGCGTTTCATTCATTGACGCAGAGACGAGACGTTTTCCATTCTCGCATACTGAAGTGGGCCAATTAATTGCCGAGCAATGGCATTTTGGGCCCGAATTAACTAAGGCAATTCGTCTACACCATGAGCCCTGGCCAAAAGAAACTGACATCAATCTTGAGCTGCACTATATAATCAAAGCAGCTGACATGATTGCGCATAGTCTTGGCCTTGGACACCCAAACACATTTCAACGTTTTCGCAATAAAATGAATGAAGAACTGAGCGAGGCTTGGGCGTATTTAAAAATACAACCGTCAGAACGCCCCGAACTTCTCAATGCCGCCCAGAAGGCATTCACACTCGAGTGCGACTTATACAATGCAGTCTCAGGGGGGAGATGAACAGTTTAGCGCCAACTCACATGCTCTTTTTTCTGGGCACGCTTGTCATTGCCGGAGCAGCGTTCGATTGGTACTGGCTTAGTCTTGCTGCGGGCATCGGGATATGGGTCTATGCCGTATCTACTCGCAAACCACACTCCCAAACTCAGCCGCCCTCAAGCAGCGCTGCCGCCTTTGACACACTTGAGAAATCGGCGTTCCTGATGCAAAACCTTGCGGCTGCGGTGATTCTTCGAGATCGCAGCGACAAAATTCTATACTGCAGCCCCTTTACCGAAGTACTTACCGGATACTCAATTCAAGAAATTCAATCTCGTGAAGAAGATTTTTTTATCTCGGTAATGCATGAAGATGACAAAGAGAAGTATCAGCGAGCTTTGCATATTTGCCATGCGGGAGAGCCGTTTCAATCTCGCTTCCGCCTGACGCATCGAAGCGGTATCGAAATTTGGGCTGAAACCCGCACCGTGCCTATTTTAGATGAGCAAGGCAGCTATACCGCCTCGCTAGCAGTGCTCCTTGATGTTACGGGTTCGGTTCGCTACCAAAAACAAGTCGAAGAGAAAAACCGTGACTTACAAGATTTTACCTACATGGTTTCACATGATCTTAAAGCGCCAATATCGACAATTAAAGGAATGTTACAGGTGCTGAATGAAGATCATCTTAGCCAAATAAATGCAGAAGGTCGCGAAGTTGTTGACCATGTAGGACGAGCCGCCGAGCGACTCCATCAACTTGTCTCTCGAGTGCTCGAGTTTGCGCGCTTAAGTGCTGGCGAGGTTAAAAGCGAGCGTGTGTCGCTTCATGATATTCTGGTTGAGGTCGAGAAAGACTATACCCCACAAATTAAAGAGTGCGGGGCTACCTTGCACTATCCAAGCGATTTACCAAAAGTGACTGCCGACCACGTGCATTTGTATAGAATTTTCGCGAATCTTATTGGCAATGCTCTAAAATATCGAAGTGCTGAACGTCAGCCTAAAATAGAAATCTCAGTGTCGCAAACGAGGAGGTCAGTCAGTGTCGCAATAAAAGATAATGGCATTGGACTACCTGCTGAAGAGTTGCCCAAGCTTTTTCGGCCTTTCCACCGGGCCCACTCTGGCAACGTTGAGGGCACTGGAATCGGGCTAGCCTCTGTGCACCGTTTACTTGAGAAAATGGGTGGCAACATTAAAGTTGAGAGCGACTTGAACGTTGGCAGCACATTTACCGTGCAACTACGACGCAGCGCTGACTAGCTCACTATGAACGCATTTTGCCGACGAACAGAAATGAGCAAGACCTGAGTTCCTCTCGCAGCTTTGGCAAAAATGCCTAGTTCACGGGGAACTAGCTCTCCGGGAAAATCTGCTATCCGCGTAAAGTGCTGTAGGCTTCAACCGGCAAACAACTACACACAAGGTTCTTATCTCCATAGGCGGCGTCGATGCGATTTACGCTTGGCCAAAATTTGGATTCCTTCACCTCAGCAGTCGGAAATACAGCTTGTTCTCGCGTATAGGGCCTATTCCACTCGGCAGCTGCAAGATCAAGTGCCGTATGCGGCGCATGTTTTAATGGTGAATCGGCGGCCTTGATAGCTCCCTTTTCTACCTCAGCTATCTCGGCACGAATTTGAAGCATGGCAGCACAAAATCTGTCGAGTTCCGCTTTTGACTCGCTTTCCGTAGGTTCCACCATCAAAGTTTCAGCAACGGGGAAAGACACTGTTGGCGCATGGAAATTGTAATCCATAAGGCGCTTTGCCACATCAACAACTTCTAGACCTACATTTTTCTTCAAGAAACGCAGATCAAGAATACACTCGTGCGCCACAAATCCATTCTTTCCGCGGTACAGAACCGGATACGCTTCACGCAGGCGCGCGGCAACGTAATTGGCGTTCAGCAACGCAACTTTTGTTGCCTCACTCAAACCTTCAGCTCCCATAAGTGCCATGTACACCCAAGGAATGACCAATATGGCTGCCGAACCATAGGGTGCGGCAGAAACGGGACCAACTTTACCCGTGTGCCCCAAATCAATCACCGGATGTCCAGGCAAAAAGGGCGCTAGATGTTTAGCTACGGCGATAGGTCCCATTCCTGGCCCACCTCCGCCATGCGGAATACAGAACGTTTTATGCAAATTGATATGACATACATCTGCGCCAATATCTGCTGGGCGACATATGCCGACGAGCGCGTTCAGGTTAGCTCCATCCATGTAAACCTGCCCACCGGCAGCATGCACCATGGAGGTAATATCCTTAATTGCTTCTTCGTACACTCCGTGGGTTGATGGATATGTTACCATGAGCGCAGCCAACTTGGGTCCATACTCAGCTATTTTTGCTTTGAGGTCAGTTAGGTCAACATTGCCCGCTTCATCACATTTGGTTACCACCACCTCCATGCCTGCCATTACCGCACTGGCCGGATTTGTTCCATGCGCCGATTGCGGAATAAGGCAAATGGTTCTTTGTGTGTGGCCGCGACTACGGTGAAAAGCTTGAATGGCAAGTAACCCGGCATATTCGCCTTGCGAGCCCGCATTTGGCTGAAGAGAAACTGCATCAAATCCGGTCACTTCAGACAAGGCGAGTTCAAGGTCTGCAAAAAGTTTGCGATAACCCTGGGTTTGCGCAACTGGCGCAAAAGGGTGCAAACCACAAATGCCTTCCCATGTAACCGGGATCATTTCCGCCGTGGCATTTAATTTCATGGTGCACGAGCCTAGCGGAATCATTGCGTTGGCCAGTGATAAATCTTTAGTTTCAAGTCTACGAATGTACCGCAGCATTTCTGTTTCCGAGTGGTACATGGAGAACACAGGATGGGTAAGAAACTGGCTGGTTCGAGTTAAGGCAGCGGGGATATCAGTTCCTGCCTGTACCTGTGCCTTACTAAGCTGCTTTCCTGTACATACAAAGAAAAGATCGAGCACGTCTTGCTCTTGGACTGTTTCATCTAAAGAGAGGGCTATACTTGTCTCGGAGACTTGTCGCACATTAATGCGTTTTGTTTCGGCACGAGCCAGAAGCTCTTTCATCCCGGCACCAATTTCAATGTGCAAGGTGTCAAAAAATTTTTGCGTTTTTACTTTTAGTCCAGCTTGAGTGAGCTGGCTTGCAAGCCAGCGGGTAAATGCGTGTACGCGATTGGCAATACGTTTTAATCCGTCGGGACCATGGTAAACCGCGTACATACTGGCCATGACTGCCAAAAGCACTTGTGCCGTGCATATGTTGCTGGTGGCTTTTTCGCGGCGAATATGTTGCTCGCGAGTTTGCAGCGCCAAACGCAGTGCTGGTCTGCCGTGAGTATCTTTTGATACGCCTACGAGACGGCCAGGCATATTTCGCTTAAATTCATCTTTTGTGGCCAAATAACCTGCATGTGGACCGCCAAATCCAAAAGGCACACCAAATCGCTGGGCAGACCCCACTGCTATGTCTGCTCCCAATTCACCTGGTGGAGTCAAAAGACACAACGCCAGTAAATCTGCAGCCATTATGACGAGGGCGCCAGCGTCAT
Organism: Bdellovibrionota bacterium; assembly: GCA_044347745.1. GTDB lineage: Bacteria > Bdellovibrionota_C > UBA2361 > UBA2361 > JAFLCA01 > JAIBBV01. The sequence continues at coordinate 6,430 of JBIKUD010000025.1, forward strand.
GCGCACGCTTGACTAAAGCGCGATAGTCTTTAATCTCTCCGAGACTGGCGGGATATTGCAGTAACAAGGCAAAGACGTTGGCAGCAAGATTAGTTTTATCATCAGTACTCTCCACGAGCACCTGTAACCCAAGCGCCGAAGCCCGTGTACGAACTACCTCAATTACTTGAGGATGGCATTCATTCGATACCAAAATAGTGTCTTTTCCAGCTCCGTCTTTGTTCGCCGCAGCATAGGCCATAGCCATAGCTTCAGCAGCAGCGGTAGCTTCATCCAGCAAGGAGGCATTTGAAATCGCCAAACCGGTGAGATCGCAAATCATGGTTTGGAAATTTAATAAGGCTTCTAGGCGCCCTTGCGAAATTTCTGGTTGATAAGGAGTGTACTGAGTATACCAACCTGGGTTTTCAAGAATATTGCGAAGGATGACGCCTGGGGTAAGGCAACCGTAATATCCTGTGCCAATATACGAGCGAAAAACTTGATTCTCATTCACATAGGAGCGGAGCCAAGCAAGTACTTCTTGTTCACTTCGTTGAACATCAAAGCGTTTCATCTGAAGTGGTTTGGTCATGGCAATTTGTGAAGGCACAGCTTTAGACACAAAGGCCTCAAGTGAGTCAAACCCAAGGTAGCGCAGCATTTCTTGTTGCTCGGCCTGCGAGGGACCAATATGTCGACGCTTAAAGTTTTCCTTTTCCATATACACCTCATCACTTGAGACGCGTTGTTTTTGCGCCACCACTTGTGCAGACGAAGGAGGCGCCGAATTCATCTTCTGTGTATCTGAATGAGCTTGAGTCATAACGACACTCCTCCGTGCGGCACCTTAGCCAATTTTGCTACCCAAAAAAGCTTTATACTCTGCGGCGCTCATAAGCCCCGAAACTTCAGAGCCCTGCACGTTTTCGAGCACCACAAGCCAACCATCAGTATAGGGGGCCGTGTTAATTAACCCAGGTGCATCACTAAGCTTCGTATTGGTTGCTTTTACTTTACCAGCAATTGGTGCATACACGTCTGAAGCGGCTTTTGTAGATTCAACCACACAAAAGCTATCGCCAGATTTTACGGTTTTGCCATTGCTTGGCAGGTCGGCGAACACAATTTCCCCAAGTTCTGACTGAGCAAATTCAGTAATTCCCACAACGGCCTCGTTTCCCTTGAGCTCAACCCACTCATGTTCTTTTGTATATTTAAGGTTTTCAGGAAATTGCATAAGACGTTCCTTTTCTCGGATAAAAAATAAATCACTCAAAGAGTATGCAAAACTAATTTGCTAAAGGCGGTTTTTTATAAAATGGCTTCTTTACAACTTCTGCCTTTAACTTTTTGCCGCGCACTTCAATGTGCAGCGTAGATCCCTCTTTTGCGTACTGAGCATGTACGAGGGCCATACCGAGCGCTTTGTTCACCGTGGGGGTTTTGGTGCCACTCGTCACCACGCCAATCTCGCTGCCATCTACTGAGTAAATTTTGTCTCCGTGCCGAGCAATCCCAGCGTCAGAAACAAAAAAACCGACTAGGTTTTGTTTGGGACCACCCTTAGCACGTTCTGCACTTAAGGCAGCTTTACCAATAAATTCACCCTTCGCTAACTTTACAATCCAACCAAGACCAGAAGCGTAGGCGCTAATGTTATCGCCAAGTTCATGGCCGTGCAGAGGCAAACAGGCTTCGAGACGTAGCGAGTCACGTGCGCCAAGGCCAGCCGGAACTAGTCCGTGCGGCTTCCCTGCTTCTAACAGGAGGCGCCAAACTGAGGGTGTAGCAGCGGCGGGAGTAAAAATTTCGAAACCGTCTTCGCCGGTGTAGCCAGTTCGGGCCACAATTACAGGTGTTCCCGCAAGCTCGCGATCGCAAAAATGAAAGTATTTTAAATTCTGAATGTCTTCCATTCCAGCGCAGCTGGCTAAGATTTGGGGCGCGCGAGGGCCTTGAAGAGCAATTTGGCCAAACTCTGCGCTTCGATTGGTAAATGTTGCTTTGAAGGTGTTGTGGGCAGTCATCCAGGCAAAATCTTTATCCGCGTTCGCTGCGTTGACGCAGATCAAATAGCGCTCTGCGGAATAGCGGTAAACAATAATATCGTCCACTACCCCGCCTTGATCGTTTAACAACGCGCTGTACTGCGCTTTTCCGTCTACCAAAGTTTTGACATCGTTACAGGTCAGATAGTCAATTGCTTTCTCAGCTTCGGGACCCTCAACAAAAACTTCACCCATATGCGAAACATCGAAGAGTCCCGCCTGATTTCGCACGGCATGATGTTCGGCAATGATGCCTGAGTACTGCACGGGAAGTTCCCAGCCAGCAAACGGAATAACTTTGCCTCCAAGATCGATATGTGATTGATACAGTGGCGTACGCTTGAGCAAAGCAGAATCCATACAAGGCTTCCTATGCAGGCAGTGTGTAGGTGGACAACGATCACCTTTAGTCGCAAGGCGATCTTACTGAAACGATTTGAAATTACAAGGCTAAGTACAGTCTATGTGAGAGTAGACAGGAAGGCTTTAAGGATTGTCGCCCAACTGCTTTAAGCGCTGCAACTTGGACGCTCTGCCTTAAACTCAGTTGCGGGTGCAAATAATTAAAAGCTAATTCTTCGATAAAAACGCATCGAGGGTATTTTGAATCAACATGGCCACCGTCATTGGCCCAACTCCACCAGGCACGGGCGTAATGGCCCGAGCATGTGGCAGGCAATCCTGATAATCAACGTCGCCACAAAGTTTGCCCGTTTCGAGTCGATTGATGCCAACATCAATTACAATTGCCCCCTGCTTCAACCAAGTGGATTTTACAAGTTTGGGAACTCCGACTGCGGCAATAATAATATCTGCGTCCCGGCACACCGAAGGAAGGTCAGGAGTTTTGGAGTGGGCCATCGTTACCGTGGCGTGCCGTTCTAAACAAAGCAGAGCCACGGGCTTGCCCACCAATACCGATCTACCGATAACCACCACTTTTTTACCGGCGAGAGACGCTTTAGGTAAATCTTCACTTGGATATGTGTCTTTACCGGGAATGACGGAAGACAGAGCTAAATCTATGTGCTTCATGCAACCAAGAGGAGTACACGGCCTAAGCGTGCCCTCTCCCCGCATTAAAAGCCCTTGATTCTGCGGATGCAGGCCGTCCGCATCTTTCTTTGGATCAATCAGACTGAGCAGCGGTGCTGAGTCTAGGTGAGAAGGCAAAGGAAGCTGCAAAAGAATGCCGTCTACAAGCTCATTTTGATTAAAAGAGACCACCGCAGCGGCAACTTCGGCTTGGGTCGCTTCAGCAGACAGGCGAACTTCAAAGGTCTCGAGGCCACATTTTTTTGCGCATTTCTCTTTATTTGCGACGTAGGCATGCGAGGCAGGGTTGTCACCCACCAAAATAACTCCCAAACCAGGGGCTCGTTTACCTTGAGCGCGAATAGAAGCCACTTTGGAGCTGACGCGAGCAAATACTTGCTCGGCTAGCCATTTCCCATCAAGGACTTTTGTCTCCACAAGTCTGCTCCCTATTTTGGCTGGGCGATTTATTTTGTATGCGCGCTACCCAGGCGCTTTACTCGGGCGAGGGGCCAAACTTACCTTAGCGCCTTACAAATGAGAAGCGTCCATTGCAGCAAACTAAAACACTGGGTATTAATTGGGGCGGGGCATGGTCCACATCGCTATGGGAAACGCTTCGTATCCCACGCCAAGCTCAAAAACAAATTAACCTATTTAGAGGCTTTATATGATAGTCGGTGTTCCAAAAGAACGTAAAACCCTTGAGAAGCGTATTGCCCTTACACCAGATGGAGCACATGAGCTTGTGAACCGTGGGCACAAGGTTTTAATCGAAGCGAACGCCGGGGCCGGATCTTTTTTTGACGATCAGCAATATATAAGTGCTGGCGCGGAAATTGTGCCCACCCTCAAAGATGTGTGGACCAAATCAGAGCTCGTAGTCAAAGTAAAAGAACCACATGAATCGGAATATGAATTTTTTCGGCCAGGTCTTTGTCTCTTCGATTATTTGCATTTAGCAAGCATGCCCGACGTGACCGAGGCTATGCTTAAAGGCAAAGTAAGCGGCATAGCCTATGAACTTGTTGCATCTCCAGATGGAAGACTCCCGCTTCTAGAGCCCATGAGTGAAGTTGCTGGCAAACTTTCGATATTAAATGGCTCTTATTTCCTACTCTCTCAGAAAGGTGGCCGAGGATTACTGCTGGGCGGTGTAGTGGGTGTCCCTCCGGCAGATGTAGTTATTGTTGGCGCCGGAATTGCTGGGCGAAACGCATGTGAAGTTGCGCTTGGCATGGGAGCAGCAGTAACGGTGCTAGATATTAGCCATGAAAAACTGGACCGTATTCATCATCAATTTGGCTCTGCCGTGCGTACTGTCTATTCGAGCTCAGAAGCCTTGGCCCGTGAGGTTACCCGAGCTGACTTGCTCGTTGGAGCAGTGCTTAGACCTGGAGCAGCAGCGCCAAAGGTTATTACTCGAAAGATGGTGCAGAGCATGAAGCGCGGTGCTGTGTTTGTAGATATCAGCATCGATCAGGGCGGCTGCGCAGAGACCATTAAGCCAACTAGTTTGGATAACCCCGTGTATGAGACCGAAGGCGTTATCCACTATGGCGTATGCAATATGCCAGCGCAGACTCCACGAACCTCAACCATGGCTCTTACCGCAGCAACGTTGCCATACATTTTGGAAATTGCTGACAAAGGCTTTAAGGGTGTCATGCAGCAATCACCTGCGCTGCGTAACGCGCTTAATACCCATATGGGCTACCTAACCAATCGAGCCGTTGCTGAAGCGGTAAACATCAAACCGACCAGCATCGAACAAGCCCTTAACGCCTAAAGCCATTCGGCGTCAGATTCGCGGCGTCGAACAGCCTTAAAACGCCCCGCAAGTTCTCTGAGAATTTGCGGGGCGTAACTATTTAAAATTATTCAGAACGGCATGCGCTTTTTGGGCGAAGTGGCGAAATTAGGGTCAACATAGGATATTTTCAGAACAGAAAAAGCACCAAATTCTGCTTGCTTTCAAGCTGCCGGCAAGCTGCTTTTAATCTGAATTCAAGCGCTTTTCACTCTACTTACCGAGTAAATACTGCCGAAAAAATAATCGAATTCGATATTAGTTAATACCGAATTCCACCTCACGCGTTGCAACTATCTGCAATCACTACGCTGGCAACTTCCCTGGCTTCGAGATGTCCGCACTAATCAGCCACCAGACTTCAACAACTTAGCAACTCAAAGTCTCTGAGAGCTTGAGGCAGTGGCGAAAAGAAAAGCCCCGAACGAGCGGGGCTGCGAGGAAGAAACCTGCAATACAAAGCTACAGAAAGCTGACGACTAGGCGTTAGCAGTCTGCGTTTTTGATTTCTTATGCTCTTTTTGCTCGTCGCTAGACTCTTTGCGTCTAACAATAACGGGCGAGTTAATAAGCAAAGTTGTCGTATCTGAATCACGCTTATAGCTGATGTCAAATCCTTGCTCATCAATTTGGAAATAACGCTCAATCACCGAGACCATCTCTTTCTTAAATTGAGTCATCTCTTCTGGCGTTAAACCAGTACGATCCTGAACTAATACGAAATGCAAACGGCTTCGCGCCAAATTCTTGGAGCGCCCCTGAGACGAGGAGCTGTCGCCATTTCTCGAGCCAAATAATTTATCTCGCAGCGCCTTAAACACGTTGTGGTTCCTCTAAAAAATGGTACACCCTAATACATCCCAGCGGCATAGCCTTTACGATGATACTCCCAAACGTCGTGTGAGCCTATCCCAAAAAGAGCCATTTGCTTGCCCTTCCATAGGAATATTTTCTCCACACAGGCGTCCTGCAATCTTATTAAACGCCTCACCAGCCCGTGACTTCTGATTATAGACCACCGGCTCACCGCAGTTTGCGGCGATGATTACGTTTTCGTCGCGCTCAATAACGCCGACAAGCTCGATGCCCAATATCTCTTGAACATCTTCAACTGATAACATGTCGCCTTTGCGTACAAGGTTATAGTCTATGCGATTAATAATAAGCTGAGCCTCAATCCCCCGTGCCGAAAGGAGTCCAATTACCCGATCAGCATCTCTTACTGCAGGAACCTCTGGGGTGGTCACAATCAGAGCCCTATCTGCAGCGGCACATGCATTACGAAATCCTTGCTCAATTCCAGCGGGAGAGTCGACCAAAATAAAGTGATACTCGCGACGAAACTGCTCAAGCGCGGCCTTTACCTCTTCCTCAGTCACCACATCTTTATCATCAGTCTGAGATGCCGGTAGCAAGAACAGGTTATTTGATTTTTTGGATTTGATAATCGCCTGCGATGCTTTGCAAACGCCTTTGGCAACATCAACCAAGTTAAAGACGATGCGATTCTCAAGACCCAAGATCACGTCCAAGTTACGAAGACCAATATCTCCGTCAACTACAAGCACTCGCTTCCCTCTGAGAGCCAATGCAGCTCCAAGGCTGGCGGTAGTCGTGGTTTTCCCTACGCCACCCTTACCAGAAGTAACGACGATAACTTCGCCTTCGCCTTTTTTACTGCCGCTGCCGTTCTTAGAACTCATATCCACTTCGCCCTCAACGGTTACCATAAACTTAAAAATACCTGGCATTACACATCAGAACCAATCGCCTAAACTCGCCGCCTATTTGCAACAAGCTTAGCCTGATATGGTTCAACTACTATAAGATTACTCTCAACCCGCGCTATTTCGGGGCCCGAGCCTTTCTTCTCGCTTCCACCACCTCGCGATATCACCATTCCAATACGCAACTGAGTGGGTTGAAGATCAAGCGCCATAATCACGCGACCACCGCCTGTCTCGTCGTAGGCTCCTGCATGGGCAACCCCTCGCAAAGTACCGAGCACTACGATATCTCCGCCCGCAATCAACTCGGCACCAGAGTTCACATCGCCAAAAATGACCAAAGAATGCTCTGTTTCAATCTTCTGCCCAGAGCGCAAAGTTGCACATACAAGCCTTGCATCGGGATCGTCCCACAAAGCAGCATCGTGCACCGCATTAGGCTTACGCTCTTCCTCGAGCGGCTCAGTTAAGCTCGCTGCAGCACGCCGAGCATCCGCCCCTCCAAGAGCTTCAATTCCATCAAAAAGACTTACAGAGCGGCCCGTGGTTGTTGAAAGATTCTTGGCAGCTACGCTTGGCCCAGGCACAATTTTTGCCGCAGTTTTTTGCATCAGGCTAGCTGCATCGACCGATTTTGGTTGCGCTCGCATCCGTGAAGCGCGTAGCTCGATGCTAAATTCTTTTTGGAGGGTCTGCGCCAATTCTTCGACAAGATCATCTTCGGGGCGGGAACCAACCCACTCAAAGGCCACATCATTGCCCGTTACAAAATCACGGCGTGAACTCAAAAAATCCACCAAGGCTTCTTTGAGGCTTTCGCGCTCAACTCGCCCATCGAGGCGAATGACAAGCCCCTCTCCCGTCCCACGGGCAGTAATGATGCCGCCTTTATCTGAACCGAAGATGTCGTTTTCGCCTTGCTCCATAACCCGACCGGAAAATCACCAGCGCTTGAACAAACCAAACGCTTGGGACCATGAAAAATCTAAAGATGTAAGGTAGTTATTTGGACCACATTACTTTAAGCAACTTATAGCAAATTAAGAGATTTCAAGTCAACAAACATTTTCTCAATTTTAGAAATATCCCCTCGTGATTCAAAATCCTATCGACTATCCTTACCACTCTCTCGGATATTTGCTGTGAATTAATGTACGCAAAACTCGCCCACCTCATTGCAAGCGGTCTCTACTCTGGCCTTAGCCCCAAAGCGCCTGGCACCCTTGGGTCAATATTCTGCTTGCTTTTTTGGCTACTTTTTGTGCCAAAAATGCAGCATTTTGGCTTCACGCTCATATGCTTGTCTGTCACTGTGATCCTGGGGTTTTTCGCAATAACACATTGCCTCTCTTTAGGCCCCACTCAAGAAAAAGAGCGAAAAGATCCGCAATGGATCGTCATCGATGAATGGGCTGGCCTTTTCCTAGCTCTACTCCCCGCCAACCCAAACAGCATTCTTCAACCCCTGCTCGCATTTGCGCTCTTTCGAGTACTTGATATCAAAAAACCTGGGCCTATTGGCCTCGTTGAAAATCTACCCGGTGCTCAGGGGATTTTAGCTGATGACCTACTCGCAGGACTTGTAGCTGCCTGTATTTTACTTTTTGCGCAAAGCGCGCTTCCCTTGTAACATGTCTTTGAAATTACTACAGAATCAATTGGAAATTATGCGAGCAACTTTGAACCTTTTTAGTCTCTTTTCATTTTTCACTTTTGGTTCGCTTATTGCGGCTAGCACAGTCTCCGCACAGCTCCCAGGTAGCGAAGAAATCCCAACCCAAAGTCCCTTAGTTGCTGCCATAGCCACCCCAACGAACCAGTTTGAACGCAATTTTTCAATAATGAATGTGCGTAAACTCTCTGGCCGCATTCTCTTCTCAGCCAGTGTTGAAGGGCTAGAGCGCATTTTTGTGCTCGACCTAAATGCGGGAAAGGTGCGCACGCTTGTAGACGGCCCCTCAAATAATTCCTATCCAACTTGGTCACCAGATGGCAAACAATTTGTGTTTGCTTCAGACCGTGATGGCAACCGCGAAATTTATATTGCGAACTGGGATGGAACCAATCAACGCCGCATCACCTTTAATAAAGTCGCTGACGACAATCCAACCTGGGGCAAAAGTGCAAACGAAATTGTTTTTTATCGCGATCGTACTCAAGAAAAAGATCCAGACTCGAACTTAATCTCTTACAACATACACACGGGCGAAGAGCTGACACTTACAAACTTTAGAAAACGAAACACCACCCCTCGCGTTTCGCCAATCGACGGAAGCATTGCCTATTCAACCAGTCGCTTCTGGCCCGGGTGGGATGTGTGTATCTGGAATCGGCAGATTCAGAAAGAAAGTTGCCCTCTTAACGGAAAACTCTCCTATTGCCGCGCAGCCTGGTCTCCTTCAGGCAAATTTATGGCCTACTCAGTAGGCACCCTAAGCATGATCGATATTGGCTATATAAAATTAGAAGATGGTACGCCCACGACGCTTACCGAAATGAGTGGAAAGGAATACGATCCAACGTGGTCACCAGACGAGTCTCTAATCGCTTTTGTTTCAGAGGCTGAGAAAGAAGGCATATTTAATTTGTACATCACCGACCTTCAAAAGAAAGTAACCCCGATATTAAGATCAAATTATTCAATTCGATATCCAAACTGGTCTAAATACACGACGCTTGAACTAGAAGCCTCCCGCATTCGAGAGCAAGAACTCGCAGAGATGGCTGCGGCTGCTACGCCAACGGCTGCCGCTCCAGCTCTCACGGAACCGGCAGCGCCTCAAGAACCGCAGGCTCTATTGGCACCATAAATAAATGCGATACTTTCTTGCATCCACCTTTGTGATCTTGATTCTAGCTGGCTGTAGCCCGCTCTATGTGCTTGAGGCTGCCTACAATCAAAGCGGCATCTTGCTGAGGCGGCAGTCCATAGACTCAGCTCTCAAAGACAAGGACGCCACGCCTACAGAAGTTCAAAAACTAAAACTCGTGCAAGAGGCGCGAGAATACGCCATCCAAATTGGGTTAAAACCAGGCGATTCATTTACAAAATATAGTCGCGTCGATAGCGATGTGCTTGCCTGGGTGGTAATGGGATCCAAAAAAGATGCTTTTGAGCTTTATACATGGTGGTTCCCTATAGTGGGCTCGGTGCCCTACAAAGGCTACTTTGACAAAGAAGATGCCGAATCTGCGGGGAAGCGCCTCGAGCAAAAGGGATACGAAACCTTTATTCGAGGCACCGATGCCTTTAGCACCTTGGGGTGGTTTAATGACCCCATTTTATCAACCACTCTCAGGCATTCTGAAACCAGAATTGTAAATACTGTCCTGCATGAGTCCCTACACTCAACTGTTTGGATCCCTGGTCATGTGCCGTTTAACGAAAGTCTGGCAAATTTTGTGGGTGCCCAAGCTGCAATACATTTTTTCGAGGCTCACTGTCAGCAGAATGTTCAATATTGTGAATGGGCAAAAACGGCGCGCCAAGAAAAAGAGCGCGAACTTGAATTTGGGCAGGTAGTAGAAAAACTATACATAGATTTAGAGAATTTATATTCCTCTAAACAAACCTCAGCGCAGATTTTGGCACAACGACAAGAGGTGTTCGATTCAAGCCTTGCCCCCGTTCGCGCTAAATACCCAAATATGAAAGTGCTGAAAGAGATTAATAATGCCGAAATTATGCAGCTAAAAGTTTATATGACCAAGCTGCCGCTCTTTGAGCTATGGTTCCAGAAACAAGGCAGCAATTGGACAAATTTTTTAGCTTCAATTACGTTGCTCAAAAATCAGCTTGAATCTGAACCCCAAGACCCTTTTTTAGCCCTCGAGGCATTATTAAATCAACCTTAAGGCAGTGAACGTATCTCATGAGTAACTTTGCAGACAGTATCGATTCTCGAATTAAGGCCACCAAAAGCTTTCTGATTGCCGGCTTCGACCCCGTGTTTGAAGCCTTCCCTAAGTGGTGCGAAACTCATTTCACCCAAAAATCAGTCACTAATGATGACGCAATTTTTGACCTGCTTGTGGGTTTTCACGAGCTCGCACTCGAAGCCATTCAAAATGAGGTTGCAGCAATAAAGCCCAACATTGCTTTTTTTGAACAATACGGCATTCCAGGCCTACGGGCATTTCAGCACATCTGCGCGTCAGCAAATGCGAGAGGGATTCCCGTCGTGGCCGATATAAAACGTGGAGATATTGGTAGCACCGCAAAAGCCTACAGCAACGCGTTTTTAGGAAAGGTTCAATTTCGTGGCAAATCCCAAAGAGCCTTCGCCGCAGATGCAATTACCGTCAGCCCCTATTTAGGCTTCGATACCATCCAAACCTATTTTGATGACTGCCGCGAGTATGGCAGAGGCCTTTTTGTACTGGTAAAAACCTCAAACCCGGGGTCCTCAAGTTTACAGGGCATAAACACTTCGTCCGGACTAACGCTCGCTGACCATGTTGCCGATTTCGTCGCAAAACACGCCTCAGATTTTATGGGCCACTGTGGCTACTCAAGTCTTGGTGCAGTGGTTGGCGCAACCTACCCGCAAGAAGCAGTGGAACTGCGAAAAAGAATGCCAAGTAATATGTTTCTTATCCCAGGTATGGGGGCTCAAGGCGGCACAGCTAAAGACGCCGTAGCTGGCTTCTCTGCACAAAAATCAGCTGCACTTATTAATGTATCACGTGGTCTGCTGGCCCAATTTGGCCCCGAGGTCTCAACACCCGAGTCCCTTAAGGCTGCAATCTGCGCCAGAGCTCAAAAGTTTAATGCTGAAGTTGCGGCCGCACTTCTAGAAGCCATCTCATAATTCGTAAATTTGAGATAGCTTCTAGGCGCGCCAAGTAAGGCGTGCTCGGCGACCGAGCATGCGAGGAAGCCGGTGCGACGCAAGGACGGGGCTTTTACGGGGTCCCCGTTCGAGCTTGGAGCATTCTCATAAATGCCACGGATGGCATTTATGAGATGAGTTCTAGACAAATAACGATCCTAGCAGCCACCCAGGCTGCCATAATCTGGAGCCGAAACTTCCTGCGGCTTTTTCGCATACATCGCCAGCACTCTTGATAGAGTGTATAAATTGGTTTTGTAGGTCTCGTCATCTGGCAATACGCTAGATCCAAATGGACCAGACTGTGTGATAACTTCAGTCAACTTCTGTCCATTTGCGGCATGGAGATCTAACACTTGCACATTTTTGCCGTGTCTGTTTTCAGTGCGCTCAGGCGTAGGAGTGCCAATAAAAGGTGAGTCTTTAAGAGTCCTCACAAGATCTGCCGATGAAATATCTAATGTCTTACCGCTGAGATAAGTACCAGGCGAAGCCTTAAATACACCCGGGCTCCCTAGCGTAGCAGCGCCATCACCCGAAAGAAGATGTTTCGAGAAAATGGTGCCTCCAAATTGTCCCGATACCTCAAGCTTAGCCATGAACTCACCTCTGTTGGTAAGCTGAGCAGTTCTCAGAGCGGTAATGGAATCGGCCTCAATTCCTCGTAGGTCTACCCCAGCCAAGTTATTGTCTAGAACTCTTAACGAGCCAAATTTAGTTCCGTTTAAACTCGCGCCAGGGCCATGGAAATCGTTGTCCCAAAATTTACCAGTTTGGCCGTCTCTAAACTCGACGTTATCCCACTGAGCGCCGTTAAGTTTATTTTTTTCTATGCGATACTCTCCGCTAAAGATGCTTCCCGACGCCTTTAAGCCCGGGGCATTATTTCTAAGCAAGCTAAAGTTATGAAAATGCACCTCGCTTAGATCTAAGCCAGCTAAGTTTCGATTTACAAACTCGCCGTTTTCTAAAGACACTATTTTTGCGTCCCCAGCAAGCACTAGGTCTTTAAATAACTTTGAATTCACTAACTCCCAATGCCCGCCTTTTACAAGGTCAGCAACAGCCTGATCCGTCTTATAGGTCTCAAGCTCGGCAAAGGTTTTAAGCGTATCATGAATTCTTTGCTCAAGACGGCGCGAAAGCCTTTCAACTCGGTCTACCTCCTGTGCTGGGTCGACACCAACTGCACTCACTGCCAAAGACTCTTGATCAAGTAAAATGCGCATTTTATGGGCATCAGCAGCTTTGCCATTTGCAAGATCCAGATACGCGCGCCCTTGCTCATCAACACCAAATGAGAGCGACAATTGATGCTGATTTATTTTTAGATTCAGATTTGCAGGGATTTGAACTACTCCCGCTTGGCCAGTTGCAGCTTGATTTGCCAAATGTCCTACAGCATCAATTGCATGATAGTTTATTCCAACTGGCATAGTTCCGGGCAACGGATTCAACATAACCCCAGCATCTAATTCGGCTCGGGTTTGGCGAGCTCCTTTTAAAATGCTATTGAAAGTGGAATCAGCTTCTGCAATTGCTTTCCCGACGCAGCCTGCCACCGAGCTCAGCGCTCGTGCCGCCGGACCTGTTAATCCTAAACTCTGCCCTACAGCGGCTCCAATTTGACTAAGCGCTTGCACTCTCTGCACAAGGTTTTGCATATGCGTAGCCAAATCTGTCGTGTGCCTTCCTGTGTTTTCATGTAAATCTTCAGCAGATGGCACGCCGCCCGCAGCCATATACTTCACAAGCGCTTTCTCGGCATTGTCGAGTCCAGTAGATACTGCCCTAACGAGCCCAACCATCTGCTTGACCTGAGGCTCTATGCTCTTGCCGTCTTCAACCCCAAACAGCCCCGTTTTAAGTGCTGTTAGTGCCTCCTGCATTCGGGGCATAGACTCAGCCGCATTATCTAATTTCTGAGCCGATTCAGAGCCAAATTTTCCAGGCTGAATCTGAGGGTTTGATGGCGTATGAAGTGGATGACCAGCTAAGGCTGAGGAAAAAGCTGACATATTCGAAATTTCCGAAAAAGTAGGACAAAAAAACTAAAGCGTCACAGGTGGTTATGAATACCAGGCCTAATTCTGTAACTTAAGGCACTCTACAGTTTATTTTGCCCTTACTCAAAAAATTGTAGCGGCCCAATATTTCTAAATTTTCCTTAAGATTTCATGGGGTTAATTTGACTTTTTGCGGTGGGAAATGGTCTTATTCTTAAATGCCAGCTAAACAAAATTTTGATGAGTCTGCCGCGCGAGTAGACAACGGTAGCCTCTGTATCTACGAACATGACGGACGCCCGCTCTTGGCCGTATGTCTAGGGACTAAGGCCCAGAAAACCTTACTGCTTAACCAGCGCGGTCGCGAGGCAGAATTGCCTGCCTATAGGCTTTGCTTGCTCGGTGAAAAGTTACCCCCACAAGTTCAAGGCAGGGAACAGACTGCAGAATATTTGAGCGACCTTGCTTCTAAATCTGAATCCCGCTCACAAACTATTCAACTAGAGGAGCTTTGGCTTACTTTAGTGAGCTCTGAGAAAGAATATTCAAGTCACGAACTAAGCGATTTATTACTAGGTTCCACCAAGCTTGAGGCCCACTTCGCACTGCGCTTGGCGCTTTTAAGCGACCGCATTTACTTTAAGCGCGGTGCTACTGGCTTTATCCCGCGAAGTGTTGAAGTTGTAGAGGAGCTTAAGAAGAGCGAAAAATCGCGAGCGGAAAAAGCAAAAGCACAGGAATCCGCCTTAGAATTTTTTAGTAAGCGACATAAAGATAAATCCAGTCCCGTTCCGCCGGAGCTTACCCATTCAGTGCGCACCCTATTAGAGGTGGCTGCTGGTTGCGCCGAAATTGAGAACAACCAACTTAAAGAGGCAAAAGAAATAGTTGATTTTTGTGCTGAGCGTCTCAAACTTGAACTTCGCGGAAGCCGCGAACAACGCATTATCCACTTTTTAGAATATGCAGGCCTTCTTACCCCAAACACCAATTTGGCTTTTATACGCCAGAGATTCAACCTCGAGAGACCGAAGTCGATTGAAGAAAAAGCTCGCGCCCTGCAAGTGCCAACAACTTTAGAAAGCTTGCAGCAGCTTTTTGGGCCCCGAGAAGATTTAAGTGAAGTATTCAGTTTCTCGATTGATGATGTGTCTACTAAAGACATGGATGACGCAATCTCTCTTGAACGCACACGCGATGGCTATCGGCTTGGAATTCATATTACTGATGCAGCCGCACTTATCCCTGCTCAATCAGAACTGGACACCGAAGCTAAACGCCGGGCAATTTCAATATACTGCCCAGAAATAGTGGTGAATATGCTGCCCGAAGTGTTATCTGAAGGCGCGCTTAGTCTTATCGCTGGCCAGCTACGCCTTGCGCTTAGTTGCATCATTGAACTTGATCATCGATTTAGCATTCTCGCTACCCGCGTGACTCCTTCTATTATTCGAGTGGGGAAACGCTACACATACAAAGAGGTTGATGAGTCTTTGTATCAATCTGAATCTGAACTGCATCTTCTCTATAACATCACTTCGCACTTCGAAGAGCAGCGCATTCAAAAAGGTGCCCTAAAAGGGGGAAAAAAAGAAATGCTGGTGGTGCTTGATGCATCAGGAGGCTTAAGTTTAAACGAGATCGATGAAAACAGCCCAGCTCGCAGTCTCGTGGCAGAATGCATGGTGCTTGCTAATTCTGTATTCGCAGAGTTTGGGGCTAAAAATAATATCCCCCTCATCTACCGAGGCCAAAGCGCTCCTGAACCAAGTGAGCCGAATGAGGGAGACGAAAATTCAGACAGCTCCGCGCAGACGTATCAGCTACGATCAAAACTTAAAAAATCATTCACTTCGGTTACCCCCGTAAGGCACACAAGTCTTGCCCTCGATGCCTACATTCAAGCTACATCGCCCATTAGACGTTATGCCGACATTGTAAATCAGCGTCAGCTTATTTCGTTTATAAAGGGCGGCAAAGCCGAGCATGACGCCAAAGAAATTGAAGAACTTATCAAGTCTTTGGATGACCCCTTGGCTACAGCCCAGGCAATTTCCAAAGAAACAAAAAGGTTCTGGCTTCTACGCTATCTACAGGAGCGCGCTCGCACCGATGCCATCGTGCACGGCATTGTGTTGCGCACCGATTTGCGAACTCCTCTGGTAGAAATTCAAGAAGTGCTGATGCCAACACTAGTGCGCTTTGAACAGACGGTAAAACCTGGAGACCAAGTTAAACTGCGGGTGTGCAAGATAGACCCTCGACAAGGGTTTGCGCGTTTTGAGTTTATTGAATTTATCTAATTGATTAGTTCGCGAGGCGGGGTTTCTAACAATGAAACCTGTGGCGCTTCACTTTCGCGGCACACTTCGGCAATCACATCGAAGGCACGCGCCAACACATCGAGACCACCCACGGCAAGCTCAATCATTTCGAATGCGCTTTCTTGTTGCTGGTCCAAAAGAAACTCTTTTTTGGCATTTGACATAAATCCAAACCTTATTGAGAAACCTGGATTAAAACCGCGAGTCAAAGAGTCAGGAGCAGGATCTGTTCCAAATAGTAGAATCGGCCTCAGCTGGGGTGGGCTTTACGGAAACTTTCAAATCTTATGTATTTTTAGGGTGTTAGCTAGGCAGAAGGCTCCCTTTGGTTGCACACACGTGGAGCCCCCCACCTAAGCGCGCGAATAAAGCGCCAAAGGTTTAGCCCCAATAAAATAAGGCACTTACCTGCGTTTTTTTAGTTTGTGACAAAAATAATGAGGAAAATCGGGAAGGTATTATGGTGAAGGCTCTTCCCCTTTTGCGCCAAGAAATTGGCAAAAAATGCCTGCTCAAATTTAAGGTTCGCGCGCCGCACCAGAGGCGGCCTCTTTTTTTAAGCGCACTGGTTGCACATCTATAGCCAGAATAAGCCCCGAGTTTGAAGCATTATCAACCCCAGCAATAAGCGCTTCACCAACTACAAATTGCATACGCGTATCTATAATCTGCATGCCCTCGCCATCTTCCCAGCGCAGCCACATGGCAACTTGATCATCAGCCATCCCAATAGGCCTAAGGGTCAAAGAGTTTCCGTCGCCAATACTCACTGTTTCGCGCTTGCCAAAAGGCAGTTCTTCTTTCTGCGAGCCGACGAGGCGAAATGAGCGGTACTGTAGCTTCCTCAGCTTCGGAGATAAATCGCTCAGGCGTCGATCAAACTGTTTGCCATGGTCATTCACTAAGGCATTTAAATCTTGCTCTTTCGCAACTACCAAGCGCTCATCGGCGCGCACACTGCGAACCTGCACACGCACTCCGTTTGGAGCCAATCCACAACTCGGGCCTTCTGCCTGTGCGTCAAGAGAAAGAAATAAATGGGTGACGAGGCAACAAAGGCCTACAAAAATCTTATGGCCATAATGGACGCCGGATAATCGCGGGGCGCTTAGGTATAAAAGATGAGGGGTGCTCACAGCCATATACTCTAACGCTCAAAGCTTGGCGCTGCACTAGTAATTCTCGGGGTCGGTTGAGCTGCCAAATCTGCCTCTCGTTGAGCTCTCACGCCTTGGCCGGCCGCACGCTTTTTAACCCAAATAATAGCCGAGCGTTCGCTTGGCTCTTTCAGAATTGAAACTCTTCCGTCAGAGCGCATCCAGTCAACCTGCACCACATTTGGACTACGCTCTTCAAGCACTTCTGGGCGTCCTGCCTTTACAAGTTGTACGTTTTCTTGCGACACGGACTGGGCCATCTGAGACTCGGTTTTTAAACTCGCAGGAGTTGCAACCAGCGCCACATAAGCCAAGCTTGCAAGCGCGACGCTACCCGAAAGACCCCAGGCCACTTGAGGCAGCTGGAACCAAGGTCTTCTCTCAACAGCGGGAGTAGCCCGTTTACCGAGGAATATCTCAGCGCGTTCTTCTTGAGCAATACGATTGGACACGCGGGCCCAAAATTCTAAACCAGAAGGATCAGGAACCTCTTTTGAATTAATAAGTGCACCAACGGCACTCATGCCTTTCACAAACTCGCGCGCTGCGGCACTTTGGCGCAGCAAACTCTGCGCTCGCCAGCGTTCCCACAAATATGTTTCTCCGTCTAAATGCCGCATGAGAAGCAATTCATCTTTCTCAGATAGGGTTGCCCGTTTGCCTTTAATCTCATTTTGTTTGTCTACTTCTTGCATACGATCCTCGCGTACTTCAGATTTATTCAAGCGCAGCGCTGCTTCGTGAAGAAAATCCTTCCCCTAGCCCCTGCTCGCTTAATGTCGCCTGCACCTGCTTACGGGCATAATGCAAACGGCTCATTACTGTCCCTTTCGAGATTCCCACCACATCGGCAATCTCGTCATAACTTAAACCATCAATTTCCCGCAGCGTAAGCACCACACGGTGCTCTTCGGAAAGCTCACGCAGTGCCGAATCTAATAAACGGGCGTCCTGTTTGCGCTCAAGCACTCGATCAGGACTCTCATCCGGCTTTTGGTCAATAACACCCACAGTGGTGCGCTCGTCAAACTCAGTATTTCTTCCACCCTGCCTTGTCACCTTGCGACGCACATCGATGGCCATATTGAGCGCAATGCGATACAGCCAGGTATAAAAACTAGATTGCCCCTTAAAGTCTTTCAGCGACAAAAAGGCTTTCACAAACGTTTCTTGCGCCACATCTTCGGCATCTTCTGCAGAACGGGTAACTTCAAGTGCTAAAGCCATTACTCGTCTGCGGTAGCGCTCAACGAGTTCACGGTATGCGTCCCGATTTCCAGATTGAACTGATTGAACAAGACGCAAATCTTCTGCTCGCTCAGATTCTTTAAGTTCGCGCTCGTTCCGAGCAGAGCGCATGGAGCTACCTTCGCCCTCAAGAGCAGGCGAATTTGGGCGCTTTTCTGCATCCAAACTACTGGCCTCAGCCATGGGCCTCTTCCCAATTACGGCCGCTGCCGGCTTCAACTTTAAGTGGCACTCTGAATTCAGCCACATGTTCCATTTCCCTACGCACAAGATCTATACAGTCGGCAACTTTTGACTCTTCACACTCGAGCACAAGCTCATCGTGAATCTGCATCAAAAGCTGCGCTTCAAAACCGCAACTCAAAAGCCCACTTTCCACTCGAATCATCGCAAGCTTCATTAAGTCTGCTGCTGTGCCCTGAATAGGCGCATTCAACGCAGCTCTTAACAAAAACCCTTGATCACGTTCGCTTGAATCTATGTGGGCAGCAAACCGTTTACGCCCATACAATGTTTCAACAAACCCCTGCTCTTTAAGGCTGCGCTCAAGTTCGGCGTAATACTGACGTACCTTAGGATACCTATCGAAGTAGCCGTCGATATAACGCTGTGCCTCTGGAACCGGAATTCCCAAGTCCTTGGACAAACGATACGGACCCATGCCGTAAATGACGCCAAAGTTTATCGTCTTACCCATTCGACGATACTCGGGGCCAATTTCTTCATCTAAAGATAACCCCATGATTTCTCTAGCTGTTTTTGCATGAATGTCGATATCTTCTTTAAAAGCGCTAATGAGGTTCTCATCACCGCTCAGGTGCGCCAGTACCCGCAACTCAATTTGAGAGTAGTCAGCTGAAACAAGCACAAAGCCAGGTTTAGCCACAAAGGCAGCCCGAATCCGCCTGCCTTCAGCAGTCTGAATTGGAATATTCTGCAAGTTGGGATCCGAACTGGACAAACGACCAGTACCCGTTACCGCCTGATTAAACTTGGCATGCAAGCGTCCCGTTTTTGGCGATACTTGAGTTTTTAAGACATCTATATAGGTAGATTTTAGTTTGTAGAGTGAGCGATAGCGCAAAATGAGCGCCGGCAGCGCATGCAGTCCACTTAATTTTTCAAGCACATCAGAGTCGGTAGAGAACCCAGTCTTGGTTTTACGAATTCCTTTGGTGGGCAAACCAAGCTTGCCAAATAAAATTTCCGAAAGTTGCTTGGGCGAATTTGAATTAAATGGCCCACCAGCAAGTTCATGCAGCTCTTTTTCAATTCCAGCAAGAAGACCACCGAACTCAAGCGACAAACTTTCCAATAAATCTAGGTCCAATTTAACTCCACGGCTCTCCATGGCGGCAAGCACAGGAACTAGGGGCATTTCAATACGCTCAAACAAACTGTGTAAGCCCTTCTCCTCAAGCTTAGGACCGAGCACCTTCTCTAGCAGCCACACATAATGGGCATCCTGCGCTGCATATTGGGTCGCCGGCTCAAGCAAAACCTCCGCAAAAGAAGTTTTGCCTTCAAGCACTTCATCAAATTCAATTGTTCCTCGCTGCAAAAAGTCTGATGCCAGCACCGTTAAATTATGCGAGCCCTTATCAGGATTAAGTAGATACGAGGCGAGCATGCTGTCAAAGCTAATACCAGCCATTTGAATGCCCAATGTTGCCAGCACTTCAATGTCATATTTAATATTTTGACCAAACTTTTTTTGTTTCGAACTGGCCAACATGGGCCCTATGACGCGAATGAACTCATCAAGCGAGACCTGCCCCTCAAGATCCGTATGCCCAAGCGGCACATAAAAAGCCTCAGAATCTGACCAACAAAATGAGGCCCCAACAAGTTTGGCTTCCTGCACGTGCAAAGATGTGGTTTCAGTATCAAAAGCAAAGGCAGGAGCGGCAGCCAGCTGCTTAGAGAAATCGGCAAAATTACTTTGCAACACGGCTTTATACGCTTGCTGAGTTTGTGCGGATTTTTTGGGGCTTATCTTTAAATCTCGAAAAAGGGAGGTAAATTCTAATTGCTCAGCTAGGGCTGCAAGCGATTCGGCATTAGGTTCTCTACGCTCCAAAGCAGCAAAAATTTCATGCGGGTCGCTTTCATTTATTCTGAGGCTAGAAGAATCTTCGCTTAAGCCTAAAGATACATTGCAATCGATTTCAACAAGTTTTCTGCACAGTCTGAGCAACTCAGCGTGAGTGCGAATATTCTCGGCTATTTTCTTTCGATTGCGGATACTTGAGTCAGCCTCAATGTTATCAACCGCAGCAATAATCTGCTCAACGCTTCCATACTTTTCTACCAGTTGAGTTGCAGTTTTTGGACCTACTCCATCTAAGCCCGGCACATTATCGGAGCTGTCCCCCATTAGACCCAAAACTTCAACCACTTGAGAAGGAGGCACCCCAAATTTTTCTTTTACCTCTGCATCGCGAAACTTCCTGTCATTCATGGTGTCCCAAATAGAAACATGGGGACCAACAAGCTGCATCAAATCTTTATCGCCGCTAACCAGGACCACCTCTATTCCAGCGCCCGCGAGACGGCGGGTCAGGGTTCCCAAAATATCGTCAGCCTCGAAGCCAGGTTTCTCAAGCACCGTCAAACCTAAAGCTCGACTCAAATCGCGGAACAAGGGCATCTGAAGTTTCAAATCTGCAGGACAATCCTCACGGTTCGCTTTGTATTCTTTATAGAGCTCAGTGCGAAAGGTTTCTCTACCACAATCAAACACGACAGCAACATGATTAGAGTCTGCGGCAGTTAGTAACTTAAGCAACATGCGCATATAGCCAAACAGCGCGTTCGTTGGAAAACCTTGCCTGGTGCTTAAAGGAGCCACCGCGTAAAAGGCACGAAAAATGTAGCCAGAGCCGTCAACCAAATAGATTCGTTTTGTCATGGACCGGAGTCTACGACAGGTTCTCGGGCGCTACAAATGCCGAATCACGGCCGACCTCCTACTTAATTCTTTCCTAGTTCAAGTTGTAATCCCAAACGCTCATTTAACGCTTGGCGTAGGCGCATTTTAACATCCTCGGACATAGGGCGTGGCTTTAATTGCCTGGCAAGTTTGATGGTTAACAAATAGGTATCTCTGAATTCCTGGCATTCCTCGCAAGCAGCAATGTGCTCGTCAACTCGGCGCATTAAGGTAGAAGTTAATTCGCCGTCAACATAATCGCCAAAAACTTCCTCAATGTCTTGGCAACTGACTTTTGGTTGTTCCAGAACCCGTAGTTCTAATTCGCTTAACTGCTGCATGTTGCGTCTCTTTCTTGTCATAATAAGCGGCACCGACTTAATGTGATGCCTGTTAAAAAAACCATGACTTTCTTGACTAAACAGCAACTGCATCAAGAAACGGCTTGCCCTCAAGTATCCCAACAAGCCAAAAACCTTCCAGCTCTTGAAGCTGGTAGAACCACTTCTAGGCCACCTTCACATTGGCCTCCCTGTATTTGATTCAGTTGTCACAAAATCGATGCAAATTTGTGACAAATTTGGGACAAATTATATAACATCTTGTATTTATTAGCTTATCTACTCAAGCCCTCGCCAAAATTTTTTACCACTCAGCTCTTTGGTCAGGCTGCATAGTTCCAAAACGCCACTCACTTCATATCGAATTGCATTCAATTTGGACTTGCCCAGTCCGGCCCTAGTGATTTCAATTAGTTACAAATCTTAGGTATGTCCGGACGAAAAAGCTTCATAACAGCGATAGTTGTTTGTTGTGGAGGATTTTTTATGGTTCCAAGTTTCAAAAGCGTTTCTTCTTTAGCACTATGTCTTTTCGCTCTTTGTGCGACTCAGTCGATAGCATCTGCAGAGGTACGTACAAAAGCGAGTTCTTCTTCAATAGCGGAAGGGATATTCGGCTACGAAGATCTTGAAGAAGCCAATAGATGCGCAAAAGCTGAAGGCGAGTGTAGAGATGGCACACCTTTCAGCACAATAGATGCTTCAACTTGCCAAGACCTAAATGGCGATGGTCGAATTGACGCTGAAGACGCGGTTCGCGCAGCAGAAGACTTTTGCGCACGTTATGGTTCGAAAGTGCGAAAAGTTCTTGCATGGATCGAATAATCTATTCCCCCGATTAAAAAACATAAAAGACAAAGCTCTCGCATCCTGAAAAGCTGCGAGAGCTTTACAACCATGGCGAAAGATATTTTTGCTACGACCCTCAGTTGAGCGGAATACTGCACAATTTGCCCGGCGGCTAGCGCCAATAAGCTCATTTAGGTTTATGGGAGTAAAATCTTACTGATAAATTAGCTGCCCCTCAGTCCCACCGCGAGTTCAAGCAGTGCGAAAGCCCTCGCATGGCTGCCGAATTCAGCCGATGACAGATACGCCGAGGGGGCTTGGGAGTTTACCCTAGGAAAATATATTTAGGACCGCGTACAGAGAACTACCCTTTTGGATAGAAATTCTCAGGGCATTCTCTCCAAAATAATACTTGAAGACGTGCAGCCATGAAAAATTGCATAACTTTTTTTGCCCTCTTGCTTCTCACCATAGCATCCCAATGGCCGCGCACCTCATACGCACAAGAATCCTTCATCTCCCCGTTTCCCTCAGTGCCCGGAACATACTCCTCTGCAATGAGCGCAGATCTAGATGGTAATGGCAGCAAGGAAGTGCTTCTTGGAACCGAAGGCATGATTGTTGGAATAGAGGCAAACGGACAACCTAAGGCCGGTTTTCCAATCAACCTGGCCGCTCTATTAGGTCCACAAGCAGCCATTTTAAATAACAAAATCGCAATAGCTGATTTAAATGGGGACCAGCAAAAGGAAATAATCGCCGT
The DNA here is from genome assembly GCA_044347745.1 of Bdellovibrionota bacterium. Classification (GTDB taxonomy): domain Bacteria; phylum Bdellovibrionota_C; class UBA2361; order UBA2361; family JAFLCA01; genus JAIBBV01. The sequence goes on from JBIKUD010000025.1 coordinate 29,424, forward strand.
AATCTATGGGGTATGCGCACCTACGACGCCACCGTGCCCCAAAAAAGTTCATGCCTTTACTTCTAACGGCACCCTTTACTCTGGCTGGCCCGCCAATGGCATAGTGCCCACTGCCACAGAAGAAATAACCGATAAACCAGTAGTGGCCAGAATGGGCGGCCAAAATTGGGTAATCATTCCACTAGGTGATTCATTAAGCTTAACCAGAAAAATTAAGGCAATTAATGGACAGGGTCAGGTAGTAGTAAACATGAACATTGACCAATACACACTGGGAGAATCGCCCCTCGTGTTTTTGTCAGTCGGCGACGTAGACAATGATGGATACGACGAGGTTACAGCCCAAACTAACGACGGCCTTTACCTGATTAACCTACTCACTGCACAAATTCGACCTGGATTTCCGGTCTCGGGCATCGGAACGAATAACTCTTGGCCGTGGCTTCCACCAAGCATGGCAGATCTAGATGGCGATGGGCATCGTGACATCGTGGCGATTGATACCACAGGCGTGTGGGCTCCAGTTTCTACTTCTATTCGCGTCTTTAATAGATTTGGAAACTCACTGCCTGGTTGGCCGCTCAATCTACCAAATGTTGCGCCGCACGGAGACGCCTCCTTGCTTACTGATGTTACGGGCGACGGTAGAGCCGATGTGGTTTTTGTAGGCTTTGATAATGTCAGTTCCTCACGAAAAATTTGGGCCTTTGAGGGAAACGGACAACTCATAGCGGGCTGGCCTTACACAGCACCACAAAACCTACTGAATAGCTTTACAGCGCTTGACTTAAACAATGACAACGCCTCCGAAATTTTTGCACCGGTTGGGTATAGCTCGTCGCTTTCTCCTTCAGATTACTTTATTCGTCTAAACCCAAACGGAACCCTCCACTCGCAAGTTGCGTTGTCCCAGTTTGCCATAGGTATTCCTCTTATTTTCAACATAAGCCCAGCCGTCACCTTTGAGGATTTACTTAACGATGGTGATGCCGAGGTGTTTTTCGCGATGAAAGTTGGGGGCCTTTCGTTGTTGGCGCCTGGACTACCCGAGCCGCTGGATACCCTGGTTTCGTTAGATACCTACGGCAGTGCCCCAAGTTCAGCTAGTGCGCAGCGCCTGAAGTGGGCGTTTGTTGATGCTGATGTCAGGAACACCCGAGCTCTCGCGCCAGCAGCAGTAACCCCTACACCCACAGCGACTCCCACGGCAACGGCGACAGCAATATCAACCAGGACTCCCAGGCCGACACCTACCAAACGGGCAACACCCACGCTCTCGCCGGAGCATTCACGACCACCGCTAAGTCCCGTGCGTCCTTAGGGAGGGAAAAAACTTGGTTCCAAGTGGTCTACCCATTGGCTCCGGTGACACATAGCGCTTTGCTGCGCTCTCTATTTTCCCCTTAAGCTACTAAAATACTTCGTCTATTCGCCCATTCTCGACCACCGAGGTACCATTTGGTCATAAAAGCGCGCCACATCGATACAAATCCTGGCCCTAACTTTGCAGTGGATTAAATCGGGTTGTGTTGTGTTGAGGTTTTTGGTGGTTTTTCGCATTTACTTAATTGCAATTATTTCGTTGCTTTCAGCGGTGTTTGGACACTCGTCCGCCTGGGCCTTGCCGCGCACGATCAAAGTTCGATCTGTGTGGGCTGAATCAACAAAAGAATTTCGCTACGGTTGCGGCCAAGATATAAAAACTAAAAAATGGTTTAGAGTTAGACTAAGTGCTGGTAAGAGATTGCGCGCAGTCATTCTCCCGAAACAAGTTGCTAAAGAAATAAAAACAATACGAAGAGCAATCAAAAGCTTACGTGCACAGAACAACTCACCTATAAAAATTTCTCGCCTCACCGCCCTTACGGTGCGTCTCCGTCAAGGCTGTTTTGCTCCTGTATCTCCTTCTCCAACAGCCACACCAACCGCAACTTTTACAATCACACCTACCCCGACAGCCACTCCAAGAGATCAGGTAGTAATTGCAATTACCCCGCAAACAGATCCCCGGCCGACCTTGCCACCAACAGGCACTCCAACCATAGGCAGCACAGCAAGTGCAACGGCAACGAGAACACCCACCCGCACGGCAACACCAACCAGCACTGCAACCCGTACCCCAACACCGATTTTCACACCAACAAGAACAGCTACACCAACGGCAACTCAGACTCGCACACCTACAGCGACGCCAACTGCCACTCGCACCAGCACACCTACGGCCACACCGACGCGGACCCCTACCGCCACTGCAACACGCACACCTACGCCAATAAGCACTGCGACTCCCGTTATCACCCCGCCATCTGGTTTATGGCCAACAGTTGCTTTAAGCGGAAACTGCGCAGCTTTCATGAATGTTGACACCTTTAGCTCCTCGCTGATTCCAGTTCAAATAGGCCGCCCATTTAAAGAAGGAGAAATTGCGCAATTTCCAACTGCGATTGAAAACGGACAAGTTCTCCCAACCCAAGCACATGTACAAAGTCGCTGGCCAGGCGGCAGCGTGAAACATGCAATTTTGATTTTCTACATCGGTTTGCAGCAGGGGCAGACGAAAGTAATCTGCTTTGGAAACCAAAGCGGCAATTACAACGTTGGTGGCCTCAGTACCAGTGAAATGCTGGCTCCAGGTTGGAACTTTGATGCCCGCACTCAAATTTCTGGTGTAAGTAGTAGTGCTGTTGCATCAGCCCGAACAGCTCTTCAACAAGGCCATGTGCAGACTTGGTTTAGTGGTTTAGGTGCAACATCAGTAGTCATAGGAAGCCGAGAAACTGCGGAATATGATTTGGGTCTAAGTGGACCGCGTCCGATTAAGCCACTTTGGTACGTTACCTTTTACCCTCAAATCGGTGCTGCCAAAGTGCGTTTTTCTGGCGAAGCAACAAACAGCCAGGCACTTGGAGATTTAACCTACAATCTGACGTTAAGCCTGGGACAAACTGGTACTCAGACAGTTTATCAAAAAACTCAGCACACTCAGTATGCTCGTACTGTTTGGAGCAAAGAGTTTTGGCTGGGGAACAGACCTCCACGGCTGGCCATCAAACAAAACATAGCCTATCTCGCGTCTACTACTTTGCTGCCGAACTATGACGCATCCATTCAAATGGACACAACCAGTGCCATCAATGAATGTAACACGTGGCTAAACGCTCCAAAACAAATTGGTGAACGCGGACAGTATTTAATAGACATGGGCGCGGCAGGTGGTCGCGGCGAGCTTGGGCTTCTACCACGCTGGGTGGTGAAGTACCTCTACACCGGGTCAGCCTGCCTTGCTGAAGCAATGTATGGAAACGCAGATTTAGCCGGCTCGTGGCCTATGTTCTTGCGTGAGGGAGATGCGAATCGCTTTTTTGACCGCAATTTAACTACTCCTGGTCTCGGTCGTTTCGTCTCAATCTACAGCCGACCAAGCTTCTGGATTCAAGGCAGCACCGGCTTTAATGGCAGCAGCGCAGATAATGTAAATTTGACGGGACCAATTAATAATAGTCCCTGGGTTGTCGATTGGCCCCATATGCCAGAGCCCTTTGCCGTGCCGTGGCTGTTATCTGGAGATAGATTTTATCTTGAAATGTTACAAGGCCAAGCGCTCTCGAATATTCTGACACGACAACCTGGGAATAACTGGCTAACGCGAGGTCCGTACAATTGTTTCAACATGGGAACTACCGGCCAAACACGGCAAGACGCCTGGCACCTTCGCACCATGGCTACTGCTACCGCATATTCACCAGATGGCAGCATAGAAAAGGATGAACTTAAATTTCGCACGGAATGTATGCTGGCCGCCTGGGCTGGAGCACATAACATTAGCAACCCCTACCCGAACTATGAGGCCTCGTACTACTGGGGGCGCACGAGCGTAAGAAACGGAACCGGAGGAAATGACTGCGGTCTCTATGGCTCAAATCCATATCCTATCTGCAAAAATCCCTTTAACAGCCTCATTCGCTACTGGGCGGCTCCTTCTGGAGTCATCGTTTCCGGGCACGTGCTCTCACCAAACGTTATTATGCCCTGGCAATATAATTACCTAATTATCGCGCTAGCGCGGGCCAAGGAGCTCGGCTTTAATACCGAAGGGCTTGTTGATTGGCTAGGGAAATTTAGCACCGATTTGCTACTAACTCCTGGTTTTAATCCGTACCTTGCCTCTGAGTACTATTTCCCCGTGCATGATCCCGAGACCGGTGATTATCTTAACAATCTTTATGAAGCACAGGCGCTGTACACACCAGCGCATCTCGATGGAGCGCAATCGTACTTCCTTGGTGGCATTGGCGGTGTGGAGCACAGCTACACAATAATTCTGCGCATGGCGCTTGAAATGATGGGCAACACAGGTGCGGCAGCACAAGCGCGCGCGCAGTATTACCAAATGATTTCCGGCTACACGACTCCTTTTGAGCAAAACCAGCAGTGGGCAGTCGTAAAACGCGAGCCGAATTAGCGGCGGCCAAACCCCGTTTAGCCTAGAAGCCATCTCACATTTACGAATGATGAGAGGGCTTTACGTAGTATTTTTGGAGCGGCGCTTGGGTTGTTACTACCCGATCAATTACCTACTGCCAGGCAAGCTTAGCCTATATGCGCGATCAACTCTGGCGTATTTTGTCTGGGCCAAAATATCTGGAGCAGCTTGAAAGCCAAACTTCTTGTATAATTTGTTGGCAGCAGACAATTGGCTCGCAGTTTCTAGCACAATTTCCTTAGCCCCCTGCTCTCTGGCCCAAGAAATAGCAGCGCGCAATAATTCAGCACCTGCGCCCTTGCCTCGTGCCAAGGGGCTTACTGCCATTTTAGCGAGTTCAAATGTATTATGCGGTTTTCTAATTAAGAGGCATGTTCCAATTACGGTAGAGGCTGACTTGGCAAAAAAAATCATTCCCCCATCTTCTACGTACTGCTCAGCATTTTCGAATACTTCTATATCTGCGGCTTCAATTTCTCCAAAATACTCTTGAATCCAATGCAGATTGAGATCTTTAAATGTGTTTTTGTACCCTGGCTCCCAGGTTACAACCTGAACCATGGCTCTGGGTGACTTGTCCTCTAACACTCTCTCCGACAGTGAAACACTTCCAAAACTGGTCTCGATATTGCCCAACATTTTCATAAAATTTGGAGCCGAATGCTCAAGCTCTTCAAGCAATACTGCTTTTAGTTTTGCCCAAATTGGCTGTAGCTCCCTAACCAATTTTTGCCCATCCACGCTTAATGAAATACATTTTGCCCGAGCATCATTGGAATCAGATGAAATTTTAATGAGTTTGGCTTTCGTTAAAGGCTTTAGAATTTGACTGACGGCCGCATGCGTAACCCCCATCGCGTTTGCCAGCTCAACTACTCCGGCTTTTTCTCTGTTAGCTAAAATTGCCAGAACTGGGAAAAATCTGGGTTGGAAATGTATTTCTTTATACTTATAAATCGCCTCAACCTCTTTAAAAAGGTATTCCGAAAGACGCCTGAGGCGGCTTCCAAGCGCAACGACGCCAAGGACAGCGAGAGGGTCATGGGGCAAGTTTGAGCTATTCATATTATGTAACATCTAACCTTTTTTTGTGTCGTAGTAAATACCTCTGCCCATACTATTGACTATAGCCGAGCACATATTTATGTTAGCGCTTACAGATATGCAGATGTTCTGCATATGGTTTTGTCCCTACCCTAGAGGTTTTAAATGGAGTTACCTGACTTTGTGTCGCAAGTTCGTGCCGCAACCATCGTCATGCCTCACAAAGGCTTTCGACTCGAGAACGAAGAAAGCTGGGCAATTGTGGATCTCGGAGGCCAGCTTGGCCTTCAGACAACCCACAATGGCCAGCTCACTACGGGACTCGAAACGGCACAAATGGTGCCGACTGGCACGGAATTCGCGGTGGCAGTAAAGAAAAGCAGCGTCGAAGCACTTCGAAAGGGCCTACTCGAATTCATTGCTGGCCTGCCGCCAGCAATGCAGAGACAGCTTCGGGCCAACTGGCTCTCAAGAATGCTGGGAGGTGGCGGGCTGGGTCTAGTTGAGTTGGCCGTGACCCTCGAAAGCATCACCCTTGCTCTTGCCATCGCAGCTGTTGGTGAGACGCTGGGAATGCTGAAGATCCGAAGGCCAAGCATGGCTGACGTCGTGTTCAGGCACAGCATGGGCGGAAGTTTCCTCTCCGCCTATCGTGTGTATGAGCACAGCGCCTGACAGGCAAGAGTTGAAAAATTGCACCCGAGCTGCAAGTGCACCATCACTTGCGGCTCGGGCACTTGCGGCTCGTGGCAAACTTCTGTTGGTTTTACTCCAAAGGTTTTGCAGCTCGCATATCTGTGTCTCTACTTTCAAAATAATCGATCAGAAGGACACTACTTACTAAGGCAACCGATAAAGCCTCTGCGAATACACAAGCCAGGGCAGATGTGCAAAAGCAAGCGCGTCCTTCGCCATCTCCGGATTTAATTCGACTGGCTCAAGCACTGATCCGTTCACCCGAAACTGAAGGGGCGGCAAAAATGGCCGTTGAATAAGAACCTGATCTGCCACCTGATAGGCATTATTATCAGCAAACTGCATTATTGCTCGACCGGGCGTGCCACTCGGAAGGTTCATTAGATTACGACCAACCATCGGATGCGTCGTTTCAAGACCAGTAAAATGCAAAATCGTTGGTAATAAATCCACCTGACTACTCATCAGTGAAAATTCTTGCGGTGTCACATTAGGCCCAATCAGGAGCCCTGGAATATGAAATTTAGTGATTGGCACCAAATCGTTTCCACGCACGTTTGCATTATGATCTGCCACTACCAAAAAAAGTGTATTCTTGAAGTACTCTTCTTGTTTTGCCAATTCAAAAAAGAGCCCTACCGCGTAGTCAGCATATTTCACTGCATTATAGTGAGTAGCTTTTGGCTCTTCATGAAGCTTAATTCTTCCATCTGGAAACTCAAAAGGTGGGTGATTTGAAGTACTCAGCATAAGCGCAAAAAAAGGCTTATCTCCGTGCGCTTTAAACGTTTCATTCGCCCGTCTCACAATGTCTTCATCTGAAACACCCCAAGTTCCCTGAAAGACAGGGTTCACAAAATTTTCTTGATCGTAAATTTTATCAAACCCATTTCCTAAGCAAAAACCTTTCATCTCATCAAAAGTACTTAATCCACCATAATGAAACTCAGTTGCGTAGCCATGTTTCTTAAATAGGCTAGCTGCATTAAAAAAGTTCCGCTTTGCTTTTTCGAGCTTAATCACCCCACGACTTGCAGTTGGAAAAAATCCTGCCAGTGTCGCTTCAATCCCCCTCGCGGTTCGAGTGCCCGTTGCATATAGCTGCTCAAACCACAGCCCTTCTTTTCTGAGTGCACAAAGGTTTGGCGTGGTATCGGCTCCACCAAGGCAGCCTACATCAGAAGCCCCCACACTCTCTTGCAAAAAGATTACCACATTCATGGGTCTAGCTAACTTGAACGGAGATAATTGGGTGCGCAGGAATGGAATTTCACCGGGAGCTGGCGTAAACCCTTGCTGAGGCAGCAGCGCTGATACTCTTGCAAAGACTTCAGCCTGCTCCATATTACCGTACATCCGCGCTGGATTTTTCTCATGCCTCATCTGCCGATAAATGGCATTAAAAAGCGTAAAAGTAGAGTTCAGCGCAAGTTCATTTGCCAGGTGGTTTGTTGAAAATGCTGCGGTAGAAATATTAGCTGGTCTGTGGCCAATGCTCGAACGCGCACCGAGCAGTAGTAGCACTGCTACTACAGGGCAAAATAGTAAGCGCTTGCGCCAGGTCCATTCTTGATAAAGTTCCAAAGAGCGCATTGCTAGGCGCCAAATTCTGCGCGAAACAACCAGTAAGGCAACCAGCCCCACAATCAATTCAATTTTATAAACCTTCCACAACGTCGTAAAAAGTTCCTCGCTGTGTTTCAGGTACTCAATAAACTTGCCGTCTGGTCGCTGGTCATATTCTTCCATAAATGGAAAGGTTGAGATCTCCATGTACAGAATGAGCCCGACGCATGCGGCCATATAGCCTGCGAGAAACCAGGTAATTTTTCTGATACGAGATTTGGGCACAAGCAAAAGCAAGGCAGTAGGCAAAATGGCCAAGTACGAAAGGAGAATCACGTCCATTCGGAGGCCGACGGGGAAAAGCTTAAAGTAGTTCTCGGTTTCTTGAAGCCTATCTAGATGAACCAGTGTTAAAACCACTCGAAAACTTGAAAAGAGAAGCAGCCCAATTAAAAAAATTGAACAGGGAAGCAAAAGCGGGCCTAAAGCCGCTCGCCATCCGTGAACGGGACAATTTGAGTTTTTGGTGCAAGACATAATTGGAACTTCTATTTTTTTGAAAATCAATAACAACGAGGACTAGCCACTCAACCTTCTGACTACTGGATGGCTTAAATTTTTTGGGCAATTTCTGACCCTTAGGCAAGTCAGGCGGGAAAGCTACCATTTTGGCAGCGCGGCTACCATTGCTTAAACTTCATTCGCGACCGAAAAGTTTAACTCAATGCCCCTATTTCTAGGAAATCAAAAATCCAAGCGAAGAGATGCTGCAATTTAATTGGCGCGGCTTAATACATATGCTCTAACCTATTAAAATAATGCCGAGAAATGGGCCGCACTCGTACCGAAACAATTTGCTAGGTGCGCCGAATCTCACGGAGGCAAAAAGAGAGGAATGACTATTCGCCAATAGATTGATTCATATAAATTCTCATTTTTTGGTAAAACGCACTACGCTACTATTCGCCAATGAGTTCAATCTTGTCAGGAGCTACTCCATCGCCTTCTGAGCCTAGTCATAGCCGTGATGCTGGGCTTACCCCAGATAGGGCACCGTTCGCAGAAGTTCTGACCGTTGAAGATAGTTTTCTAAGACTCCAAGAGCTTGCTCAGCAGAAACTAAATGCAGAGGCAGAGGGTGAAACTCCAATTGAGCTCGACTCGTTTTCGCGTATGCACCAGTCTTTGCTTATGGAAAGCGCTTTCGCCCGCTACCTTTCGAGAAGAGTGCTGCAATGCGCTTGAAAGGCACATTGCCGGAGAAGGTTATAATCCAGAAAGACCCGTTCTAACAGAAGAGCATCGGAAAGGCCTAAGCGCCCCAATTCACGAGATTGGGAGCAATGTGTTGCTCTATAACTGCTTTGGCTTTGACTCAATGACCAAGCGCGAAGTGGCGTACGGCAGCCTAGATGAGAGCAATTGCCTTCCCAATAATTACCTGCGCGCCGCAAAACATTACCCTCCCCTGCTCGTTTGAGGATAATTTACCAAATCGGCTGCAAGCCAATACAGCGGCTTAAGGCGCATTTGGAATTGGGCTTGCCAAAAAAAGAGTGGGGCAACCTGTAGTCGCCCCCACTCAATTGCATTATGTAATTCTCAGTTAGTAACCGCCTCCAAATGCTGCAGAACCGCCGCTCATGCCGATTGAACTCCCACCTCCATGCCCTCCTCCGGTGCTTGCCGCCTGCGGCTGAGATTGTTGAAGACTAGGAGCTAAAGTTGATTGCGGGTACCAAGGGGCCTCTACAAGCGGAGTTACCCAACCTGATTCTCTAAGTCGCCATAGCCCGGGATCATCTATCACCGATAGCGGCAAGATCTCATGCTTAATTTTACACGAGTTAGTGCATGAAAAGAACGAGACCTGATTCGGCTCAACGCGCATTCTCTTTATTGCATTTGGCGGGTCACATTCTTCACCGGCCAATTTATCTAGAATCGCATCGCCACAGCCTTCGCAAGGTAGCTCTGAAAGAATTCGGATGAGTATTTCTGGGATGTTGTCCATATGGCCGCCATTATGATGACGGACGACCGAATTTGCTGTGTGCGACTGCTGACAAACTGGCGGAGTCACCCAATCGTTATCAGCCACATAATGGGTAATGGGAAATCCTGTAGAACCCGAAGGGGCTGGCAAACGCGAAACAGGGCCTGGCTTTGGGTCAAGAAACATTTCCATCAAATCGGTGTTAACAACCTCAGATAAAGCAACATCTCGAATATGATCAAGCACCGCAGACGCGGCCTCTTCTGGAACCTCAGCAACAGGAGTGACCGAGCCATTTATAGTGTGAACCTGGAAATTTGGATTAAGTCCCGCAAGTAAAGAGGCAAGATAGCCGCCACCGCTGTAGCCCACAACCTGCACCGAACAGTAGTCTTCACCTTCCAATTCTTTTTTGATCTCTGACTGCGCGGCATCAACCATTTGTTGTACAAGAAGCGACCTCGCCGGCCAGTAGTAATCACTTGCATTTACTTTATAATCAATCGCCTTATTTTCAATGCAGGCCCCAAGTGCTGGGTTATTTTCGAGAGTCTCTTTTACTATTTTTCCAAACATCGAATCTGGACCAGACTTACCACTCATTCCGCCGCCAATCGTAATCAGCAGCGTTTTTTTCCCGGTGCCACAGCAGCAACCTTGTTGATCCTTATTGGCAAACGAATCACCCACAACCTCAGCAAAGGCCGGGTGCGTCGCGAAGAGAATTGAAAAGGAAAGGAATCCAATTACCTTGGAAAAGGAAAAACCACGCATATAACCCCACAAACCGAAAAAAACTCTAAACCTACTGGAGTTATGGAGCGATTTTACCGACACGCATCAATTATTTGCTTTTTTCTCTTTTTGACCCTCTAAAATCCTGGGCAATTGAGATTTCTAAGATTTATTCGTAATTTTTCTGCGCTTTTTACGCTCTGATGAAAACTTAAATATTCCATCTAAGTACAGCAGGTGGCAGCTTGGTCCCCGTAGGTTTCTGTATGTAGGTGTTTGAAAGCTGATCTTTACTCAAAACGAACGGTTAAGCGCTTGCATAATTTGCAGCACAAATTGAGGGCCCTGCCCGCCCACGGGGGCTTCAAAATTTGCAAGGGCTCTTAATGCAGCGCAGTGCGTGTCAACACAGACTACAATTCCTCCGTGCTGGCGAACTTTTTCTGCAGCCGGCACGTCGTTACTTCCGTCACCAAAATAAGCAACTTTTGAAAGGTCTAATACGCCTTGGACTTGCAGTTGCTGAAGTGCATTTCCTTTGCTTAAACCAGGAGCGGAAGCTCGCAAAGTGCCGTCGCCAATTTCATGTAAATGCAACAATTGGCGCACACCTAGTTCGGTCGCCAACTCGTGCACACGCTGCATCACTCGTTCGTAAGGCTTTTCGTTCCCTAAAGCACGCTGCCACACACTAAGGCTAGCTAAATAATTATACTGGGTTGGAAGATGAACTAAGGGATTATCTATTCCTAAAAACTGACCATAGGGATGGTGCTCTGCCAGTGGCAAAATCTGGCTCCTAATTGCCTCTCGCAGTTGATTCACAGCCTCAACCACTTCTGCTGACACATTAATGGTGGGCGAAGGCGCATTTGGCAACAAAACAACGGCGCCGTCTTCAAGAATCACCGGGCCATTAAATATTTGCCCGCGAGAAAAGCCGCAGGGGTCAATACTTTCATCTAACTCATTTTGCGCACGGCTGCTGGCAATACAGCGCCGCTTGTCGGTTAATAGAAGCTGCCCTGCAAGTTGGGGATCAAGATTATGCTGACGAAACGTAAGAGTTAAATCGACATCAAACACTAAATCTGTGGCGCCTTGAAGGGCGCGAATAAGTTCTGGGCTAGGTGCAGATTGAAGTTTTTGCATGGGCTAAAATAATAGATCGGCTACAATTCTTACTCAAAAGCCAGCTTTTCCCAGCCTTTTCTTACAGAATGAGGCACTTTAGCACCTACCTGTGAAACGACCACTGAGGCCACATAGGCGGCAGCCCTGGCAGCCCGTTCAGCAGGAAGCCCCAATAGCAGCCCACGCACCATCGCTCCTGCAAAAGAATCCCCTGCACCGGTAGTATCAACTGCTTGTACAGTAAAGGCTGGCACATGCAGTGTTGTTCCCTGTCCTTGAGAAAGCCAAACCCCTTTTGCTCCCGCGGTTACCACAGCAAGCCGAGTTTTGGTTCCAAGCGCTTCGGCTGCCTTTTCGTGTTCAGCCAAGCCTGTAAGCGCTACTGATTCAGCCTCGTTTACAAACACTGTGGAAGACATGCTTAAAATTTCTTTGACCGCTTCTGCATAATTTGAAGCAATCCAGGGAGCTGCCAAAATAAATGCCAAGCGGTGCCCACGCTGAAACAGTTCTCGATGCAATTTCAGCGGATAGCCACCAGGAATACCCGCCATATAACCTTCGATCATAATGGCTGCATCAGCTGGAAAATTTTGGGCTGTTATCTCATGAGGGAAAAGTTCGGCAGCGGCACCTAAACAAGTTACAATTGCCCTTGAGCCATCTTGGCTTACAAAAATAAGCGAGGTGCCTGTCGGCTGACGGTTATCAGTAATTGAAACCGTTTTTATCTGATGTGCATTAAGCTCATTTAGACAAACCCGTGCGTTCTCATCATTGCCTAATCGGGTAACAAGGGTGCTTTCACCTCCAAGCACTGCATGGGTGTAAATGGTATTCACCACTGCCCCGCCGGTGGAAACTAAGGTTGGCGCCTTGCTTACCTTGGCTCGCAGCGCACAATAATCAGCAGCGGCGATTTGGCGTTGCTCATTTGGGCCATACCCAAGATCTGCAAGCTCGAGGTCCGAAACCTGAAACACTTCATCAACAAGTGATTGCCCCAGGGCAGCTAATTTAGTGTGACGCTCTGTCATGGGCCTTCTTTTAACTGTTTTAGCCAAAAAATACGAGTCTGTGGCTTAGAGCGCGTAACAAAATGAAATCTACTGCGCCGAGCGATATATGGCCTGCAACATCGTCAGGCTACGCCAAGGAATCCTCAATGTAGCCCTGCTACGTTTGCGGTTCCTTTGCTTGCCTTCCTTGTTTCGGCTCATATCTCACTCGTCTCGTAACGCCTTCATTTTGTTACGCGCTCTTA
>JBIKUD010000026.1:0-41719 GCA_044347745.1 Bdellovibrionota bacterium
GGGATTTTTTGCTGCACTAACTCATATATTTTAGCAGCCTCCGAATGTGGAGCCTCGTCCAGAGCTTCGAGCAAAGCCAAACGTACGGCCGTGAGGCTTAAGCTTTTTTCTTTAAGAAGCTGACTGAAGTTTTGTTTCACGGCAATTGTTATAACAAATTAAAATATTTAATCAATCAATTTTTTTGCTTTTTAAACAGTATATTTAATAAGTTATTGGCTTCAATTTGAACCAAAGCAGAATCGCGCCCTAGGAAGCCTCATTTTATTAGAACTTATACCTGTGATATTCTCCCATTTCGGCCCCTGCCATTTTTGACGGTGAATAGATTATTCCTTTCACCCGCTTCAGGCGGCTTTGGTCATTTCATTTTTATATGGGTAGTGGAGTTCTTTCGGGTTCGCTCTGAATTTTCTGGATGATGGTTTACAGCGCTGTGCTGGGGACCCCTGCCAGGGAGTACTTGAGCGAGATGATTGACTAGGGAGATGAAGACTATGGACAACCACAACGTCATCACTTTGATTATTGTCGAAGCCTTGCTAGGAGTCGCGGCCGTTGTCAACGCCTCCATTTGGTGGAGCGCCCACAGGAGCTGCAACGCCCAGAGGGCGTCCGAGTCAGCGCTGACAACTTTGTTCCTTTTACTCGCGTTCGGACTTTTGATGGTGCCTATCCGGGAGTTCCGAAGCGCCCAGTTAAGCAAGCTGTACCGAGAAGAAATCGATAGGTTATGCAAGACCGGTCGAGACCGGGACGGCCTGCAGCAAATCGACGAACGACTTGACCTTGCTGAGCTGCATGAATGCGTTGAAGCCGCGAAGCTGGGGCTGAAATTAGCTTCTGTCGTGGCGGTCAACCGCCGCGTCGGATTTCCCGCGGCCCCGGAATTGAACTTCAGGCTGCTGGCTGAGGACAACCTGAGCCGGGCGCTTGAACTTCGGGATAGGCTCGGGTACAGGCTCGCGGTTCCCAAGGAACACCTCCTGTTCCTCGCCTACCACGAGTCGCTGCTCACCAAGTAGTGCTGGTGAAGCGGCTCGGACAACTACGGCAGGCGTGGAGGCAGTCAATCGATCTCGCAAGAGGTTTTTGACTTTGTTTTACAAAGAACTCCACGCCCGCCTTTTTATAATTAGATTTCCTAATGACTTCGATTTTCACTCAGCCCCAAAAAATACCAGAACCGCCGGCTGTTAATCCTGCGAGCCAGAAGTTGGAGGGCAACGCTGAACAAGATGGAGCTGCAACCCCTTTTTCAACCACGCTCCCCCGGGTTCACTTTGACACCCGAGTTCTAACTCGTGAAGAGGAGGTTAATCTGGGGCGCTCAATTAGAGACGCCAAGGCGGAGGGAAATACGAACCTGGCATGCGAGCTCATTCAGAGATTTACGATGCATAATTATGGGCTGATTCATGCAATTGCCGAACAATATAGTACGGGAGGCCTAGCCCGAGAGGACCTTGTGCAAATTGGTGTAATCGGGTGCCAGCATGCAGTTCAACGATGGAATCCAGAATTAGGAGTTAAGTTTTCCTCGTATGCCGTATGGCCTATCAGGCGAGCAATCAATCGAGGCCTCTCTAATGGAGGGCACCTTATTCGGGTTCCGCCATCATCAGGCTCGATTATCGCCATGTTGTTCAGCGCGACTGAGAAAATTGATATTGCAGAGGTGGCTGAGAAAACTAACACATCAAAAAGAACAGTGTCTGCAGTTATTGAAGTTCGAAAACACCGGCCCCAAAGTCTAAACGATTCGAGTATGGGATTTGTGCTTAATAAGCCAGACCTATCACCTCCTACTTTGGAAACTCTAGAACATAACGAGCAGCTTGATCTTCTTAGGGCAGCTCTGGAAAAAATGGATTCAAGGACGAGAGATGCCCTCGAATTACGCTTCGGCCTCAAAGATGGTGTTCCAAAAACCCTACAAGAATGTGGTGAGGCCCTGGGTGTAACGAAAGAAGGTGCGCGGGTCATTTGTGATAGAGGCATTAAGAAACTTAAGCAGCTACTTAATGCGCCGGAGTAGCGATTTTATTCACCTTTTATTTTCCAGAAGGCGATCTCCAAGACCAAATCATGTTTACGCATAAAGGCTTCACACCCAGCATTCTTAGCATTTAAGCCTTCCCAACATCAGTTCGGTGTTCGCTGCGAAACACAAACACCTCGCTAGCAAGCACCATCTCCCACTCTAGTTTCTGAGCAAGATATGCAAAGGTTTGTCTCGAATAAAAACAAATATGGGTTTTATCGCGTGCATACCACCAGTCAGCCATGCGCTGACTAACGGGTTTAATTTGGGTAGACAAAACTAAAACTCCACCTGGCTTTAACAACAAATGCAACTCTTCAAAACTTCCAGCGGGGTTTCTAAAATGTTCCGCTACCTCTATGCACGTAATAAAATCATACCGTTGCTTTAATACCTCCTGATTAGGTGCAAAGTAGGGATCATAGTTGTAAACTTGAAATCCATATTCCTTAAAGATTTCTGAACAAGCGGTATGCGGACCAGATCCAAAATCGAGACCCCGTCCGTTAGTCGGAACAAGAGGGAGTAGCGGAGCTATGGCTGTCATCAAATGGGCTCTGTAGCCACTATCTAGGAGATTATTGTTGTGAAATGTATACCGCGCCTTCTCATCAGCCTCTGAAAGGTGTTCGGAGTAAGGGGCAAATATAAGGGAACAGTGCGAGCATTGGTAAAATGTACGCTGATGGGCTACTTCTAATTTATGGGTCCCCGGTGAAAAGCACAGCGGACAATTGAGAACTTTAGCTATCTCATGATGCATAGGAAAAACTTATTGGGCTTGGGCTGAACGCGCTTGAGCTTCTAGGAACTTGGCGTATTTATCATACTTCGATTGCTTCGTGCTCCAGTCGCTCGCTTTTCCACCCAAAAGTCGCGATAGAGAATTGGCACAAGCTTCGTCGATGGAACGTTTACCTTCGAGAATTTCACGAATATCTTGAACTGGCATGGAAATGCGCTCAGCCAAACCGTCAACTGATATTCCTCTCTGGCTCAAAAGAACTGCCAGATCAACTCCTGGATGATTAACCATCTTGGGTTCGCGCTCTGTCTTAGGAGCAGCGCGCACAGCGAAAGGTTTTGACTCAACAAATGCACGCTCTAAAGAGCGCGCCAGCAAATCTGGGTCCTTGGCAAACAGCTGAGCAAGTTGCTCTGATAACACTTTCAGCTTGGGCATGGCTTGTCCAGAGCTGCGACTGTGCTGAATTCGTGTTTTGGCCATTTCATCCACTAAACTAGCTGCTTCCTTGCCAAGAAACATAGCAATCTGGCGCAAACGGCTCTCTTCGTTTTGACGTAGCTCTTGCGAAAGCGCAACCTGGAACAGACTTGCCACATCTTCCGCGCTATACGGTTCTGCAATAAACCCAGTTGCCCCAGCAAGGTAAAGTTCTGCGGTAGTAGGCGCGAGTTTTTGCAATTGCTGATCAAAAGCAACCACAACAGGCAAACGACCTGCTTCACGAATTTGAGGCGCAGCTAACAATTCTTTAATGCTGGATACACCCGTGCTGGCGGTTACCACGAGTGCGTCATAGGTCACTCCCAGCTCAAGGATCCCTTTGGCTTGAGGAACTCCCGGAGTAAACTGCACTTCGGCCTTGTAGGAAACAGCTTTCAAAACAGTGCGTAGGCGATTGCGAGCCGCCAAAGCTTTGCCCACAAGAAGCACCTTCAGTTTATCGCCAAGAATCATTTGGTACTATTGAAAAATCTACGCCTCGGCATATCCGAGCCATGGCCCAGACCCTAAGCTACCCGAGAGGCAATTCACACGAAAGAGTCGTACAAACCTCAACTATTCTTAAATCTTCTGTTCTAAACTGAATTGTTACAAGAGAAGAGGCAAAACAGGGGTATGCTTTTGTAGGGGAAACACGGAGCGCCTGCGACGCCCCTAGAGTTAGCTGGGAAACAATGCGGGGAAAAGGGACTACCGCCATGGCCCAGTTGGCAATTCGGCAACTTAAGATACTTAATGTGAAACCGGAATGTGCCAAAATGAAGCACCGCAAAAGTCCCAAAGACTCTCGCTTGAGGCGCACATCGAGCAAAAAACCAACTAACTGGCTATCTCAAATTTGCCGGGAATGAAGAAGACCTCGTAGGGGTCACCTGAGAGAACCTCGCGCCAAGTACTGCCCCGATAATATCGATGCAAGCCAAACTTGGGCAGCATTTAGGAGGATTGAGGGAGAAACTCCATTTTTAGGTAAGAGCGCGTAACAAAATGAAGGCTACTGCGCCAAGCGATATCTGGCCTGCTACATCGTCAGCCTAAGCCAAGGAATCCTCAATGTAGCCCTGCTACGTTTGCGGTTCCTTTGCTTGCCTTCCTTGTTTCAGCTCATATCTCACTTGTCTCGTAACGCCTTCATTTTATTACGCGCTCTTAATATCTGGCACACTGTTCATAAATATTCCTGACTTAAATCACATCAGTTGAAT
This sequence comes from Bdellovibrionota bacterium, assembly GCA_044347745.1. Taxonomy (GTDB): domain Bacteria; phylum Bdellovibrionota_C; class UBA2361; order UBA2361; family JAFLCA01; genus JAIBBV01. The sequence goes on from JBIKUD010000026.1 coordinate 4,499, forward strand.
AAAACTCCATATTCAGAGAGAATACCTGCGACTACTACTTTGCCGAGGAACTATCGACAATGTCAGGACGCCCTTTAGATTTAAGCGCTGCCGCCATTCCATCCCCAAGCACCCAGACCGGAAGCTTACACATGCCTGTGGCTCCCACTGAGGGCCTCCGCTTATCAGCCCGCGTTATTGAAGAAGGAATAGCTGTTGGCAAGCTCTATAAGCTAGACGGTACCGCATCAACGGATATGGACGTCCTGACCGCTGAAGGGGAAGAACAGGGGCCAATTAATAGACAGTCGGAACGGCAGCGCTTTGATGCGACTGTTACTCAAGTAGCCTCTACATACGACCAACACCGCGAGAACCAAATTTTTGCGGTACTGGCTTCCATAGCAAGAGATCCAACTATTTCTGGGGAAGTCCACCAACTAATCGATAAGGGAGCAAACGCTGTGTCAGCACTTGCTCAGGTGATTCGTCGTTGGACTCCAATTTTGGAGGTGGCGCATGCAGATAAGGTACAAGAGGTTCGCGCCGTATTTAGCGAAATGATAGGTATCTTGAATGGAACCTATCACGAAACCTCGCCGCCTCCGGATGGCGACATTATTCTTTCGGCCCGCACCCTTCTGCCAAACATGCTTCAGCCTCATCTTCTCTCCCGCACCCGCGCAGTTATAGCCCAAAACATCTCACCTCACGCCCGCTCAATTCTTGCAGGTGAGCAAATTCCAGTAATGCTTCTTCAGGATGAAATTCCTCCCTCGATAGAAAGCGGCACTACGGCCGTGGCTGACGCTTCACGAAACAAGTGCGTCGTTCTTAATCCTTCCGCCGATGAGCTATCGCTCTACAAGCGGCTTCTCGCAAGCGAGCAATCTTCTCTAGCAGAGCTTCCGCTAACAAACTCAACCGCGCATACCTCAGACGGGCGAGTTATATCGCTCGTCGCAAACCTGGACGGGGTTGCCGGAGTGGAACGAGCAAAAAAAATTGGGCTTAAGGGCGTTGGCCTCGTAAGAACTGAACTGATTCACGCGGAACCAGAGCTACAGACTGCGCTCAAAACGTTCCCAACTGGCTCGCCAAAATGGCTGCAGAAGATTGAGGACTATCACTACAGAGCTTATAAGAAAATTGTCGCTTCATTCCCAGAAGGTTCAGTCACCATTCGCACCTTCGATGACAGCGCAGATAAAGCCGGCTCATCTACCCCCGATTGGCTGGCAAATCGAGGCATTCGTCAAAGTCTTAAAGAGAGAGAGGATGAATTTCGCGCTCAAGCGCGTGCCATCTTACGTGTGGCAGCGGAGTTAGGTGAAGTGAAAGTGCTTTTCCCCATGGTGAATGATAGAGCTGAATTTGCTGCCGGAAAGCTCATTTTTGCTGAAGAGTCAGTTCAGCTATCTCGCCTTCACTCACAAAATAGCAAATTTGCATCGCCGATTAGCAATTGTAAATTTGGAGCTATGATCGAAACCCCAGCGGCAGCTTTTATGGTGGGTACAATTGTATCTGGTAGTAACCGAGCCGATTTTATTAGCATAGGCACTAACGATCTCGTGCGCTATGTACTTGCCACCGATGGCCAAGACCACATCGTGGGCCATGACAACACTATGAACCACCCAGCGGTAATTAAGGCGCTTAAACTGATTGTTGAAGGAGCTCGTGAAGCAAATCCCGACATTTCTATTTCAGTTTGCGGCGACAGCGCAGCGCGTCCGTTTTTATCGAAAATTTTTGTTGGCCTTGGAATTGACACTCTCAGCCTAAGACCTAGACGCGCCACCAGTGTGAATTTTGCAATTAGCCAGGTTGACTCGGTACAGATGAAAGAAATGATTGGCGAGATGGCTCAGGCTTCAAGTCAAATTGAAGCATATGATTTGATGCAGGGGCTTTAAGAGCACCACTTTTATCCTAGGCCAATACTGGCATGAGATTCGGGGATTAACTTCCCGCAAGCAGTTTTTAATTAAAAGTCCTTAACGGCGCCGGGTAAAGCGAGTACAATCGCTGCTTCACTGCTTTTAATTACATTGAATCCTATGATTTCTGCCCAGTCCCTGTCACGCACCTTCTATACCCACAAAAAGGCTCCTGGCTTCCTTGCCTCAGTAAAATCACTGTTTAAAAGAGATTGGATTGAAAAGCAGGCTCTACAGAATGTGTCTCTCACAGTTAAGGAAGGTGAAATTCTTGGACTCCTTGGAGCAAACGGTGCTGGCAAAACTACCCTCGTAAAAATTCTGGCTGGAATCATTACGCCCACTTCGGGGCAGGCTAAGGTAATTGGGTATACGCCCTGGGAGCGTGACGTTACTTTCAGAAAGCAGATAGCCCTCATTATGGGACAGAAGGCTCAGCTGTGGTGGGATTTGCCAGCCGCTGATTGTTTTGAACTTCTAAAAGATGTGTACGAACTTTCCGAAGCTGCTTACCAGGAACAGCTACTTGAGCTTGTTGAACTGTTGCACGTTGCTCAGATTTTACACACTCCAATTCGTAATTTAAGCCTCGGCGAACGCATGAAGATGGAACTCATCGCTGCGTTACTTCACCGTCCACGAGTTATTTTTTTAGATGAGCCTACCATAGGCCTAGATTTTAGCGCTCAACGTGCTGTGCGGCGTTTTATTCGTGAATATTCCCAGCGCCATAAACCCGCAATCATTTTAACATCTCATTATATGGAAGACATAGAGGCGCTTTGCAAACGGATTGTAATTTTGCGTCAAGGCAAATTGGTGTACGACGGGAATTTATCTGAGATTCAATCGCTTGCTCGTAGCAGTCGCAGCTTACACATTTCTTTAGAAGATGGGTACGTCACTCCCGCTCATTGGAAGCACGGAGAACTCCTATCAGCTTCTCCCGAAACGCTCACCTTTAAAGTACAACCAGAATCCATGAACGATCTGATTGTCGAGATTCTCGGAAACGGTAGAGTTTCTGATATACGAGTTGAAGAGGAAGACGTTTCGCGCACCATTGAGCGCATTATGAAAGGGCAGCAAGCTGCATGAAACATCTCTTTCGTCTCTTTTTCTCGAGTTTTTCGATAGAGCTCAAACAAAAGCTTACGTACAGACTAGATACCGCTATTGATCTACTGGTTACCCTGCTGGCTAGATCGGCGGTTGGCTACTTTATTTGGTCAGCGATATTTGCGGGAAACAATGCCACAAGCATAGGCGGAATGAGACTGCCAGATATCGTCATCTACTACCTACTTGCTGCTCTCGTAGATTCGCTGGTGTCTTTGCGCATCGGTTTCATAGCAGAAGATATTTACCTTGGAAAATTAACTAAGTACTTAATCATTCCGCTTCCGTTCAGCCTATTCAAACTTGCTTCGGCTTTAGCTGAAAACATTGCCCCATTTTTTCAAGTTGCTCTTGTGTATCTGGTAGTGCTTTTGGTTTATTCAGACACCTTAAGTGCCCCTCTCTCTCTTTCGACTGGTGTTTTAGGAATTCTCAGTTGCCTCTCTGCTTTTATACTCAGTTTTAGCATCCACTGTGCCATAGAATTTTGGGGATTCTGGATGGACAAAGTGTGGAGCCTTATCGTGATGTTTAATTTAACCGCACAGTTCTTGGGTGGGCTTTTACTGCCGATCGAAGCATTTCCTGAAATGCTTCAACCCGCGCTCAAGGTGCTTCCCTTTTACTATATGGTGGGCTTTCCTACATCAGTATTGATGGGCCGAACAACCGGTGCTGAGGTGCTTCTGGGGCTCGTGATTTCTCTTTCATGGACCTTAATTACTAGCCTTCTGGCCAGCCAAATTTGGAAGCGCGGGATCGTTCGTTATGGAGCGGTAGGTATATGATTTGGCGATACCTTAAGCTCTATAAAAATTTTGTGCGCTTTTCGTGCAGCCAAACGCTCATGTTTCAGGTCGACTTCTGGCTGCGTATTATTATGGACATCGTCTATTGCCTTACTATGCTCGGGTTGTATCAAGTCTTATTCCTTCACACTGATCATCTCGGCGGATTTTCCAAAGAACAGGCCTTTGTTTTTGTGGGAGCTTTCGTTTTTCTTGACGCTCTACAAATGACGATTTTCGCAAACGGAACTTTTGCTCTTGGACCTTCCATTCGTTCGGGTGATCTTGATTATTATTTGGTGCGTCCTGTATCCACGTTGTTTTTTGTCACCTTGCGTGATTTTTCAATGAGCTCTCTCATTAATCTATTTTTTGCAGCTGCCATACTGATTGGGGCACTTCACCAATATTCTGGAACTATCGCTTGGTGGCAATATATCTACGGCACTGCCTTGCTACTAAACGGCGTGTTTCTCTTCTACATTTTTCGAATTTTATCCGCGCTACCGTCATTCTGGACCGTTTCGAGTCGAGGAACCCAGAGCGCATTTTATGTGCTGCGCGAAATTGGCGAGCGGCCAGACAAAATTTACACTGGCGTTGTGCGAGCGGCATTTATGACTGTGCTGCCCTTTTGCTTGATGGCGTCGATTCCAACACGCGTCTTTTTTGAGCCTTTTCAGGCTGAGACCTTAGCGCTGATAGTGGTAGTAACGGTCACCTCATTTTGTTTAATGCTTTGGCTTTGGAAAAAGGGGCTGAATGCCTACGGCAGCGCTTCATCTTAAGCTCATCTCAGCGAATGAGTGCGTTAATCTACTTTCTGAAAGTCTCTAAGCACACAGCCGCCGGCCATCCGGTTGAGGTGCACGTCAATAAGTTTTAGACGAATACGTTTTGTGCGAGCTGGGCATTCTACTTTATATACCTTTGAATGATCGGCGTACCGTCGTCGAAAGGAAAAATTCATAGCGGCGGTACCAGGAATATTCAAGCGCTCGGACGGCCTTAGCCGTGCAGATACCCAGCTACCGGATGTGCCTTGAACTTCAATCATATTATAAGAAGCATCCTGAATATCATTTTTAAAGGTAATACCGGCTCCGGGGAAATCAGGCTCTTCGGCGCAAGCTGCGAGGAATAGCAGGCCACAGACTGCAATAGTTCTACTCAACACGCTTCACCCATTTTTGATCGCGCTCAAGAAAATGCGCCTGACGTTTCAACACTTCTGTTAAAACAACTATATCAATAAAGGGAAACATTGCCGTAAAATCTTGTGCTACCGCTTCTGCTGATTTAGGCAGAGAGGAGAGAATGCCGCTCAGCGCAATTTGAAATGCCGATGGGTTTCGAGTCCAATATTTTGATAAATCAACCCCGTATGCTATCGGATGGCGCGCGCCAATTGCCGACAACACCAGTCGCAATATTCCAGTCAAAAAATGCGAATCTAACCCTGAATCTCCGAGCACATCTTTAAGTTTATCAAGTTCGATACCTGGGCTACGTAATGCAATTTCCCAGTAACTGCGTAGCTCTGGCGCTTCCAATGTAAAAAGTTCATTCACCTTGGTGCTCGCCGACTCAATAAGGTCGCCCAATGCGGCAGGTTCAATCTTAAGCCAGCGCGTGAGCACATCGGAGTCAGTCTCTTGCTCAAACCAAAGTGCCAAAAATTCGAGTGCTGACACCTTTCCAGGCAAGGCTGCCAAAAAACGCCGGAATGCAGAATCAGAGGGCGAGCTGCTGACCTGCTGCTCAAATAAGCGGAGTAAAGCTGCACTTGATGGCTTAAGCGCAGGATCCAAACTTCCCCAGCTAACCTGCACATATTTGATAGACGCATTGCTGTTTGGCATTTGCGCCGAATGAGCCACGGCAGGAGCTACTTCAAAAACTGCTGGTGCCTGCCCTTGGGTGTCCGTAAGCGCAGTTTCAATTGCGGCAATCATGCCGCTCGCTTTAGTCAGGTTAAACGTCTTTTTTTCAAGCAAGGTTCGAGCCTTAAAGGCTGAGAGTTGCTGGAGACTCAGTACTTCTTCAAAAGGCGCACTGCCAAACTTCTCTCGATTCCAGTAGGCTCCAAGCTTATTTGACCCAATAAGCGCCAGCTGCGGGGCTCTCTGAAGTTTTAATAAAGCCTGCTGCAGTTTTTCTTCAACCTCCACACTTCCAAACTGCGGGTTCTGACTTCCAAATCGCGATGGTTTGCCTTCTATAATTCCAAGCTCAAACTCACCAAATCTTGGACCACTTTGACTAAATGAGGGCTCTAATGAAACTTCTTCTTGCTCAGCTTCAAGCCCTTCACATAAGCGAGCACCAACTTCGGCAATGCCAGCATACACACTGGGCGATTGCTCACGAAGCTCCACAAGGTCATGGAGGCCCAGACTCGCAACATCCGCAACGATGCGAAGGCGAGCCACAGAAAGAGCAGAGCTGCGTTCTATGCCAAATGAGGTTAGGGGAAGAGGGCTGAGCATTTCGGCGCGGGCAGAGCCGCGAAAAGCCTCAAGGCAAGTCCATACCGATTCTATGCTAGGCAAAGAAATGGCTGTCTTTTTTTTGGATTTACGAGATGAGGCAGGTTTTTTTGTGCGTCGCGGTGCCAAGGGACACTCCTAAGAATCAATTGTGCGAGAGTAGTCTACGACGCAGGTTCTCGAGTGGTCAAAAGGGTAAAATGAAAGAGGGACCGAGGCGCAAAGACCAGGGTCCCTCCATACTTTTGGCCGAACAACTACCGACTAGCCAACAAACTCAGCTCTCTGTTTCGGTCGGTTCACACCGTAATAGCGGCAACCGGCGTTACTCGTGCTGCCTTTAGCTGGGCGAATTCGGACAAACACCTTTCCGTATTTCTTCTCATAAAAAGCGCCAGACTTGGCAGCAATATTCACCTGAGCGAACAGGCACTCCGGATTCCCCTTACACAGACCTGTGGTCTTTAGCTTGGTAACTTCGAAACGTACGCCCGCTTCGTTATACAGTTCGACGATGGCACGTCCAGATAATTTACCAGTGTAATAAGCACGGGGAATAACAATAACCGCACGATTAAAGTGATTTCCCAGTGGTTTCCAAATAAAACGGCCTTGAGACACTTTTGATGGCGTATTTTTTAGCGTGCAGGCGTCAAATGGGCCGGCTTGGGCGATCGCACTACTCGCAAAGAACAAAACAGAGACCGAGAGCAAAGAAAGTACGATGTTTTTCATGACACATCCTTAAAAAACTGTTCGCGCGGTACTTTATTTGATTTTTCTCCCTTAGGGAAGTTCCTTTACTCCCCCTCTTAGCTGTGTCAATATCCCGCCCAACCTATTGAAATGGTGGTAGTTTTCCTATGGCAGCTCCAAACGACGGCAGTGATAAAAAGATAATCTTTTCAATGAGTCGGGTGAATAGAGTTCACCCTCCGAGCAAACAAGTCTTGAAAGATATTTCTTTGTCGTTCTATTACGGCGCCAAAATTGGCGTTTTAGGTCTAAACGGCGCTGGTAAAAGTACATTACTGCGCATCATCGCAGGCATCGATAAAGATTTTAGCGGAGAGGTTAGCTTCTCTCGCGATGAGTACACCGTTGGCTTCTTAGAGCAGGAGCCAAAGCTTGACCCAACTAAAACAGTGATGGAAGTCGTAAAAGAAGGCGTTAAAGAGACTGTAGATCTCTTGAAGGAGTTTGAAGAAATAAACGCCAAGTTTGCTGAGCCTATGGACGACGAGGCGATGAACAAACTTTTGGCGCGCCAAGCCGAAGTACAAGAAAAACTCGATGCCACCAACGCCTGGGATTTGGACAGTAAGCTTGAACTAGCGATGGATGCCTTGCGCTGCCCGCCCTCGGACCAAAATGTAAAAACTTTGTCAGGCGGCGAAAAACGCCGAGTTGCTTTATGCAGGCTACTTCTCTCCGAACCAGATGTGCTTCTTCTGGACGAACCCACAAACCATCTTGATGCGGAGTCTGTGTTTTTTCTCGAACGTCACCTTCAGCAATATAAGGGCACAGTCATCGCGGTTACGCATGATCGCTATTTTCTAGACAATGTTGCCGGCTGGATCTTGGAGCTCGATCGAGGTCACGGCATTCCGTGGAAAGGCAATTACTCTTCATGGCTTGAGCAAAAGCAAAAGCGCCTTGAAATGGAAGAAAAACAAGAGTCTCAGCGTCAAAAGGCCTTAAAACGCGAACTTGAATGGGTACAAACCAATCCCTCGGCTCGGCGTTCGAAGAGTAAATCTCGTCTCGCCAATTACGAAAAAATGCTTAAAGAAGACTCTCTACAACGTGAAGTGGAGGTCGAACTATATATTCCGCCAGGCCCGCGCCTCGGCGAGTTGGTGATTGAAGCTGATGGTATTGCCAAAGCATTTGGCGAGAATCTTCTGTACGAAAACCTTAGCTTTAGACTGCCCCAGGGCGGCATTGTGGGCATTATCGGACCGAACGGCGCTGGTAAAACCACTCTTTTTAAAATGATCATGGGACTTGAGCAGCCGGACAAGGGAACTCTAAAAATTGGGGATACAGTCAAGCTTGGATACGCGGACCAAAACCGCTTCTCGCTTGATGACAAGCGTACCGTTTACGATGTTATCTCTGCGGGCTCCGAAATAGTAAAACTTGGAGCCAAAGAGATGAACGCCAGGGCGTATTTGTCTCGCTTTGGATTCTCCGGCCAAGATCAGCAAAAACCAATTAATGTGCTCTCAGGCGGCGAACGAAATCGGATTCACTTGGCTTTAATGCTTAAAGATGCTGGAAACGTGCTGCTGCTTGACGAACCAACAAACGACCTTGACGTGAACACCTTGCGTGCGCTTGAAGAGGCACTGCTTGGGTTCGCTGGCTGCGCGGTGGTGATAAGCCATGACCGCTGGTTCCTAGACCGCATCGCGACCCATATTTTGGCGTTTGAAGGAAACAGCGAAGTAGTCTGGTTCGAAGGTAATTTTACTGATTACCTAGAAGACAAACGTCGTCGATTAGGATCTGCAGCGGATAAAATTGAACGCATTAAGTATAAGAAGTTTAAGCGCTAGGGCATAGTTCGCCGTGAAGTTATTTTTGAATCAAAAATGACTTCACGGTTTAAGCACATCAAGTACGGGATTTTCATTCATATACTTTTTAAACCGGCCGAGCATTTTTTTTACTTCTTCTGGCGACTCACTTAGTCGATAGCGTTCTAGCCCCCTCTCAATCTGTTGGAGCTTTTGACGAAGCGCTACATACTCTCGACTTTGATCGGCCGGAAGACGGTACTGGGGCAAAACTTGATGCTCAGCCATCAAAATGCGCATGTACGTTACCCTATCAATGAGATCTGCAACTACGCTCGCGGCATTATTTTTAGTGCCTCCCTCCAGTCGCTTTTCAAATTGAGGCAGGTCCTCTTTAATCTGTTCAAGACTCTCATACACCGCATGATATTTTACGACCAAAAACATTTTCACGAGAGCTTTATATGCCATCTCGCGCTGACCTCGAAGCATACCTACTTCTAATGCGTCGTACTGCTCTTGTAGTTTAGCAGCCAAAAGCGCGTAGGGCGCTCGAGTGCTTATCCCATATTGGCTAGGATTAATTCCAAATCGCGCCAAAGCAAGCTTCGTTTGCGCGGCTCTTTTCTTCTCCGGAAACTCGGGCTTAAAAAGCACCAAACCATGCAGAGTTGGAGCCACAAAGTGACTAATTTTTTCACCCAGAAGCTGAATTGCGGCCCGAGCCCGCTGCACCTCCTCAAAAAACTGAGCCCCGTCTTGATGAATATATCGCCCCCGCATTTGCGTGCCTTGCACTCGAATGCCTAAATTTCGAACGGCATTTGCAACACGGGTAAGCACGGCACTTGGATTAAGTCGGTCGCGACTATCGCGAAACGAAGCCGCAGCACCAAGCAATTCTTTTGCGCGCCGCTTTTGAGCATCTTGAGGCTTACCGAGGTGCTGCACAGCCTCAGCAATTGCGCTTTTTGCCTCGTACAAAAGATGCTCCTTAAGGTCAGCATTTGCATCTCCCCAGTTTTTATCGATTCGCTGCGCTAAAGTTCTTAAGTTAGTCTCAATTCCTGCTAATGCCCGAACTTCGCTTTGGTATTGGGTATCGATATGTTGAGCACGCCGTAAACTTCCATGCGGATCTGAAAAATACTGTACCCCGCGGCGGATCCAAGACCCCTCTTTCCCACCTGGCAACTCCCTACTAATAAGCACTTTACCAATTGAGGCTTCAGGCACACTCACGTTGGCCGACTTATATAACCCTCTTACTCGCTCGCTCGGTGCAGCAATCACTCGAATACGTCCGCTCCCTCGAAACGCCAAACTAGCATCCCAGATAAGTTTTACGGTGGTAAGCACAGGCAATTTTGCTTTGGCAATTAGGCGCGCAAACGGATCACCTTTTAAGGCGCCTGGATCATATAGTCCAAGGTGCTCGCAGAGCGAATTTGAAATTCTGTCGGGACTAACGAGGGTGCCAAGCACCGAAACACAGGCGGTACGCGCAACTGCATCGAAGCGAAACAGGTGTTCAGGCGAGGCTTGTCCAAGCGCTTTTTTTGAGCGATGTTCGGTCGTGCCCGCAACAAGAAATCGCGGAACGACGTAGTCTTCCGGTCTACAAAATATCTCTTGGAACCTTTTAAACTCTCGAACGTCCCTACCTAAAAGCGCATTCCAAATGAGAGATCGTAATTTTTCCCCCTCAATCCCAACTCCTGGCACATTCGAAATGTCTCCAAGTCGTACGAAAGTATTACCCCAACGGTCTGGTGATTTGAACGCCTCATTATATAGTTCAATTTGTGCTTTAGGGTCGCAGGCAACAGTAAGTGCTTGCTGTTTCGCACATAGAGTCTCAAATTTTTGCCGCTGAGGAGCTTTCAGCTCAGACAATTCTGGCTGTGGCCCAAACTGGGCCAACTGACTCTCAATGCGGGTACGCAACACGGAAGCGCTTACATCAGGATACGACATAGGGAAAATACCTACGCGCTCTAAATGCCGAAGTCAAAGAGTATTTTAACTATCCAGATTGGCTGAATAAAAGGGGGAGCTGGCACTGCTCAATTTTCAAATTCAATTCGCCTTAAAAAAACAGCCATGTCGTGCTGGCCAAACTGATGTCGGTTCGTCATTCCGTAGAACTGGAAGGGCCAGGATTTGATTGTTTCAAAGTGAACAGGGCCCGCCGATGCAAAAAATGCATCAAGCTCAAGCTGCTCTTTACGCTCGGAGTCTGCGTTATTAAGGGTGTGGTTAACGAGCCAAGCAACTTGCTGATTACGAAGAAATAGCCCAGCCGTGCGTGTTTTTAGAGCTTCTAAAAATTGGGCAGAGTTCACTACCCCATCAACATTAACCACCGGCTGCTTTGTGTAGAAACCGAGGATACCCGCATCCCATGAAGCTAAAATTGCTTGAGGAGGCAAATGCTCGGAAATCCATTTGGCAGCACTTTGGTGAGCCAGTCCCATCTGAATGCTGCCACTACTTGCAAAACTACGCCAAGAGAGCATGGCACTCAAAAAGAACGGCATGGCCAGAAGTAAGCCGATTTTGCTGCGAGTTTTCAGGTCACTGCCGGCTTGCTCTAAAAGATCAGAAGCAAAGGTAATAAACAGACTCAACAAATAAAGCACTACAGGGGCAAAATACCAAAGTGCTTTAAAACCTTGCAAAAAACTGTAGTAAGAAATTAAGCAGGCTAAAAAGGGAACAAAAACAAAGGTCTGACGAGTAAATAAAGCTGTACGGGACAAATTTTTGCTTCGAGCCGCTTTTGCGGCAAATGCTACGAGCACCGCAAACACTAAGATCGATAAGCTTACATTATCAAAGTGTAGTGGAACTCGCTTCAGCTGCCCGCTAACTTGGGTCAGCACTCCGAAATAATAATAATTAGCAGAAAAATATATGACTGCCGTAGTGGCAGGCAGTATCCAGAAGCGCAAAAATGGTTTTAGAATTTTGCTTCCAAACTGGCTTACCTGCCAAAGTTGTATCCCAAAAATGCTTATCCACAAAAAGAGTGCGTCAGTGCGCGCCAAGAACGCTAGTGACACTAAAAGAGAATGAAATGCCACCCTTTTTAATAAAAGCCCAGGCTCGTTGTCACCAATGCTTGTTAACTGCCTTAAGAGCAAAGCCAATATGAAACAATAAAGCACTGACTCAAGGCCATTAACAAAAACTTTAACAAGAAACGGGTGAATAATAACTGAAACAATGATGATTACGAGGAAAGACCCAGCAGCTACCTGTTTCGTGATTACAGGCTTCAGCAATAAAAACAGCATCACGGCAGCTAAAGCAAATTGCAGGCTAAGAATAAGCTGCACCGCTATTGTTCCAGCTAGCCCTGCCCAAAATACTGGCACGCATAAAAGCAGCCACAATGGATGAAAGCCATTGGTGTAATTTAATCCGTCAAAAGTTGCCCCCTGACCTTGGCTTAGACGCTGCGCAATTTCGAAATAGTAAAATGCATCGTCAAAACAGAAAAAGAAGATAGACTTAGGCCATAACCAAATAAGGCTTATCCAACTCAAAACTATGGCGATGAACAAAGAAACTCGGCGATTCACCTCGTCGCTCCAAATTTGTTACGCGCTCTAAGTGTAACAATGATTCCGCTACAGAAGCACCACGCTAATTGCAAAGTACAAAAACTTGATCTAAGGTTCCCTTACATACAGGGGAGGCCGAAGGCCTGAGACGCTCATGAGGAGCGAAACCCTTTGAACCTGATCTGGATAATGCCAGCGAAGGGAGGATCATCATGACTACCCGTAATATATTCTTGAAATGTATCGTTTTTGGGACTTTGCTTTCCTCCGGTAACGCATGGGGCCAGGAATTTCAGGCCGCAGCGCCGTCTATAGAGCCCCTTGAAATTATGCTGTACGGGGCAACTCAGGAGATTTCGCTCTTCGAGTTGCCAGGCTCGGCCACTATACTTTCCGCAGATGAACTCCAGAAAAATGCGAGTTATCAGCTCTCTCAGGCGCTTACTGACCTGCCAGGCATAAACTATGCGGGCGGCAGCAACGCGCCAAGGTTTTTTCAAATTCGTGGAATTGGAGAATTTGAACAATACGAGGGCGCACCGAACCCCTCCGTTGGACTTATTGTAGACGATATAGATTTCTCGGGATTAGGACTTCCAATTACCTTTTTCGACACGATGCAACTTGAGATTTTGCGTGGGCCTCAGGGCACACGCTACGGAGCCAGCGCTTTGGCTGGATTAATTCGACTAGATTCGAATAAGCCAAAAAGCGAGTATGGTGGAACTATTGAACTTGGTGTGGGAAATGACTCTTTAAAGAGTGCAGGAGTTGCTATTACAGGGCCAGTATTACAAGGTAATGATAAACTCCTTTTTCGACTCTCCTCTGCCGCCATGTATCAAGATGGTTTTCGTAATAATAAATTCTTAAACAGCGATGACACCAATCAGCGGCTCGAGCGCAACACTCGCCTTGCGCTTTCAGCAAAACCATCTGCGGAAAGCGCCATTGATTTAAAGTTTATTCATATCGACAATAACGATGGGTATGATGTTTTTACTATAGACAATAGTTTTACGACTCAGTCAGACCGGCCCGGCAAAGACGAATTGCAGGCAAACGGCGCTTCACTCAAGGCCTCGCTTGCACTTTCAAACGACCTCATTTTTGAATCGACCACAAGCGTCCTTGATGCGAACCAGTCCTACGCTTATGACGGAGATTGGGGCAATAATCCGTTTTGGGAGCCTTATGCCCCCTACGATTATGAATTCCAAAGTGTACGAGAAAGGAGCCAGTTTTCAGAGGAATTGCGGCTGCGCAGCAACCCAGAATTGTACGTGCGTGGGCTCACGCGCCGTTGGCTTCTTGGAACGTACATGCAGCGATTAAATGAGGAAACTGAAATTTCCGAATTTGCGGATAACTTTCAATATCGAGACCTGGCAAGTGAATATCGAGCAAAAACCTACGCGGCTTTTGCTGAATATGAAGTTCCGCTTCGAAAAGGCAGCGCCTTTATACTAGGTGCGCGGCTTGAGCAGCGAGACATGAGGTATCTCGATTCTAGGCCCTCAGCGTTTTATCCAGAAGATCTTATGTGGGGCGGCTCTGCTTCACTCACTCAAGACCTCAACGCCCAGGCGCGGGCATACATTACACTTGCGCGAGGAGTAAAAGGCGGCGGCATTAACCCCGGAACTCGCATTCCGAATGAACAACGTATTTTCTCGCCTGAAAGCCTAATCAGCCTTGAATCTGGAATTAAGGGGCATTTTTTCGATAATAGACTTACTACTGAAATTGCTGCCTTTTTGTGGAAGCGGGACGATGCCCAACTCAAATTTGCGTTTCAGTATGATCCAAACGATCCGCTTGCATTTTCTTATGTAACTTCAAGTGTGGCTGAAGGCGAAAATCTGGGGCTCGAAGGTCGCGTAGTATATGAGCTCTCACCGCAGTTAAGTCTTCTGAGCAGCGGCGCGATTCTCAGCACGAAATATACTGAAGTACCCCTTTCCAATGCCGATTTAGATGGACGAGAACAATCTCATGCACCAAGCTGGCAATATTCACTTGGTGTTGAGTATCAAGCTACTGAAAATTGGTTCACTCGTGTTGCCATGCAAGGCAAAGACGACTTTTATTTCGATGACAGTCACTCAGAAAAATCGTCAGCCTATGAGCTTTTGAACGTAAGTTTAGGCTATCGCACTCCTTCCTGGAGCTGGACAGTCTGGGGTAGAAATGTACTCGATCAAAAGTACGCGGTGCGAGGATTCTTTTTTGGAAATGAACCCCCGAACTTTGAGCCAAAAAAATATGTGCAGCTTGGCGACCCTATAAGCTTCGGAACCACCATATCAATTTATTTTTAATGCGTTCGCCCTGAAAATACTACTCTATTTCTTTGTAAACGATGGAGACTACCTCTATCTCTTGCATGCCCTTAGGAGACTTAAACTGTACAACATCCCCCTCATGCGCTTTCATTAATGCATTTGCCAAAGGAGAGGCCCAACTAATTCGGCCTTTCTGTACATCCACTTCATCGACGCCCACGATAGAATATGTACGCTCGCGGTCATCTTCATCACGAATGGTAACAGTAGCGCCGAAGCGTACTTGATCACAGGCGACTGCAATAGGATCAACTACCTCGGCAAATTCAAGACGCTTAGATAAAAATCGGATACGCCGATCTATCTCACGCAGTTTTTTCTTGCCATACAGGTAGTCTCCATTTTCGGAGCGATCTCCATTGCCGGCAGCCCAAGCAACGGTGTTGACCACTTCCGGCCTCTGCCTAGTCTTTAGATCAAGCAGCTCTTTTTGAAGTCTTTTTGCACCAGCCGGGGTAACATAATTTTTCGCGCCTGCGGGAATTCCAGCCCGTGCGTCCTCATCAAAATCTTGTTCATCGTTTTGAGAGTCTTCTTTTGTAAATGCCTTACTCATGCAAGCCTCTTACCTCTTTTGACACTGGGGACAATAATGGGTGCTTCTTTGCCCCACTATTATTCTTTTAATCTCAGCTTTACAACGATGACAGGTCTGCTTAGTTCTGCCATACACCTTTGGCTGATACATTCCGTAGTCCACTACCCCATCTCCAAAGTCTGTTCCAGCCTTTGAGATAGCTTCCTCAAGCACATGGCGAATCGATTTATGCAGGTCCAAGATCCGATGCTGCGAAATTTTAAGCGCCGGTGTTAGTGGATGAATTTTTGCACGCCACAAACATTCATCGACATAAATATTTCCAAGACCAGCGACCACACTTTGATTGAGTAATACCGATTTTATGCGGCCCTTGCGTGACTTGAGCGCTGAAGCTAAGACCGCAGGAGTAAAAGCTGAATCAAGCGGCTCAGGACCTAGCTTTTTGGTGCACGCTTCAGGATCGGAGGATAACATAAAGCGCCCAAACTTACGGGTATCACTAAATCGCACTTCAGTTCCGTTATTTAGCGCAAAGACAACACGATCATGAGCGCTGCCAACTGCCTCGGCTTTTACCACATCGAAACTGCCCGTCATTCTGAGGTGAGAGAAAAGAAAATAAGTCTTTTGAGCAACACTCTGAAGTTCAATACGAATATATTTCCCCCGTCGAGAAACCTGAAGAATTCGAGCCCCCAACAAAGTCTTCTTAAACTCTTCTGTCCCCGGACTTTGCACAGTCCGGGACCAACGCACCTCAACGCCACAAATTTTATGACCAAGCACTCTTGAAGAAAGGTAGCGAACCGTTGATTCTACTTCTGGCAATTCAGGCATATGACTCTGTATGTGCTTGTGCTTAGGGGACCGATCTTAAGCCTGCCCCATGAAAAAGGGACTTTCAGCTTCCGCCTAATATCTCATCAACTTTTCGCTGGAGCTCTCTTTTTTTCTTAATTTCTTCGATACGTTTATGAAAAAGAAACCAAAAGGTGGGCTGAGGCATACGCTCGCGTTTTGAAACCGAGCGTGAAATAGCTAACTCAAGGGCGCGCACTTCCTCAGCAATGGCTGAACGCTCGGGCCTCTCGACGGTCTCGTCTTCCTGAGAATCTGTCATTCGATTTAAACCAAAAAAATCGTTACAAAAATTAAGGCCAATCGAGGGAGAATTCAATATTTGCCTTTGCTTGACAGCCGATAGCCCCGAAACCTCTTCTTTTAGTAGAACTTATCTCAAATCTACGAATTATCAGATGGCTACTAGAATAAGGTACTTTAATCATTAATGAAAGTTCTTTGAGTTGGGGGCCGCTCCTTGCTACTATCTGTGATTACTTTAATAACTTAGGGCAGCTTGTAGTTGTATGCCGTCCCCCTCAATTCCACCACCAAGTCCCGATGATCGCGCTCCGGTCCCACCGCGATTGCCTAGCGGGTTTAGGCCTGAAGTGGAGGCTGCACTCGATATCTTCTGTGAACTCCACGCAGTTAATCCCTATTTTGAAACGCTTGAGCGCGCAATAAAAAGTTTACATGGAGAGTCCGTCAATATGTTCCTTGAGCGCCTCCTTGAGCTGCCAGCAACCCGGGTTGGACAACCTCGTGTGGGCTATATTGATGGGCTTATCTTTGTAGGCCATTTTTTTTTAGATAACAACGTACAAGAGTCCTCCCAAAAATTACTCCGTTCCGTTTTTGGCCGTGCCCGAGCCTCTGCTGTAGCCCTCGGAGAAGACCTACAAGATGTTGAGGGCCGATGGGGTGAAATTCGGGTTCTAAAAGCAACGAGTCGATTGGAGCACCGGTTTGAACTGGCGCAGATTGCGATATCATGCCGTAAGCATCTCCCGAGTAGTGAACTCTATAAACTCGCAGCCTCTAGCCTTCCGGCGATTATGGAGCTTACTCATCAATTAAGAGAGGCAGCCCTACTTACCGAATCTTTAGATGTTGCTGGCGAAGCTCTCACTTTACTTGAGAAACAAATTGGTGGAGAGCCGTACGAGGCTACGCATATTGCCTGGCGACTTATCGACACCTTTGGAGCTGTGAGAGATCTTCTTCGTGCCGAACGCGCATTTAACCAGGCCGTGAGGTACACAGAATTTTGGATAAACGAATGCCATTCGCCCTGGGCCCATGCGCTGCAAGCTTACGGGGATCTACTACTTGCGTCCGGCGAGGCCCAAAGTGCGTTAATCTACCTAGAACGAGCTCTCGGACAAATTGAACTTGCCGAAGAACCAGATAGTGTTTCAAGCGTAGCGCAAAGCTTGGTGGAGGCTCTGCAGGCTCTAGGGCGCAATGACGAGGCGTTGAGCCTGATTCGCGAGTACAATTTAGAGTAGCGCAGCTTTGACCAGTGTAAAAAATTAATTACACTGCCTGACTCTGGCACTTTACTCGAGCACCCGGAGTTGCTTCAATGGCGATATGGGGGAAGTTCACACAATTCGTCGTGGCAAGAGGGCTTTAACCTTTGAGGTATTTGGTAATCCCTCGTCGACAAAAACTATTATCTATTTACATGGATTTCCTGGCTCAAGGATTGAGGCCGCGTTTGCTGAATCACAGGCACTAAAAGAAAATTGTAGACTAATTGGCGTCGATCGCCCCGGTTTTGGCGCTTCCCCTAGCTACCCAGCCCGCACCCTTATTGAATTTTGCGAAGATTTGGAAGCAATTGCCGACTCACTTACATTGAATAAGTTTTACCTTGTTGGTTGCTCCGGTGGAGTGCCATTTGCGCTAGCCTGCGCCTCACGTCTACCGAATCGCATCCATGCCTGCTCACTTGTCAGCGGCCTTGGCCCGATTGCCGAGGCCCCTCAGCTCCTTAGTAACGCCCATTTTTTTAATCGTATAATGTTACGTGCCGCTCTGGTTGCACCAGGATTGGTTGGAACTATTGTTTTTTTGCTTTCATCCATTTTAAAGCACTGCCCGCACTGGATGGTAGCTTGGCTGACTCTCGTATCACCGCGATACGATCAGTGTATTTTGCGCGAACCCGCGGTAAGCGACTTATTAACCCGAAACTTTGCGCTGGCCCTCTCGGGAAGCGCTTGGGGGCCAGCCCACGACGTGCACATCATGGCAAGCAAATGGAATTTCAGACTTGAAGGTATTGGCGTTCCTTGCCATTTCTGGCACGGAGACTCCGATTCGCATGTTCCATTCGAAATGAGCTCCTATATGGCAGGTAAAATTCCAGGGGCTGGCCTTACCAAAATTGAAGGCGAAGGACATTTTATGATAGTAAAATTACTCCCACAAATTTTTCAGCAGCTTCTGCATAAAAACACTTCTAGCGAAACTTACCCTTCACATGTCTAATGGACAAAAAATGTATGAATACCCACGCTTCTCTTGCCTCATTCAACGCACGCTCGATAGACGGTCAAGAGGTTCCCCTGGCTTCTTATAAGGGCCAAGTTGTCTTAATTGTGAATGTTGCCAGCAAATGCGGATTTACAGCGCAGTATGAGGGACTTGAAGCGCTGTATCAAAAGTTTAAAGCGCAGGGGTTCACTATTCTCGGATTTCCTTGCAATCAATTTGGCGCTCAAGAACCTGGAACCGAATCTGATATAAAAAGTTTTTGCACGCTTCAGTATGGGGTTAGCTTTCCGCTGTTTTCGAAAATTGAGGTGAATGGCGAAAACTCTCATCCGTTATATGCCTGGCTTAAATCCAATTGCCCCGGAATTTTAGGTACAGAAGCAATTAAATGGAATTTTACAAAATTTTTAATCGGAAAAGATGGGCTTCCAAAGGCTCGATTTGCACCCCAGACAACTCCACAAGATTTAGAGCTTGAAATTAGCCCACTACTCAAATTGGAACTGCCCCTCGCAAATTGACTCCGCCGGCCCTTCAAGAAAAACGGGACTACCCCATCCCTGCCAACTCACCTGTAACTCTCCGCCCGGCAGCTGCACTTTTACTTCGGGTCCTGTATGGCCCAAAAGATAAGCTATAACCATTGAAGCACAAGCTCCGGTTCCAGAGGCTAAAGTGGCTCCTGCGCCCCGCTCCCATATTCGCACTTTAAGCGAAGAGTTTGATACACGCTCAACAAACTCAACATTGGTGCGCTTGGGGAAAAGTGGATGGTTTTCAATTTGTGGGCCTAATTCTAAAAGTGGAATGGAATCCACCTCATTCACCATGATAACGCAGTGTGGGTTCCCGATATGAACCGCACTTACTTCAAAATTTTTGCCAGCACATTCGAGGGGAGAAGCAAGCATAAGCTTCGGTGAATTGACGGGGACAATTTTCGGATCCACAGATGGCTCACCCATTTGCACTTTAACCACCCGACCGGACTCGGTGTAGGCGCAGGAAACTCTTCTTTCTTCCACCTCAAAATCAATGTTCCCACTACCCTCTGACAACCAGCCTTCAAGAACAAGATGACGCGCTAAGCAGCGTACGCCATTGCCGCACATGCCCATGAGGCTTCCATCAGGGTTAAACATTTCTACTCGGCACAGGCCAGCTTGCGGTTCAGTGACCACAAAAAAGCCATCCGCTCCAAGTCCATGAGAAGCACTGCAGATGCTACGTGCAAATTCACTTTTATCTTTCACCAATGCCTGCACTTTTTCATAGGCCGACACTACGAAACTATTTCCACAACCTTGAAGTTTGCGAAAATCTAGGTGCTTCATAGGCCCATCCTCTTCGCAAGGGTGCCGACAACTGAATCTTCAGTCGGAAATTCTTCGGTGCCCACTTCAAAGGTCATAGAAAGCCTAATATGTGGGCCCGCCTCATCCCAGGGAACAGTGACCAATCCAAAATTAACCAAAAGATAGTCAGTAAACTCCTGCGCTGAGCTAAAAGCCTTTCCTCTAAATTCTTCGGGTACTGCAACATAGAGAAAAAATGTGCCAGGCGAAGGCGCACAGGGAATTCCGGCGCGGACGAGCACTTCAGAGACTTTTTGCATGCGCCGCAGATATTTCTCGCAGTTATAAGACAAATAACTACCGCAAGAATCCAAGGCAGTTGCGCCTGCAAGTTGGATAGGAATAAATTGGCCGTTATCGGTATTGTCTTTAACAAGACCAAAAGCCTTTATGAGTGGGGCCGCGCCTACGACAAACCCCAATCGATAACCCTGCATATTGTAGCCCTTGGAGAGTGAATAAATCTCCAAACATACGTCCTTACCCCCATCAACCTGCAAGGGCGACTCATAAGGGCTACCAAAAACTAAATCAGCGTAGGCCGCGTCTTGGACAATAAGAAACTGCTTATGATGGGCCAGCTCGACTATTTCGCTATAAAATTTCCGAGTCGCCAAAGCGCCAGTGGGGTTATTTGGATAATTTAAAAGCAGCAGTTTTGGTTTGCGAGTTTGAACCAAGCGATAAAGCTCTTCCATGTCGGGGAGATATCCATTGGAACGCCTTAGCGGCAGGTTCAACACCTCCGCACCAAGCCAACTCGCCACTTTCGGCAAGGTGGGGTATCCTGGTGAAGTTGATAGAACTACATCCCCTGGGTTTACAAAAGCAAAAGGTATTTGTGCCAATGCGGCTTTTGCTCCGATGCAATGCATTATCTCGCTGATTGGATCTATCGAAATTCCGAGCAAACGAGATATATAGCGAGCCGCTGCCTCCTTAAATGGCAATGTCCCATTACATGGATAAATTCGATTGGCCCGAATCTGTGATTCTTTCGATAGAGTCTCAATTATCGGCTGAGGGGCTAGCTCTTCAGGCTCGCCTACTCCCATGTCAATGACCGGAAGTTCTGGGTGCGCCGCAATAAAAGCCCTTTTCGCATTATCAATAAGAGTGAACTTAAAAGTCTGACTGACCTTGCCGAACTGTTGGCCGCCTATTCTCTCGGCAAATAACTTTTGTACGTCCATGCCCACTCCCCTAAAGATGTACCAAGTAGCCTACCTTAAATTACCTTAAATGAGTATGAAACTTTGGCCTAGAATTGCAAGCACCTGGCCCCGTTGCCGCTGACGCATTTTGAAATCACTAATGCTTTACTTAATGGCCCTCTCACGCAAAAATACGCTAAGGGTGACACAAGTTAGGGACTGCTCTCGACATCGTAGCTCACATCTTGTGGCGCGCTATCAATTGCCTAAGACCTTAACTTAGCTTTCTCAATAATGGGGGTGTCTCTGTGCGTATCGCATCGGCCCAATTCGACATACACTGGAATAATCCTCAGGCTAATTTGGCGGCCGCCTTCTCTTTCGCAAAAAAAGCGCAGAACGAGCGAGCCGAAATGTTATTGTTGCCGGAAACCTTCTCCACAGGATTTTCACTTCTCGATGCCGAGGCCGCTTTAAAAGTTGGCCAAGAAACAGAAGCTGGACTTTTAGAGATAAGCACCCAAGTTCCCATTACAATCGCCGGTAGCTTTTTATCACAGGCGCCGAGTGGCAAACCCTGGAATCAGCTTATCGTTGTGAAAAACGGCGACATACTGGGTCGCTACAGCAAGCTCCACTTGTTTGGATACGGAGGAGAAAATGAGCGTTTCGAACGCGGCTCTGGACCGCTCACCTTATCTTTAAATGGCGTACGGTTTAGTTTTTTTATTTGTTATGATTTACGCTTTCCTGTGTGCTGGTCCCGCCTTGCACCCTCATCCGACGTTTTTGTGGTAGTTGCGAATTGGCCTATGGCCAGAGTAGCCCACTGGAGAGCCTTATTAATTGCGCGCGCAATCGAGAATCAAGCTTTTGTCATTGGGTTAAATCGTATTGGACAAGGCGGTGGCCTTGAGTATAACGGTCAGTCTCTTTATGTATCTCCACGCGGAGAAATATTGCAGGAAGCCGGCAGCAGCGAACACTTAATGCTTGGCGATTTTGACATAGGCCAAGTGACTTCATATCGGAGCGAATTTCCATGCCTTAAAGATAGAGTGCAAGGAATTGACGATTAAAATGAATTTGTCTCGAATTTATAGACGTATCTTTTTGGTATTCATCATCTCGCCAATCTGGCTTTTTTCGGGCTGCGGCGTTCGTACCGTCAAAACAATTTCTGAAAGCACACTTCTCAGTAAACTCCCTGATGAGATTCCAGGCGAAATAGAATCTGAGCCTGGGTGCTCTTACACCACAGAAGACCTGATCGCTAACGGTTACATTTTAGTCTTTAATTCGGACAGATCTCCTTGGATAGGTCTTAAAACCGGCCCGCAACGCTTAGAGGTTAAATCTGAGAATTTTCCGAGTGAACTCGGTGGCAGGGGTCTTCTGGAATATTCTGGGCCTAATATCGATGTTTCAATTTACCTTCAAGCTCCCAAGAGCTGTCCACATCCTGAAGAAGACTGTCTATTTAAAATGATGACGGGCACGCTTCAGATTCGCAGAGGAGAGCAGGTAGAACGGCTAGCTATAATTGGAAGCTGCGGATGTTGAAACGAAAATTTCATTGCCAGTTCCCGGGTTAAGTTAATTGGAACCCATCAACCTTAAAGAGTATCGTGGGACCACTAGTGCTCCAAAAGCACTGTTCCTGAACACTTTCTTTACTCGGTACTAGAAACTAAGTTCTTCAAGCGTCTTTATAAAATGCGAGAGGAAGGAATTCGCCACATATCCATCTAACGCCCGGTGATCGAGACTCAGCGTTACATAAACCTTTGGCCTGGCAACAAATTGCTCAATTCCATTCACGTCTGCCACACAAACCCGTTTTTCAAGTTTGCCAATTCCTAAGATAGCTGACTGGGGTTGATTGATGATAATGGGCGTCGCCAACAAACTTCCAGACACCCCATGATTGGAAATAGTGAACGTACCGCCCTGTACGTCTTTTGGTTCAAGTTTTCCAAGTCGCGCCTTGTCAATGAGGCGCTGCAAAGTGGAGGCAATTTCAAAAAGATCCATTTTTTCAGCGCTTTGTATTACTGGAACAATTAAGCCCTTTTCCTCAAGCGCGGTCGCCACTCCCACATTACAGTTATCAAATATTTCGATGGCGTCTTCATGCCAACGACTATTTACTTGGGGAACAGCTTTGAGTGCACGAGCCACAGCATGCACAAAATACGCGGTAAAGGTTAGTTTGACTCCGCGTTTCTCAAACTCGCTTTTTTGGGCATTTCGGTGCGCGATTACTTGAGTCATGTCCAGCTCAAATACAGAGGTAACATGCGGTGCGAGCCGCATGCTTTCGACCATGTGAGCTGCAATACTCTTACGCATTTGATCATGCGGCACTAATTTGCCAGTTCGCTGAGTAGCTACAGCACAGGCGGGCTTACGAGCTACAATCGCAGCTTCAACATCTTCGGCAGTAATCCTTCCATCTCTTCCGCTGCCTTTAATTTCTGCGACGTTAAGACCATTATCTTTGATGAGTTTTTTGACCGCAGGGCTTAAATCTGCTCGGCCCTGTAAATTTCCGCTGGTGGAGAGCGCTTTAACCGGTGCTGCACTTACTTGCTTCTGTTCCTTTGGGTCCGCAACCGCACCTTCATGTACCTTCCCAAGTAACATTCCAGGCTCTACTTTTGCGCCCTCCTTTTTAATAATTTCCGCAATGATACCGTCGCAAGGCGCTGGCACTTCAACCACAACCTTATCAGTGTTTATTTCGATAAGTGGCTCATTGGCCCGCACCGCTTGGCCTTCTTGCTTTAACCAACGAGCAATTATTGACTCGGTTCCCTCTTGTTGCCCGGTCGGCATGCATATTTCGCGTAACATAAAGTTTGAAACCACTAAAAAATTTTGAGATCACTAAAACTATAACCCTACATTTCAAAGGTCAACTTAAGGATCAGGAGCGTTACGACAACAAGGAAAAATGCCCTGACAAATTGACTCCCCTTAAAAATTGCCATTTTGGCCCCGAATTGCGCCCCCAACATATTACATGCAGCCATCGGAAGCGCGTACTCATAGAGAATTGACTTGGTCCAGGCAAAATACAGGACAGCGGCCAAATTAGTTGCAAGATTAATAAATTTTGCAGCAGCAGAGGCTTGCAAAAAGTCATATCCAAGAATACCCACGAAGGCTAAAATAAGAAAACTGCCGGTGCCTGGACCAAAAAATCCATCATAAAATCCGAGCAGCATCCCTACCACATAGGCAAAAAAGTACCTGGCGCGCTTAGTTCTTTGGGGTTTTTGCATTGAACCAAAGTCTTTGCGGATGCTGGTATAAACGAGCGCAAGCACCAAAAGCCCAACAACTAATGGTTTAATGAGCTCTTTATCGAGTAGATGTAAGGAACGCGCCCCACAGTATGAAAAAATAAATGCGGTGACCATGGCACGACCAGAAACTCCCCAGTCAACTTTGACTGCTCGGGCGTAACGATAACTGGCCAGCGCAGTGCCAAATATTGAGCTACATTTATTAATTCCAAAGCAGGTGACAATCGGAACTTGCGGGAGACAAAGAAGTAAAGCTGGAAGCTGAACGAGTCCGCCTCCACCAACTACCGAGTCGACAAACCCGGCCAAAAATGCCGCGAGGCAGAGCCAAAAATAATCCATAATCGAAGAACCCGTATTTGCCTCGTTAGGCTGCGTTTTAGGTAGAAAATAGTCAACAAATTTCAATATTTATTTGTATAGTTGAATAAAATATTATAGTATAGAGGCGCTTTAGGATTGAGTATTTTACTCTCCTCTCTTTCACAACCTAAGTGGGTAGAAGGCTTATAGAATTGTTTAAAGCAATTCGGTGATTATCGGCCCCGACCGATGTTGGTTCTGCCGCAAAATGCTAGCGACAGGGCCCCTGCATAGGCCGGGGATGCGATGGTCGCATTCTCTCGACATAAGGTTTAACCCGGGCATCAGCCCCGAAAGGAGTCCCATGCGGACTTGGCAAATTGCGTTCGTCTCCGTCGTCCTGTTTCTGGCTCTCGATCACGAGATTCTCTGGAACCTCGAGTTCTTGAACGGAAAAAATGGTAGGTCAGTGTCGCTGGCTAAAAACGTCTTCGAACTGAGCTACGACACTGAACAGTGGAAGCTGCTGGCGCTTCTCCTGCTGGGCGTTTGCAGTCTGGTCTACAACAGTCTGCGGCGGCGGTGGGGAGAAGATCCAAAGCTTCTCAAATCGATCACTCTCGAGCTTGTCGGCACAGCCTACCTTCTGACCGGGGCGAGCTCCATCGTGCTTTTGGGTTTCGAAACCCTGGTACTGTTGATTGGTCAAGGCTACGAAGAGCAAAGTGTCCTTGTTGAAGCGCCAACGGTTGTGCCGCTTGCGCTTCTAAACTGGCTTGTCTTCGGAGTTTTGTTCGTCAAGGGCGCGCAAGCGGTCTTGGCAAGCATGGCCGAAGGTGGCAAAAGCATGGTCAATGCGGTTCTGGGCTGGGACGACTAACCCTCGTTCTAGCTCAAAGGATTGACGCTCTGCTGCGCAAAAAGCCACAAACTTTTTGTGCAGTACCGTCCTCGAGGGAAGCCCATCAGCATCCCTAATCCTCTCTTTGAGGATTAGGCAGAGGATTAGGCACCATGGACGCAACACTACTCCAATTCTGAAAGCCTTCTTATCGTTGTGCGCTATTGTGAGCGCTATTAATTTCTACCAACTCTACTCTTCTATTTTTTGCTCGCCCTTCTTCTGAGCTATTGCTTGCCACTGGAGCTGCAAATGAAGCGCCAAATGCGGTAAGTCGTGACTCGTTTACCGAATATTTTGCGGAAAGCTCTGCAATCACACTTGCTGCCCGCCTTGAACTGAGATCTCGGTTAGCATCGAAAGATCCAATATTATCGGTGTGCCCAACCACCAGTAACTTAAGTTCCGGTTTTTCAGTTAATAACTTTGCAATCTCTGAAAGCGCCGCGTCAGATTCGGGCTTAAGCGCTGCGCTGTTAAAATCAAAATAAATTCCATAAAGAGAGACGCTTCCTTTTTGATCAATGGCCTTGGCCATTTCAGAGGCACTGACCAAGACCATTTTCTCTTCCATTTTTTTATTCTGGACTACATCAAGTTGAATCAGAGGATCTCCTTTCTCAACTACCACACCTCGCTTTAAGCCATAGTCATACTTGGTCACAAAAAGCGCGGCATATAGGCCTTCACTTGCTTTTCGAGCAGTTAAAAAATGGGTTTGCGCGTCGCTATACGAAAAAAGCTGATCGTTATCTCTTAGGGTCTGGTAGCGACTGGTGAAGGCGTTCCCCAATTGGGCCTTACCACTGGCTTGCCACAAAATTTCAAAGCCCGCTTCGGTCAATGCATTTTGATAATTTCGAAATACTTCAAGGCTAGAGCGCTGCGTATCTGGGACTCGATACGACACGCGAGTAAGCTTTCCTTCAAGTGTTTCTGATTTTTCGTATTCGCCTTCCTTTGACGAAAAGTCGAACTTAGTCATTTTGCCAAGCGGCAAGACATATTGCTCATAGGCGAGATCTTCAAAACGAATAATCGTGCTGCCCTCGTAACGTTTGATTCCGGCTGGGTCTTTTGCCCCCGGGATATCTGCAGCTACTGCAGTTGCGAAAATAATAGCCAAGAAAAAAGAAATAACCAAAATGCGCGGGTTTTGAACCATAGAAGCTCTCCTACTCAGTCACACCGAATGAGCTTAATTTGAGCCTTCTTGAATGAAAATAGCTATTCGCAACCATTCACAACATATTGTAATGATTACAAGTATTAAGCATAGGCGACTGCCTTGCAATTTCCTCTCATAATATTACCCATAGAGTGTTCATTCACAATTTAATTCGTGTAGTTGAGTTTCGAGCGACCTTCAATGCTGTTTAGGACAGATAAGCCCAACCAGCCTTGAAGAGTCGCTTTCAGTTCTGGTTCTCTAAGAGGTTTCGGTGGAGCAAAGCCTAGAGTGATTCAAAATGCACTGAAGGCTTCACTGTAGGCTTTGTTTCACCTTTCCACACACGGAGACTTTCCTCATGTTCCATAACCAACTCAAAGCTCTGGGCGCCTGGGTTGTTTGCTTCCTGGTGCTGTACTTCGCACACCTCGGAATCATACTGCTGGGTCCCACAAGTCAAGATTGGGTCAATCTCCTCCTCGTTGGAGTGAGAACGACGCTCGCCATCGCCATTGTACTGATGCTCCTCGCAGCTACGTTCAGAGTGCTCGGCTTTCTCATCACCGTCGTGGTGCTTTTCACAAGCATGCGCAGGCGGCACCAGATGAGATCCGTGGTGCTCATGGTGAAGGACGACTTTTTCGACATCTTCCAACCACCGTGGCCGCGAGGCATCTTCCAGTGGTGGTGGTGTAGGATCTTCGGAGTGCGAATCTGAAGTCCAGGTGTAGGTTCTCAAAACGGTGCCGCGTTAAAACGATGCAAATCGTTACTGCGCGGCGCCGTTCCCAAATTTTTTCACTGAAAGCGATTCTTCACCTTTTCAAAAAAATGCGGATGACTGCATCTACACCCAACGCGATTCTACCCTGCTTCTGTTTAGCTACCAATGAGCTCGGCAAGCTTTTCGCGAATGCCAGAAACCGATGGCAATATGGATTCCATAAGCGGCACATTGTAAGGAATTGGCACATCAGGCACTGCCATTCGGGAAACGGGGGCATCGAGATTAAAAAAAGCTTGTTCGGCAACAACAGCGGCAATTTCAGCACCAAAGCCAGCCGTTAATCCATCCTCGTGCACAATAAGCAGACGCCGCGTGCGTTTGACCGAATCTAAAATTGCCTCTTTGTCCCACGGCATGATGCAGCGTAAATCGAGAAGATCAACGCTTAAGCCGCTTTCATCTACTGCCTGCTCACAGCGCTCGACAAGGGCCCCCCAGGAAACAAGTGTGAGGTCAGAACCTTCGCGGAGGCGTTTGGCCTTCCCCAGTGGCAATAGAAAGTTATCTCCGGGGTAAGGCCGACGTGCCCAACTCGCATCTAGCATGTGGCGATGCTCAAAAAATATCGTAGGGTTGTTACTTCGCAAAGCAGCACGAAGTAGCCCAACTGCATCCTCAGCATTACTTGGATAACAAACCTGCCAGCCAGGAGCATGTGCCCACAGAACCTCGCCAGAAACACTGTGCCAAGGATCTCCGCACTTTGAGAATCCGCCGGGCATTCGGACAACTATGGGCGCCGCAAAACGGTTCGCTGTGCGCCAGCGCATAGTTCCGCAGTTATTAAGCTGCTCTTGAGCAGGGTCTGCATATTTTCGAAACTGGATTTCTGCAACGGGCATGAGTCCCGATATGGCCATGCCTACTGCGCGTCCGATAATTCCTTCTTCTGAGAGCGAAGTGTCGAACACCCGGTCACTGCCAAAAGCTTCCTGTAATCCCAAAGTGGCGGCATGCACTCCGCCTTTCGGACCTACATCTTCACCAAACACGACTACGCGGGGATTTATTTTTAGCTCATGCTCAAGGGTGCGTCTTACTGCGGTGACAAGGTTTATTCGAGTAGCCTCAGGCTGAGGTTCAGATAAGCCGGGTGCGGGAGCTATTCCAGCACTGAGAAGTCCCCCTATTCCTTGCACATCTACCGTTCCGTCAGGTCTATTCTCGGAATACAGGTATTTTTTGACGGTTTCGCAGTTTGGCTCCGGCCTTTCAAGCGCAGATTGCAATGCCAACTGCACATCGGTTTCGGCCTTAGCACTTATCTTCTCCCACTCGGCGGGACTAATAGCAGCAGGCACAAGATACTTCTGCAACGCCACAAGCGGATCCCGGCTTTTTTCAGCTTCAATAAACTCTTTTGGCTTATACGCTTGAGTATCTTGCCCAGAGTGCCCAGAAAGACGCGGCACAGTAAGCCTTAATAGTGCGGGGCCTGCGTTGGCGGTTCGAACGTAGTGCACAGCCTCTTGCATCAGGCTGCCTGCTTCTTCAGTGTTGGATCCGTTCCCGCTCCAAATTTTTAGATTCGTGAAAGACGCCAAGTTTTTGGAGATGTCTCCTCCCGGAGTTTGAAAGGTAGAAGGCACCGAAATGCCATAGCCATTATCTTCAATATAAAAGAGCATCGGCAATTTTAGGGTTGTAGCTATTGTAATTGCGGACCAAAATCCACTTGTCGCAACTGAGGCGTCTCCGCCAAGTACAACTCCTATTGCTCCTTTATAGGCAGCGTCTTTTAGTACTTTTTGATGATACTGTATTGATTGGGCCCAGCCGGCTATGGGTGTGTACTGTGAACCGACGTCTCCCGACATGGGCATTACAATTGGGCCTTTGCCGCTTCGAGGAGGCAAATTGCATACCACTCCAATGTCGCGGCCATCGCTAAAGCCGCCCGATTTGCCCATGGGGCTTGCAAAGGCATCAGCCAAACTTAGTCCAAGGCTTAAAAGCATAGGCCTCGAGCGGTAGTAGGCTCCTACTGCGTCATGTGGGTGGGCTAGGAGGCTTCCCAACATAATTTGTGGCACATCATGTCCCCGGGCAGTGAACTGGTAGAGCACTTTCTTTTCAGGAACCAACTTAGTTTCTTCAATCTGGTCAATACCACGCGATACTAAAGCCATGTAAGCAATCTGGGGCCAATCAAAGCCATTTAAAACAGCAGTCACAATGTCACCTATGATTGTTTGTATTATATGCTCTCAGTTCTGGACCAAGGGCCTTTAGATTGTTGGCACGTTTAGCGCAAACTATCAAATGAAAGAAGCAGGGCGAATTCCTTCCATTTTTCGTCCAGTGGGGTTAAATTCTGATGCGTTCTAAAGCTCCTCTAAAGTAATTGATCCTTTATCGTCTAGCCTTGCAGAACTATCGTATGTCGACATCCTCAGTGGTTAGTAACTTACAGTCTGCAGTTCTTACTATTACCCTTAATCGTCCTGATGTTCTGAACAGCTTTAATCGCGCTATGAGCCTAGAGCTGAAGGCCGCATTTGAACGGGCTCACAACGATAAAGAAGTGCGCGCCGTTTTGCTTACAGGTGCGGGTCGTGCGTTCTGCGCTGGTCAAGACTTGTCTGAAGTTGGCCCAAGACCTGATGGTTCATTACCCGATTTAGGACAAATTGTACTTGAGTGCTACAATCCAATAATCAGCCTCATTAGAAATATCGAAAAACCAGTAGTTTGCGCAGTCAACGGAGTAGCCGCTGGTGCTGGAGCAAACTTGGCATTTGCCTGCGACATAGTCGTGGCCTCGGCTCAGGCCAGCTTTATTCAATCGTTTTCAAAAGTTGGTTTAATTCCAGATAGCGGTGGGACGTTTCTTCTGCCACGACTTGTTGGAATGGCTCGCGCGACTGCACTTACTTTTTTGGCAGACAAACTAAGTGCATCTGAAGCCCAAAATGCTGGCCTCGTTTACAAAATATTCGAGCCAGGCGACCTTTTGCCTGGGGCACAAACCATGTGCACTCAACTTGCCAGCCAACCAACTCGCGGGTTTGGTTTAACCAAGCGAGCCTTTAATCTTTCCTGGTCCAACAACCTAGAGACGCAGCTTGCACTCGAAGCAGAGCTTCAGCGCGAAGCTGGAAGTACACATGACTATCGCGAAGGGG
Organism: Bdellovibrionota bacterium; assembly: GCA_044347745.1. Lineage (GTDB taxonomy): Bacteria > Bdellovibrionota_C > UBA2361 > UBA2361 > JAFLCA01 > JAIBBV01. Next base: position 35,249 of record JBIKUD010000026.1, read on the forward strand.
TCACAAGCTTTATGGCGAAAAAACCCCCTCAGTTTAGAGGCATATGAAATCGGTAAAAAAACTAGATGTCACCACCCAAATTGCTGTTCTCGGTGCAGGCGCCATGGGAGGGGGGATTGCGCAACTGGCCGCCAGTCACGGCCACTCAGTTGTGCTTTACGATAGTAACCCCGAGCAAATTTTAAAAGCACAGAGCGCAATAGATAAATCGCTCAAACGTCAGGTGGAAAAAGGACAACTCGACGAGACTGCCGCACGTTCTTTGATGAAGCGAATTATCTTGGCAGATAATGTTGACGCTATTCGCGACTGCGGATTGATTATTGAAGCAATCATTGAAGTTTTGAAAGCAAAGCAAGATTTATTTTCCAAAGTTGAAAATCTAGTTGAGCCAGAGGCGGTGCTTGCAACCAACACCTCCTCTTTATCTATCTCCTCCATCGCTTCTTCATGCCGAGATCCTTCGCGCGTCATTGGCATTCACTTTTTTAATCCCGCGCCAATTATGCCACTTGTAGAGATAATTCCAGGACTTTTGACCAGCGACCTGGTTTCCCACTCTGCGCGCGCTCTGATAGACGGATGGGGAAAAACAACGGTGCTTGCCAAGGACACGCCCGGCTTCATCGTAAATCGTATTGCACGTCCATTCTATAGCGAGGCATTGCGAATTTTTGAAGAGGGCATAGCCGACAGGGCAACAATTGATTGGGCCATGAAGCACGTGGGCGGTTTTCGTATGGGCCCCTTTGAATTGATGGATTTTATTGGTAACGACGTCAATTACAAAGTTACTGAAATAGTCTTTGAGTCATTTTTTTATGACCCTCGCTTTAAACCGTCGCTGACTCAAAAGAGGCTCGTTGAGGCTAAACTTTTTGGACGTAAATCTGGCCGCGGGCATTATGATTATTCAAACGACGCCTTAATTGCCAAACCAAACGAAGATCTCAAGCTTGGCAGAGAAATTGTAGATCGAATTTTGGCTATGCTTATTAATGAAGCCGCTGATGCTGTATTTCTTCAGGTTGCCTCTATTGAGGACATTGACCTGGCTATGACCAAGGGGGTGAACTACCCTCGCGGATTGCTTGAGTGGGCCGACGATCTGGGAATTCCGGAAGTTCTGACACAACTTGAAGAACTACAGGCCGAGTACGGAGAAGATCGCTACCGTCCAAACCCTCTGCTGCGTCGTATGGCCAGGAACGGAAATACATTTTATGGCAAAAATTAAGGATCTGGCCCAACGCGTCGTTGACCAGATGACTGCAAAAGATGGCTTCTCCGCTTGGCTTGGTATTGAAGTAACTAAGCTCGCTCGAGGTTCATGTGTCTGCCAAATGAAGGTGCGCAAAGAAATGCTTAACGGCTTTGGGGTTGCGCATGGTGGAATTACATTCTCGTTAGCCGATAGTGCATTAGCCTTTGCAGCGAACACCTATGGACGGGTGAGTGTTGGGCTGGACAACTCCATTTCGTATCCCGCCCCAGTACATGAAGGCGATCGCCTGATAGCTACAGCAAAAGAATTGGCACTCACTAATCGCACCGGATTTTATCGAGTAACCATTACCAATGGAAAGGGCGATACCGTGGCTCTTTTCCATGGCACCGTTTATCGAACCGACAAGCAACACTTTGAGGAGCAGGCATGAAACAGTCATTTATTCTTGAGGGGCTGCGTTCTCCAATAGGAAACTTAGGTGGCTCACTTTCGACTGTGCGAGCCGACGACCTTGGGGCACATGTGATACGTCAACTTGTCGCAAAACTCCCCGGGATCAAGGCCGAAGATATCGACGACGTCATATTGGGCTGTGCAAATCAGGCTGGAGATGACAACCGTAACGTAGCACGCATGTCATTATTGCTAGCAGGACTGCCGCACACCATTCCAGGTCAAACAGTAAATCGCCTTTGCGCTTCAGGCTTAAGTGCAGCGGTTATTGCCTCGCATGCAATTGAATCTAACGAGGGGGAACTCTTTATCGCTGGTGGCGTGGAACAGATGACCCGCGCTCCTTTTGTGCTCTCCAAGGGAGAATCTGCCTTTGCCCGAAATTTAGAATTTTTTGACACAAGCTTAGGCTGGCGTTTTATTAACCCAAAAATGAAAGAGCTATATGGCGTCGACTCGATGGGTCAGACAGCGGAAAATTTGGCTGAACAGCTTCAAATTTCGCGTGTAGATCAAGACGACTTCGCTTTACGATCGCAAACCAAAGCGGCGACTGCAAAAAAGGCAGGGCGCTTCACAAGGGAGATTGCTCCAGTCTCAGTTTCCAAAGGCAAAGCTGAAACTGTGGAGTTTGCGGAAGACGAATTCGTAAGGCCACAAACAACAGCGGAGACTCTTGCAAAGCTCAAGCCAGCCTTTCGAACTGACGGTAAAGGAAGCGTCACCGCTGGCAATTCCTCTGGTTTAAATGATGGAGCCTGTGCTTTGCTTATTGGCACACGGCACAAAGCTGAAGCGCTGAATGTGAAGCCTCTTGCAAGAGTTGTAGCCAGCGCTGTGGCCGGAGTTGAGCCGCGGATCATGGGAATTGGTCCAGTTCCAGCCACTCAGAAGGTGCTGGCTCGCGCAGGACTCACACTTTCAGAAATAGATGTTATAGAACTGAATGAGGCTTTTGCAGCACAATCACTGGCCTGCATTCGTCAGTTAGGGTTAGCAGACGATGATTCGCGCATTAATCCCAATGGCGGAGCTATAGCACTTGGTCACCCATTAGGTATGTCTGGGGCCCGATTGCTTCTGACAGCTGCGCACGAATTACAGCTGCGCCAAGCTCGTTATGCATTGTGCACCATGTGTATTGGTGTGGGGCAAGGAGCCGCAGTCATTTTGGAGCGCGCATAAATGAAAGCAGCCCAAATCGGCCCTTTTTTTGAGTTTGAGGGGTTTCGCCCAGTTGTGCACCATTCGGCTTTTGTGCACCCCTTGGCCTGCGTTACAGGGAATGTGGTCATTGGGAAAGACGTCTACATCGGCCCGGGAGCCGCCTTGCGGGGAGATTGGGGAGAGATAGTTATTGAAGATGGGTGTAATATTCAGGAAAATTGCACCGTTCACATGTTCCCCGGTGTTTCGGTGGTGCTTGAAGCTGGAGCACATATTGGTCATGGGGCAGTGATTCATGGTGCGCGGATTTGCAAAAACTCTTTGATAGGCATGAATGCCGTCATCATGGATAATGCAGTAATCGGCTCCGAATGTATTGTAGGGGCGCTTAGTTTTGTGGCTGCAGATTGTATAATTCCGGCACGCAAAGTAGTGGTTGGAAACCCGGCTAAGATTGTGAAAGACGTAAGTGATGAGATGCTCAAGTGGAAGACTGAGGGCACTCGTCTCTACCAGACTTTACCAGGAGAAATGCGAGCAACATTTAATTCATGCGAACCGTTGCGTGAACTTCCTGCCAATCGTCCGCCTATGCCGGCAAAATATAAAACCTGGAAAGAATCACAAAAGTAGATACTAGCCTAAACTAAAAGCAAACAAGGAATTCTATGCTACGCCTACAAAGTTATTGCGAAGGAAATTGGGTTTCGGGTAGCGGGAAATCTCAAGTGCTCCTTCATGCCGTGAACGGCGAACCGGTGGCTGAAGCGTCGAGCCAAGGACTCAACTTTAAGGGGATGGTGGATTATGCAAGACGGGTCGGCGGGCCAAAAATGCGGGCACTCACCTTTCACCAGCGTGCGGCCTTACTCAAAAATTTGGCGGTATACTTAACGGCTCGTAAGGATGAATTCTATAAAATTTCAGCAGCAACCGGTGCGACAAAAGTTGACTCTTGGATCGACATTGAAGGTGGAATCGGCACGTTTTACGTCTATGCAAGCAAAGGGCGTAAGGAGTTTCCAAATGAAACTTTCTACGTCGATGGCCCGATGGAGAATATTTCCAAGAACGGCACCTTTGTTGGACGTCATATTTGCGTACCAATGGAAGGTGTTGCTTTGCATATTAATGCCTTCAACTTTCCCTGCTGGGGCATGCTCGAAAAATTAGCACCTACTTTTTTGGCTGGAATGCCAGCGATTGTAAAACCGGCCACTGCTACTTCATTTCTCACAGAGGCAATGGTGCGAGCGATCATTGAGAGTAAAATCCTACCGGAAGGTGCCTTACAGCTTATTTGCGGCTCAGCTGGAGATATCTTTGAGCATCTCGACAGCCAAGACGTTGTCACTTTTACTGGCTCTGCCGAGACAGGCCGTAAACTTAAAAGCCACCCAAAGGTAATTGAAAATTCAATCCGCTTTAACATGGAAGCTGATTCGCTTAATTGCTGCATTTTGGCTCCAGATGCCGCTCCGGGCACTCCAGAATTTGATCTTTTTGTAAAAGAAGTGGCCAGAGAAATGACAGTGAAAGCCGGTCAAAAATGTACTGCGATTCGGCGAACGATGGTCCCGAGAGAATTTCTTTCAGCCGCAGTAGAGGCTATCTCAGCAAGATTGGCCGCAGTTAAACTTGGGGACCCTGCAGTTGAGGGAGTTAAAATGGGGCCTCTTGCGGGGAAAACTCAAGTGGATGAGGTTCGCGCCAGCTTTGCGAAACTTAGTACTTGCAGCGAATTGGTATACGGAAATCCAGAAAAATTCGAGGTGATAGGGGCTGATAAACAAAAGGGAGCTTTTTTCCCGCCAGTTCTTCTCGTTTGCAACAATCCATTGGCGAGCGATGCACCACATTCAATTGAAGCGTTTGGTCCAGTAAATACCGTAATGCCTTATCAACGAATTGATGAGGCCATTGAGCTTGCAAAGATGGGCCGCGGAAGTCTCGCCGGATCTGTATTTACGGCCGATAATGCGCATGCGAAAGCAGTTACTTTGGGAACCGCCGCGTATCACGGCAGGCTTGTGCTTATAAATCGTGACTGTGCACAAGAATCGACGGGCCATGGCAGCCCACTTCCTCACCTTGTCCATGGCGGACCAGGCAGAGCAGGAGGGGGAGAAGAAATGGGTGGAGTCCGCGGTGTACTGCATTTTATGCAGAGAACTGCGTTACAAGGCTCGCCAACTATGCTGAGTAAAATTATGAATCAATGGATGCGCGGCGCTGAACGTCCAGAGAGTGCCAGACATCCATTCCGTCTTTTTTTTGAAGAGATCGAAGTTGGGCAAACGCTCACCACTCACCGCCGTACAGTTACAGAAGCAGATGTCGTGAACTTTGCTGGCATCTCTGGCGATTTCTTTTACGCCCATATGGATGATGTTGCTGCAAAAGCTTCCCTATTTGAGAAGCGTGTAGCTCACGGCTATTTTGTGCTGTCGGCAGCAGCGGGGCTTTTTGTTGATCCGGCTCCAGGCCCTGTATTAGCCAATTACGGACTCGACACCCTTCGCTTCGTGAAGCCTGTGTATATTGGAGATACCATTCAAGCCAAGCTCACCTGCAAACAGAAAACTCTGAAGCAGGTCCCAGAAGGGGTTATTCCCCAGGGCGTGGTGGCTTGGGATGTTGAAGTTACAAATCAAGCAGGCGAGGCCGTAGCATTGTACACGATCCTAACCCTGGTCGCGCGCAAGACGAGCTAGCGGACCTGTTGGGGAGTTTTTGTTTGGTTTGCCCCTCACGGCAAAAAAACTCCCTCTCTGGAGCCCGGCTCCCCAATCGCCCCCAACCAATCCCAATCAACTTTGGGTCGCCTTGCCGCGTCTCTCCGCGTACTTTTCAACCTGCGCCAGTATCGAAGCGCCATAGTCCCCTTGAATTTCAATGAGCCCCTGCTCACTTTCAATTTTGTAGGTGCCACCCGCTCCTAAAGCTTTTTTGAGAAAAGCACAAAGATCCTTAAGCAAAGTCGCGTGCTTAGGAAGTTTGAACAGAACGGTGACGCACTTGCCATTACGGCCCTTACGCTCAAGTCGCCACGCTGGTCTGAGTGGACCAGAATAGCCAGTTTCAGGAGCAGCTACCGGCTTGGCTGACGCGGGGTGGGTCGAATACACTACCTTCTCATCATCATCCCGGTCTGAAAAACTTCGTTTCGCCATGACTGGATTCTACCCTGGAGCCGGGCTCCAGGGTAGGTGTGGCAAAAAAAAGGAGCCCTCCGCCCCCTCTCTCCCCATCTGCCTCTCCCCAGCTCCCCCACCTTCCCTCTTCACCCCAAACTCCGGGCACGGCAAATCCACTCGACCGGGAAGTCGACCTCGCTCCTCTCTCCAACTCTACCACCCAATCGGCTCCACCAACCGTATTCCACTCGGCGGAAACAGCCCCATCGGATACCGGCAGGCCATATCCCCCTGCCGCCACCTCTCCAGCACCTCTCTCCCCTCGGCTATCAGCTCCCTAAAAAATCTAATCCTCTCCTTCCTAAACTCCCTATGCACGGAATGAATAAGCATTTTCTTCCCACTACGCTCAGGCACGTACTCCCTTCCCACTTTCGTCTCCACCAGCGCCTTCCTCCCCATGGCTGCCTGCCCCTGCCTCTGCGC
>JBIKUD010000069.1:0-11508 GCA_044347745.1 Bdellovibrionota bacterium
CGCCTTCGACAATCGTTTACGATCAGCCACGCGCGTTTCGAGTGGGAGATGAGTTTTGGGAGCCAGGTAATTTCGACGAAAAATTCATGGGGCCAATTACACTTCGAACCGCTCTAGAAAAATCGCGGAACCTTGTGTCGGCTGACATTATTTCACGAATTGGAATTGATGCAGCAATTCAATATGCGCGCAAATTGGGTATTACCAGTAAGTTAGGGAAGAATCTTTCCCTCTCGTTAGGCAGTAGCGAAGTGACGCTCATGGAATTGGCTCGTGCATACGGGGTGTTTCCGGCTCGTGGATTACTTGCTGATTCGGTGTTCATTACGAGAATTGTAGATCGCACAGGGGCTGAAATTTATAATAGTGACAAGGAACAATTTAAAACGACGCATCAGGTTATTGGTGAGCAAAGTGCTTTTATTATGGCCAATCTGATGAAAGGTGTAGTTGAGCACGGCACCGGTACAAAAGTGAAAGAGCTTGGGCGTCCAGCGGCTGGTAAAACCGGCACCTCTAACGATCAAATGGATGCCTGGTTTATTGGTTTCACTCCCTCGTGGGTAGGTGGAGTTTGGGTCGGTTTTGATGTGAAAAAAGAAATTGGTGATAAAGAAACGGGCGGTAAAGTCGCTGCCCCTATTTTTGTTGATATCATGAAGGGGTTTTTGCAACACCAAGATGAACTCTATCTTGAGAAGATGAGGCAAGAAGCGCGAGCCGAGTCCGTTAGGCTTGGCATCCCTTATACCGAACCTGAATTGCCCGCTCCGCTAGATTTTAGTGTGCCTGAAGGCGTGGATCCTTTCTGGGTTAATAAAGAGAGCGGTTTATTGGCCAGCGAGGGAGAGACAGGCGCAATTCTAGAATATTTTATTAAAGGCACTGAGCCTTCTCGAACCGGAACTGAGCAAGAAGACACCAGTTCTTACCTCGAGTCCCCGGACCTCTAGTGCCTGCCTCTCGCGCAATAGGCTAACCTGGACTTCAAGGATTCGCAGTGACGAATACCCGTACATCTCGAATTAAATCGCCTTTTCGCAGTTTGTATAAAACATCCATCCCTTTAATTACTTTGCCAAACACGGTGTACGACCCATTCATATGGGGCGCTTCAGCCAAAAGCAGGTGAAATTGGCTGCCGTTAGAACGCCTCTGGGGATTAATGTAATCCGGCTGTCTCGCCATTCCTAACGTCCCTGCCTCATGGGTACGGGCGCTAAATTCAGGTGGTAAGCTCCAGCCAGGTCCTCCGCCGGCCTGTCCGTCTGGGGATCCTCCTTGAATCACGTAACCAGGAAAATAGAGGTGAAATCTTAAGTTTCGATAAAACCCGGTGTCTGCAAGATATTTAAAATTGGCAACGTGGGTGGGCGCATCTGAAGGGAATAGGTCGAGGTATATGTTCCCTTTGCTTGTATAAATGATGGCGCTTTGAATCTTATTAAGTTCGGCTGGTGAAGGAAGTGAATAAGGGGCAGGGGCCGCCAGGCTTTGAGTGGGAGCCCAAACTGACGCGGAAAGCGCCCAGAGCATTACAATAGTGCCCCGGATCAGGTGATGAAAGCTTGGGCTCATGAAAGCTAATCCTCCTTATTGGGGGACATAATCCGTAACAGGTGCTCCAGTATACCAATTTACAGCCCGGCAAAATACGGCTAACTTATTGTTTTGTTTTAGGGCGCGTAATTAAATGAAGGTGTGACGAAGTAGCAGCTTTCAGATTGTTTCGGCGTAGTCGCCTACATTTAATTACGCGCTCTTATAAGGTCCGCCTTTTTGGAGCGGCGTGAGCACTTACATGCACATTCGATTCTTTTTGACTCGTTGGATTTTTATCGTCGCCACGCTCGTTTTGGGTGTGAGTCCTGTCTTTGCTCAGCAACGCGAACTTAAAACAGATACAGTTGAAAAGGTGGATGCCGTTTTGTTGCTGGACGCTTCTGGCTCGATGCGCCTTACTGATCCTCAAAAGCTTAGAGAGGAGGGCGCTAAGTTATTTATCCAGTTTCTTAAACCCGGCGACCGTTTAGCTATTATTGCGTTCGACCAAGAATCACGCGTAATTCGACCCCTTTCCGATTATCAGCGTGAGCAGGGGGATAGTATTACCAAAAACATTTCGGATGTGGGCAATTCTGGTGAGTACACTGACCTTTTGACAGGAATTAAAGCAGCGAAAGAGTTGCTTGAAGCAGACCTACGTCCTGATGCCAATCCGGTAATCGTGTTGTTATCTGACGGAAAAATGGATCCGCCACCAGCCTTTGGTAGCCCCATGCTCAGAACCACCGATTTGATGAATAATTATATGCCTGAGCTCAAGGCAAAAAATATTAAAGTGCATACTCTGGCATTTAGCGAACAAGCGGACAAAGAGTTGCTGCAACAAATAGCCCTTTCAACCGAAGGCACACATTGGTTCACCCCAAATGCGGAAAAGGTGCACGAATCGTATGCAGATCTCTTTTTGGTGGTAAAAAAGCCCCAAATGTTACCCCTGACGGCGAAGGGGTTTCGTATTGATGCTAATATCGAAGAGGCCACATTCTACGTGAATCGAGAAGATGGTGGTGACATGCAGGTGCGCTCTCCATCTGGAAAACTGTATAGCTCCACCGATCACCCCGCTGAAATTAAATGGTTTCGGGGGCAAAAATTTGATGTCGTTACCATTTTAAAGCCAGAAGTTGGAGATTGGAGGGTTGAGGGGCTTGTTTCGAGTGAGGGTTTTGCCACAGTCCTGACTAACCTTAAACTGGTCACCGATTGGCCGGCGTCTATTAATGTTGGCAATCCAGTATTGCTGCAAGCAAGGTTATATGAAGCTGACAAGCCGGTGGTACTGCCTGAAATGTCGGGCACTACACGTTTTGCTGCTCAGATTATCCCTACAGACCGAGTCTCAGAGCCAATCTTAAGGGAAGGACTTTACGATGATGGCACCCACGGAGATAAAATTGCTCGCGACGGTATTTTTTCTTATTCAATAACCTTTGATGAGCCGGGAGAGCGCCGTCTCCAAATAGTGGCCAACGCACCTACATTTGAGCGGCGCCAGCAAATCTTGTTCCGTGTTAAACCCCGCATTATTGAACTGACTGTTTCGGACGAGGAGAGCGAGGGCGGCCATGCAAATGGTCACGGCGGCACTGGTCACAAGGCAGCCCACGATTCTGCGGCATCAGAGGAACATGCAGCTTCCTCTGCTCATACGTCAGACCACGCTGATGACCCACACTCAGATTCAGCGGCACCCGAAGCCTCAGACAAGGAAGAAAAGAAGGCTGAAGCAGAAAAAATTCTTCGCGGACGTTATTTCTTGGCTGAGTTAAGCAGCGAGGCCTCTTCGTTAAAAGAAATTGAAGTTAAGATTGTAGCAATTGATAAAAATCGTAAGCGCTTTGTGCTACCCACGGTTTCGGTTGGTGAAGGTGTCTATCGTGCTCCGGCAGCTGGTTTGCCCCATGATGGGTTGTACGAGGTACAAGCAAACCTAAGCGCTGAAAGAAAGCGCAGCAAAATAAAAGAAGAAAGTAATAAAATTACCTTTGAGAAAATAGCACCCGTTGATGGCGAGGATGAAGTACAGATTGTTGTTGAGAAGAAACCACCTGAGAAAGAGTCTCCTATCCTGCCGCTTATTCTGCTTTCTATAATTAACATAGGCGCAGGAGCAGTCAGTTTTGTATTACTAAAAAAGGCCCAGGGACAGGCGTCGTTCTCTGTTCCTGAATTCGCCCCTCTTACCGATGTAGAGGAGGTAGTGGCTCACCTTGAGGGAGTGAGTACCCAAACAGAAATTGATCTAAATAATCCAAGGTTCTCTGAAGAATCTGTGCCTAAGCTCACTATGAAAGAAGCGCCGGCTGCGAGTGCTGATAGTGCAGCACAAAAACCAGCTGTGGCTGGAGACGCGCCAGCCGAAGAAGAAAATGCTGCTCCTGCCGAAGCCGAGGCTACAGGTGGGGCGAGTTCTGAAGAGGCTCCGGCTGCTGAGGCGCCTCCTGCTGAAGATGCTGCAAAAGAAGAAGAGGGGAAATAGGGTGCTCGTATGGCATTAATTATTACGATTGCGCTCATAGAAGTGGCTTTAATTGCCGGTGGACTCTTTTTTTTCGTAAAAAAATCGGCCGGTGGCGGTGGGGGACAAGCGCTCACTATCTTAAAAGAGCAGCATGATAAAGTTGAAAGTTTACGAGTAAAGCTTGAAGAATTGTATGCCGCACTTGTCGAGGTGCCGAGTGTTGCCGGCAAAGTTCAAGATGTTCGTCGTTTGCAAGATGCAGTGAAGGCTGAGCGTGGCCGTATTACTATCACCCAGGCTGAGCTTGAAACCATAGAAACGCGACTTCGCGAGCTTGAGGAAATTGAACGCGAGCTTGAGGCGAGCGGCATAGAAACGAAAGAAGAGCTTAATATCCTTAAGAAGAAGGAAAAAGAGCTTGCCAATAAAAACGAAGCGCTTCGTAATCAAATTGCCACATCTTCGCAGCAAATTGAGCAGTTGCTTGGCCAAATTGAAGCAAGTGCTCAAGTCAAAGAGCAAGTTCAGGCAATGAAGACTGAGCTGATTCAATCTGAACAGAAAATTACCGAGATACTTATTCAGATTGAGCAAGGTAATGATCAATATTTCCTATTGAAGCAGCGCTATGATGCGCTCGATATCGAATACGCTCAGCTCTATGAAAAGTTCTCAGAAGCTGAAGCTATGATGGGCCAGAATAAGCCCAAGGAAGAATAGCTTCAGTGGTATACATATGTGGAACTGCGTCGCCCGTTGCTTATGAAGCAGAATAAAGCTCGTCATATTTGTATTGTGACCCCCGACATTATTGGCCCAGTGCGTAATGGTGGAATAGGCACCCATTGTTATTATCTTGCCCTGGAGTGGGCGAGGCGCGCTGACACCAAGGTCTCGGTGCTGTTTACGGGGCCCTATGAACAGGGAACCAAAGCAGAGATGGTGGCTTGGTATCAGCAGTATGGCATTGAGTATTTGGATCTTGATGATACCCCCGCCTGCACATTTGTTCGCCATGGTTGTGAGTGGTTCGTTGATCATGCACTTCGAATAAAGGAATTTTTGGCTACGCGTGAATTTAGCCAAGTGCATTTTCAGGATTGGAAAGCGAATGGGTTTGCCTGTGTGCAAGCCAAACGAACAGGAAGAGCATTCCAGAAGACGCTGCTGACGGTGACTTTGCATTCTTCGAGTCAATGGGTGCGAGAGGGAATGAAGACTTGGGCACAAAATCCAGCGCAAGACGTCATGCTTGATTATTGCGAACGTTACGTTGCTGCCTTTGCTGATGTAGTGCTTAGTCCCTCCACATATATGCTTGATTGGGCTGAGTCCAAGGGATGGAAACTTACGGCCCAGCGCCAAGTGATACCTTATTGTTTTGACCAAAAAGTGAAACACGAAGCAGCGGATAGTTTGCGACAGGTTGACCTCTCGCATCTTATATTCTTCGGGCGCCTCGAAACCCGTAAAGGCTTAGAGCTCTTCACTGCTGGCCTTGAGCGAGTGGTGCGTGCAAACCCTGACCACGGAATAAAAAAAGTGACCTTCCTTGGGAAGATTGGAAATACCCAATTTGGGTATGATGCTGGTGTGCATTTAAATTCCGTGCAGCGCTTTCTTGGGCAACACAATATTCAAGTAAATGTGGTGACTCAATTATCTTCTCTGGACGCAAATCGCTTCCTAAAGGAGACGCGCGGAGTCGTTTTTATTTGCTCTCTTCAGGACAATTATCCCTTTACGGTTATTGAATGTCTTGAGAATCAGGTGCCATTTATAGCAGCGAAAACTGGTGGAATTCCTGAGTTGGTGCATGAAGCAGCGCTCTTTAATCCCACTTTGGGTGAAATGGCTTTAGCCATCACGCAGCGAGCGAAGCATCTTGAAGCCTGTGTTTCTAAATATGATGGCAAAAAAGCGCGCGAATCGTGGAACAAACTACTGGATCTTGGAGAAGTGCCAACTATATGTGAGCAAAAAGTTGCTCCTAAGGTGTCTATCTGTGTCGCATATTTTAACTATGGAAAATACCTGCCGCAGCTTCTTCGTTCTTTAGCCGAGAGCCAGTATGCAAATTTTGAGGTCGTCGCCGTAGACGATGGTAGCACTGATACAGAGTCCGTCCGCGTTTTTGAGCAAATGCGTTTGCTTTATGAAGCTCGAGGATGGAAGTTTTTCTCTAAAGAAAACGAGGGAATTGGAGCTACTCGCAATTATGCCGCGTCAAAGGCTTCGGGTGATTTTGTTATTTTCATGGATGCCGATAACCTCGCTGCTCCTGGAATGATTGAAGCGTTTGTTGCTGGTATGCAGACTTCGCAGTGCGACTGTTTAACTTGCCACTTTACAGCATTTAATGGAGATGTTGAGCCAGAAACACAGCTCGCACCGATTTATGGCTACACACCCATCGGTCCCTGTATTGAAATTGGGCCGATAGCCAATGTATTTGGAGACGCTAATTTTTGCATTAAGCGCAGTGTTTTTGAGGCACTTGGTGGGTTTGGGACTGATAGAACTACTTCATATGAAGATTATGAGTTTTTGGCTCGTTTAGCTCTTTCTGGTTATGCACTAGATGTAATTCCAGAGTCTCTTTTCTTTTATAGGCACCTTGAGGGGGGATTTTCACGGATGACCCACATTGTGGCAAACCAGCAACGTGTGATTTCCACTTTTATAAAACAGGTAAACAAACTCGATGCTCATAGACTCTTTAACGTTCTCTTAACCCCACTTTCAAAGCAAGTTGAGAGGTTTACTGAAGAAGTTCGTGTGTTGCATGCCGAACGAGCCGAATTGCAGCGTCAATTGACTGAAACACGTCGGCTGCTTTCGTGTTATGATCGCTTTGGTTATCGCTCAACAACGAAGGTCTTAAATTTTCTCGATTCACTACCTGCACTAAAATATGCGCTGCGCGATTTCGTCAGGGCGGTTTTGCGCGCTGGACGTTGGGCGCTGCGTTTGGGCAGTCGGAAAAATTATTAGTTCACCGCCCACAAGCGTAGCTCTTCCCGCGACGAGGGGCTCATAAGCAGATGTTACATTAAATCTTGGGGGTCCATATCAAAAACAATTCTCACCTTTTTCGATTGAGAACGTTGGGGAGCAAGTTCCCGTATAATTCGATTGAGGTGCGCCGCGCTCTTGGCTTTCACCAGTAAATGCCAACGCCAGAGAGTTTTTATTTTTGCGATTGGAGCTGGAGTTGGACCTAATACCTTTACTTCTAGCCCATAGGGACCGCTAATATCTAGAATGTCTCTCTTAATTTGTTTGGCCTGGTTCTCGGCTAATTCATGGTCGGCGCTACTGCACACAATCCTCAGGAGGCGGGCGTAGGGAGGATAAGAATGCAGCTCTCTATTCAGTAGCTCTTGTGAAGCAAAGGCCGCGAAGTCTTGAGAGTGGGTTAAAGAAACGCTGGGATGCGAAGGAACTCTGGTTTGTAATACCACTCGCCCGGCCTTGTCTCCGCGTCCAGCACGACCTGCTGCTTGGGTAAGTAACTGAAATACGCGTTCTCCAGCTCTAAAATCTGGCATGTGTAATCCAACATCACAATCTACCACTCCCACCAGGGTAACACCCGGTAAGTCATGCCCCTTTGCAATCATCTGGGTTCCAACGAGAATTTGAATTTGGCCGGCTCTGACTTCATCAAGAAGTTTGCGATAGGCGGCTTCGTCAGTGACTGTGTCGCGATCGAGTCGAGCGATAGTGGCTTGGGGGAAAAGTTCTTGAAGTTCCTCAAATATTTTTTCAGTGCCTGCCCCGCGCAGAACGAGTTTTGAGGGCTCTTTCAGTTGTTTCTCCTTCGGGCAGCTTGGACATAAAGAAGGAGGCACTAAACTGAGATTGCAATAGTGGCAGAGCAACTGATTGCGACTACGGTGAAAAGTAAGCGTGACGCTACAATTTGGACAGCTAATGCTGGTTTGGCAACTTTCGCATTGGAGGTAACTTGCAAAACCTCGGCGGTTATAGAGTAAAAAAACCTGCTCATTATTCTGAATAGTTTCTTGAACGAGGAGAGCGAGACGCGGAGAAATATTCTTTGAAGGCATTTCCCAGGGTTTGACATTGCTTACATTTACCACCTCAACGCTGAGTGCGGAGCCGGTTTTTGGTCGGGCGGGCAAAGATAACAGTTCATAGCGGCCCGCTTTGGCATGTGCGTAGCTCTCAAGCGATGGTGTGGCTGAGCCAAGGAGCACCACGCAGCTTTCTTGTTTGCCACGAACGAGGGCAAGATCACGAGCATGATACCGCAGACCGTCGCTTTGTTTGTACGAACTTTCATGCTCTTCATCGACTACAATAAGTCCAATATTCTTTAGCGGAGCGAATATTCCAGAGCGAGCACCAATCACAATTTTAGCAGTTCCTTCGTACAGGGCTCGCCAAGAGTCCCAGCGTGCTCTTTTGCCCATTGCGCTGTGTAGGACGGCTAAGTTCTCACCAAGGCGCGCTTTAAAGCGGTCAAGTAGTTGTGGCGTCAGTGCAATCTCAGGAACAATAATAAGCGCGGTTTTTCCTTGTGCCAGTACCGCATGGATGGCTTCAATATATACTTCGGTTTTTCCGCTTCCCGTAACCCCGTGGAGGAGCATCGGATGATAATTCTGCGCCAGCAGGGCCTTTTGAATGGCGGTCAGCGCCGTTTGCTGAGCTTCGGTCAGGTTTACTTCAGTTTTAGCCCAGGCCGGAGCCGCGCTTGTATCCAGAAAGGTATCGCGAATTTCGGTTTTGTGAGTTTCAATCACGCCGCTACGAATTAATGATTTAACGGCTGCCGCTGCTCCTGGAAATTTTCTTCCGAGTATTTTTGTGTCAAGCGCTGTCTGTGTTTCGCGCAAATACTCGATTATTTTTTTTTGCAGGGTTCCTTTAAGCAGGCAGTGTTCAGCTGCAGGAAGTAACTTTACTGTAGTTATAAACTTGCGTGGCGGCAGAGGTGGAACGGCAACTTCAATCACATTTGATAGAGGCTCGCCGTAGTAGTCAGCAATCCATTTAAAAAAAACGAGCTGTTCCTCGCTAAAGCAGATACGGGGTGTTGCATCAGCGGAGATCTCTTTGAGAGTAAAGTCGGATGAGGGCAGGGAAGATTCTAACACTGGTTTTGAAACGACGTATCCCTGCGCATAACGCCTGCCCAGTGGTATCGACACTAGAGCACCTACTGCTACCGCTCCTTCCAGTTCTTTTGGTATGACATAGGTGTAAGCAGTTGGTAGTGGAGGAATAAGTACACTTACAGCCAAACGCTGTTTTTGTGGTGCTGCTTCGCTGCCTTGGCTTACCGCGAGCTCGTTTTTATTGGCAGCTTGTCCCATGGGTCCTTAAAGGGTCACATGCTAAAATTAGAACATAATTTGCGGATTGTGCTTAAAAAGGCAAGCACTCCTTCATCCTGAATCTGAGTAATACCATGGCAATAGGCACTACCAAAAATCTTTAGTGTGCATCATATCTTGGAGTGTCCCCGGAGATAGGTTTTTGGGATCAGATGCAACGAGGTTCCTCCCAGATCTGAGAGGGGGGAATATAACCCTTAGGGAAAAAACGCATGTTCGCAAGCTTGTTTAAAAAACGCGAGGCTCTTCTTGCTATTGATATCGGCGCTGCTGGTATCAAGCTTGTTGAGCTCGATATTAATGGCGATACACCCAAACTATTGAATATTGGTCACGCGATTGTTGCTGGAGATATTTTCTCCAACAACACTATTACCAAGACCGAAAAAATTGCTGAGCAGATAACTGCGCTGTTAGAGGGCAATTCAATAGCGGACAAACGAGTGATTACCGCCGTGCCAGGACCTGCGGTTTTCACCAAGCGTATTAAAATGGCACGTATGGATGCCACAGAGCTTGCCAGTAATATTACGCTCGAAGCCGGCAATTTTATTCCGCATAACATTGATGCAGTAAAGCTTGACTATCATGTGATTGGGCAGTCTGGAAAAAGTCAAATTGATGTTTTAGTTGCCGCCGTAAAGGATGAAATTTTAGAGAGTTTTGCGAGTTGTTTTTCGATGGCTGGTCTTGAAGTGGCGATTGTCGATGTGGACCACTTTGCAATTCAGAATATGTTTGAATTGAATTACCCCGAGCTTCTGAACAAAACAGTTGCTCTTGTAAACATGGGGGCGCGCTATTCAAGTATAAATATCTGCAGGGGCGGAGACTCGCTTTTTACGGGTGATGTCGCCGTAGGTGGAAAATTATTTACCGATGCGATTGTCGAAACCATGGGCGTGCCCTTCGAGCAAGCTGAAAACTTAAAGCGAAAAGGCGGCAGTGCCGTCTCCGGATCTAAGGCAGCTAATGATGCCATGGCCGATGCGGTTCAGGACGTTATCGACAGAAATATTGAATATGTCGCTGGCGAGTTAAATCGACAATTAAGTTTCTTCTGGAATGCCTCGGGCGCTGATGAGTCGATTGAGACCATTCTATTAAGCGGTGGTGGTTGCTTAATTCCTGGCTTGCTCGAGGAGTTAAGCGAGAAGACGGGAATTCCTTGTCAACTCGCTGATCCATTACGCGCAATTGATAAAGGCGATAACTTCGATGCCGCTTATCTGAAGGAACTTGCTCCACTTCTGTCGGTCGCCGTGGGTATGGGAATACGTTCACCAGGCGATAAAGAAATTCCAGAGTTTGATGAGGACTAACCCGTGATTAAGATTAACTTGCTCGGTGAAGATACTGTTGTCGACAATTCTGGCAACGTCGTAGTAGCTGGATTTGTGGCCGGAATAGTTGTCGTTCTTGGCGTTTTCTACTGGCTGCAAGATTCATTG
Source organism: Bdellovibrionota bacterium (assembly GCA_044347745.1). Taxonomy (GTDB): domain Bacteria; phylum Bdellovibrionota_C; class UBA2361; order UBA2361; family JAFLCA01; genus JAIBBV01. The sequence continues at coordinate 10,845 of JBIKUD010000069.1, forward strand.
AATAGCCAGGTTGTCATTATGAATAGCGAGGCTGCAAAACTTGAGCGTCAGCTTGCGGCATTACAAGAAACGACTAAAGAGGTGCGAGAGCTCGATAAAAAGCGCACTGAGCTAAATGACAAGCTTGTCGTAATTGCCACATTAAAGCGCAACAAAGCCGGTCCTGTTCGAGTTATGGATGATTTAAATATGTCGCTCCCTGAGCGTGCCTGGCTCACTGAGTTTCGGGAAGGCGCTGGAACTTTGCGTATGATAGGAACGGCGCTTGATAATCAGACTATTGCCACTTACATGAAAGATTTGCAGGCCTCCGATTATTTTACAGCCGTTGATTTGGTTGAGACCAAGCAAATTGAGAGTAAGGGAGTCAAAATTAAAAACTTTACCCTCGATGCCAAGATTACTTACACAGGCAAGCTCAGAAAGGAGGCGGCTACAACTTCAGCAATCGAAGTGAATGCCGATGGTGCGGCAGAAACTGTTGCTGCTGAAACAAAGGAGGGCGCATGAACCCAATCTTGGAAAACTTTCTTGAACGCCCTACCAGCCATAAGGTTGGTTTTGGAGTGGGCATCCTCCTCTTTATGGGGCTAATTTTCTGGCAATATTTTTATGGGCCGGTGCTGAAGCAGTATGAAGAGCTCGGGACAAAAATTGAGACATT
>JBIKUD010000027.1:0-40645 GCA_044347745.1 Bdellovibrionota bacterium
CATAATTGAATTGGGTCCGTGATTTGCAAGTTCGAGCGTCACGGTTCTATCTCTATGCCCTGGGTAAACCATCATAGCGGTTTGTACAATCGTAAGTCCCAAGCGAGCAAGTGTGCTACGTCCTTCAATAAAGAACCCAAGCGATTGGCCCACGGTGACAGTCTGATAGGTATGTCCCAGCACAAACTCATGCGGTTTTAGCTCGTAGGGCTTTTCATCTTCAATAATAATGGTTTGATAGTCTGGTTCTACCTTCTTTTTGAGGTCGACTACCTTTCCCGGAAGTGGCTTCAGGAGCTGGGCTCCTAAATGTAGGGTAATGCCTGCCGCCCGCACAAATTCGTCTTTAAATGGGCTAATTCCAAGCTGGCCCGATTTAATTGCTCGTCGAATATCTTCATTGGATAACATCATATATATAGTGCTCCTAAGCCCTTGGGGTAATTGTAAGCGCCTTCCCTATATTCATGAAAGGCAAAACTATGCAGTAAATTCAGTGGTATACCCCCAATTGTCAGCGGGCGCTCCCTGTATTAGGATTCAGGCTGTTCGAAAATATTTTCTCCTAAGGAGCAAGGGTTATGGGCGGTAGTTCAGCAGTTGATCAGGCCAAAATTGAGCGTGACGGGTATCGTTGGTTCTTTATGCTTGGACTCGTAGCAGTTGGTTTGGCAGCTACCCTCTGGGCCGTTGACGATAAATTAAGCTATTCAGATTCCGAGAAGAAGCTTGGCGAGACTTTGCATGAGTTGCGTACTGCACAAACTACCTTGCCGGGACGAGTAACAGACACCCGTCAAACTTTGCCTTTTATGCATCGTGAGCCTGTAGAAACCGGCGACGCGCACTCTGACGAGCATCACGGCCATTAATAGTATCTTCGATCATGAATATTGCGCAGGCCATATCATGTTTCATGGCTCACCTGCGCTGGCAGCTTTTCTGTGTAAGTGAACGCTCGACTCCAGAGCAAACCTCAGCTACCGAGCGAGTGCTTCATAGTTTGGATCATGACGCGCAGCATTTGGCGGCAAACCAACAGGTGCGGCGCCGGTGTGCAGCACTGAGACAAATTTTGAGGCAAACTCCGTACTGGAAAAGCGGGCATATTGAATTTGCAGAACTGTGCCTTGAGCAAGATGACGTAGCTTCTGCATATGCATCTTTACAGGCAGCGCAAGCGTTACCGTCAACTGCTCGACAAGCCCTGCAAATTCAACATCTCATGGCGCGCTGTTTTCTTAAGCGTGGAAATCCCGAAAAAGCGCGGGAACTACTGCTGCCTCTCTGGACCCAGTGTAAGCAGGTGCGGGTTGCTGAGGACCTTGCAGCAGCTTTTATGGCGCTTGAAAATGAAACCGATGCTCTAAAAATATTAGAAGCCTGTGGCGACTCAAAATTGAGTGCGAGCAGTAAAGCAGCCCTCGACTATCTTCGGCTTAAAGGAGTAGGTACCAATAATAACGATGGAAACCAAATTCATTAATCAAATTATCGAAAAGCTCGAAATGGTGTTGGATGCCCAGCATCAGGGGCAGGTGGCTAGAGCCCAGAAAATTGCGCATACCTTGCGTCCCGATTTAACAACTGAAGATTTGTTAAACCCAGATAATTTTAAAGAAGTTATCAGTGATCCAGACTATATGTACGAAGATGGCCAAGCGGCAGGCATTTTGTCGGCAAAGATGGCGGTCCGAGCGACGTTAAACGAGATATTGATGTCGGGCAAATCGGGCTATTAACGAGTCCAATGTGATAACGTCAATTTGGCCAAAGTCGCAAAATTTACCTGGTAACCCCGCATTTTCACGGCGAACTAACGATTAACTGACTTCACCCAAATTTCGTCATCTACCGCAAAAGCGGTCACCCGAATTCCGCGCTCAACGCCGATGCTTATTTCCACCTGCGAGTCATTTGCTTTCGGCAACACAAACGTAATGCCCACAAACTCTTGCGGAGGAAATTGGGGTAGGGTGAGGCTCTGAGTGCTGAGCCTTGCGTTTGGCAAAACAAGACTAAAAGCGCGTTCATCGCGTTTGCTCAATTTATATTCAGATCTTCCGGAAGTTTTAATGCGAATAACGGGACCTCTGTCTGTTTGGTTGTAGTCGAATGTCACAGCTGTAACAAGTAAACTTCCTGACCCCAAAAATACCTGCTTCGTTTTTCGCGCCGCCACAGTGGGTTTTGCCGTAGCAGTTGCGGTCGCCGTGGCGACGGCTACCGCTGGGGTGGGGGAAGCAGTCGGAGTCGCAGTGGGCGTGGGCTCAAGTATTGGTGCGCGTTCTTCCTTATTTTTTTGCTCAATGGGCACTGGAGGGGAGGGCAGCGGACTTGAAGTTGCTTCAGGTGCAACGGTTGCATCTGCCTCTGTTGTCGCAATCGTGGCGGGGACGCCTGGGGAAGTCGGCTGGGCAATCACCTTTTGTTGTGGGATTGTTTTTTTTGCTCCAAACAGAATTCTTAATGTTCCTTTTTCTCCGGGTAGAAATTCAACTTTCTCTTCCGAGTGTAGGTCAAAAACTAAGCGGATTCTGTTTGGATGACTTCCGACGCGAACTGCCTCTAATAGAGGACCACCCAGTTTTTTATTTAGTGCCTTTACTTTTTCGGCATGAGGCCCTTCAACATCAACCACCACCCGCGCCGGATTTGAGAGAGTGAAGTAGGTAGTTTTACTACTTGGTGGAAAATGCACCAATACATCGGGGCTGCTTGAGTCAACTGAATTGAGCTGAATTTGAACCGGCTGTGCAGAGATCTGTAGCGGTTCAGCAATCGCTATACCTCGAAAAAGTATGCTGAAGTGTAACACGCTCGCGCATACTGCGACTATGAGGAGATGTAAGTGACGTATGACCATAACCCCATGATCGCCAGCATTGACCGAAATCGCAAGAACTCATCTCTTCTCTGAGGGGATTAATGCAAACGGATTTTTAGTTTTGGCCCAGGGGTAAAGGTGGGTGCTTAATACTGAGCAGAATCGTAGTCTTCATCACTTGGGGGTGGTTCTTTAAATTCGGGAGGAGGCAGCGCTGCTGCAGCTTCTGCGGCCTTAGCTAACGTTTGTTGTAGGCGCTTTTCAAAAACCGTCAGCGCTGCTGGGTAGGGGCTCTTTAATTTGAACTTACGTGCTCTTTCATTGCTCCCAGGTTTTGGAGTGTATGAAAGAATAAGTTCCTTTTCTCCTGGTCCAGAGCGCCCTGATTCAATTTCGTTCACCTTAAGACTCAGACGATCGTTTGTGACGGCGGCAAAAGCTAGTCTAGCACCACCTGGGTGTTCTTCCATGACCACTACAGCATCAGTAAAAAGAGCAATCCAACTCAGCGTTTCTTCGTTTTTGGAAATCGCTGCCTCAATAGCCTCCTGTACCGCTTCAGATTCGAACTGAAGTTCCATATTGCCCCGGAAGATAAGAGAAAGAGTGAGATCTTTTGATTTAGCGGCAAAGGCGTAGCGGCGTGCGGCTGACCTCGCGGCAAGATATTCAAGGATTAGCCTAGGCCTAAGGTCTCGCCAGGCTTTGCCCGCTGCAAATTGGAACACAAACGGAGCTGCAATGAGAGAACCCCATAAAATCCAACTTAAACGTAGGCCCACAGAAATGGTGCCACAAATCATTATAGTAACTGCTGCTGCCAGTATGCCGCGGGCATGGGCTTTATTCATTCCCGCAATTTTCTCTTCGGGGGGAATGGTACGCCAAATTTCTGTGCCGTCTATTGAATTCATAGCAAAAGAGCCAGAAAAAAATGCCGATTCGGGCAAATTTTTCCCGGTAAATTCCTCAAACCAAGTGCCCTAGCGAGCTAACTTCGCGATTCTCTGAGCTCGAGTGGCATCTTTTCTGGAAGCAAAGTCTTACGTTGCAGGAAGCGAGCCAATATTTTTTTATCCAAATCCGCAACTTCTGAGGGTTTTTCTCGAATAGAAGAAGAAAGGAGAAAACTCACTATGCTGCGTACAGTTTCATCAAGCACTATTAGCGGTCTCGATGCAGTTCCCGTTCAAGTTGAAGTCGAAGTACGAAAGGGAAGGGGCCATTTTAGTATTATTGGGCTGGGGGATTCGGCAGTTCGTGAATCTCGCGACCGGGTTGAAGCAGCTTTGCGTCTGGCCTGTTTTAAGATGCCAGAACGCATTTTGGTGAACCTTGCTCCGGCTGAGCTTAAAAAGGAGGGAGCTGGATTTGATCTGCCCATAGCTATTGGAATTTTATGCGCCTCAGGCCAGCTAGTTGTTGATCCGCACCAAGTTGTGATGCACGGCGAGCTGGGACTAGGCGGAGAGCTTAAGCCCATTCGGGGAGTTGTGGCCTTAGCAGTAGAAGCAAAACAACGCGGGGCAAAAGAGCTCATAATCCCGGTAGAAAATGCAGACGAGGCCGCACTGGTACAGGGGTTGGTGGTGCGTGCCGCGCACTCTTTGGTGCAAGTAGTGCAGCACTTTCGTGGTAAAACAATTCCGGCCTGGGTGCGCTCCGAATTTATTTCCGAGGCGCAAACAACATTATTGGTCTCTGAGGTGTGGGGGCAAGAAATTGCCAAACGTGCCTTAGCGCTTACAGCGGCTGGTGGACACAATATGCTAATGGTTGGTCCACCGGGCTGCGGCAAAAGTATGTTGGCCGAGCGTCTTGGGTCTTTATTGCCGCCGCTGAGCGAAGACGAAACCCTTGAAGTCATGCGCGTGCAAAGCATCGCTGGTGTATGTTCAAAAGCAGTTTTACAGGGGCAGCGTCCTTTTCGTGCGCCGCATCATACGGTCTCAGAAGCTGGCCTTATTGGTGGAGGGAGTAACCCGCGACCCGGTGAAATTAGCTTAGCACATCGAGGAGTCCTTTTTTTAGATGAATTTCCTGAGTTTAAAAGGGCGGCGCTTGAGTCGTTACGTAGTCCTCTTGAAACAGGTCGAGTTCGCATCACTCGAGCAAAGGCCAGCATGTTAATGCCGGCGCGGTTTCAATTAGTCGCCGCTATGAATCCTTGTCCCTGCGGAAGATTAGGCGCAAAGGGACAAGAGTGTCGATGTTCAAGGGCAGCGGTATTTGCCTATCTACAAAAATTGTCCCAGCCGATTCTTGATAGAATAGACGTGCAAGTAGAGCTCGATAGAGTGGCCCTTACGGACGTGCAGCACAGGCCTTTGGGTGAGCTCCTGGCCGAGGAGCAGCTTCTGCGTACGAAAGTACTTGAAACACGGCAGCTTCAGTTTGAGCGTCAAGGGAAAGCGAATGCGTTACTGCAAGCTCAAGAGCTTCACCGATTTGCGCCGCTTGCAGAGAAAGCCCGCAAATTACTTGAGTCCGCGTCTGAAAGGTTAGCGCTTTCGGCAAGAGGATATAGCCGTATACTGCGCCTCGCGCGTACGATTGCCGATTTTCAGAAAGAAGAAGAAATCAAAGCAGAATATATTGCAGAGGCTTTGGCCCTGCGGTCATTGGAGCGAATTGAACAGTACTGCGCGGCCGGTTGAGAAAAGCAAAGTTGAGATCAGCAAAAACGCTGAAAGAATTTCAGCGTTGCTTTTCTTTATCTTTAGTTCTTAACCTCATTTCTAAGGTGCGGCTCTTTTTCTGTCCGGTAAAATCAATTTCTGTTTCAAGGATAAGAAGTTTATCAGGCAGAATTTCAATTACTTCGCCGCCATTATTACCAATCTTGGTGCCCTTTTTAACGCTGAATCCCTTGCCTAAGCTGTTTTCTACAAAAGCAGTGGGCTCATCAAATCCTTTCATAACCGCAGTTAATTTTAACTCTCCAATAGCATAACGCTCGAGCGGAGTTTTTGTTTCATCTGCAGCACCTTGAGGACTAACATCATAGGCCGCAAAGGGATCACGTTTGCCAGTGGGGTCGTAGACATAACCACTCTTGACCATTTGTTCGTTGAGCTTTTCAAGCAGAGCCAGCCGCTCTTCAGGAGTGCTTGGCTCTCCTGGTGCAATCGGACTTCCGTCTGGGTTAACACGAGCCACGCTGGTGGCGCCTGCGGTATCTTCGCCCACATAAAATTTGAGTCCATCCACGCGATATGCAAAGGGCTTATTGGTGGCCGGGTTAGCAGGCAGGACATCGAAATAGGTTGGCACCAGCTCCTTCAGAGAGGCTGGGGGCTTACCGTTTTTGGTAAGGTAATCGGCAATTGCGAGTTGAATTTTTGCTCGTTCGCGAGCTTCCACAGTGAGTGAGGTCTTTTGGTCAACTGCTTTTACAATTGCTTCCCGAATATCAATCGGTTTTGTGCGGTTGCCGAAAACGACAAGGTAGACCCCCTGTACCGCAATGAGCACGGAGCCGATGATCACAATCTTTTTGGTAACACTGGGCTTTTTTCGTCTGGCCATGACTTTAACCTGTCTATAAGACGACGCAGTTGGGCAATAAGCCGCAAGAGACTTTAAAGTAGCCCCGCTCCTCACCTAGGGAGCCCTAAGAGCTTAGAACCACACGCCTTGTAAGCCAGTATAGTCACTCGAAATAGGCCGCGCCGACAAGGGTTTTAAATGGACAAGGGATAGTCATTTAAAAAATGGGCTGAAGCGAGAGATTTTCGCTTAAAACGATATTTAAAGGGATTGAGACCGAGCCGACTAGGGGATTAGCAGCAAAAAAAGCGATATCGGGGTGATAGGATTTGAACCTACGGCCCCCAGTTCCCAAAACTGGTGCTCTAGCCAGGCTGAGCTACACCCCGAAATGCGAAGGCGGATGCTACAACAATCTAAAACATAAAGCCAGTAAGGCTGAACGGATTGCAGGGGAGGGGTCCAAAAGGCTATTTTATATCCGGTCATTGCGTCAGAGTCAGTAGAATTGCTCGCCGCACTACTGGTATGGAAACGAGGACCCACGCATTCATTTCAATATTGCAGGGGAATATGCATAGCATTCGCGAAATTAACCAAGGAAAATTACCTCTCGGAACCTATGAACTTGCTGGTTGGGTCAAGACCCATCGTCAATCAAAGAATGTATCATTTATCGAATTGACAGACGGTAGCTCGGTAAAGGGCCTACAGTTGGTGCTTACACCAGAAGTTGCGGGGTACGCTGCGGTTGCGGCGCAGATTTCAACCGGTGCTTCTATTCGAGTTAAGGGAACCTTATCCGAGTCTCCTGCCAAAGGGCAGCGCTTTGAATTTCAGGTGTCCCAACTAGAACTCGTGGGAGTTGCAGACGCAGAAACGTATCCACTCCAGAAGAAGGGGCATACCCTCGAATTTCTACGCGAGGTTTTGCACCTGCGTCCGCGTTCAAACACTTTTGGTGCGGTATTTCGAGTACGCTCAGTCGCTTCAATGGCTGTGCATCAGTTTTTTAACGATCGCGGATTTTACTATGTGCACACACCGATCATTACCAGCTCAGACTGCGAGGGTGCTGGAGCCATGTTTCGGGTAACCACCTTTGACTTACATAAAGTTCCCAAGGTGGACGGGAAAGTAGACTTCAGCCAAGACTTTTTCAAAGCAGAAACCAGTCTCACGGTGTCAGGCCAATTAGAGGGTGAGATTTTTGCGACGGCGCTTGGCAAAATATACACTTTTGGGCCAACTTTCCGAGCAGAAAACTCGAACACGACTCGGCATCTTTCGGAGTTTTGGATGATTGAGCCCGAGATGGCTTTTTATGAACTCTCCCACAACATGCAACTTGCGGAAGCGTTTATTAAGTACCTCATTTCCTACGTGCTTGAGCACTGTGAAGAAGAATTGCAATTTTTCCAGGAGCGCGAGTGGACGGCGAAGGATCATATCGCGGTGCTTAGACAAGTAGCAGAGTCAAAGTTTCAATCAATAGACTACACGGAAGCTATAAAGGTGTTGGAGAAGAGTGGCCGTACATTCGAATTCCCAGTTTCGTGGGGCATGGATTTGCAGTCAGAACACGAGCGCTTTCTCACGGACGAATACGTCAAGGGACCAGTGTTTGTGGTAAATTATCCCAAAGACATTAAGGCTTTTTATATGAAGCTTAATGACGATGGAAAAACAGTGCGTGCCATGGATACGTTGGTGCCACGATTAGGCGAAATTATTGGCGGTTCGCAACGCGAAGAGCGGCACGATGTCCTGTTACAAAGAATTCGAGAAATGAAACTGCCTGAGGAAAATTACTGGTGGTACCTCGAACTGCGTAAATTTGGATCTGTTCCTCACTCTGGATTTGGCCTGGGATTTGAGCGCTTCCTTATGTATGTGACAGGAATGCAGAATATCCGAGATGTCATTCCGTTTCCAAGGTATCCAGGTTATTCGAAATTTTAGCTCAGCACGCGCTTGGTAGAATGGGTGAATGCCTGCTTGGCCTATTGAGTAGATCAGCCGATAATAAGCTAGAAGCCATCTCATAATTCGTAAATTTGAGATGGCTTCTAGGCGCGCCAAGGATGGCGTGCTCGGCGACCGAGCTTGTGAGGAAGCCGGTGCGACGCAATTACGGGGTCCCCGTCCGAGCTTGGAGCACTCTCATAAATGCTACGGATGGCATTTATGAGATGAGTTCTAGAGAGTGCGTAACAAAATAGGCTGATCAAACCACATGGATTCTAAGGCAATAATTGCACTAACTGAGCAATACGGAGCGCATAACTATGGGCCTCTGGACGTAGTTATCGCCTCTGCCAGAGGTGCTTGGGTTCAAGACGTTGAAGGCAAGCGCTATCTCGACATGCTCAGTGGTTACAGCGCGCTCAACTTTGGGCACGCACATCCGCGCTTACTTGCCGTTGCGCATCAGCAACTTGAAACACTCACCATGACGAGCAGGGCGTTTTATAACGACCAGTTTGGCCCATTTTGTAAAGAGCTAGCAGAGTTCTGCGGAATGGAGATGGTGTTAGCCATGAACTCCGGCGCAGAAGCTGTGGAGACCTCAATTAAACTTGCACGTCGCTGGGGGTATCAAGTTAAAGGCGTCCCAGAAAATAAAGCCGAAATAATTTGTTTGAGTGGAAACTTTCACGGGCGAACTACCACCATTGTGAGTTTTTCTACTGAAGGCGATAGTAAAGCAAATTTTGGACCCTTTACACCTGGATTTGTTATCGCCCAATTCGGCGACCTAGCAGATGTTGAGCGCCACATAAACGCAAATACAGTTGCTATTCTTTTTGAACCCATCCAAGGAGAAGGGGGGGTGCTTATTCCTCCAGATGAGTTTATTCCGGGCCTCAGAACACTTTGTAACAAACACAACGTGCTGTGTATTGCCGATGAGATCCAGACTGGGTTTGGTCGCACTGGCGCACGCTTTTGTTGCGACCATTACAACGTAGTACCAGATCTTTATATTCTTGCTAAGTCGCTTGGCGGAGGGATCGTACCTATTTCAGCGGTTGTTGGAAAACGAGAGCTCTTGGAACTATTTACTCCGGGCTCACATGGCAGCACGTTTGGTGGTAATCCTTTTGCATGTGCGATAGCTCGTGAGGCTTTGCGGGTGCTCAGCGATGAAGGACTTATTGACCGTTCTCGCTCCGCAGGCACGCTTCTACTTTCCAAGTTAACAGCACTCCGCGCTCCTCTTATTCAAGCCATACGTGGGAAAGGGCTTTTTGTTGGGCTTGATATCGATCCGCTGTATGGGCCAGCAAAAAAACTCTGTAAGGCGTTAAAGGCAGCCGGGCTCCTCTGCAAAGATACGCGTAAGCAGACAGTGCGCTTGGCTCCGCCACTCATAATTGAGCAGCAAGATTTAGAATGGGCAATTGCGAAGATTGCCGAGGTGCTTGATTCCGAAACGAAGCGCCATTAATTGAAGCTTTATTCAGCAATTAAATGTGCTGGGTCATGAAGCACATGGTCAGGCACCTGCCTCAGGTCCCACACTAGTCCAAACCAGGAGAGCACCTTAAGGGCATAATAACTGATATCTATCTCCCACCAGAAAAATCCCTGACGAGAGGCGCTTTGATAATAATGATGATTATTGTGCCAACCCTCGCCTAACGTGAGCAGGGCTAGCCAAAAGCTATTTTTTGACTCGTCTCCAGTATGGTAACGAGCTTTTCCAAACTTATGCATTATAGAATTTATTGAAAAAGTGCCGTGGTAGAGAAGGGCCGTGCTGAGGAAAAAGCCAATCCAAAGAGTTGACCAGCCTCCAGCTTGAATACCGGCTAATGAAATTTCGCCCGCGTTAAAGTAGGCCCCAAGTAATAGACAACAGATGGCCAAGAAAATAGGGGGAACTAAAAAATGCCTATCAAGCCAGACAAGTTCTGGAAACTTTTCCAAATCGTGAACCCGTTCAAAATTTGTTTTGTTGTAATCTGGTCCTAGGATCCACCCCAAGTGTGAGTACCAGAATCCATAAATTTTCATGGAATGAGGGTCTTTGGGGGTGTCGCTATATTTATGGTGATCGCGATGATGAGCTGCCCACCAAAGCACTCCCTTTTGGGCGCTTGTCTCAGCCATAAAGGCTAAAAAATACTGAAAAAGTCGCGAAGTTTTATACGAGCGGTGTGAAAAATAGCGGTGATATCCAGCAGTCACGAAAAACATGCGGGCCACGTATAAAATTCCGCACAGAATCCAATCAAAGGTGGTTGCTCCAGTCCACAACGCGCAAAGCGGCATCAGATGCACAATCGCAAAGGGAATGGGGCCCGCAAAATCAGGGGCGGCGCGTCTTTCTGGTTCGAGCGAAATTGGGAGAGATTCAGCGGTCTGTGTCATAGTAAAAACTCCAAGAAGCAGCTTGTGTCTAAGCATGCCTAAACCGGGTGGCTAAATCAATAGAGGTAAATATCTACTGATTCTCAATTTTTGACAAAATATATAGATTAGGGGCTCGGGTTTTACGCTTTAGATTTTGAGCAGTTGCAAAGCCAGCTGTGGTTGTATCTTTACTTGAGCCATAAGAGCAGTAGCTGCTTGCTGGGTGATTTGTGCTTTGATCATATTTGCAGTTTCGGCAGCCACATCAATATCAGTAATACGGCTCTTAGCCTCAATATATAGATCTCTTGTGTCTCGTATGAGTTTATTGGCGCTTTCAAGTCTTGAAAGTCCAGCACCAATTTTGCTTTGCATGAGACTCAGTCGTTGCATGTTGTCTTGAATTGTATCGAGGGCGCCGCGTGCTCCATTTTGGGTGCCCAGCGTTAGTGTGCCGAGCCCCCGTAAGGTGCCATTTAATGCTCCAATTTCGGTGTTAATTGCACCGGACGATCCAGTTCCGGTGCTGATAAGTGTGCTTAGATCTGAGCGAGTTCCATTCATCTTTATAATGTCGCTATTGCCTGTAAAGGCCGTGCTGGCTCCGTATACTGAATTACCGTCTGCCGAGATATTAAAGCTTGCAAAAGCCGCAATTGCGCCAGTTACAGAAACATTCTCCTCCAGACTTAAAGTAGTGGTGTTGTATTTAGCGATCGATACATCACCTTGGAGTCCTATTGCTCCTGAGATTGCAAATACGTTTAAAGTTTCACCGTCTGCGCTTAGTGCAATGTCTCCAAGCGCTAGTCCCGGAGTTTGGCTACTGGTGAATTGGGTTATGCTGCTATTTGCATAAGAGTATTTAAAGAGCTGTTGATAGCCGCCAGCATTTTGTCCTGTGTGATTCAGTGACGAGATCCAGAAAATATCTCCTGAGTTAGTAATTTCAGGGAGTGCAATTTCTAAGTTGGCAGTTGAAGTGACTTGTCTTGTAGAGCTTGCTCCAGCAGCAAGGTCTGTGACGAATATTTCTGGTAAGAGGTCAGGGTTTGTGCCGAATGGGTTGTAGACTCCTTGAAACACGAGGAAACGTCCGTTGGTGCTTAACGACTCGTATCCTAGTTCTCCCACGGAACCTTCCACGACCGCCGTGACTTTTCCCGTGGCCAAATTGATGGTGTACAGGTTGTTGAGAGCGGTTGCGGTAGCCCCTGACCACACAGTTCCGCCATCTACGTAATCAGTGTTGGTAGCGATCGAAACCGTAGACCCGTCTCCACTAATATTTGAGCTGTAGAGGGTATTTGTACCTTGGCTGTTGGTGATTTGGCGAATTTCATTTGTGTATCGATTCCAAACATATAATTGCTCGGCGCCTCCTCCATTTTGTCCCGTTAAATTAGCCGTAGATTCGAACGAAACCACTCCGCCTGCCGCGTCGCTGCGTATAAATCCTGGAGCGGTAATTGTTGCGATGACGCGAATGTCGCGTGTATCGGTGTTTAATTGTTTTAGTTGCCCGGCTTGAGCATCGTAGTAGGCGATGTAGCGGCCGTCTCCGCTAACCGCAAAAGCTGAGGCTACCCCACCGGCCCCGGCATTGGTAACCGCTTGTGAGTTGAGTGAGGTCCCTACGGATCCGTTGAGTAAATTAATTTGGTTAAACTGCGTGCTTGAAGTGATGCGCCGAATTTCTTTATCAAGTTGTTGATACTCCTTATCAAGAGATTGTCTTTGAGAGTCGCTTAGAGATCCATTGGCCGATTGTTCTGCGAGTTCAGCCATGCGTTGTAAGAGAACACTTACTTGTCCTATAGCGCCGTCAGCAATTTGTAGAGCGGAGATGCCGTCGTTGACGTTAAGCGAAGCTCGACCAAAGACGCGAGATTTAAAATCTAATCCAGTTGCGACTGCCAAACCCGCAGCATCATCAGCCGCACCATTGATGCGTAAACCACTAGCAAGACGTTGAAACGTCTGGCTAAGTGTGCGCGAACTTTCTCCCAAGCGTCGGGAGAGACGAAGCGCATCAATGTTAGATCCAATCGTGATCGTCACAACTAAAAAACATCCCTGTCAGGAAACACTCCTGTGCCTCTCTAAGATCGGGATAAGTCTTTAGTTCTATTATAAAATGGGGCTATTTTGTGTTTTGACCGGCAGGTGAGGTGTTGCCGTAGATGGTTGTGATTCTTGGCTTATTTGATGCTTTCTCCTGAATTACGAAATATGCGTAAGAAAAATGCGCAGAAATTAGCCAATTATTGAGGCTTCCAGCGGCGTTGCCAACTTTGAAACATCAAGACATCCCAGAGCAAATTTTGCTCTCCAGATTGTCCATTAAGAAAATTTTTCCACACAGTTTGCACAAGCTCTGCATCAATAATTTCATGCGAGTGTAATGCAGAATCTGAAAGTAGATCGTGAGCCCACTCTTTGAGGGGACCACGCAGCCAAGAAGCAAGCGGCACTCCGAATCCAGATTTAGGTTTCTCAAAGAGTGCAGGTGGGACGTGCTCTGAAAGAATTTTTCTTAAAATCCATTTAGTTTTTCCATCTCTCAATTTCATTTGAAGTGGAAGTTGCGCACTCATTTCAACGAGGCGATAATCTAAAAGAGGTTCCCGCGCTTCTATGCTGGCTGCCATGGTTGCTCTATCAACTTTGACCATCACATCATCGGGAAGATAGTTTACGAGATCGAGATACATAAGCTGCTCAAGTTGCGGTCTCGTCTGCACATGGCTTGGAATATGCCAGCTACGTAGTTCAGGTTCTTTCGCCCCTCGCACCACTTTGCTTGGCTTCAGCCAGTGCGAATGCATTTGTAGGTAGAGCGAAGAATGAGGAGAGAACATAAGTAGTCGACGAAGTTTTTCGATTTTATCTTTTTTGTTGGAGAACTGGTACGAGGCGGGAAGTAGGGTAAGCAATTTCTCCAGTGCCGCAGTGACAGGTAGACTAGAATCTAGCATTTTTGCCAAATAAAACCGCAAAAAATGGGGTATTCGATGCAGGCGCCTTGCCTGGGTATAAAACTGATAACGGGTGTAGCCCGCAAACAGTTCATCTCCGCCATCACCAGAAAGCGCGACCGTGACATGCTTGCGGGTAAGTCTAGCCATTAAGTAGGTGGGGATCTGAGAGGAGTCCGCAAAAGGCTCATCAAACATCTCAGCCAACTGGGGAACGACCGCTAAAGCATCGGCGCCGTTGACCCTCAATTCCGTATGTGCGGTTCCTAGATGTTTCGCTATCAGGGCGGCTTGGGTAGATTCATCAAACGAGGGGTCATCAAAACCTACCGAAAATGTGCGTACTGCTGAGCTGGATTGTTTTTGCATTAATGCAGTTACAAGTGATGAATCGAGCCCCCCAGATAAAAATGCACCAACAGGAACATCGCTTATCATGCGTGATGCAACACAGTCATTAAGTAACAAACTAACCTCACGCAAAGTGTCAGGCGAATCTGCGCGTGTCTGTGCTATGCCTTGAGCGAATGCGTTGTCTACCGACCAATATTGAATTGGTTTGAACGGAGTCTCTTTGTCGCGATAGTCAGGATGAAAATCTTCGGGACGGTGAATACACTCCATGTATTTCAGTGTGAGGTAGGCGCCAGCTTGCAGTTTGTACACCCCTTGGTAAGCCGACCATGGTGCGGGAATGTAACCGAAGCGAAAAAATAAGGTGGTCGCTTCACGGTCCAGGGTAAGTGGAACTTCATTTAAGCGAGTAAATACGCGTAGTTCTGAGCCGAAAACAAGACCCGCCTCGGTCCAGCCATAATAGAGAGGTTTAACGCCTAAGCGGTCACGCACTAAATGTAGCTGTCTTTCTTGGTGGTCCCAAAGTGCGAAAGCGCACATGCCATTCAGGCGTTGCACCGTCTGTGCGATTCCCCAATGCTCTGAAGCTGCCAAAATAACTTCAGTGTCTGAATGTCCTCGGAACGGGTAACCTTTAAGTTGCAGTTCTTTTCGGAGAAGCTGGTAGTTATAAATTTCGCCGTTAAAAATAATGGTGAAACGTCCCGATGCTGAATGCATCGGCTGCCTGCCTTCCGGGCTAAGATCAATTATGGCTAAACGGCGGTGTCCGAATCCGATGCCCAAACCTTCATCTGTCCAGATCTGCGCATCATCTGGCCCTCTATGTGCCAGACAATCAGTAGCGGCTTGTATGTGACGAGCAAGTTTTGAGGAACCTGAGCCTCGGTGCTGAAGCTGTTCGCTAACTATGCCAACAATTCCGCACATACTTTTTTAGGATTAAAGGCTTAGTGAGGCGCTGGCTTTTGCATCGTGGAAATAGGCTCCAAACTCATTAGATAAGAAGTCACTTAAGCTAATGTCTTCAGCTTTTACTATTCCTGCTTGGGGCAGTTTGCCCGTAAGCAGTAGGTCAAGCGGAGCGCAAATTCCAGCGGCGGTGGTCAATTGAATAGCTCCGAAATGGACTCCACGAATCTCTCGGTTGTAAACGGTGCTGGCATAGGTAGTTTGCGCAAAATGGCCATCTTTATGGCCGCTTACTTCAACAAAAATAATGCATTTATCTTGTTTAGTAGTAGGAATACTGCGTTCGAATACTTTGCCTAAGGCTTCACGGTCCTCAATAAACCGGAGGTCTTGAAGCAAAAACTTAATCAACTCCGCATGGCCTGGATGTCGAATGGTACGATAATTGAGATCGCGTACTTTTCCTTTAAACGTCTCGCACAAGCTACCCAAACCCCCAGAGGTATTAAACGCCTCATACTCGCAGCCGTCGAGCGAAAGTCTTTCATATCCTTCAAGTGGGGGAACCATCTTGAGTTCGCCGTCTTCAATTGCTTCACACCAATTGCAGTATTCGTTAATTAGGCCGGCTGTTGACCAGGTCATGGCGTACTTAAGCTTGTTGCTTGGAAATATTGGCAAGGCGCCGACCCGCATTTTAATGGTATCAAGTTTCTGAAATTTTTTAGCTAAATCAGCTGCAGCAATGCTAATAAAACCTGGGGCCAAACCGCACTGGGGCATAAAGGCAGTTTTGGCTTGTGCTGCAATTTTGCTGACTGCATCGGTGGTTCGCACGTCCTCAGTAAGATCCAAATAGTGGGCGTTCGCTTTTTGTGCGGCTTGTGCCACAGCTTCGTTGCAGTGAAAGGGGAGGGCGGACAACACCGCTTGCTGCCCCTTTAAAAGCGACACGGTCTCGTCGCTATTCTGCAAATTGAGTTTTTTTGCGGTCACCTTTGGATATTTTTTAGCAATGAGCTCGGCTTGGGCAAAATTGATGTCACAGAGTAATACCGAGTAGCGCCCTGAGAAACTTAAGAGTCCACAAATCGCTTCGCCAATTTTCCCTGAGCCAAAAACTGCTACATTGAACATATAATTTCCCCTTAACCTGAATGCGTCAGAGGCAAGCTAGCGCAAAACAGGGTGCCTCGCGAGAGGCGCAAATTTACCAACCGCCACGCAGCTTTACGCAATAAAATTGGGATAGGAAGATGAGCCGTCGTGGACCTGGGGCGAAAGCCCCATGGCCGTCATCCGTTAAATTTGGCTCGACCAAATTTACCGAAGGCCACACAGCTTTGCGTAGCAAAGTTCGGATAGGAAGATGTTCTGCTGGGGTCCAGGGGCGAAAGCCCCATGGCCGTCATCTGAACTTTGCGTAGCAAAGTTCGGATAGGAAGATGTTCTGCTGGGGTCCAGGGGCGAAAGCCCCATGGCCGTCATCTGAACTTTGCGTAGCAAAGTTCGGATAGGAAGATAGAGCCTGGCACGCTCGGAGGGACTTGAACCCCCAACCCTCGGATTTGGAATCCGATGCTCTACCAATTGAGCTACGAGCGTCTAGGAGTTCTTTGAATATCACAGGTTGAGGGCAAATCAAAATGGGGTGGCTTGGTTTTTAATAAGCTATTATTAGCGCAGTACGTTTATAAGGTTTCCAGACTCATAACGACGCAGTCCGGATCTAAAAACCCAAAGCGAAAAGGAAAAGAAGAGAGCCGTAAAGCCCAGCATTAACCCAAGCTCGTGCCATGAAGGGTTTAAAATAATAGTGACCGGTAACTTTATCATGAAGAAAGAGGGAAAAATGGTCATAGAAACGACACGCAGTAGCCCTCCGTAGGCAGATTGCGGATAGAGGCCAAAGGCTGCCTGCGACCACCAAAGTTGTTCCGCGGAGTCTTCAAAGTTTCCAAAATAAAATGCCAGTGATTGAGTAAGAATGAGGAAACTTGCCAAAATGATGCCACCGCAAAAAACCAAAAAGATAAATAGGAGTAGCTGCGAAATAGTCAGATTTACAAAAAAACACAGCACAAAAAGGGCAAAGAGCAGATCCCCGAGCCCGCCCATTTCCATATATGCAATTGCCTGCATCCATAAAGGATTCACGGGAAGACAAAGGTAATAATCAAGCTCCCCGCGACTAATGGCTCGAGCAAGTAAAGTGAGTCCACGTAAAAATACCAGCACCCATCCAATCACTGCAGAAGATACAGCCAACATCAGCGCTGTTTCGCGGATGGTCCAGCCATTCAGTGATTCAAATTGAGCAAAATAAATCCACCAGATTACTAAAAACGTAACGCTGTTGGTAAAGAGCCCCAAAATCTTAAGTATAAAACTGCCACGATATTCAAGTTCGGTGCGTAAAGCGCGCATGAATAACATCGAGACGAGCTCTACATTTGTCCTCATCTGCGAAAGCATCCTAGCCTCCATTAACCGACGTGACTTTCATTCCCCTGCGGAATAAAAAGGAAGTGAGGCAAATAAGCACCACAAGCCAAATCGCTTGAATGAGCACTAACGGCAAAACAGCCGTCGGCGAATATGCAACAACCACGAGGCAGGGAGTATAAAAGAGATGAGCAAAGGGGAGGGCTTCTGCGAGTTGTCGCAACATACCTGGGAACATTGAGAGCGGTAGTATCTGCCCTCCAAAAACCATTTGGATACGTTGAAAGATAACAAAAAGTCCAAAAGTTTCTTCAATCCACAGCGCAGCAAGACCAATGCAAAAGGTCATAAAAAAATCAAGAATAAGACCGCAGAGCAGTAGCAAAGAACCAAGTGCCAGAGACTCAAGACTGATTTGAACTGGTCCCACAAGCGCAAGGAGCAGCAAGGAAACGGTGATCAAATTAAACAAAAGTGTGGGGAAAGCGCGTCCCAAATGGTTGGCAAGGTGAAAACCAATATAGGAGTAGGGACGAGTGACAGTGTAGGCAAATTGGCCTGACTGAATTTCTTCCTGGACCAGAGAAGACACAGACGGGGGGCGAGTACTGGATTGAAAGCTCTGACTCAACGCCAGAATCCAAAGAGTTTGCGCCAAAGTGAGCCCACCGATTGTGGTCGTGCCCACTGCTGCAAAGGTAGCCGCATATACCGCATAAAAAATCCAAACACGAAGCACAATCGTGAA
Organism: Bdellovibrionota bacterium; assembly: GCA_044347745.1. Taxonomy (GTDB): domain Bacteria; phylum Bdellovibrionota_C; class UBA2361; order UBA2361; family JAFLCA01; genus JAIBBV01. Next base: position 18,116 of record JBIKUD010000027.1, read on the forward strand.
TGAGCGAGAGAGTAGCCCCATCGGATACGCCGCTCGACTTAAGAAGGCGATGCGGCCGATATCGAAGTATTTCAGGGTACCTTGAAATTGACCATTCATAGGGTCTGAGTCGTCTGAGCGTAGATTGATCGAATTATCTCTTCCATTTCTGGATCGTAAATATTGATGTCTTGAATTTCAAAATTGGCGGCGAGATAGCCTAAGAGCGCACCAATTTGATGGTTTGCATTTTCAAGTTCAACTTTTGCGCGGCAGTTTTCCCACAACACCAAGTTGCCAACGGGAATATTGGGCTTCTGAATTTCTTTGGCAAATACAACTTCAATCGTCTTTTTCTTTATGAACCCACGCACGAATTCATGGGTTGATCCGTCAAAAACCAATTTACCCCCATTAATCACCACTGCCCGCTGTGCCAAGGCCTCAATATCGGAGGGGTCGTGAGACGTAAGAAATACCGTGGTGCCCTCAGTTTTATTAAGCTGCTTTATGAAAGTTCGAATTTGTTGTTTTGCTACGACGTCGAGTCCAATCGTAGGTTCATCCAGAAACAATATGCGTGGTCCGTGCAACAAAGATGCTGCGATTTCGCAGCGCATGCGTTGCCCCAGTGATAACTTGCGGACAGGAATACGCAAAAGTGGTTCTAGCTCAAGGCGCTGAGTAAGTTCTTCAAGGCGCCGCTTCCATTCATGACTGGGCACGCCATATATTCGAGCCAAGAGATGAAGCGTTTCTATTGCTGGTAAGTGGTACCACAATTGAGGTCTTTGCCCAAACACCGTGCCGACGTGCTTCGATAATTGCTTTCTTTGAGTTGCTGGATCGTACCCAAGCACGTTTATTTTGCCGCTACTTGGAAACAGAATGCCTGTAAGCATTTTAATAGTGGTAGATTTGCCGGCCCCATTTGGTCCAATAAAAGCCAGACATTCACCTTGAGATACCGAAAGCGACAAATTATGAACTGCTTTAATTTCTCGAAATTCTGGACGCAAAATATTAGAGAAGAAATTTTTAAATCCCTTCTTAGATTCTTTAATTCGAAATAATTTTGATACTGCCTGAACTTGAATCGCGTCAGTCATTACAATGATACCCTTGACCAGTTAAAATTATGAGGATCAGTTTTACGACCAGGCGCTATTTGGCTATGACCAAGTAAATTTTTAATAGGGAAGGTCTGTTTTAAGTTGCCAATGAGCCATTGAAGAGACTGGTATTGCGCTTCTGTAAACCCAGAAGTTTCGGTGCCAAGCAATTCAATGCCAATACTAAAATTGTTTACGGACTCACGCCCGTCCTCGGGCGCCGGCATCTTACTTTTGCCGGCATGAAACGCTAATTTGTCGGGAGGCACAAGTTCATGAATTGTTCCTTCACGATCGAGCACATAGTGCGCTGAAACACCATAAAAGCGAAAAATCGTTTTGATTGCACTCACACTGTAGGTGCTTAATTCTTTCTCTCCGGCATCTGAGAGCACTAATTCTCTTAAGATTTGAACTTCTATACGTGGCAGCTCTTCGGAAGAGAGTGCACCAGTGGCGGCTTGAGATTTAGCAGCAAGCCACTGGGCGGGAAGCGATTCACCGCATGGAGCCAAAGCCGGGGCAGAGCAGATTTTTTCATCAACATAACAGGAGTGAATAATGACCGTATCTACGGGTACTCCGACTGGTCTTGGCTTACTACATACTCCGGTACCTAAAAAATCCTGCTCCGGCAAATGGTTCTTAATGAGGCTGGGCGGCGAGGGTTGTTGGTGGATATGCTTCATAAGTAAAGAGTATGTAGGAGTTAAATTTTTAGGTTGTCTTGCCGCCAGGGTATCATAATTTGGAGCCCCCAACATAAATCCTTTTGTCCTGATTGTTTTTCTTGATTGCAAATATTAGACTCCCCAAGGTTAGTAGCCATTAAGCGGGTGTAGCTTTAGGTGGCTAGAGCATCAGCCTTTAGTGTTTATGCAGCCGATCTAAACGATCGGCTGGTCTGGAAAGCTGATGAGAAGTAGTGATACTTCTTTTACCAGTTTAGTTAGTAGCCATTAGCGGGTGTAGCTCAGTTGGCTAGAGCATCAGCCTTCAGTGTTGTCTTGTCGACTCCGTCGACTGGAAGGCTGATAAGAAGTAGTGATACTTCTTTTACCAGTTTAGTTAGTAGCCATTAGCGGGTGTAGCTCAGTTGGCTAGAGCATCAGCCTTCAGTGTTTATGCAGCCGATCTAAACGATCGGCTGGTCTGGAAGGCTGATAAGAAGTAGTGATACTTCTTTTACCAGTTTAGTTAGTAGCCATTAAGCGGGTGTAGCTCAGTTGGCTAGAGCATCAGCCTTCCAAGCTGAGGGTCGCGAGTTCGAGTCTCGTCGCCCGCTCCATCATTTGCAGGTGAACTTGGCTAGCGCCAAGATTCGCATGACGCACAAGGGCTTTCGCCCCTGGACCCGCCTTCTGCTATGCGAACATGGCTACGCCACGATTCGCATGACGCACAAGGGCTTTCGCCCCTGGACCCGCCTTCTGCTATGCGAACATGGCTACGCCACGATTCGCATGACGCACAAGGGCTTTCGCCCCTGGACCCCAAGCTGATCTGCGGGTGGTTCATAATTTTTAATCTTAAAATTTTTAGTTTTGTTTTAGTTGCTGGCAGATAGCTGCTGCGGCGGCATAGCAAGATTTTTTTGGATTAGAAGATTGGATTAGAAGAGAGGAGAAGGTGCTGGAGCCAACTGCGGGACTTGCGTTTGACACAACGCTCGCCGGCTCGCGTTGTGGCCTCTGTTACGTCCGGCAATAGTTCGCTGCGCTCACTGCCGTACGGCCCACGGTTTACAAAACCGGAGGAAAAAAGAAGAGCTGCAAAGGGGATTTTAGCTACAAGAATTATGATGCTTGGAGCCAACTGCGGGACTTGCGTTTGACACAACGCTCGCCGGCTCGCGTTGTGCTTCTGTTACGTCCGGCAATAGTTCGCTGCGCTCACTGCCGCTAAAGACACAATGCTCACTGGTTCGCATTGTGCTTCTGTTACGCACGGCGATAATTCGCTGCGCTCACTGCCGTGCGTCCCACGGTTTACAAAACCGGAGGAAAAAAGAAGAGCTGCAAAGGGGATTTTAGCTACAAGAATTATGATGCTTGGAGCCAACTGCGGGACTTGAACCCGCAACCTACGGTTTACAAAACCGTTGCTCTACCAGTTGAGCTAAGTTGGCACAAATAAACCAAACAACCTCAGACACTACTACTGCCTCTGTCTGCTCAATCTCGCCGTAGCCTTTTGCGCAGGCGGATGAGCTAAGTTGGCACAAATAAACCAAACAACCTCAGACACTACTACTGCCTCTGTCTGCCCAATCTCGCCGTAGCCTTGCGCGTAGGCGGATGAGCTAAGTTGGCACCCTGAGAGGGTGAAGTCTTACCACAACTTTATAAATCTGCACAAAGGTTGATTCGCAGGAATTTCGGCGGGTGGTGTTAAATTTTAAGAGAAGTAATGAGCCACTGGTCAAGGTTTCGTAATATTTACTGATTACGGTCTGGGATTATTTACATCGACCTCTCAATTTCGCATACTAGGCGGCCTCAAGGTTGCCGTCCTTGCTCTGAGGTTTCGTTACAGAAGCTGCAGAGAAACGAGTGCGCCCATGTAGCTCAGCTGGTAGAGCACTTCCTTGGTAAGGAAGAGGTCACGGATTCGAGTTCCGTCATGGGCTCCAAATATGTGTTTTTTGTTCAAGTCTGGCGAGATTCCCGAGCGGCCAAAGGGGACAGACTGTAAATCTGTTGGCTTTCAGCCTTCGCAGGTTCGAATCCTGCTCTCGCCACCATTTTTCTTCCTTCACAGCTTCGCCCATAGATTCATCTTCTTCTAGCTTGAGCTACTGTGCTGCTGCCACCAGAAAACTTTTACAGGTCTTCTTAATCCTGGCTGTATGGCGCAGAAGGTGATGAACAAGCGGGAATGTAAATAATATTTCTCAAGAGCGTTTTAAGAGATTGGTCTGCGGGCGGTGGCAAAAAGGGGAGGAGTCACCCAGGGCGGTTTTGGTAAGTATCTAAAAATATTGAATATAATAGTATTAAATGGGTGCTTTGATAAAAAATTTTGTATGCACACTGCCAAATCGGCGTGCAAGTCCAAATGTTTGCTCTGGTCAATATTTTTTGATAGGCTCCCGCTCTATTTTTGCGCCGGTTAACACTCGGATGCCACAATAGATTTTTTGCATTGAGTGTTTTTAGCATTAAATTCAGCGGAATAAGTCGCATGGCAAGTGAGCAGGCTGATAAACAAGAGTCGAGCGTCGCTCGCGCGAGTTCGTATTTCTCTGATAGTTGGGCAGAGCTAAAGAAGGTTACTCATCCGACGAAGCAGGAGACTATCCAGGCAACGGTGGTCACTTTAATTATCGTTGCGGTGGTTGCCATAAGTTTGTTCCTTCTTGATTTGATTTTTAATCGGTTAATGCTTGCGTTGTTGAGCTAAGTTTTGTGAGGGGCTGAGAAAGTCCTTTGAAAAATATGACAGAGACAGTAACAACAGAGACAACACCAGAAAACAACAAAGACCTTAAGTGGTACGTTGTAAACGCGCATTCTGGTTTTGAGATGAAGGCGAAGCAAGCTCTTGAGGAGCGCATTCGCCAGTACAAATTTGAGTCGCAGTTCGGTGAAGTGCGAGTTCCGCAGGAGACTGTGGTTGAGCTCGTCAGAGGTCAAAAGAAGACTTCGAATCGCAAGTTCTTCCCGGGCTATATCCTCGTGCAAATGGTCTTGAACCAGGACACCTGGCATCTTGTTAAAGAGACTCCAAAGATATCTGGCTTTGTTGGGGATGCTACGAATCCTTCTCCTCTTACTGATGATGAAGTGCAACGCATTGTTCATCAGGTTGAGGAAGGAGCTGCATCTCCGCGTGCTAAGGCAAATTTCGAGCAAGGAGAGACGGTCAAAGTGGTTGACGGGCCTTTCACTGACTTTAACGGTACGGTTGAAGAGGTTAAGCCTGAGAAGGGTAAGGTCAAGGTGTTGATCAGTATTTTCGGGCGTGCTACTCCCGTTGAGCTCGATTTTATTCAAGTTGAGAGGGTATAAATGGCGCCAAAAACTAAAGAAATTACTGGTTTATTAAAGTTGCAGATTCCTGCTGGACAGGCCAATCCGGCTCCTCCTATCGGCCCAGTGTTGGGTCAAGCTGGTGTCAACATCATGGAGTTTTGCAAACAGTTTAATGCAAAAACCCAAAAGCAAATGGGCGAGATTACTCCGGTAATCATTACCGTATACAAAGACCGCTCCTTTACTTTTGAGCTCAAGACACCTCCTGTTTCTTATTTAATTAAGAAAGCAATTGGTATTGAGAAAGGCTCTGGAGTGCCAAACCGTGACAAGGTTGGAGTTATCTCTATGGCTCAGGTTAAGGAAATTGCGCAGAAGAAAATTCAAGATATGAACTGCGATAGTATCGACTCTGCCTGCCGCTCGGTGATGGGCGCAGCTCGAAGCATGGGAGTTGATGTTAAGAATTAGTGCCGGTTTCAGAAATGAAGCCTGGAATAGATACATATGCGAAGGCGTGAGTATCGAGGCAAGTTTGGAGTGAATGGTTATGGCAAAAGTAGGAAAAAGAATTAAAGCGCAGCGCGCAAAGGTAAATAGCGAAACTGTGTACGAGCTCGAGAAGGCATGTGAGCTTGTTGCATCAACAGCTTCAACGAAGTTTGACGAGACCGTTGATATTTCTTTGACGATTGGTGTTGATCCTCGCAAGGCAGATCAAAACGTGCGCGGCAGTGTGCCGCTTCCTCACGGGTTGGGCAAATCAGTGAAGGTGCTGGTATTTGCGAAAGGTGAGAAGGCTCAAGAGGCTCAGGCAGCAGGCGCTGACTTTGTTGGGGCAGAAGATTTGGTAGAGAAAATTAAGGGCGGCTTTATGGAGTTTGACTCCGTAATTGCGACCCCCGACATGATGGTGCAAGTGGGTAAAGTTGGTAAATTACTTGGACCCCGTGGATTAATGCCTTCACCAAAAGTTGGAACGGTCACCTTTGATGTTGCTGCCACTGTTAAGTCAATTAAGGCAGGACGCGCAGAGTTCCGCGTGGATAAGTCAGGCATTGTTCATGCTCCAGTGGCGAAAGCTTCGTTTGGTGCAAAGAAGATTTTTGACAACACTATGGCGTTGCTCGCAGCTATCAATAAAGCTAAGCCCTCCACAAGCAAAGGTGTGTACCTTCAAAAAGCTACCATCTCATGCACTATGGGGCCTGGCGTTAAAGTTGATTTATCGCCACTGAGATAATTCACGAGATGAACTTCTCAGCATAGCAAGAGAGATTCGAGGGAGTTTTTAAAATGGAACGTCAAGAAAAAGTAGTTCAAGTTGAAGCGTTAACCCAGGCCTTTGGTTCTGCTCAGTCGGCTTTGTGTGCTGACTACCGTGGCCTGACAGTGCTTGAAATCACAGAGCTGCGTAAGCAGTTGCGAAAAGCAGGCTCCAAGGGAGTTGTTGTTCGAAACAGCTTAGCCCGTTTGGCTGCTGCAAAAGCCCTGAAAGAGTCAGGTGCTTCAGAGTCAGAGATTAAAAAGTTTGTTGATTTGTTTCATGGTCCAGCCATGGTCGTCTATTCAGATAGCGACCCAGTTGCACCAGCAAAAGTAATTTCAGGATTCGCTAAGGATCACCAGAATTTAAAGATTAGAGGTGGCTGGGTAGACGGCACCTGCTTGGATCAGTCTGGTGTCGAAACGTTGTCCAAGATGCCTGGACGCGAGGAAACCTTGGCTCGCTTGTTGCGCCTAATTGCTACTCCAGCGACCCAGTTGGTTCGTTTGTTGGCAGCACCGGGTACGCAAGTTGTGCGTGTGGTTGAAGCACATCGCAGCAATCTTGAGAAGAAGGGCGCCTAAGAAACCTTTGGGGGCATGGCTAGCTCCCCGAAAGTTATGCGAGGCTGCGCCGTTAAACTTTTATTGTAATTTTAGTTGAGAGGAGAGAGACATGAGTGATGTATCAATGGAACAGGTGAAAACCTTCATTAAGAATCTATCTTTGATGGATGCAGCTAAGCTTGTGAAAGAGCTTGAAGAAGAGCTTGGTGTAAGCGCTGCTGCTCCTGTGATGGCAATGGCTGGTGGCGCCGCTGGCGCTCCTGCAGCTGCTGCTGAAGAGAAGACTGAGTTCAATATCAGCCTCGATGATGCTGGCGCCGATCGCGTTAAGGTCATTAAGGTTGTTCGCGAAATCACAGGTCTTGGTCTTAAAGAGGCCAAGGATCTTGTTGATGCAGCTCCTAAGGTCCTTAAAGAAGGTGTTGCGAAGGCTGACGCTGAAGGCTTCAAGAAGAAGCTTGAGGAAGCCGGCGCTAAGGCATCCCTTAAGTAAATCGCTCCTTTATTGGAGTGAGGCTGCCGCCCGGGGTTACCCCGGCGGCAGCACTGTTGTTCTTGGGCTAATCTGAAAGACTAGCCCAAGGAGAATGCGGTTTTAGCAATACTTGCTGGGGTACTTGCAGTTACCCGGTCGTTTTGCCTATAATCCCGTTCCGCCATTCGATAATTTGTCAATACCTTTCGTCCCGCAGTCCAAAAAACGAGCTCGTGTGCTCTGGAACTGTGAACGTTGGATGGAAGGCGAGGTGAGTTGTTCGTTAGGTGGAGTGACTTTGAAGACCCAAGCTTCGAGATGAACGCCGAAGTGAGGCAGAGGAGAAGAGAGTTGTCTTCCGCGTCAAATAATCCATTCTCTAGGTATTCTATTTCAGCGGGCGGCTGCCGTGGTAGCCGTGTTTCTGCTGCTATCTCCTTTTTTGCGAATTCCTATTCGCCGTCTGCCTTGTTGTCAGCTTGCAGTTTTGTTTTGGCAGCTTTTAGATCTGGAGCCTCAATTATCTCCTCCGACACAATTTTTTTAATTACATTTTAATTTTAACTTTCGCTGATTAGGACCACAAAAAAGTATGGCATCGAAGATCAAGACAAACCTTCGCCTTCGTCGTAGTTATTCAAAGATTGGAGAAGTTGCTGAAATCCCCAATCTGATCTCGATACAACGTGCATCGTACGAGAGATTCTTGCAGGCCAATGTAGAGCCCGACAAGCGGGAAAATATCGGTCTTCAAAAAGTGTTCAAGTCTGTATTCCCCATAAAGGACTACAACGGCACCGCCTCTTTGGAGTTCGTTTCGTACTCACTTGGCCAACCAAAATATGATGTTGATGAGTGCCGCGATCGAGGCATGACTTGGGCGGCTCCGCTGCGTGTCACCATCCAGCTTGTGCTCTGGGATGTAGATCCTGATTCCGGTAATCGTAATTTGAGCGCCCTCAAAGAGGATGTGGTCTATTTCGGTGAAATTCCGTTGATGACTGAGCGCGGTACGTTCATGATTAACGGCACCGAGCGCGTTATTGTAAGTCAGTTACATCGTTCGCCTGGCGTATTCTTTGATCATGACGACGGCAAGAGCCATGTTTCTGGCAAGTTGCTTTATTCTGCTCGAATTATTCCTTACCGTGGTTCATGGATCGATTTCGAATTCGATGTAAAAGACATTTTGCATGTGCGCATTGACCGCCGACGTAAGCTCAACGCTTCCGTTATTTTGCGCGCATTAGGAATGTCATCTGACGAAATTCTTGCACACTACTATCGCTTTGATGCGATTAACTTCGGTAAGCGTGGGCTTGTTTCGAAAGCTTTCAACCCTGAGCAGCTTGAGGGACAAAAATCATTCCGCGAGATTAAGGCTGGCACCAAAGTATTGGTGAAACAGGGCGGACGATTTAATCGCGCTGTTATCCGCCGCTTGAAAGAAAGTGAAATTGATTCAATCGAAATCGATCCAGAGAGCATTCCAGGAATGGTCTCAATGGACACGATTGTGGCTGCAGCAGAGGACGTTTCTCATCCAACCACTGGAGAGGTTTTATTAGAGAAAGGCGAAACACTCGTCGGTTGGGCAGCAATCAAAGATAAATTTAAGGCGCTCGTCGATAAGTTTGACGAAAAGAAAGGCCGTGAAATGCTTAGCAAGCTTACCGTGCTTGTAGAAGCAGGCGAGCAATTCACTGCAGATAAGGTGAATGCAAAGGGTGAAGTCGTGGAGAAGGGGTCCTTGTCCCTGGTACGCGACCACAAGATTGATACTGTCAGGGTATTGTACCTTGATGATCACCACATTGGTGAGTCACTTTGGAAGACCGTTATCACCGACAAGATGTCTCCAGAGCGCGGTGATGTGTATGCGGCGCTTGCTGGTAAGCCAACAACCGAAAGTTTGATTGAAATTTATCGTCGTCTTAGACCAGGAGATCCTCCACGTCCTGAGACTGCGTCGGCAACTTTCAAGAACCTTTTCTTTAATCCTGAGCGCTATGATCTTTCAGATATTGGTCGCTACAAGATTAACCATAAGCTGTATATTTCCCAAGGACGTGAAGCCCCAGCTTTGACGCAGGGCGTATTGTCGGGAGACGATATTAAAGAAGCGGTTAGATATCTTCTCGAATTGAAAAATTCGAACGATCAAGTTCGCTACTCAGTTGATGATATCGACCACCTTGGTAACCGTCGCGTACGTGCAGTTGGTGAGCTCATCGAGAACCAATACCGAATTGGTCTTGTTCGCATGGAACGTGCGGTCAAAGAGCGCATGGGAATGCAGGATGTTGACACCTTGGTTCCTCAAGACCTTATTAACTACAAGCCAGTTGCGGCAGTAGTTAAAGAGTTCTTCGGTTCGTCCCAGCTCTCGCAGTTTATGGATCAAACTAATCCATTGTCTGAGGTTACGCATAAACGCCGACTATCAGCTTTGGGACCAGGCGGTTTGACGCGTGATAGGGCTGGATTCGAGGTTCGTGACGTTAATCCAACGCACTACGGAAGAATTTGCCCAATTGAGACTCCAGAGGGTCCGAGCATCGGTCTTATTGCGTCTCTCGCTATGTATGGCCGGGTGAATGAGTTTGGTTTTGTTGAAACCCCGTATCGCGTTGTAGACAACCAAAATCGAGTAACAGAAGACATTGTGTTCTTGTCGGCTCTTGAAGAAGAGCGCGAGACCATTGCTCAGGCATCTGCGCCTCTTGGTTCAGATGGCCGATTCGCCGATGCAGCCGTGCCAAGCCGTAAGAACGGAGAGTACGTGCTTGCTCAGTCACAGGAAGTGAGCAAGATGGACGTCAGCCCGAAACAGATTGTATCTGTTGCTGCCGCGCTTATTCCGTTCCTTGAAAATGATGACGCTAACCGAGCGCTGATGGGTTCGAACATGCAGCGCCAAGCTGTGCCATGTCTACGTACTCAGGCTCCGCTTGTGGGAACAGGTATCGAGGGCATTGTTGCTCGCGATTCTGGTGCTACAGTTGTTGCGCGCCGCAGTGGCCGTATCATGTCGGTTGATGCAGATCGTATTGTTATTAAAGCTGACAAGACCAGCGATGATGCTTTGGATACCGGCGTAGATATTTACAACCTTGTAAAATATCGCCGTTCGAACCAAAACACCTGCATGACCCAACGCCCGATTGTGCGACCTGGAGAAAAGGTTGAAGCGAGCGAGGTTATTGCAGACGGTCCAAGTACTGAAATGGCTGAGTTGGCTCTCGGTCAAAACGCGCTTGTCGCATTCATGCCTTGGAATGGTTACAACTTCGAAGACTCCATTCTTTTGAATGAGAATATGGTGAAGAAAGATTTCTTCACTTCAATTCACATCGAAGAGTTTGAGTGTATCGCCCGTGATACCAAGCTTGGCAAAGAGGAAATCACTCGAGATATTCCAAACGTCGGCGAAGAAGCTCTCAAGAATTTGGATGAGTCCGGTATTATTCGCATCGGAGCTGAAGTGAAGCCAGGAGATATCTTGGTTGGTAAAATCACTCCGAAGAGCGAAACCCAACTGAGTCCGGAAGAAAAGCTTCTCCGTGCTATTTTCGGTGAGAAGGCTGGAGAGGTACGTGATACCAGCTTGAAGCTTCCACCGGGTGTAGAGGGAACGATCATTGCTGCCCAAGTGTTCTCACGCAAAGGTACTGATAAGGATGAGCGTACACTCGCTATTGAGAAACGTGAAATTGCTCGTATTGAGCAAGATCAGCGCGATGAGATTCAAATTTTGCGTGACGCTGCGCTTAAAGAAGTGCGAGAGCTTGTTGTTGGAAAAACAACAACTGCGCGCTTAGTTGATGACAAGCGAAATCAGTTAATTGCAAAAGGTGATGTCATTACTGAGCAAATGCTTGAGGCGGTGCCATTCGAATATCTTCGCGATATCCAGATTGGTGAAGAGTCCGTCCAGGAGACACTCAATCGCATCGTGGTGCGTACAGGTCAGCTCATCAACAACAAGCGTGCTTTCTTGAATGAGAAGATTAAGCGCTTGAAAGAAGGTGATGAGCTTGCTCCTGGCGTTGTAAAGATGGTGAAGGTGTTTGTTGCCATTAAGCGTAAGTTGCAAGTAGGGGATAAACTAGCCGGTCGTCACGGAAACAAAGGTGTTCTTTCAAAGGTTGTTCCTGAGGAAGATATGCCGCATCTGGCCGACGGTACCCCTGTTGATATCGTGCTTAACCCGCTTGGCGTTCCTTCCCGAATGAACGTGGGACAAATCCTCGAAACTCATCTTGGGTTCGCTGCATGGTGTTTAGGTCAGAGACTCAACTCTGTCCTCGATAAAATCGTGGATCCATATACGGGAGTAGAGCGCGCTGGAGTTACCTCTGATTTGAGGAAGCAAAAGGTGCAGGAACTTCGTGACATCCTTGCGAAGGTATTTAAGGACGCGAAGACCAATAAGTGGCTCGCTGGCCTTTCTGACGAAGATATCATCCGTTTGGCCCGTAAGGACACGACCGGATTGCATATGGCTTCGCCAGTGTTCGATGCTGCAAACGAGTCTGAGATTCGTGAGCTCTTGAACTTCGCCGGAGTGGATAGCAGTGGCCAAGTTACCTTGTTCGATGGACGTACAGGAGAAGCCTTCTCAGAGAAGGTAACTGTGGGTGTCATGTACATGCTTAAACTTGACCACTTGGTCGACGATAAGATTCACGCCCGTTCTATTGGACCATACTCGCTTGTTACCCAGCAGCCACTTGGCGGTAAAGCCCAGTTCGGTGGTCAACGACTTGGAGAAATGGAAGTGTGGGCACTTGAGGCGTACGGCGCCGCCTATACTTTGCAAGAGTTCCTCACAGTGAAGTCTGACGACGTTGCTGGCCGAACTCGTATGTACGAGTCGATTGTCAAGGGCGAGCATGTGCTCGAGCCAGGGTTGCCAGAATCTTTCAACGTTATGATGAAAGAGCTGCAATCATTGAGCTTGGATGTTGAACTCGTCGAGGAGAAGTCTGAGGAAGATGCTGAAGAAGTTCCGGGTGCGGAATCAGCAGCTCAATCCTCCGTGGAAACCGGTACCGCCGCTTAAGGCGGGCCGGTCCCTGAATCTCCTTTACCCGGACTAGTTTTAGAGAAGTTTCTTTTTTGTTTTGGAACGCACTATGGATGATCTATTTAGCCTGTTTGAGAAGCCAAAGAACCCAATCAAGTTCAATGCCCTCAAAATTTCATTGGCGAGCCCGGAGAAAATCCGAAGCTGGTCATTTGGAGAGGTGACAAAGCCTGAGACCATTAACTATCGCACCTTGAAGCCAGAACGTGATGGTCTTTTTTGCGCCAAAATTTTTGGTCCAGTTAAGGATTACGAGTGCATTTGCGGTAAGTACAAGAGACTGCGTCACCGTGGCGTAGTGTGCGAAAAATGCGGTGTTGAAGTAATTCAATCTAAAGTTCGTCGTGAGCGTCTTGGTCACATCGATTTAGCTGCACCGGTTGCACACATTTGGTTCTTGAAGAGCTTACCAAGTCGCATTGGTACAGTGCTTGATATCTCGCTTAGAGATCTCGAAAAAGTATTGTACTTTGAAAGTTACATTGTCACTGACCCAGCCAAGACAGAATTGGAGTACGGGGAATTATTGACCGAAAAGGAGTACCGCGTTGCGCGTGAGAAATTCGGCTCATCGTTCTCAGCCGGAATGGGTGCAGACACTGTACTTGAGATGCTGAAGAGCATTGAAGTTGAGAAAACTTGCAAAGAGCTTCGAGAAGAACTTCAAAACGTTACTTCTGAGGCAAAGAAAAAGAAAATTGCAAAACGCCTAAAGGTGCTTTCCTCCTTCCATCAAAGTGGAAATAAGCCTGAGTGGATGATTCTGTCTGTGGTTCCAGTTATTCCCCCAGACCTTCGTCCGTTGGTGCCTCTTGATGGTGGACGATTTGCAACCAGCGATTTAAATGATCTCTATCGCCGCGTTATTAACCGTAACAATCGACTAAAGCGCCTGATCGAACTGAGTGCGCCAGACATCATCATTCGTAACGAGAAGCGCATGCTTCAGGAGTCTGTTGATGCGCTATTTGATAACGGACGCCGCGGCCGCACTATTACGGGCCCAAATAAGCGACCACTTAAGTCCTTGAGCGATATGCTCAAAGGTAAAGGTGGGCGTTTCCGTCAAAATCTACTTGGTAAACGCGTAGACTACTCGGGCCGTTCAGTAATTGTTGTTGGTCCAGAGCTTCGTTTGCATCAGTGCGGATTGCCCAAGAAAATGGCTTTGGAACTCTTTAAGCCATTTATTTACAACAAGCTCGAAGAGCGTGGATACGTCACTACCATCAAGAGCGCAAAGAAGATGGTAGAGAAGGAAAAGCCAGTTGTATGGGATATCTTGGATGAAGTAATTAAGGAACATCCGGTTCTATTAAATCGTGCTCCTACATTGCATCGCCTTGGTATCCAGGCTTTTGAACCTCTCTTGATTGAAGGCAAGGCCATTCAGTTACATCCGCTTGTGTGTACCGCGTTTAACGCTGACTTTGACGGCGACCAAATGGCTGTGCACGTGCCGCTCTCAGTAGAGGCTCAAGTGGAGTCACGCGTGTTGATGATGTCGACAAATAACATCCTCAGCCCAGCTCATGGTAAGCCGATTATCGTACCTTCTCAGGATATCGTATTGGGCTTGTATTACATGACCCGCGAGCGTCCGTTCGCAAAAGGCGAGGGACGTACCTTTGCATCGGCAGAAGAGGCATGGCTTGCATGGGAGTCACGAGAAGTGGACCTTCAGGCCAAGGCGCGTTGCCGAGTAGATGGGAAGATCGTCGACTCAACAGTTGGCCGAATTTTGCTTGCGAACTACATGCAGCAGGTGTTGCCGTTCGAGCACTTTAATAAGGTGATGAAAAAGAAAGACATTTCTCAGCTTATTGATGAGTGCTTCCGTATTGCTGGAAACAAAGCAACCGTCATTCTTGCAGACCGTTTGAAGGACATCGGTTATCGCTTTGCGACAATCGCTGGCATTTCAATTGGCATCAACGACATGACCATTCCAAACAGCAAGGCAGACTTATTGTCTGATGCTGACAAGAAGGTTGCTGAAATCGATGCCCAATATCAGGAAGGTCTTATCACTGCAGGTGAGCGCTACAATAAAGTTATCGATATCTGGTCAGATGTTGGTGACAGAATTGCAGAAGACATGATGCAGGGTATTTCATCCGCTGAGTTCACTCACTCCGTCTCTGGCGAAAAGAAGCGCGGGCCATCGTTTAATCCGATCTACATCATGGCAGACTCGGGTGCTCGTGGTTCCAGTCAGCAAATTCGTCAGCTTGCTGGTATGAGAGGTTTGATGGCTAAGCCAGACGGCTCCATCATTGAGCAACCAATTAAAGCGAATTTGCGCGAAGGACTTTCCGTTCTTCAGTACTTCGTATCAACCCACGGTGCCCGTAAAGGCTTGGCCGACACCGCCTTGAAAACTGCAAACTCTGGTTATCTCACACGCCGTCTCGTTGACGTTGCTCAAGACAGCATCGTTGGTGATTACGACTGCGGCAGTGCTGAAGGCATTGAGATGACTTCACTTGTAGAAGGTGGTGAAGAAATCGAGTCATTGGCAAACCGCATCCTTGGCCGAGTAGCGGCTGAAGATGTTCGTGATCCAATTAGTGGCGAAGTGTTGGTTGAGCGAAACCAAGAGATTGACGAAGAGAAGTGCGCTGAAATGACCAAGCGTGGATTAGACAGCGTCATGATCCGCTCGGTTCTTACTTGTGAAGCTGAGCGTGGCGTTTGCGTGCTCTGTTACGGTCGCGACTTGGCTCGCGGTCACATCGTGAATATGGGTGAAGCAGTAGGCGTAATTGCTGCCCAATCCATCGGTGAGCCTGGTACTCAGCTGACCATGAGAACGTTCCACATCGGTGGTGCGGCCTCCGGACGTGCTGAGCAGACCTCATTAGAGGCTCGTTTCCCTGGTGTTATGAAGCTTGATGGCTGCCGCTTGGCTCGTCGTCGTGATGGATCCTACGTTGTAATGAGCCGTAAATCTGAGCTCATTATTGTGGATCCTCAGGATGGACGTGAGCGTGAGCGTCATCAGCTTGTGTATGGTGCGCGACTTAAAGCTGAAGATGGTGCCGCAGTGAAAGCTGGCCAAGTCTTGAGTGAATGGGATCCGTTTACGATTCCAATTCTTTCCGAGGTTGCTGGACGCGTTGAATGGCAGGACATCAACGAGTACACCATGGAAGAACGCACCGATGAGCGCACAGGCTTTGTTGAGCGCGAAATCGTGCAGTCAAAAGATAAGAGCACAGATTTCCGTCCGCGCATCGTGATCTACGGTGAGAGCGGCGAGACTAAGGTATACAACTTGCCAGTTGGTGTGCGTGTAACTGTTGAGCATAACGCAGACCTCGATGCTGGTGACGTTATTGCAAAACGCGAACGTGCAACAACGAAGACAAAAGACATTACGGGTGGTTTGCCACGCGTTGTTGAACTCTTCGAAGCGCGTAAGCCAAAAGATCCTGCAATTGTCGCTGACGTTGATGGCGTGGTCGACTTTGGTGAAGACTCTCGCGGTAAACGCAAGATTGTTGTGACACCAGAGTACGGCGAAGCACGTGAGTATCTCGTGTCCAAGACTAAGCACGTTGCAGTGCAGAAAGGCGACCGCGTTAAAGCGGGAGAGTCCCTCACTGACGGGGCACTCAATCCTCACGATATTTTACGTATCGAAGGCGTGAAGGCCCTTGCAAGTTACTTGGTCAACGAGGTGCAAGAAATCTACCGGCTCCAAGGTGTGCGTATTAACGATAAGCACATTGAGGTAATTGTTCGGCAGATGCTTAAGCGCGTCAAAATTGCTGATTGTGGAGATAGTTCGTTCTTGCCAGGCGATCATGTGGAGCGTTTCCGTGTTCTTACCGAGAACCGTCGCTTGATGCAGGCAAATAGTAAACCAGCAGCATATGAGCCATTGCTCCTCGGTATTACCAAGGCAGCTTTGACCACTGACTCGTTTATCTCAGCAGCCAGCTTCCAAGAAACCACAAAAGTACTTACCGATGCTGCCGTATCTGGCAAAGTCGATATGCTCCGTGGTCTCAAAGAGAACGTCATCATGGGACGCCTCATTCCAGCAGGCTCTGGAGTTGCGGAGTACCAATTAGGGCAAGTGAAGATAGAAGGTGAAGAAGAGGAGAAGCAGGCTCAGACTGAGTATCGAATTTCCCAGACTTCGCTAGAGTCTCTTGCTGGACTTCTTTAGTATTCCACAGACCTGGCGCTTATAAGCACATGGTCTGTGAGAGCAGAAGCTAGGTACTTGTGCCCCGTAGGAGTGACCACACTCCTGCGGGGCATGTCTTTGAATGTGTCGGTGCATGTGTGGTGTAAATACGGCAGCTTAACTGAGCAGGGCCAATTTCCTAAGTTTTCGAATGTCGAGGGTCTTTCTTGGTTCTGAAAGACCCGTTATTCTCTAGATGGCCTGATTCTGTTGTTCAATGTAATTCGAGGAAAATATGTTTATCGGAGACCGAGATCCTAACGAACCCCATAGTATAATGAATGCCTTTAAACAGGTGTTGTTCTGGGCGGTTCATGCCTCGTGCATATTTGTGCTATGGGTAGGGGTGAGCCCAATCGCCGTTGCAGTATGTTTAGCCCTGTACGTAGTGCGCATGTTCGCCATTACGGGTGGCTATCATAGATATTTCTCCCATCGCTCGTACAAAACGAGCAGGGTATTTCAGTTTATTCTCGCAGTCCTCGGAACATCGTCGGCGCAAAAGGGGCCTATCTGGTGGGCATCGCATCACCGTCATCACCACAAACATTCAGATACGCCGGAAGATATTCACTCCCCAGTGGTTCAAGGAATTTATTACGCCCACTTAGGTTGGATTATGAGCTCGCAGTTTTTGCAACCCCGCCTTGAGCTTGTAAAAGATCTTTTGGCATTTCCCGAAATTCGTTGGCTTGAAAAGTACAATATGGTGCCCCCGGTATTGCTGGGAGTAGGGACATTCTTTTTGGGAATGTGGCTAGAGCTGGCCTTTCCAGAACTTGGCACTACTCGCTGGCAAATGCTTGTTTGGGGCTTTTTTGTGAGTACCGTGCTTTTGTATCACGGCACGTTCTGTATCAACTCGTTCACCCATTTGATTGGAAAAAAGAGATTTAAAACCACCGATGAAAGTCGCAACAATTTTATTTTGGCCCTGATAACCCTCGGTGAAGGCTGGCACAATAACCATCACCGCTACCCGGGGTCCGAGCCCCAAGGCATGTATTGGTGGGAAATTGACATAAGCCATTACATTTTGAAGGTGCTCTCATGGTTTGGCATAGTGTGGGATATCCGCCGCCATCCTGAGCGTCTTTATGAAGAGGCCAGAGCCAATGCGGCAGTGTAGCCGCACTTTCTGTGCATATTAATAAGAACAGGAGAGCTTGGCTCTCCTGTTTGCTTTTTGGGCCTGTTTGCTTTCTGGGCCTGTTTGCTTTTTGGGGCGAACAGGAAAGCTGGGGCCTTTGTAGCAGTCTTGCGAATTTAGCAAATATCGACTTAATCACATTGAACAACCGAGTTTGCGTGTAAGTACTGGATATTATGAGACTAATTTACCTCCCTTGTAAATTATTCGAATGTGTGGCGTTTCTTTAGCCCGTAGAACCCAAGCAGCAGAAAGGGGAGTTAGTGAGGCTACACGTCGCAGAATTCACATTTTAATTTCTTCGACAAGCCAAAAGTGTAGGAATTTCGGCCCGCTTTCGTTGACAGATGTGGAAAACACATGCTAATTTTCGGGCCTCGAAATTCCAAAGTTTCGCTAGCTCGTTTTAGGCAATTAACTGCTTGAAACTGCTAGAAGATGCAAGGCTTCGCTCCCTAGAGAAGCAATCATCTCGGCGATAACTTTAAGGAATGCTGCCCAGATCTATAAGGGACCACATCGAGGAACCTTGAGAACCGGTACTAGGGAAAAGATGCAGAGAATAGGAATTCGTTGATTGCTGACTCTCGCTATAGCAGGCGCTATGGCGGAAAAGACTAGCAGGGTTAGGCCTGTGCGTTTTTTTGGCGAAGAAGAGTCGGCATACATGCGGCGTTCTTGAATTTAGTGTTCTTGGATTTAGTTATTTTGATTGCGAATCGGAGCTTAGGCAAATATGCCAACAATTAATCAGCTTGTCAGAAACCGCAGACACAGCAAGCGGGCGAAAAGTAAGTCGCCAGCTCTTGTGGGTTGTCCTCAGAAACGAGGGGTGTGCACTCGCGTTTATACGCAGACACCGAAGAAACCTAATTCAGCTTTGAGAAAAGTAGCGCGCGTGCGCCTCACGACGGGAATGGAGGTAACGAGTTACATTCCAGGCGTAGGACACAATCTTCAGGAGCACTCAGTGGTGCTTATTCGTGGCGGCCGTGTGAAGGATCTTCCTGGTGTGCGTTATCACATCATTCGCGGCAAGCTTGAAGCAACCGGTGTGGCAGATCGTCGACAAAGCCGTTCGAAGTACGGCGCAAAGCGACCTAAGTAAGTTTGAGGGGATAGAGTATGTCGAGAAAAAAGAGAGATTATTCACGGCCTATTATTCCAGATCCGAAGTTTCGTGATCTCGTAGTGACCAAGATGATTTGCGTCATGATGAAGAGCGGGAAGAAGGGCGTTGCTGAGCGGGCCTTGTATTCGGCTTTTGATCAGATTGCTGCGAAGACAAAAGAGAACCCGCTTGAGGTTTTCCAAAAAGCGCTTGGTAACGTGAAGCCGGTAGTTGAAGTCCGCTCCCGCCGTGTAGGTGGTGCGAACTATCAGGTTCCTACCGAGGTACGTCCAGTGCGCGCACAATCGCTTGCTCTTCGTTGGCTCGTAGAAGCTGCTAATGAGCGTGGCGAGCGTGAGCTTGGGTTGCGTGTTGCTGCTGAGCTTATGGATGCTGCCCAGAATCG
Organism: Bdellovibrionota bacterium; assembly: GCA_044347745.1. GTDB lineage: Bacteria > Bdellovibrionota_C > UBA2361 > UBA2361 > JAFLCA01 > JAIBBV01. The sequence goes on from JBIKUD010000027.1 coordinate 37,443, forward strand.
TGGCGGTGCCGTAAAGAAACGTGAAGACACCCATCGTATGGCTGAGGCAAATAAAGCCTTCGCTCACTTCCGTTGGTAGTATTAATTGGTTTTGATTTAACAGGACGACTAAGCCGTGGCCAAATTAGACCTTCATAAAGTTCGTAATATCGGAATCATGGCCCACATTGATGCCGGTAAGACCACGACATCCGAGCGTATCCTTTACTACACCGGTATTAACTACAAAATTGGTGAAGTACATGATGGCGCTGCCACCATGGACTACATGGAGCTCGAGCAAGAGCGTGGTATTACCATCACGTCAGCTGCGACTACTTGCCAATGGCGTGGTTCTAATGGAGATCGTCCAGCTCATCAAATTAATATTATCGACACTCCTGGACACGTAGACTTCACCATCGAAGTAGAGCGCAGCTTGCGCGTGCTCGACGGTGCTTGTGCAGTGTTTGACGGTGTAAACGGAGTTGAGCCGCAGTCAGAAACTGTATGGCGTCAAGCTAATAAATTCCAAGTTCCTCGAATTTGTTTTGTAAATAAGATGGACCGTACTGGTGCTGACTTTAATATGTCAGTGGGCACCATCCGTGATCGTCTTGGAGCCCGTGCTGTTCCAATTCAGATTCCTATTGGTGCAGAGAGCGCATTCCTTGGGATTATTGATCTCGTTGAACAACGCGCAATTCTGTACAAGGATGAGACAAAGGGCGCAAAATTTGAAGTTAGCGACATTCCTGCAGAGCTCGCTGATGAAGCACGTGCTGCTCGTGACTACATGATCGAAGCGCTTGCTGATACCGATGAAAAGGTGATGGAGAAGTATCTTGCTGGTGAGTCATTCTCCGCTGACGAGTTAAAAGCCGCCATTCGTAAAGCAACCATCAAGATGGAAATCTTCCCGGTACTTTGCGGTAGCGCGTTCAAGAACAAGGGCGTTCAGCCATTGTTAGATGCTGTTGTCGATTATTTGCCATCTCCTCTCGACATTCCTCCAGTGCGTGGTTCTGTTCCTGGAGCCAAGAAGGAAGAAGAGGGCCAGCTCGAAAGACAACCCGATCCGACTGCCCCGATCTGCGCCTTGGCATTTAAGATTATCACAGACCCCTTCGTAGGCGTGTTAACATTCGTGCGCGTATATTCTGGAACTATTACTCCAGGCATCACGCTGCATAATACGACACGTGATAAGAAAGAGCGCATCGGCCGCATCCTTCGCATTCACGCTGATAAGCGTGAAGAGGTGAAAGAGTTGCAGGCTGGTGATATCGGCGCTGTTGTTGGTCTTAAAGATGCAATCACAGGCGATACATTGTCTGATCCAGATAACGCAATTGTGCTTGAGAGTATTCATGCTCCAGCTCCGGTTATCAGCATTGCGATTGAGCCAAAGACTAAGGCTGATGAAGCGAAGATGGGTCTCTCACTCATGAAGCTTGCTAAGGAAGATCCTTCCTTGAAGGTGAGCGTAGACCAAGAGTCTGGCCAAACTATTATTTCAGGAATGGGTGAGTTGCATCTCGATATCATTAAAGAGCGACTTTTCCGTGAATTCAGCGTAGAGACCACCGTAGGTAAGCCACAAGTTGCCTATCGTGAGACCATCGTTGCGAAGAGCGAGTCTGAGTGTAAGTACGCGAAGCAAACTGGTGGTCGCGGACAGTTCGGCCACGTGCTTATGCGTGTTGAGCCACTTCCTCCAGGAACTGGATTTGAGTTTGTAGATGAAATTAAGGGCGGTGTAATTCCTAAAGAATACATCCCTGCCGTTGAAGATGGTGTGGTAGAGGCCCTTGAAGGTGGTATTTTAGCTGGCTATCCAGTTATCGACCTACGCGTAGCGCTGTATTACGGCAGCTACCATGAGGTTGACTCCAGCGAAATGGCTTTCAAGATTGCCGGTTCCATGTGCGTAAAAGATGCTTGTCGCAAGGCAAAGATTCAGCTTCTCGAGCCAATTATGGCAGTGGAAGTTATCTCGCCAGATGACTTTGTGAGCACGATTGTGGGCGATCTTAATCGTCGTCGTGCACGCATCATGGGTATGGAGCCACGTATTGGCGCCGCTCAGGCAATTCGTGCTGAGGTGCCACTTTCAGAGATGTTCGGTTATTCGACTGACCTGCGTTCAAATTCTCAGGGCCGTGCGGTATTCACTATGGAATACCACCACTATGCCCCAGTTCCAGCTCATGTAGCTGAAACAATTGTGAACAAGGCGTAAGGTCGGATATCAGGAAGGACCTAACGAGGAGTTAATTTTTACTTACTTGGGAGCTAACTATGTCTAAGGATAAATTTGACAGAAGCAAACCTCACGTGAACGTGGGAACTATTGGTCACGTTGACCATGGTAAGACAACCCTTACGGCAGCTCTCGTGAATACGCAAGCTAATCGTAAGATGGCAACCGCAAAGTCCTATCAGGACATTGCGAAGGGCGGAACTGTTCGCGATACGAGCAAGACTGTAACAATCGCGAGTGCTCACGTTGAGTACGAAACAGCAAATCGCCACTATGCGCACGTAGATTGCCCCGGACATGCTGACTACGTCAAAAACATGATCACAGGTGCTGCACAAATGGACGGCGCGATTCTTGTAGTAAGCGCAGCTGACGGTCCGATGCCTCAAACACGCGAGCACATCTTGCTTGCTCGTCAGGTAGGCGTTCCAAAGATCGTTGTGTTCTTGAACAAAGTTGATGTGGTTGATGATCCTGAACTCCTTGACCTCGTCGAAATGGAAGTCCGAGACCTCTTGAAGGAATACGATTTCCCAGGCGATGAGACCCCAATTATCAAGGGCGCAGCAATCAAAGCATTGCAAGGCGAGAACAGCGAAATCGGCATTGGAGCTATTGACCGTTTGTTAGCTGCAATCGACGAGTACATCCCAGTCCCACAACGTGAAGTTGATAAGCCGTTCCTTATGCCTGTTGAAGACGTGTTCTCGATCGAAGGTCGCGGAACTGTAGCAACCGGTCGTATTGAGCGCGGTATCATCAAAGTTGGACAAGAAATCGAGATTATCGGTTTGAAGCCAACCGCAAAGACAACCGTAACTGGTGTTGAGATGTTCCGTAAGTTGCTTGATGAAGGTCAAGCAGGTGATAACGTAGGCTGCTTGCTTCGTGGTTTGAAGCGAGAAGAAGTTGAGCGCGGCCAGGTATTGGCTGCTCCTGGCTCTATCAAGCCGCACACCAA
>JBIKUD010000028.1:0-40339 GCA_044347745.1 Bdellovibrionota bacterium
CCTTTGCAGACACAATGCCCGCAGTTACCGTTTGGCCTAATTGAAATTGGTTGCCTATGGCAATAACCCACTCACCAACTTCCAGCGCATCAGAATCACCCAAATACACCACCGGCACCTCGTGTTTTGGTTCAAACTTTATAAGCGCCACATCCGTTTTTGGATCTGTACCAATAACACTCGCTTCATATTCCGTTTTATCGTTCAGCAATCGCACAATAATGCGAGATGCGCCGCCGATAACGTGATTATTGGTAACTATGAAGCCCTGTTCGTTAATAATAAATCCTGAACCAACCGATCGAAACGGGCTCTCCTCTTTTTTCGGCCCTGCTTCATCAGCATTCTCGTCGGCCGAAGCACCCCCTTCCACCGAAATGTTCACAACCGCTTTAGACAAATCTCGCACCAACTCAGAGAAATGTGGGAACTGAGATTTTTCTTGAGCCTCAGGTACCGAACCGGGAGGCAAGCCTTCGTGATAAAAAGACTGAGCCACGGCCGTGTTTACTTGTGCGAAGGCTACAAGAACTAAAAGTGCCAAGCGTAATTTCATTTTTGTACCGATCGAACGTAAGCCATACGGAGCGAATGAAGCATTTCTTCCATCATTGAAACTTCTGATGGCTCAAGATTCCCTTTGGTTTTCTGTTGCAACATAGCCAGAATATCAATCGTCTGCCTGGCTGCCTCTCGGTCAATTTTAATGTCTAGACCAGGAGGAGGCTGCATAACACCAAGCTGCATAAGTGTCTGGGTCGCAAGCGACATGATAAACGAGCCAAAATTTATTGGAGCCTCCTCAGCTTCTGGCTGCGAAGTTCCCTCAGACACCTCTTGGGTTTGAACATCCGGCTTCCCTGACTTTTCTTCACCCTCAGCATCGAAGCGGCGTTTATCATTCACCTTAAAGCCCTTATTGTTCGATTCGTTGTCGCTCATAGCCGAACCCTTTTAAAAGTTTGACGCTCGCCAACTCTAACGTAGTCCTTACCACTTGATCAACGGACTTCCAGGCAGCTTAGGCATTGCTTCTCGCTTGCGTTAAAGAGTGCTAGACTGCCTACTCTATGAGCCAGGCGCGGGTTACAATTTTAGGGTGCGGAACCTCAACGGGAGTACCCGTTTTAGGCTGTGCCTGCGCAGTATGTCAAAGTTCAGACCCAAAAAATAAACGCTTCCGCACCGCCGCGGTAATACGCCTACCCAATTCCCAGCAAGTACTCATAGACACCTCAGCCGATTTGCGTAGCCAAGCTCTAGCCTTCGGACTTACCTATGTTGACGCCGTACTCTATACCCACGCTCACGCAGATCACATCATGGGGATGGACGATTTACGCTGCTTTAATTTCACTAAGCGCGGCCCTATTCCCTGTTTTGGCTCTGCGCCTACGCTTGAAGTGTTGCGTCGAACATTTCCCTACATTTTTGAGCAAGATCCAAACTATGAAGGCGGACTTTTGCCGCAGCTTACTCTGCACGAAATTGCTGCCGGCACACCTGTGGAAGTTTGTGGATATTCCTTTTTACCCTTTGGCCTGCAACATGCACGCCTCGAGGTATTGGGGTTTCGCCTTGGTAACTTTGCCTATGCCACCGATTGTAAGGTGATGCCTGAAGCCACTAAAGCAGCCTTACAAGGGGTTGAAGTTCTAATTCTCGACGGCCTGCGTTATGAACCCCACCGCACCCATTTAACTATTTCTGAAGCTGTGGCTTTGGCGACGGAGCTCAAAGTGCCTCGCACCTATTTAACTCACATGACCCATACAGTTGATTTTGAGAGCGTTAGTCGAGAGCTACCGCCGCATGTGCAGCTGGCCTATGATGGCCTCGAAATAACTATTTCCCTGTCCTAAATAAAACTAGCTATTTTGATCAGCTTGTTCGCGACGCACTAACCGCTTCGCTATAACCAGGTCGTCCGGCGTAGTAATTTTTATATTACTGCGATTCCCCGGCACCAAACTAACTTTGCGTAGGCGCGCAACAAGCCCCGCATCATCAGTAGCAACCACAGTTTTGTCTGCGGCCGTGTGTGCCTGTTTTAGAACGCCAAATTCAAAAACTTGTGGAGTTTGAATCTGCCATAAATCATTTCGTGGTACAGCAACGTCCCAAAGGGTTTCAGCTTCCACCTTTACACGAACTAAAGTATCCACCACTGGCACGGCGAGCGTAGCAGCGCCTGTTTTGCGCGCGCAGCAAATAACAGCCTCAACATTCTCTGGCTCAATCAAACAACGCGCTGCATCATGCACAAGCACAAGGTCACCCTGCTTGGCCAGGTGCATCTCCGCAGCAGCGTTTAGCATAAGCTGCACAGACTCTTGCCGAGTGCCTCCACCAAGAACCAAGTGCACTCCAGGCACCGCCATTTTAAACTGTTCCTCGTACCCAGGAGTATAGGCTACAAGAATTTCATTCACCGATGGACACAAACGTAGGCGTCGTACCGTTTCTGCCAAAATGCTGTGTGCGCAAATAGGCGCAAGCGCTTTCGGTTCAGGACGACCAAGCCGCTGCCCCAGGCCAGCAGCCGGTATTAAAGTAATAACTTTGGGAAACATTTTTCTCTAAGCCATAAAAAAACCCTGATAAGCCATTCCACCTATCAGGGTTCATCGAAGAAGAAAAATTTGTAAATTAAGCAAAAATCTCTTGAAGCTCGCCCATTACTTTTTCATGGGTACGTGCCTTCGCTATGGCAATTTCAGCTACAAGAAGTCCCTGTGCCATATCAAGCATTTTCTTTTCGCCGAAAGAAAGTTCTTTCTCTGCACTGAGCACCGAGAGATCCCTTAATACTTCTGCAATTTCAAAAACTGAACCTGTTTTAATCTTAGTTGAGTACTCACGGAAACGCCTGTTCCAAGTTTGAGTATCAATTTTAGCAGTGCGGGTGCGTAAGATTGCGTACACCTTTTCGACTGCTTTACGGTCAACTACCTTTCTTAGACCAACCGATTCGGCCTGCCCAACCGGCACCATAATTTTCATGCCAGTTTCAACAATGGTAATCTCAAAGAACTGCGCATCAGTTCCGCCGATATTTCGAGATTTAAGTGTATTGATTTCGCCGACGCCGTGACCAGGATAGACGACTTTATCGCCTACTTTAAACGACTTGGTGCTCAAGGTTAGCTCCATTAAAAAGTTAACGATCCCGCCGATCTGTATTGAAGTTGAATAACCTCAATAAGACCTTCGTGCTCCCACAAATCCTTGTGATAAAACCAAAAGAACCAAAACCGAAGGAGCTTCAGGGAGAGCAGCAAAAAGAAGAGAGTTCTTTTTGCACTATTTCCGTACCCCGAAGGTCCGAAGACTATACACTAAAGACCCCCCTTAGGTCAAATCATGAAATAGGTCAAGCCCAAAGCAACACCTTGTAATTATTGTATTTTTAGTTGCTATACGCGTCACAAAACTATTCGTAATGCGCAATACCCCATTCTGCATTTTCTATCAGCGTTCTAAACAGCTCCACGCCGCGAGCTCTATTGGGACGTGCATCAAAGAAGACTCTCTGCAAAACTCAACCAGTCTTAAGCCCTTGTAGCTTTCAGTATAAATTTGAAATGACACCCAATTCTTCACCAAGCGCCCCAAAAAAAATGCTCGTGCTCATATGGTTAAGCGCGCTCGGTTTTTTCTATTGGCTGAGAGCTCCGCTTTTCAGCCTCAGCTTCCCGTCCGGTGATGGCGGAATGTTCGCGGTGCTTATTAAAGATTTGCAACAATCTCAATTTTTTTTGCCAGAGTTTACTACCTTTAACGGCGGCCAGATCCCTTTCACCTACCCACCGCTCTCATTCTATCTAGCTGCGGCACTTTCCTTTCTTTTCGGATTTTCCCCAGAACAACTATTGGCCGTATTACCAGCGCTATTCTTCGCCGCAACTTTGTCCGTCTTAATTATTTTGTATTCGCGTTTTTCATCATCAGTTGTAGCTATTCTCTTAGGCCTAGCACCCTGGCTTTTTTTAATTCCGCTCTGGTACGGATTTGGCGGTGGACTTTCGCGGGGCTTAGGCCTTTTTTTTGCAACCACCAGCTTGCTGCTTTTTGTCGATGTATTTTTATTTCAGCAATTCAAGCGCTGGCCCCTCCTTTCTGTTTGCGCAGCTGGTGCCTGCCTTAGTCACCTAGAAAGCGCTGTAGTTATTGCCTGTGGCTACTTGTGTTTTGGACTCTTCTCGCTGACGCGTTTTGACCCACGCACCGTTATGTCTGCGGCCATTCGTTCACTGCTTTTACTTGGCGGCCTTACCGCACCTTGGGCTCTGTTGGTGTTTTCACGGCATGGGCTCGCGCCTTGGATTGCAGCCGCTGAAACGGGCATTCATGTAGGCACGAATATTAGTCTGCACCGGCTATTCGATTTTAGCCTCTTTGGTCCTGTGTGGTTAACGGCCTTACTTTGGCTAGGACTGCTGGTAGCACTGGGGTCAATTCATCGCGTCTTTTTGGCTTGGTTTTTATTGCTGCCTCTGGCTCTGGGGCGCTCATTCCCCATGTCCGCGCTGCTTGGTGGCTCAGTTTTGGTGGTCATTGGTGTTCAGTCGCTTTTTACTTTTCTCGAGCATAAATTCCCGATAACAAAACCAAGAAAAATGATCTTTCAAGCAAGCACACTCGTGCTGCTATTTTTTGCACTGGCGAATAGCTCTAGCCCTCATCGCCTGAACCAAAAACTGCCGCTTTATCCCCACGCTGACGGCACCGCAGGCCCTTCCATTATACTCTCAGAAGCCTGGCGCAATTCTTTACAGAAGTTAAGTACCGTGTTGCTGGCGCAAGAGGAGGTCGTCGTAATTAGTGATTGGGAACCCGACAGAACCATGTGGTTTTGCGATTGGCCAGCGGAGTGGCTGCCTTATTATGCACCGGTCAGAGTGCTGAATCTTGTCCAAGGGCTTGAATGGGTTTCAGCTGAGCAGTTTTTTAAGCTTCGCCAGGCTTACTTTGAGAGATATAAACCCCTGACTCAATGCAAGACTCAGGGCTACCTGCCGCAGTCTCAAAAGCATTTGCCCACATTAGTGCTTGCTCGGTCAAACTTGCCGAACGCCCTAGAATTTAAATCAAAGGCCTTAGAGTGCGGATACACGTTAGCCCTTGAAGATGAGATGCTGGTGGTGTTACGGGCGGGTTAACTAAACTTAGCTGCCTGCTTTCCAAAAAACCGCTTGTATGTAGCAGAGGATTCCAAAAGTTCTTTATGAGTGCCGCAAGCCTCAATATAGCCTGGGCTCTGCTCATTACCGGGATCAGATTTGGCGATGACCACAATTCTGTCGCATTTTCTCACCAAGCCCATATCATGTGAAACAAGCACCCTGGTTGTATCGTTTAATCCTCGCAGATGCTCTACAACTCGCTCAGCAATATCGGGGTCAAGCTTTGAAGTTGGTTCATCAAGCACAATTAACTTTCCGGACTTGGCAAGCGAACGCGCAAGGGCTACCGCTTGATTTTCACCACCGGAAAGATTCCGTCCATTTGTAAATTCGGGACCAAGGATTGTGTGTAATTTAAATCCATTGGTACGCATTATTTCAGCAAGCCCTGAATTGTTGACTGCTGCCGTAATATCAGCATCCCGGTCCCAAATTGGGTTTCCTATCACAATATTGTGATACACGCTGCGGCCTCGGTAATTCCAATACGATTGAGGCAAGTAAGATGAATTGGCCCTAATTTCTGCCAGAGGAATTTCACTGATTGGCTTATCGGCTATAGTAACCTTCCCCTCTCTAGCCTCAAGTGCGCCAAGCAGTAATTTAATGAGCGTAGTTTTACCAGCTCCAGACTGCCCCACTATACCAATAAATTCGCCTGGCTTTATATCCAAGGAAATTTTCTTGAGAATCTCCGCCTTTTGCACCAAACCGCTCACTTTATCGGTGCGCTCAGCCACCACAGAGACATTTTCAATTTTTATGCGAGGTGCACTGCTATATCGCTTAATTTGATCTGCTGGAAGCTCTGCTTCACGCCCTCTGCTTTTGGCTGCAAGTGCCAAAAGTCCCATCGTTTCGTCCACAAAATGTTTGCTTGCCACCCAGGTGCTAATATTGGTGGTAAAATTATGCACGCCAGCCGCAAACACAGAAGTAGCGGCGGACAAAAACAGCGCTTCTTTTAATGTCATAGAACCGAAAATGTAAGCGAGTAGTCCTACTGTTGTCGCCACTCCCGCAGCCATGGCCACGCCCGTATCTACGGTGAGTCCGCGCAGAACTTGACGTTGGTGTACAAATTCAGAAGCCGAATCTACTTCAGCCATTTCGCGCACATTTGCCTTGGATAACTCCTTGGCGCGCAGCAAATCTTTAATTCCTAAAATCCCTTCTGGGTCGCGTAGAGGCCAACTTGAGTACCACATTTGGCGACGCGGCTCGGCAAGAATATCTTCCAAAACTTTTTGCTCGTTACCAAAACGATAGGCATACATAACCCGCAAGACCCCAAGCATAGCAACCGCACCGCTTAGCAGAGGAGATACTACAGCCAGCGAGCCCGCGGTAACAACGAGTCCAATCGTTTGCACACTTGCACTAAGCAAGGAATTAACATTACCGGCTAATGACCCGAGATTCTCTCGTACCTTAGTAATTTTATCCTGAACGCTTGGGCTATCTAACATTGCAGGAGAAAGATCGGTGCCTGCATCGAGCACTTCAACGTGAAAACGCCTAAAAATTCTATTGTTACTGATCACATCCAAATAACGACTACCGGCCCCCGCTAGATTTTGCAGGAGCCCAAGCCCCAGCACCCCGGCCATCGTGGCGAAAAGAGTAGGAAGCCCTTTCCCTGTTTGTTGCACTTGAATTGCCAGAGGCACAGCAGTGGCGCCGAGCCAGGTCATTGCGAGTGGCAACACCTGACTGGTCAAGTCAAGCGCCAATCGCGTACAGAGCATTGCGGTACCAGCGCTCTTGGCCCACGTAAAACTTTGACGCATGGTCGCGGCCACTGAACGGCTCTCTTGGTCCAAAGCTACCCCAGTCGATGCAGGAATAGCCGGTAAATTTTGCTGCTTAAGTGCCATGCGTAAAAGGTCCACAGGTGCTTGAGCACTCTCAACAGGCACCCCCGCCACCGGAGCATTTTGGCCACTAGATTGCGAATTTTGAGTGTTTGAGTTGGGATGCATACAACTTTGCCTTGGTCCTAAGGTCATCTTTAGGGCCTGATTCTATTATGCAATCCGGCCTACCTTAAGTAGCGCTCCTCCAACGCATTTGCCGCATTTCATGCCCCAGAAATAAACAACCGCTGTCCCCCAAACCCCATATATTGCGCATACCAGTTCTCTGAGAACTTGATATCGCAATAATTTCAGTTAGTTAATGCCGTAATCGAGAATCTGGCTATTTTAGGCTGTCCGCGACTAAGTTTCCCATTCGCCCTTCCGTACGTCCCAACAAGAAGACATTAAATACGTGCCCACAAAAACAAGCATCGCCCCTGGAATGGCAAAGCGAGGGTCTTCAATTACTGGTCCATACTTCCAACTGCCGCTGCCAGTAAGCAGCATCGCCCAGCCCACGAATGCGAGAGTACAGCCCAAAAGAAGATTCATCCAACTATTCAATTTTCGAATAGGCCAGAGGAAGTCATGAAATGCAACAACAGCCGTTGGGCTCTTCGAGCACAAAACCCCAAACTGCTGCCCAATTAAAAAAATGGCAATCGCCTTGACGACTAAGCTAGCAGTTGATTCGAACAAACTTGAATGGGGTATTGGAATAGGCATTAGACTAGTCGCAAAGGACAATACAAGAATTGAGAGGGAAATGGCCAACGCAGCGACTGAAAGCTTTTTGTAAGCACCCACTGAAGTTGTGGCGTTCTTAATACTCTCTCTTAAGCTCCCTAGTTGGCTCAATGCTTCAATAAATAGCAAAACTGTAAATAAAGCAGTCACAAGCGTCGAATAAATAAATGGGAAGAGCGGCGCTGAGAGCGATGGAATCTCTGCGATCTTTGCAGTGTCATATCCAATCAAAGTGCAGCCAGCGAAGGCTACAACAAAGAATGATAAAAACTTTATATTCAAGTTATTCAACGCCTTTGGTGGTCTAGGATTCACACTAAAATCACTATTGAAGGTATAACAAGCAGTTAGAAAGAATAAACATTTATTCAGCAACTCATCCGCGAGTAGGTCGTAAGCTATTGACTACCAGAGGAAGCGCCTGGCGAGCCGGCAGTCAATTTACCGTAGGCTTCTTTCGCAAGATTCAGCGCACTTCCCAACATGCCCGAAGTACTTTCCCATCCAGTTGGTGGATTAGGGTCCAAATACCCTCCCAAAAATCCGCCAAATTCTCCAATGCGCTTCCATTCATTTTTGCTATCCACCCTGCAAAATCTTTAGCAGATAAAGCAAAATACCAATCCCTCCTCCTAAACTCATCAAAAGGCCGGCCGCATAGCCTAAAAATAGATTAATTTTTTGGAGCCATAAACAAGGACCTGTGGCCCCCTTAGTATCGCGAAGCCGAGATCGAATACCCTCCGCTTTTGCAAATGCAAATAACCCAGACAGAGCAAATAGCGTCGAGAGGGCTATCACCTGGAAGTTGAAATGTACTTTTGTCGAAAAATCGAAGACGATGGCGAATAAAATGGCGATAAAAGTTGCAAACAACTCCCGCTGTTTTCTTGAACACCAAATTCCAACACTCGTCAAAACGTCGATTAAAGAATTGAGCTTCATCTATTTAATCCCTAACATATGCCGAGTTTCAAAGCCCAGGAATTGGAATCCCGCCCATCCCGGCTGTAACTCCTCCAATCACTGAGCCTGAAATTGACAGGCCATCACGAATGCTTACAGCGGGAGTAGACTTACCGCCTAGATCCGACGCCCCCCCACTCCGTCCACGGATCTATGCAAGTCAACTCCGTAGCGATACCCGGAACCGGCCTCTATTAGTCCAACGCCAAGCGCGGCTTGGCACCCTAGCCCAACAAAACCACTCAGCCCAGGGTTGCCGGAGAAACCAGAATTCCCAACCGAAAACCCCCGTGCAACACCAAACCCTAAAATCCCCTCCCAAAAGAACCCACTATCATCCACCCCAACTGTTCCACACCCGGCTACTCCAAAACCAAAACAAATAGAGAGGGACCATAGCCCCTCCGGATCCACAAAATTCACCGGATCATTCAGCACATACCCATACAAATTGGTATCCCCGCCGGCAAACCGAATGGGATCTTTGCTGGTCCAGCGGCCGACCTCGGCATCATAATCTCTGGCGCCAAAACGAGTAAGCTTGGTGTCTCGGTCGTAGAGGCCTCCGGCGAATCCAAAGGGCTGGAACCCGGGGTTGGTGTCCAGCGTCACATTTCCGAATTCATCGTAGTCGATACGCTGCACTACGGCGCCATTAGAAACTCGCACGATAAGTCGCGGGCTTCCAAGCTGATCGGTCACCACGCGGTAGACAATACCATTTTAAGGTGTTGTTGGGAGTTTACCAAGTTACTGTAAGAAGCCTTCCCAAATTTCGGCGTTTATTAATGGATGCTAGCTAAGCAAATCAGCTCAATTCGATATAAATAGTCTACAGATTCGCCTAACCTAGGCTCTAGGAGTTCTTCACAACTCCCCTGCCTACTCATCTCTCGATACTCATCTATAACAATTGAAAGATGGCTTGGTTCGGACAATAACCCGTGGGCATTAATGATCTCACGTGTCCTCGGAAAAGCCTCTGGATTTGAAATCACCCCCTCGGCAAGAAGTGACCAGCCTCCGAGCAAAACTACATCGTATCCTAGAAACGAACCCACCTCAGTAAATACAACGGACGTATTCTTTATTTGCCGAATCAAGGGGCTAAAAAGCGCGAGAATCTCGTCTTTATTAACATTATCGCTTATGGCCTGAAATTGACGAGTTACTTCAAGTGAAGGACAGCAAAGTAGACCGGTAAAGTCAGAATTTTGCCTCCTCAAACTCTGATATTGTCTACTTATATCCTCACTGAGGGTTTTTTCATGATATCGGCGATCAATCTGATCCCAAAGGTAAGAGCTTATCCCCCGATACAGAATCCGTTTGCCAGAGTTGGATAGGTGCTGACTCGGCACTCTAATGGATGGTGCGAGGACATATCCACAAAAATGTGACGACTCTAAATGATTTTTTTCTCCTGGCTCAGTCATAATTATCTCTGTTTCGTTGCCCTCTGTGCCCGATACACATGAAAATAATAGATAGTGGCACCAATAATGTTCGTAAATATTATCGCAATCGTCCATGTCTGTTTATCAGGGCGATCAGAGCGCAAACAGTGCACGAACATCTTAAGCCAAAAAGTAGCAATAATGGCGAAAACCAATACCATTGATGCAAGCATCAAATAAAAGTCATTCCAAAAAAGTTCACAAGGAATTTCCAGCCCATTGCGGAGACATTTAGTCGAATTCATATCTATGCATTCTCTCCTGTGTGTTTGTCAGAACATCCCTCAAAATTGGATTCCCCCTTTACCAACGACAAAACCTGCGGCGCCTCCAAGTTTAATACCAAAACCAGAAGTTACCCCCAAGTTACCCACTGGCTGCTGAGTTATATCGCTAGAATATCCCTCATTATTCTTGTAAAGATTAAGAGTTCTTCTAACCCCAGCTTTAGCCTCAAGCGGGCCTAAGTTGCCGCTAATATTACACCCGATGCCAAAGTATCCACTATTTCCAGGCGCGCCAGAAAATGCGTCAGGTGAATATGATGCTCCAGCTTGAAAACCAACTCCAATCAAGCCTTCAAAGAAGTACCCGCTTGCATCAAAACCAACTGCAAGGCAACCTCCGACACCCCCCATCAGACAGATTTCTATAGATACCAGACCCTCCGGATCCACAAAATTCACCGGATCATTCAGCACATACCCATACAAATTAGTATCCCCGCCGGCAAACCGAATGGGATCTTTGCTAGTCCAGCGGCCGACTTCCAGGTCGCAATTCTCGCGCATATGCCAGATCACGCAGCTCTTCGAGGGAATGGCCCCATTATGGCAGGCAAATCAGAGGCGGCGGATCCAAGATGTCGGAAGTTTGTGTTACCAATTCTTCAAAATATCTAGCAGCTGGAGCAAAATACCAATTCCTCCACCTATACTGGTAAAAATTCCGAACCCATAGTGTAAAAAAAGATTGCTCTTTCGAAGCCAAAAGATAGGACCACGTGCTCCGTTAATGTCAAGAAAGCGTATCCGGAGCCGTTCTGCTTTTCCAAAGGCAAACAAACCAGAGAGCGTAAATAGTGACAAGAAACACAAGGCCTGGAAATCAAAATGCATTCCAATTGCAAAATTTAGGGCCATTGCCAACACAATAGCACAAACAGCTGTAACTAATCCCCAGTGTTTTCCTGAACACCAAGCTCCGATGCTTAGGAAAATATCGATAACCGATTTGCTAGGCATTTAATATGTACCTGTATAATATAAGATTTCAAAAATCGGGGTATGGAAGTCCACCAATCCCGCCTGTAAATCCTCCAACTGCGGAACCTGAAATTGACAGACCATTCCGAATGCCCATAGATGGAGTAGGCTGTCCGCCTGGATATGATGAGCCCACTCCATCTACAGATCTATGCAGATCAATACCGTAGCGATAGCCCAAACCAGCCTCCATCGGCCCGACACCAAGCGCAGCCTGACAGCCCAACCCAAGAAAACCACTCCGACCAGGATTTCCGGAGAATCCAGAATTGCCAACCGAAACACCTGCTGCGACCCCAACGCCTACGATAGCTTCAAAAAAAAGCCCACTATCATCAACCCCAACTGTTCCGCACCCGGCTACTCCATAACCTAGGCAAACAGAAACAGACCAAAGGCCATTAGGATCTATTCTATTCACCGGATCATTCAGCACATACCCATACAGATTAGTATCCCCTCCGGCAAACCGAATGGGATCTTTGCTGGTCCAGCGGCCGACCTCGGCATCATAATCTCTGGCGCCAAAACGAGTAAGCTTGGTGTCTCGGTCGTAGAGGCCTCCGGCAAATCCAAAGGGCTGGAACCCGGGGTTGGTGTCCAGCGTCACATTTCCGAATTCATCGTAGTCGATACGCTGCACTACGGCGCCATTAGAAACTCGTACGATAAGTCGCGGGCTGCCAAGCTGATCGGTCACCACGCGGTAGACAATATTATTCTTAATTATGTAGCTGGGCGTATTAAACCGGTTGCCGTAGATAAACAGTGAAACAACTGCTCCTAAGGTATTTAACTCGGCAAATGGGCGTAACCTATCTTGGTAGAGAAATTTTTGAACGAATGTGCCATTAAGCTTCTTACCTACTCGCCGATTACGTCCATCAACGACATATTCAATTAAATTTCCGTTCGGTAAGCCGACAGAGAGTAAGTTACCATATACGTCATATGAGTAGTTCGTGACCTGAGTACCGGCGGTCTTTGATTCAAGTTCTCCATTGTCTGAATAAGTATAGGTTGCAGAGCCATAGCTTATAAGCCTGTCTTGCGCATCGTAAGCGGCATTTTTAGTGCCAAATGCATTGGTGTGAGCAAGCCGGTTGCCGTTTGGACTATAGGTGTAGGTACTTTCTAAAATACCATTCAGGCGAACCTGAGAGAGTCTTCCGTTTAAGTCGTATGTATAATTATAAAAATTTGGTTGCCCGCCAAGGAGGGTTTCACTCTTGTCAAAAATTCTTCCAAGTTTGTCATAGTCATAATGTGCTGTGTACTGCGGGGTACTAAGGTAGCTGGCCGTATAATCGCTGAGTTCCGCAAAACTATTGTAGAGGTAGGTTTCGGTGGAGGCACCAAGAGTAGTGCCTGTCACGACGCCCGACTGCGGATGCCGAGTCAGAAGCATTGAACCAGCTTGGGTAAGCAAGCCATCATTATCGTAAGCAAAATTTACCGGTGATAGCGGAGGGACGCGTAAATTGCTGGTTCGGAAAAAATTATCATATCCTCTTGTGACCGAGCCCGATACAACACCCGTATACGTCTCAACTGTTGGAAGCTCTCCGTCGTAAATGTAGCTAAGATTTACTCCACTCGGCGATGTGATGCCGCTTAAGAGCCCAGTCGCTGGGTAATAGGCGTAGTTGATACTGCCAAATGGAGAGACTGCGCTTTGGAGAATTCCACTTAGGGGATGATAATTAAATGCAATTGAACTGCTATCCGGCCTCTGAATTCCTATTAATTCCCGGTCAGGGCTGTAGGTGTAACTGGTGGCAGGATTTGTAATTCCAGAAACGCTGGGTGGTATGTACACGCTTTCAAAATTAAGCGGTGTGTACTGAAAAGTATGAGGCTGCGTTTGGGGCGGAGAAAGAGTGCTGAGATTCCCAGAGGGGTCGTAACCAAAGCCCACCTGCTCGCCATTTGGTAAGCTTTGCTGAGTTAATCTCCCCACTATGTCATACGAAAATGAGGTGGTCTGCTGCAGAGGATTTACAAAGGTATCTGGGAAACCCTCAGCGTTGTAGGTGATAGTGGATCTGCGCTCTGCGCTTCCCGTGCCTTGTGAAACATAGTCAAGGCGACCGAAGGAGTCGTAGTGATACACCAGGGCATTAAAACCAGGAATTTGGAGGCTAAGCAGGCGCCCCAAAGAATCAAATGTTTTAGTTACCGTCCTTCCAAGCGGCGAAGTAAGCACGGAGGTGTTTGTTAACGCTGTATACAGCTCAGAAAAAGTCTGAGAGTTAACCGTAACCTGAGTATTGATGCTTTGCACACTTAAAGGGTCGCTTGGATTATTTAACGTAACCGTGCGATTTGTTGCGCCTTGAAGCAACAATCCTGCGGGGCTTGATTTTGTAAAAGCTTTAGCCAATGGCGACTGCATACCAAAACGAGGGTCCGGCCCTCTCTTCAAAGTGTTAATCATCCCAGTTGGCCAGGTGGTGGTAATAGTTTCATCGGCCGAAGTGAGATTCTGAATGATGCTTCCATCCGGCCTGGTTACTGTTCTATGGATGTCGCCATTAACGCTGGTAGATAAAGCGTAGTCGGTGTTCCTGCCCATCACCGTGCTGCGCCTGACGCTAAATCCAGAAGGCCCAGCTAATCGAGAGAGGATTTGCGCTCCTCCAGAGGGATCGGAGTCAAGCACAAGCCGACCCTCGGAGTCGTACCCAAAAGTATGCAGCTGCGCATTGGGATCGATCATTGAAAGCATCAACCCGAGGGGCGAATAGGTAAAATTATATTCAGCCGTCGCAGCATCTTTAATTTTTGAAAGGTACCCGTTTGAATCAGTTTCAAGCAAAGTGACTTGACCAAAGGGAGCCACTATCGAAATGGGTCGATCTTGGGCGTCATAGTTAATGGTTGTGGTGTTTCCATTACCATCTACGATAGATACGAGCCTCCCGCTTGGGCTGTAGGAAAACTGATACACAATTGCGCCGGTCAAGCTGTTTATAGTCTGAAGGTGTCTTCCAGCAGAGTTAAATGTGTAAATATGACTTCCGTCCTCTGAGGCTATGTTAGTTTGACCGGATGAAAATGTAGGAAAGGTTGGCCCGGTGCATCGGTTGTAGGGTCCAAAAACTTCAACGTGGCAAACTTCTCCATTTTTGTTCACGGAGACGGCCGTGGGATGAATCGCTGACGCTTTGGAAGGCGCAGTTCCGGCATAAACTGATGGCGCTGGGTCAATTCCGCCCCCCACCAAAGTTGTGATTATGCCATCGGTTGAAATTTTTCGCACACGCTGGTTGCCACCATCAGCTACAAACATCTCCCCAGCTTGATTAAAAGCGATACTGTGAGGATGACTAAATTCAGCGAGAGTCGCAGGGCCACCATCACCGCTAAACCCATAGGCCCCAGTTCCGGCAAAAGTGGTTACGAGGCCATCTGTGCCAATTTTCCAAATTTTATTTGGAAACCGAGTCGCCACATATATTTCTCCACCTAGGCCAATAGCTAAATTTTCGGCGCTTCCAAATTTATGTTGCAAGGCCGGAATACCCTCTGCATAAGAAGAACCCCCGCCTGCCACCTTCCGAATAATTCCATTTGGATCTATTGCACGTAAAAGCGTATCACCAGCAAATGTGATGACACCATTTTGCACTATTAGATATTGGTCGAGTACATAAATTGTACCATCAGGCGTCACTTCAAGATCAGCGACGTTAGCAAAGGAAGCAGAGGTAGCCGCTATTTCATTTCCATATTGTGAGTAAACTCCCGTCCCGGCAATCGTTGAAATAATTCCATTGGTATCGATTTTGCGAATTCGCTGAACAGAGGCAACATATACATTACCCTTACCGTCCGTAGTGAATACGTGAGGGCTCCCAAGTCTCGCCGCTGTGGCAGGGCTCCCATCCCCCGAATACCCATCTAATCCATTTCCGGCAAATGTATTGATAATTCCATCAGGGGTTACTTTTCGGATACGATGATTGCCGGTGCTGATAAATAGGGAGCCATCGGGCCCATAGGCATTGCGAATTGCATCCATGCCAGCTTCAGAGGCTGGGCCGCCATCACCAGAGTGAACCTCAGAACCCGAAGGATTTCCAACGGTGGTGCGCATTGAAGATACATTTGCGTTTGCGTTTCGTTTTGTTCCGTCTCCTAGGTACAAAGTAGCACCCTCTGCTACGTAATTGTGCACTGGCGAAATAGCCCAGCCGCCAATAGCACTTTGCGCCGAATCGAAGTTACTTAATTTTGTATTTGTAACTTGCCAGAGAATAATTTCCTGCAGCGCAGGATTTCCCGACATTGGCACCCCGGTTGTTTGCCCGAAGGAGGCAGAAAAATTGCTGGCACTTTCAAAATATTGCGCTTGATAAGCGTATCCGACGCTCACTACTGCTGCGGCACTGCCAAAAATGGTGTTTCCATATACATCTTTGCCGTCCCACACATAGGTGTAGTTTTGATTTGGTTGAGGAGCGAAATTTTGTAGAAACTCTTTTCCTGCAACATTAATTTTTAAATCGATACGCAGTAAATTTGGAGGTAGCGTACTCCCCGAAAGAGGAATACTGAGGCGCCTAGACGAAAGTCTACCTGGCACTCGCTCGCTGGAATAGTTTAGTGAAAAGTTTGTTCCAGCAATTGGAATAGATTCACCTAGAATTTGGCTTTCGCATTCAATAATAGATCCGGAAGCTTTACACGGATTTTCTGGGTTATCGTGGTCGTCATTCTTTGGGGGCTTCTGATCTGGTGCCTTGGCGCCAGGTGGAGGCCCATATGGCCAGTTAAAATCCCATGGCGTAAAATGCTGAATAGGAACTCGCCAGAGTTCTTGATTTACCTGGTACAAAGACGCGACGCTTGCTAGTTCGGCGGCTGAAATTCCAAGTGACGCAAGCTGGGTCCCGGAAGCTGGCACGCCGGCCCCTGTTACATCCAATACGGCAGACCCACCGCTAATTGAGAGCACTTTCACAACTCGGCCATTTGGTCCCGCAATCCAGGCACCCTTGGCTTTGTCGTAATAACCGGCGGGAACAATTTGCCCCACCGGAAAGTCTAAGTAGTTTTCTACATAATACGGCATGGGCTGATTAAAGGTGATAGTCTCGGCACCGACAGCCTCTGCTTCATCAATACTCAATTCAACCGCGTAGGTGTAAGCGCTGGTTGGCGGAAGCGCACCAGGCATTGCCTTCGGTCCATTTCCTCC
This sequence comes from Bdellovibrionota bacterium, assembly GCA_044347745.1. GTDB lineage: Bacteria > Bdellovibrionota_C > UBA2361 > UBA2361 > JAFLCA01 > JAIBBV01. The sequence goes on from JBIKUD010000028.1 coordinate 16,684, forward strand.
CACGGTATATTCGGTCGCTCTCATGGTGATGGTACTTAAAGCTTGCTGAGCCCCGCCCGGCAGTTTCATGGTAGCCGTGGTGTTAGGCTTCACCAAAATAGTCGCCTGGCGCGAACCAGCGGCGTCGGTTTGCACACTTCCGCGCGCCACACTAATCTGGGTGCTTGCTGGTAAATTGACGGAAGTAGCAATTGGGTCAAGCGGAAGCATTACTATCTCATTGACGTTTGAGAAATTACGCCAATTTGCTTTCACCGTGCGGTCTACAGGAAGATAACCAGCTTTGCGATATTGAACTACCAAATCAGAGCCGCCATTCACCGCGAGGTCAAATAGACCGGAGGCTCGGCTTACTGTAGAGCCAAATTCGTTTCGATTCGCAATAGCAATTGTCACCCCAGGAAGAGGGTTATTTTGACGATCTAAAACTTTTCCTCGTAAAACCGCGATGCGCTCTGGTTTTATGACTCCAGGCGCAACACCTACTTGCACTGGGTTAGAACCGGTGAATAGAAAATTAGTTGTGTCATAAAGTGACGTTGCAGGCGCAACAATTCCGCTAGGCGGCGATGGCTCTGGAGGTAAAGTTGGTGTTGGAGTTGGGGTAATTGTAGGGGTGGCCGTAGCGGTTGGGGTCTGGGTTGCCGTGCCCACAACTGTCGGTGTCGAAGTTGGGGTATTTGATCCGCCGCCGTTACCTGGCCCGCCTCCATTACCGCCGCCGTTGTTACCAGAAGATGAATTAAACTCAAATGGTCCTATGTCTGGGGATCCGCTTGGCATCACTCCAAAGAGGTCGGGAAATACATTTGAGAGTACCTCGCCTGCATTAATAAGTGACGAGCCCTGCGTTGGCGCAAAGCTCTGAGCAAATTGGCCTAAAATGATATTATAAGAATCGCCAACTGTACCGCTCGCAATACTATTGTTGGGCAATGTAAACACCTGATATCCAGCTTGCGTTAGGCTCGTGGCAATCAAATTACTGGATCCCAAATAGACATTTGGCCCATTGAGTACAAGCGCATTATTCTTCCCTAAAAATCCGCCATCCCCCAATACTCCGCCGCTTGGGTTATCAAATATTAAATTGTGGGTAATCTGACTGATGGTTGAAAAAATCAGAAATCCTAGGTTGTTCTTGGCAACAAGATTATGATGAATCAGGTTTGGGGTCTCAGCATCTCCAAAATAGGACTCAATGCCAGCTCCACCCAGGCGATACATAATATTATAGCGAACGATGTGGCCGCGATCACCATCAATGTGAATGCCATTAGAATTGCTGTCGTGAATTAGATTACGTTCAATAATGGCTGAGCTTGCATTTTCGCCAATGGAGATTCCAGCAGCGTTATTGACCAATTCTAAAAAGCGAAGCCTTGCTCCTGTACCAGCACGAACTGCAACAGTTCCGAGCTGGGTGTTTAGCGTATGGTTCGCAAATACGATGCCCGCAATAGCGATGTTGCTCGCCGCAATTTCAATAGCTGTAGCTCGAAGACTTTGACCATCGAACTGAGGAACTTCGCCAGCAAAATTTTCTATGCGAAGGTCAGCCCCTGCTAGGCCTGACACTGTAAGCCTGACTGCCTCTTTGTAAATTCCTTTACGTAGCAGAACTTGATCACCCGGTCCCGCTCTGCGAACAGCTTCTTTTAGAGTCCGAACCCCAATCGCGCCCTTTTTGCCTTTACCGCACTTTCTAGTGCCAACAACATAAGATGGTCCCGTGCATGACTTTTTAAGACTGGCGTCTACATATAGTGTCTCGGTTTTACTAAGACTTTTGCAGCGCGCTGCCGCAGCATCAAACTGTTTTTTTAGTTTGCCTGATACTTTTCCACTCAAAGGGATGAATTTTTCAACTAAGATTTGACTGCCTTTTGCCTTTACCTTTTTTACCTTACCAGGTTTGTTTTTGAGACAAGCGAGGCCATCGTCAAACTTAACGACGCCAAGCGAAGCAATATTTATTGATGCAGCGCTGGCATCATTGGTGGTGCGCGAAAGCGGCACCAAAATGGCGATTAGGGCAAATAGAATAATGTAAGGCAGTAAAGGCTTTGAGTATCGATGCATGGGCGGCTGTGAACTTTAGTGCTGCAATAAACCCTGGGAATCTAACACTCCTGGGTGGTGAAATCTACTTTAATGTCGGCTGTTTGGGCTGATCCGAAGGCGAGGCCTTCAAGTTTTCCGTCTCAGTATCTCAGAGGCCCGCGGCTGTTTCTGTTCCAGCGCCTTGCATCCGGGTTAGGAATCGGAAAGAGTAAAGCGCTTAAAACTACCACCCCTCTCCCTCATTAGCCGCGAGCAAATGCCGCAATATCTCCCTCACGAAACCAGGGCCCTCGTACACAAGTCCAGTGTAAATTTGAACGAGCGAAGCCCCAGAGTCTAACATTGCTTTGGCATCGCTGGCACACATGATGCCGCCGACTCCAATGAGCGCAATTTTTCCCTGCACTTTGCTGGCGAGTCGCTGAATCATCGCTCGAGACCTTAGAGTAAGCGGCGCGCCACTGAGGCCCCCTGTTTCCTCAATCTGTGTCTTTAGTCCTTCGCGCGAAAAGGTGGTGTTGGTGGCAATAATTCCGGATATGCCTGCTCCGAGCACCATATCTAAAATTTCATCCACTTCTCCTTCAGTGAGATCTGGGGCAATTTTTACAAACAAAGGAATTTTGCGCAGGTTGAGTTCTTGAATAGATCTGAAGAGCTCCTTTAGCCGCGCTGGCTCCTGAAGTTTTCGTAACTCTGGGGTATTGGGTGAGGATACATTCAATGTGACATAGTCGGCATACTGTTCAAGAGTAGCAAAACTTTTGCAATAATCGGCAGCTGCCTCATCAATTGAAACCACTTTGGTTTTGCCAATGTTAATGCCCAAGATTGGATCGCCAGAAACGCGGCCCCGCGCTTTTAGTCGGGCTGCAACTTTATCTGCGCCATCTGAGGGAAAACCCATGCGGTTTATTAATGCGCGGTCGTCTGGAAGTCTAAATATGCGAGGTTTTGGATTTCCAGACTGTGGCTGCGCAGTGATGGTTCCAAGCTCAACGTGCCCAAACCCAAGCGCTCTAAAAAAATCGAAGGCTTGTGCGTTTTTGTCAAAACCAGCAGCTAACCCCACTGGGTTTTGAAAGTGTAATCCGGCAGCGGTGCATTGTAGGCGCTTATCTTTAAGCAGAAAAAGAAACTCTAAAAATTGCCGTGCGGGCGCTGCCTTGGCAAGAGCAGCCAACGAAAGTGCAGCATGGTGAACCCGTTCTGAATCTTGGGTAAACAATATTTGGCGAATTTGGTTGTAAACTATTCCACTCATATTATTTAAATATTAATTTAATTAGATGAATCAAGATCATGAACAAAGTGACCAATATTAAGCTTGAGTACCAAGGCATCTTCCTGATTATCTGAATAATATTTGGGACGAACGCCCACTTCTTCAAATCCGGTTGATTCATATAACTTTCGCGCAACAAAGTTTGAGCGCCGTACTTCTAAGGTAATCCAACGTACGGCCTCTGTATGCAGCTCGCGAATCAGATCAGCTAAAATTGCGCGGCCTACTCCCTGTCCACGCGCAGTGGCAGCAACTCCAAAATTCATAATATGCGCTTCGTCTTGCACCACATGGCAAATGAGAAATCCAACTAGTTTGCCGCCAAGCCTGGCGCCCAATACGCGAGCATGCTGATGAGAAAATTCTTGTAATATAAGCTGCTCGGACCATGGGGGGCGATTGCTCTCAGCCTCGATGGCTGCAATTTCTGCTGCCAAGGCTGGCACAAGCCGGCATATTATTGGCTCTGCACTCATGAATGACTCTTCTAAATTCCTCTTAGTAGCGAAGCAATATGGCTCCCCAGGCAAAACCAGCCCCGAAGGAAACAAGACAGACTAAATCTCCTGCTTTAATTTTACCTGCCTCAACACATTCGCTTAACGCGATTGGAATTGTACCAGCAGTGGTGTTGCCATACAGCGCAATATTACTAAACACTTTCTCTGGGCAGCCTAGATCCTTGCCGAGCATATCAAGAATACGTTGGTTGGCTTGGTGAGGAACAATTAACTTTACATCTTCTATTGCGAATCCCGCTTTGGCGAGTACTTGTCTCACCATTTGGGGCATTGCCTGGCTGGCCATTTTAAATACCAAAGGTCCTTCCATGCGCGGAGACACAGCAGGTGCATCGCCTTCAAAATCGGAAAGCGCGTAGGCATGAGGTCTGGCAAAACACGGTGCCTCAATTCCCAATGCTGCAGCATAATTGCCATCGCTTGCAAATTCTTGGGCTATAATTCCGTCTCCCGGGCCAAGCACCACGGCTCCAGCACCATCACCAAACAGAACCGCTGTGCCTCTGCCGGCAGTATCGAGTTGTAAGCCCGTTGATTGAAGTTCAGCGCCGATTACAAGCACTCGTGAGTAGAGTCCTGACTCAATGTAAGCTTGAGCGGCACACAAGGCATATAAAAATCCGGTGCAGTGATTGCGCACTTCTAGAATATGCAGCTTTTTGTCTGGACAAAGTCGCTGATGCAGAATTACTCCGGACCCCGGCATTTCGTTGTCAGGAGTGATGGTGGCAAACACAATCGCATCAATATCTTGGGCGTTTAACTTCGCATTTTTTAGAGCAAGTCGGCTGGCTTGCTCGGCCAGGTCGGTGTTGCTTGGGCCTCCATTGGCGCTATTCCCCTGCCTCGACCAGCGCCTTTCGCTAATTCCTGATCGCTGGCGAATCCATTCGTCAGAGGTGTCCATCCACTTTTTCAAATCTTCGTTCGTCACACGCTGCGCTGGCAATGCGTGGCCGGTGCCAAGTATTTTTGCCATAGAGCTCTACTCCACTCGCTTTAAGGCAAGCGCTGACCAACTCGGGCCTGCGCCAATTGTAAGTGCTAAAAGATTTCCTGACTGTTTTAGGCCTTGCTGCATAGCACATAACACGCCAGCGCTGCCGAGGTAGCCAATTTTAAGTCCAGTCTCAAGCACTGAAGCTCCCGAGGTTTGCGCCAGGGTTCTTAAACTCTGAAGCTGCCCGGCACAAATTTCATGTGTACACCAAAGCGGAAAAACCCCTGGCAATGTGGAGACAAAATCAGCAATCGGTTTTAGATCCTGTGAATGGGCAATAAGTTCAGCGGTGTTCAATGTAGGAAAATGTCTGCCTTCAGCCACATCTTGCTGTGTAAGTCGAAGCGGAAATTGATTTGACGACGGCAGCGGACTTACGAGGTCTTGCCAGTGGGCGCTCGAAGTAGCGCTGATGTGTTGGTAGATTTCCAATATCGGGCAAACTGTTTGGCTCTGCGCACTAAGCACACAGGCTGCCGCCCCGTCGCCAAAGGTTTTAAATGCCTCGCTGGCAAGTCCTTGCGGCACCACTTCAGAGTTAAAATAACGTGACAGAAAATCGACAGCGACAATAAGAATATTTTTTGCTGTTCCAGTTCGGATTAAACTTTTGCCGAGGATAAGTGCATGCAAGGCCCCATGCACTCCCTGCTTAATCTCTAAACCACCAACTCCTAATTGCAATTCAGCAAGCAAGCGACTAACGAGTCCCGGATTATTAAAGTCGGGAGTTTGGGTTGCAGAAATGACAAAATCAATTTGAGAAATATTTATCTGCGCGGACTCAATTGCCCGCCTAGCCACGAGCGCGGCAGCCGCAGATGGAGTTAACTCATCACGCACTTTTTGAGTTCCCGTGTGCGGATTGGCATATGTTTCTGAGCTATTCAGCTCAGCCAAACCAAGAATGTATACTGGCTGTTCGGCTTTCACCATCATCATCAACCAACAAAAAAGCCAGCCGCCTCAAGTAGAGACAACTGGCTTGTCGAAGCGGCACATGCCGCCTTACTAATATACCGCCTTAAGCAAGCGCTGCTTTTGCCTGAGCTGCAATTACGTTAAAAGCAGCTTGGTCATTCATTGCCAAATCGGCCAAGACTTTTCTGTCAATTTCGATTTGAGCATTGCGCATACCTTTCACAAGTCGGCTGTAGCTAATTCCTGCTAAACGGGCTGCGGCGTTAATACGCACAATCCACAATGCACGAAACTCACGCTTCTTTACGCGGCGATCGCGGAAGGCGTATTTTAATCCCTTCTGAACTGAGCGCTTGGCTAGTTTATAACATTTACTACGACGACCAATTCTGCCTTCAGCAAGCTTTAACAAGCGTTTATGCTTACGACGTCCTGCAAATCCACGTTTAACACGCATGGGGAACTCCTTAACTCAAATCAAAAAATTATTTTGCAGCCTTCATGTACGGAAGCTGACGCTCGACCATGGAGATGCTCGTTGCATCAACCAACTTGGAACCACTTAGGTGGCGCATACGCTTGGCGGACTTTTTACCAGTATTATGACTGGTGGCGGCACGGTACGCTTTTGCCTTACCTTTAGCATTCACACGGTATTTCTTATACGCGGTGCGATTAGTTTTCATTTTTGGCATAAACAACTCACCTAATAACGGTCGAAATCTAACGAACAAACAATATATATTGTGGTAGGCGCGAACAGAGTTGAACTGTTGACCTCTTGCCTGTCAAGCAAGCGCTCTAACCAACTGAGCTACGCGCCTGTATGCGAGGCTTGCGCCAACGCTGGGCCTAAATAACCTCCCGAGTAAGTCAACGTTACAGTTCTCGCATTTTACGACCACTCAAACGCACTCGGGCACTTGAATTGAGTAAAATCTAAAACTTACAAGGGCGCAAATTCATAACGGCAGCGCCTTGGGTAAAAACCCAGCAATACCAACGAATTCAACGAAATTGGGAACTTAGCAGGACAGATAGGCTGAGTCAATATGAGGGGCCCCATATTGTTCTAAACAAATGGGGCTTCGAGCGTAAAAATTAGCTAGGGCTTTACTTGCTGCAATCGGGTTTCTACTGGGGCCACGTCACCAAACTGGGTCGCCTTAGTTTGCGCTTTAGGATTAGCTTTAAGAGCTCCAAGCTGTACCGCAAGCTCTCTTCGTAATTCTGAAAGATTCCCAGGCCTTAAATGCCTGATGGTATACCGACGTTCAATTTTATTCGCTAACATGATTGCTGTCTCCCTAAGCTTAAGCAAGCAAGACCACCACGTCCCTCAAGCCAAGCTCTGCTGTTTGTCTTCAATTACAACCGTTTTTCGATTTTTCCCGGCGAACAACCTAACCACTGCCATAACTGGGTTATACCTTACTGTCTATATGCTTTGTCAAAGTGAATGTAGGGTGTCCTGAATTGCCAGAAGCATAGCCAAGGCCAAAGGGAACCACTAAAAAGCAGGCAACTTATTGAATTTATTGGTGCTGCGCCCTAAAGATGTCGAAGGACTTTAATAGGTCCAGAGCACGCTGAAATTGAACGTCACGACGCATCCAGCTTTCAAGGTCCTCTTGTTCTGGATTTAAGGCTGTCAAATCGCCCCGTACGGTCGGAGTCTTGTTAATTTCCTGCATGCCAGAATTTTGCTTCCCCTGCTCTTTCTGATTCGGATTGCTAATGGCTCCGGGTAAATCACCCTCCCTGGTTGGGCCCAAAGGCTGGCTGACACCTTGTTGTTCTTCGTTCTTGACCTCTGGTTGAGGGTTCTCAATTTCGATATCTGGCTTGACGCCGGTAACCTGAATTGAGCGTCCGCTCTTGGTGTAATACAAGGCCGTTGTCAGGGTTATTGCACCGCCGTTTTCCAGCGGCGAAATGGTTTGGACTGAACCTTTACCAAAGGTTTGGGTGCCCAGCACCACGGCTCGACCGTGGTCTTGCATGGCGCCAGCCACAATTTCAGACGCAGAAGCCGATCCACCGTTTACTAAAATTACCAAAGGATACTCTGGCTCGGTGTCTCGGGCATGAGCAAAGAACTTCTGCTTTTGGCTCTCTATTCGACCATCGGTGTAGACAATAACTCCGTCTTTAAGCCAAAGGTCGCTTACTTTAATCGCCTGAGTAAGAAGTCCACCTGGATTATTTCTGAGATCAAGGACGAGTCCCTTCAATTGCTGCTCCGGCGCCTCCCTACGCAATTTCTGAATTGCCGACTTAAGGTCATCAAAGGTTTTTTCCATGAATTGGCTAATGCGCACATAACCAAAACCTTCACCAAGGCTACGAGATCTAACGCTCTTTACCTCTATGGTGTCACGCATGACAGTGACGTGCACCAAATCACTGGCACCCTTTCGCATGAGGGAAATATCGATAGTGCTGCCCTTGGGGCCGCGCAGTTTTTTTACGGCATCTACCAAGGAAAACTCCTTAGTAAATCTGCCATCAATTTTTACAATTGCATCGCCAGGCTTTACTCCAGCTCTCTCGGCTGGAGACCCTTCCATAGGTGCAACAACAACCAGCAGACCATCACGGATGGTAATTTCAATTCCAAGGCCGCCGAATTCGCCTTTGGTTTGCACTTGCAGATCTTGATAAAAATCGGGATCGAGATACCCACTGTGCGGATCTAGAGTGGCAAGCATGCCTTTAATGGCGCCTTCCACTAATTTCTTGCCATCAATTTCACGCACGTAATCGCGCTGCACCAGGGCCAGCACATCAGTGAAGACTTTCAGATTATCGTAAAGCGAAGATTCGGGTTTTTCGCGGGCATTTGACTCGGGAAGACTTCCACCACCCACAAAAAGCATAATGCCAAGCACGAATGCGGTGAGCATCCAGAAGCGCTCGCGACTAATTCGTTTTGACATGCGGGTTACCAAAAACAGGGGCAATAGTTAGGGCGGACTCTTCTTTAAGATAGCAGGAGAGTACAAATCGCTTCAAGGGATGCTGAAGGTAAATTAAATTTCTAGCGTATCGCCTTCACTTTTGGGCCCCCTTTGGGGCTATAAGCTGAGGCCAGATACCGCTGGGGGTCGGTTGGCTTTCCGTCAACACGAATCTCAAAATAGAAGTTACTCCCATTTAAGTCGGGCTGACTGCTCTTCCCGAGCTTTTGCCCTTCGTCCACCCCATCCCCGCGCTCGACAGATATTTCAGCAAGGCGCCCATACATACTGTAACTGCGTTTGCCATGATCGAGAATAAGCACGTTTCCTGCCGTGGGAAGGGCCCCCACAAAGGCCACCTTACCGTCAGCCACCGCCCTTACACTGGCCCCAGTCTCCACCAATAGCTCAAGACCTTTCGATTTGGCTTGCTTGGCCCCTACTCCTTCTATGGCGGCAGCAAAGGGCACAACCAAAGTGCCAAGCACCGGTTGGCTCAACTTTCCACGCAAAGAGGAAAGCCCCGCTCCGTCGTATCCGGCTTCTGCCCTCGGTGCTGAACTGCTGCGTCCACGCTTTAAGTCTGTGCGCTCTTGGGGACCGCTCATAATTGAGCTCAGCACCGTCTCAATGCGTAGCGCTTGCGCCTGTAACTTTAGCAACGCGGCCTCAAGTTCAACTTTTTCAGACTGGGCCCTGGTCATCAGCGCCTTATATTCAGACATTCGCTGCGCAAGCTGGCGTTGCTCCTGCTCAAGATGTGTTCGGGTTTGGTTTTGTAGCGCACTTACTTTATCAAGTTCGTGCCGCTGATTTTCGAGCTTAAGTCCCAACTCCCGAAGTTCCCGAAATGCTTCCAAATCTGCTTTACGGACACGAGCAGAAAAAAGAGCGTGACGAAAAGGGTCGCTACTGCGGGCTCCAGTTAATAAAGCTTCAAACCCTTGCTCCGAGCGTCGCATATACAAAAGTGCCAAGCGCTTGCGTGCCACGGCTTCGAGTTGAACTTGCCTGTTCTGCAAGGTTCGCAATTCGGTTGCAATTAAATTGCGGCGCTGAATTAAACTTTGACTTTCCTTTTCGAGTTCAGACGCTCTGGTTTTGCTAGCATCAACTGCATTTTTGGCACTTTCAATTTTAGTTTTAAGCTCTTTTTCGAGGCTGCGTCTTGACTCCACTTCTTGTGAAGTTTGATCAATCGAGGATTTAATTTCTTGCAGTTGTTCTTGAGCCTTCTCTTGGGCTTCATTTTGAGCCTGACAGACGGCAGAGGCTCCAAGCAGCAGGATAAAAATTGCACGAACACAGCACTGGATTCGAGCGATAATCACTCCTCGAATTAATGTAGGGAGCTCCTCTAACACCAAGCGCTGTACCTCAACTAATCCACCAAAAATTTTCGAACTGAGGCATAGCTGCCTGCAAGTCCAACTCCAAGTCCGACAAGGAGTATGAGGGAGCCGACTTTTAAATCTACACCCGACACCTCGGGCACCAGCATCCCCACTACTGGTGAAGCCTGTACGAGTGAATTAAGAGCCGCGACCACTGCATTCAAGCTCAGGAGAGCACCGAAGGCCCCGCTTGCACCTTGCAGGCTACCCTCAATCAGGTAAGGCAAATGAATCTGCCTATCAGTAGCTCCCACGAGGCGCATAATTTCTATTTCCTCTCTATGCGCAAACAGAGCTAGCTTAATAGTATTTGCAATTATAAACCCGGTGACAAGTAGCATCAGTCCCAGCGCCAACCCTCCCCCTAAGCGTAATGCTTCGAGAAGTGCTCCAAGCTGCTCGACCAAATTTTGTCTATATTGAACAAACTCAACCAGCGGATTGTCTCGATATGAATTGCTTAGTTTAGGCGCCGCCTCCTCTGCATTTACGCTCTTCGAGAGCATAACCTCTAAAGAAATAGGTAGCGGATTACGGGTTTCAAGCCCATCCAGTACCGCTTGCTCTGATCCTAAGGACTTTCGAAATTCTTGGAGCGCCGTTTGTTTATCTATCAATCTTACCGAGGCGACACTTGGCTCTTGGCGAAGCTGCGCGGCAAGGCCCCTAGCCTGGTCATCAGTGGCTCTCTCATACAAATAAAAAGTAACAGGAATTTCGCCTCTGTTTCCTGTCAGCGAGGTACGCAACTGCTGCATGAAAAGCAGAAACCCAGCCAGCAAAAAAAGCGCAAAGGTCATGGTAACAAACGTGAGCACTGTCGTCAGTGGTGCCCGAGTCATATTTTGAAAGGTGGTACGCGCAATATGCTGAAGCTGCCCTTGAGAGCCCATAACTGCAAGCTCTTGACGCCGAGCCCAGATGGACTTAAGCCCAAGCTTTGGCGCCGCTGTGCTCGAGCGATCCGGTGCACTGCTCATCGAATTCCTCGTGGACTTCTAAAGTCACCAATTACTTTACCCCTATCCAGCACCACGGTCCGTAAATTTAACTCCTCAATTATTGCCAAATTGTGAGTGGCTATAAGCACAGTAACCCCTGCGGCGTTAGCCTCCAACAATAGATCAAATACAATTCGGGTCATGTCAGGATCCAAATTGCCGGTAGGTTCATCAGCTAAAATGAGCTTCGGTTTATGTATGAGAGCCCGCGCAATGGCGACCCGCTGCTGCTCGCCACCAGATAATGTAGCTGGAAGAGCGTCGGCCCTTTCTTCCAAGCCAATAGTTCGTAGCAGTTGTATGGCCAAGTCGCGACGTTCGGCCTCCTCAACGCCAGCCACCTCTAGACCAAACCCCACGTTGTCGAGTACCGAACGACGGGGCAGTAGTTTATAGTCTTGAAATATAACGCCAATTTCGCGGCGCAAATGCGCAATACCATCGCGGTCGATTGCCTTTAGGTTGCGACCACCAACAACCACCTCTCCTTTGGTCGCAAACTCTGCTCCAAAAAGGAGTTTTAAAAGGGTTGATTTGCCAGCACCGCTGGCTCCGGCAATAAAAATGAAGTCTCCGTCCTTCACACTTAAATCAACCGCCTTTAGAGCGGTTTGATCTGGGGGGTATTGTTTATGGACGCCGTGAAGGTGAATCATGAAAACTCCGCAGTCCATAGTTTCAAAACTTAAGGCTAATCACAACCCATTCTCATTGGGCATTAAGGCTACTGAGAATTACCCTCTTGCCCCTGTTGTGATGCAGCGCAGACCTCGCTAGATTGAGGGCCATGCGCAGAATGCGAGCTTGCTTACAATTTCTTCTTATCTTTCCGGCTGCGTTTGCGCTTAGTGGCTGCGGTTTGTGGACTGCCGTATTTCCTAGCTTACCCGAGAGCCAGTCAAAGGCCCTCAGCGCTCCACGGGCCAATTTGCTGAAACAATTAAGCTCCTCGCCCATGCTCTACCAAGTTCAGGTTGAGGGCGAGCCCGTCTACTTGACTTTAATTGAAACCTGCGACTCTATAAAAAAGCTTAATCCTGAAGCCAGCACCCGTCGCTTGTTCGTGGGACTTCGAGATATCGAAGTCTTGCATCAAGAGAGTATTGAAGTGCGGGGCTCCCCTGTAGTTACCACCTCAGTTGAAGCTAGCTATGATCAATCCCAAATCAGCCTTATGACCCTCAGTGCTTGGGAGAATAACTGCCTCTTTGATCTCGCGTTCTGGACCAAGGGTGCGCCGGGCAGTCAACAACGCCTAAGCCCCTTGCGTCAGACTCTTTTGGGTTGGATTGAGGACCATGGCATGCAAGGCCTACTGGAGAACTGATGCATGATTGCGGTACGTAGCCAGATTCAGGCAGTTGGCGCTTATGGGTATATGCTTTGGGAAGTAGTCAAAGATATCTACCATCATGGCATTGATCTGCGTGAGACCTCAAAGCAGGTCATAAAAATTGGAACACTTTCCATACCCATCGTTGTGCTGACCGCAGCCTTTACCGGCATGGTCTTGGCATTACAAACTGCCTATGGGTTGCATCGCTTCGGAGCGAAGAACTATGTGGGAAACGTAGTTGGTCTGGGCGTTGTACGTGAGCTCGGCCCCGTGTTAACGGCTCTTATGCTTTGTGGTCGTGTGGGAGCCGGAATCGCTGCAGAAATTGCGTCTATGGTAGCTACTGAACAGGTGGACGCCATCCGAGCGCTTGGGGCCAATCCGATTAGAAAACTGGTAACCCCTCGAATAATCGGGGCCCTTTTTGCCCTGCCCTGCCTCGTAGTGCTCGCAGATTTAATTGGCATCTGGGGCGGCGCAATGGTAGCCGTTTATGAATTAAACATTACAGCCCATAGATATTATCGTGGGCTTATGTACACGCTCGTCATTAAAGATGTATTTGACGGACTTATAAAAAGTATCGTTTTTGGTTTCCTTCTCGTCTCTATTTCTTGCTTCAAAGGTCTCAAATCAAAAGGAGGCACCGAGGGCGTAGGAGCTGCCACAACCTCGGCAGTAGTCACCGCCTCTATAATCATTTTTGTGGCCAACTTCTTTCTGACAAAATTACTTATCATGCTGGGATGAAAATGTCGGAAAGCGCGCTAATAGAATTAAAATCGGTGGGTGTTCGCTTTGGCTCGACGGTAGTACACCGCAACATTAATTTAAAAATTAAACAGGGCGAAACCGTCACCATCCTAGGGCCAAGCGGCACCGGAAAAACCATTCTACTGAAGCTTATTATTGGACTGCTTATGCCGAGCGACGGAGAGGTCTGGGTACGCGGAACCGATCTTACCAAGCTTTCGGAAAGCAAACTTCGGGAGGTGCGCCGGCATGTGGGCATGCTTTTTCAGGGGGCCGCTCTTTTCGATTCGCTAAGCATTTATGAAAATATTGCCTACGGACTTCGCGAGTTAGACCAAAAATCGGAAGACGAAATTGCAACTTGTGTTGCCGAGAAACTTGAAATGGTAGGCTTGCCTGGTATTGAACATAAATTTCCGGGACAACTTTCAGGCGGACAGAGAAAACGCATAGGCCTTGCCCGGGCCTTAGCCACAAACCCGCAAATAATGTTATTTGACGAGCCAACAACGGGCCTCGATCCAACTGCCAAGCGCCTTATTGATGAGGTAATTATTAGAATGAATCAGGCGTATGGAATGACCTCTATCGCAGTCACCCATGATATTGAAAGTGCTGAGCGCATATCAAATCGTTGGATACTACTGCACGATGGAGAAGTAATTGCCGATGGCACAGCTGCACAGCTTCTTAAAGAGAACCGCGAAGCAATTGATTTTATTCATGGGAACTGGAGAGATGAATAGTAGCCTACCTGTCTTGTGCAGCCAGTTTCTGAAGGTGCAGTTACATGTTAGCCTCTTCCTTTGTGAGTTAAGCCAATGAAAGCTCAGAATGAATTACAAGCCGGTGTCTTTATCCTCGGTGCTATAGCACTCCTGGGCCTGAGCATCTGGATACTCGGTCAAGAACGCCAAATTTTTGTGCGGCAGCAAGAGTATCGCGCCATATTTAAAGATGTCCAAGGCTTGTCTGAGGGAGCGGGCGTGCGGCTTGGTGGTATCGCAGTTGGACGGGTTGGTGGATTTAGTTTTGTGGCAGATAGCGTTGAACAGCGGGTGGAGGTCACCATATTGCTTAATGACCACTTTGTTGAGCGCATTCGCGAAGATTCAGTGGTTACCTTGCAAACCCAAGGCCTGCTTGGCGACAGGTTTATAAATATTCTGCCTGGGGTTAGCCCTAATAAACTTCCGCCTGGTTCCGTTCTCCAGGTGCAAGAATCTGCCGACATGGCCCTGCTTTTCTCTCGCGCCAGCGTGGCGGTGGACAACGTGGCCACCTTAAGTGAGCAGCTTAAAGATTTGACGAAAAATTTCGACAAAAAAACTCTCGATTCCATAGCCGTTGGATTTCGCAGCCTTGGTTCTCTTGCTGAAGAAATTGAGAAAGGAGACGGTCTGCTGCATAAACTTGTATTCTCCAAAAAAGACGGTGAGCAAATACTGGGAGATCTGCGTACTGCCAGCTCATCTTTAAGTAGTTTTATGAAAGAGATTAAAGATGGGGACGGCCTGCTCAATGCGCTTGTATACGGCGACAAAGGTCCAGAAACGATTGCCTCGCTTTCACAATCAGCTGCATCTATTGGTCAAGCTTCAACTGCCTTGGCTGGCCTCATTAACGACATTAAAACTGGATCCGGTCTGGCCCATGAAATGGTCTATGCCGAAAGCCCAGGCGGCATTAACGAAGTTGTCGCGAAGCTAAATGACACAGCACACAATTTAAAAATTGCATCAGACGCTTTAGCAAAGGGCAGCGGCACAATTGGCGCTTTACTTGTTGACTCGCAGCTCTATGACAATCTGGTGGAAGTAACTGACGGCGCAAAACGCAGCGTCATCTTACGTTCAGCGATTCGAAGCGCCCTAGCAGAAAATCGAAAGCAGGAAGCTAAGGACGCTGCGGGCGAAGGAAATGATGCCTCAGCAGCTAAGTAGTGCTCGGCTGTAGAGCAACAACCGCTCCGCTCATTTGACGAGCAGAAAGATTCACCCGAAAACGTTTTCACCTCTGAGCGGGGAACTAAGAACTCAGAAATGAAAAGCCCCACTCATCAGCATAAAAAACGGGGCCAAATATGGCCCCGTTCTACTAAGAAAACTTACATATTCTTAGTGCGCAACTTTAGTCAGCTTGCTTACGAAGGAAAGTTGGAATTTCGTACTTCTCTTCATCTTCAGCACTCGAGAGTACCGAAAGCTTCTTAAGTTTAATTACTTCCCCACTCTGAGAATCCTTTGCTTTGCGAGCAAATGTAGGAATCTCAAGTTTGTCTTGAGCAGATGCTGCGGCCAATGGCTGCTCTTTGGTCGGAGCAACGGTATTTACCGAGAGAGTGGTTCCCGCCTCATCAGTCTTCATATCACCAAATCCGGTGGCGATGACGGTGACGCGGACCTTGTCCTCCATATTCGGGTCAATCACCATACCCCAAATGATATTGGCATCTTCATGGGCTTCAGCGTGAATGAGCTCGGCGGCCTCATTGACCTCTTGCAAGGTTACATCAGGCGAGGCGGTGATGTTTATAAGAACACCACGTGCTCCATGGATTGAGATGTCTTCAAGCAATGGACTAGAAACAGCCTTCTCGGCAGCTTCAACAGCGCGGTTCTCACCAGAAGACTCACCGGTACCCATCATCGCCATGCCCATCTCGGACATAACAGCGCGTACGTCAGCAAAGTCTACGTTTACCAAACCCTCAAAGATAATCAGATCGGAGATACCTTTGACAGCCTGATACAAGATATCGTCGGCTCGGCGGAAAGTCTCGAGCAGCGACGTATTGCGACCAGCAATCGAGAGCAAGCGCTGATTAGGAATGGTAATCAATGTATCTACATGACTGCGCAGTTCGTCGAGTGCGCGCTCAGCATTGCGCATGCGGCGCTTGCCTTCAAAAAGAAATGGCTTAGTTACTACACCAACGGTCAAGGCTCCCAACTCACGAGCTACTTGGGCCACCACCGAAGAGCCACGGCTTCCGGTTCCACCGCCAAGTCCTGCGGTAATAAACACCATGTCTGCGCCCTCAAGGCAGCGACGAATATCTTCAATACTCTCCATGGCGGCGGCATACCCCACGTCTGGGTCAGCGCCAGCTCCAAGACCGCGAGTAACCTCGTCTCCAAGATGAATTTTATTTACAGGCATCGAAGAGGAAAGCGCCTGCGCATCGGTGTTCGCAGCATAGAACTCTACACCCTCGAGGCCGCTACGAATCATGTTATTCACCGCGTTGACGCCGGCTCCGCCGATGCCAAATACTTTAATTCGGGCACTCTTGGTTGCAAGATCAGATGCCTTTTTTTCCATTGGAAACACCTCGAAGAAGTTAAAAATGCGGGACCACTGTACTTTCACGCGGGTTACGCGTTTCAATTGAAAATTTCAGCCGCCGACTTTAGTCCGGCGCGCAGAAAAAATCAAAGAAATGATGCATTCTCATGCAAAAAAAATTACCAAAATCCGCGCATCAAAAATGCTTTAGGTTAGTTAAACTAAGACTAGAGGAAAGTAAAGAAAATTCGAACAACAATTAAGCCCTGCACAAAAAATGAGGGCTCAGCAAAAGTCGATCCAAGGTCGACCATTTATCAAAAATATACGCGTTTTATTGCCAGCAGCTTTAGGAACGGTTAAGCAGGCCTAGAAATGTTCGGCAAACCAGTTCCCCACCTTCCGCATGGTGCGACTAAGGCCATTACCGCTTTGAGCGTACTTGGCATTTGCAGCATGGTGAGCCCCCCAGAGCACAAGGCCCACTCCGGTCGCGTGCTCGGCGCTTCTTACAAGGTCGGTTAGGCCACCAAAGCCAGCAGGCACGCCTATCCGTACGGGTAAATTAAGAACCTGTTCAGCGACTTGGCGTATCCCCATTAAATTAGCCGTGCCACCGGTTAAAACCAGGCCGCTGGTCAAAAGCTCGTCCATGCCGGCTTTCGCAAGCTCCTTATGAGCAAGCGCAAAAATTTCGCTTACACGCGGCTCGATGATTTCGGCCAATACTTGTTTAGAAAGGATGCGAGCAGCCCGCCCGCCTGTGGATGGAACCTCTAAGGTCTCATCTTTGCTCACTAAACTTGAGAGTGCCGAGCCATGTTTACATTTAATCTCTTCCGCCGCCGCGATGGGAGTGCGTAAACCCGCTGCGATATCGTTGGTAATATGGTTACCACCCACCGACAGCACTCCTGTAAACTTAACAGCTCCGTTATGGTAAACCGTTAAATCAGTGGTTCCGCCGCCAATATCGAGCAAACACACCCCGAGTTCTTGCTCTTCAGGCGACAAAACACTTTTGCCCGAAGCAAGCGAACCCAAAACTATGTCTTGAACAGACAAACCGCATCGATTTGCGCATTTAACAATATTTTGGGTACTGGCACTTGAAGCGGTCACAATATGCACTTTAGCTTCGAGTCGAACTCCTGATATGCCGATGGGCTCTTTAATCCCATCCTGCTCGTCGATGATGAATTCTTGCGGCAATACGTGCAGCACTTCACGATCTGCGGGAATTGCGACTGCCTCAGCAGCCTCAATCACTTTTGCTACATCATGGCGATTCACTTCTTTATTCTTGATGCCAACAATTCCGTGACTATTGTGGCCCTTAATGTGACTTCCCGAAATGGATGCCACCACCGATCGTATCGGGAAACCGCCCATGGTCTCTGCCTGGGCAACTGCTTTAGAAATTGAGTCAACGGTGGCTTCGATATTAATTACAACGCCTTTACGCAGTCCCTTGGACGGAGCGGAGCCGATGCCAACGATATCAACACGGCCTTCAGCATTTAGCTGACCAGCTACTACGGTAATATGAGTAGTGCCAATATCTAACCCGACAACTGTATTCGACTTGCTCGACATGAACCTCCTGTCACGAGCCTTTAGGCTTGCTCATTCCAATGACTAATTTGAAAAAGTGCAACCCTCCCGCACCTATATGGTCCGAAGGTAGGCGGAGCTCCAGCGACAATTAAACGCAGTTTGCAATCGAGTGCAAGCGTTTTCTGGGAAATCCTGCCAACTAAATTATTTTCCCTTTGGCTCTTCAAATAGCTTGACTACAGCCACCTTGTTAAAAGCAAGATCCACCTGGGATATGCGATGAGCTCGCTCGCCAAACTCTTGGAGGAGGCGTTTTAAACGCAATGCCTCATCGCGGATTCGTTCAAACTCCGAGTCCCCCGCGCCAGAAAAAACAGCTGCAAGCTCCAAGCCCTGCAGTTTAATAATAGCCTCTCCACCCTCCCGCAGCTCGACCTCTCGAACTTTATGACCGATCTGAGGCTCTATATGGTCGACAATTTGCCTTACATATTGAATACGCGAGCGTACTACTTCTGGGGCGTTTTGCTCTGACACAATCCCTTTGACCCAGATTGCATGTCGGCCGCTTGGGAGCATAACTCCCTCACTTACTTTGTGGCGAGGAACGGGAGCGATAAATCCCCCATCGTCTCCGAGTAGCCAAATTTTATCTCCCAGCGCCGCGAGGAACGAGGGCACACGCTCATGCACCAGCACCCGAAAACAGCGTAGTTTCATACCAGCACAAGGACTCACTTCTGCAGAAGCAATTAACGGGTGAGTGCCAAGTTGATATTCCACTTCGGCTCTGTTGGTGCGCCACCACGTAAACGGCTTCTCCATAGGCAACAAGGCAAGGACTTGGGCGCGATCAAGCAAAGCCAAACCTTCAAGCTCAACTTGTTTTTCATCCATGAAGTGCCCCAGGAACGCATCAAAGCGGCTATAGAGATGTTCGGCCCAGGTTTGATCAAATCCACGGTATGCGCCGTAACTAACGCAAAGCAGTACTAAAGCTAAAATCCATCGCATACAGCCTCATCTGGGAGAAAGAGCACACCGAAACAAGCATTACCGCTTCGATGCGTGCGGAGCAAGTTGAAAGCAATAAAGAAAAAGGTGAAGGACGCTATCCCCAGGATACCACTTCTGGCGTAAGCCTAATGCCACGTTGACGCAGGGCTTGCTCTTGGCAACGTTGAATAAGTGCTGAAACGTCGCTTGCAAGGGCTTTGCGCTCTGGATTCACAATCCAATTTGCGTGCATAGCTGAAATTTGAGCCCCACCATGTGTTTGCCCCTTCATTCCAACGCTTTCTAGCACAGCACCTGCACTTAACTCGGAAGAAGGATTACGAAACACCGAGCCTACCGAAGGCATATGTAGCGGTTGCCTACGCTTACGCTCAGACAAATAATCAGCTCGCAAGGCAGCAGTTTTAGAAGCGTCGCTCTCTCGTAAAGAGAATCCGGCCCGTACCACAACCGCCCCATCGGGTAATTGGGTATGGCGATAGCTCATGCACAATTCTTTTTGGGCCAGCCTGACTAACTCCCCTTCCCGACTCAGCACCTCTATCCAGCTCAGCACGTGGGCCATTTCGCCACCATGTGCGCCCGCATTCATGCGAATTGCACCACCGATGCTTGCGGGAATGCCTCCAGCAAATTCAAGTCCAGACCAGCCGGCATCAGAAAAGGTGCGCGACACATTCATCAGCGAGGCCCCCGCACCCACCACAAACTCATTGCCTTTTTGTTCCCAGCTCTTAAAGCCTTTTCCAAGGCGAATGACTGGCTGCACTATTCCCGCGTCAGCAATCAAGAGATTGCTGCCAGCTCCAAGCACAAAACTCAGTTGTTTGTAGCTGCGTAGACAACCTAATGCATCAGAGAGCTGGGTCAAATCTTGGGGCTCGACAAGGACAGCCACAATGCCCCCAGCAGCAATGGTAGTCAGCTCGGCAGCCGAGATTTGGTACTTCAGCTTAGCACCCGTGCCCTCAAGCTCTTGGTGCAACTCGGTTGCCACGGTGTGTAGATTCATAGCTTTAAGCTGCCACTCTGTTTTCGAGCGCAGCGAGAATTCTATCGGGTAAGGTTCCAACAGAACCTGCACCCAGGCAAAGCACTACTGAACCAGCCTGCACTCGCTCAATAACTTTGGTTATCGCTGCATCGAGATCTGGAACCACCTCACGCGAGTGCGGAGCCGCTAGTGCTTCGCATAACTTGCTCGCATCTATTCCTTCAATTGGCTCTTCACTCGCTGCATAAATCGGAAGCATCAGCACTTCGTCGCTATCACGAAATGAGTCGAGGAAGTCAACAAAACAATCCCTGGTGCGTGTATAACGATGGGGCTGAAAAACGACGACAAACTTTTTTAGTTGCTCACCAAATCCCGCCCTCACTGCTGCCAAAGTGGCCCGAACCTCGGTTGGGTGATGCCCATAGTCGTTCATTACAGTCACCCCTTGGGCTGTTCCAATTATTTCAAGGCGTCGCGACACTCCTGCAAACTGCTCAAGCGCAGCTTTAATACGCAAAGGCTGCATCCCTAACTCAAGCCCAACGGCAATTGCAGCCAAAGAATTGACAGCAATGTGTCTCCCAAACATGGGCAGCGACACATCCATTAAAAATTCGTTTTGTTTATAGACTGAAAAATGGGTAAGCCCAGCTTCAAAACGCAACTGATCAGCACGAATATCGGCTTGGGGAGATAATCCGTAGGTCACCTTTCGGCCAGTGTGGCGCTTCGCGATATCAAACACTTTATAATCGTCAGCACACAAAATGGCCAATCCATAAAATGGCACAGAAGATACAAAGGATTCAAACGAGGCATCTAAATCGGCCTGCGAGCTATAGGCAGAAAGATGTTCAGCATCAATATTGGTAAGCACTGCGATAGAGGGCTTCAGCAGCAAAAAACTGCGGTCACTTTCATCGGTTTCAGCCACCAAAAACTCGCCCTTACCAAGCTTGCCGCCACTGCCAATTGCTTTGACCTGCCCGCCAATGACCACCGTTGGGTCAAATGCGCCTGCTTCAAGTACCGCTGCTATCATGCTCGTGGTGGTCGTTTTTCCATGGGAACCAGCAACGGCAACACCAAACTTTAGCCGCATCAACTCAGCTAATACCTCCGCACGGCGAATAACCGGTAATCCGCGTCGTTTTGCTTCTAGAATCTCTGGATTAAGCATATTAAGGGCGGACGAATACACTACCAGCGACACTGATTCGGACAAATTGCTCGCTGCATGCCCTTGAAAAACTAGGGCCCCCAATTTTTGCAAACGCTCTGTAGTGGCGCTTAGCTTGAGATCCGAACCCGAAACTTTAAAACCCAAATTGAGAAGAATTTCGGCAAGGCCCGACATTCCTGAGCCTCCGATCCCGGAAAAATGGAAATGCAACTTTGGGTTATACATAGTGAATCAGTGCAGTATGACGATTGAAATTTAATTAAATTCACCCCAGAATAGCCGAAGCTACAAAGGGCAGCTGCCTGTGGCTTAATTTTATCTCTGATTCCTAAGTCAAATAAGCAGCGGCATGAGCTTAGCATATGTCTGAAAGTCAATCGACTCCACAAGAGCGCTATCAATATAAGCCATTTGTGGGCTCTAGCCACACCTGGGCACTGAGTCAGTTAAGCACCTTACCAACCTCAGCCCGAGTGCTTGATGTGGGCATTGGGGACGCCATGTTGGCCCGAACCCTAAAGTCGAATGGCATTACACAGCTATGGGGAGTCGATATAGATGCAGCAGCTCGCGCAGCAGCAAAAGACGTGTATGTTGACACGTACCACTCCGTTGCGGAGCTTGAGAATAAAACTTTTGATGTAATCTTGTTGTTAGACGTGCTTGAGCATATGGCTGACCCCTTTGCCTTTTTTGCTGAAGCTGTGGGGCGTTTAAGCCCCGGGGGAACTCTGCTCGTGTCAGTGCCGAATGTTGCCCACTGGAGTTTGCGGCTCTCTTTGGCATTTGGAATTTGGCAGTACACCGAACGTGGGCTCTTGGATAAAACCCATCTTCATTTTTTTACGCGACGACATTTTTTTGAGCTCCTTGCCTCTCAAAAAAGCCTGGTGCTTAAAAGCTCAGCCGGCAGCATCTCGCCCGCCGAGTTCGTGTTGCCTAAATGGATCAGTGGTTCGCTCTTTTTCAGAGTATTTTCTAACTTTCGTTGGCATGGCGCGCAGCTTTTCCCTGGTCTCTGTGCGTATCAGCATTTGGCGCGCTTGGAGCGTGGCAAGTGAAAATTCTCTGCTGGAATGTGAATGGTTATCGCTCGGCTTTTGGTAAAGGGTTACCCGAGCTCTTACGCCATGAAAAGCCCGATATCTTTTGCGCGCAGGAGATAAAGGCCCATCGAGAAATT
This sequence comes from Bdellovibrionota bacterium, assembly GCA_044347745.1. Classification (GTDB taxonomy): domain Bacteria; phylum Bdellovibrionota_C; class UBA2361; order UBA2361; family JAFLCA01; genus JAIBBV01. The sequence continues at coordinate 39,144 of JBIKUD010000028.1, forward strand.
CTCGAAAGTCCTGAATTTACCCTCCCCGGATACCGCCTGTTTTGTAGCTGTGCCGAAAAGAAAGGATACTCAGGTGTGGCTACTTGGGTACGTGAAGATATCTTTAGCTCCTGTACGCTTCTTGGCACAGGAATCGGAGTTGAAGAGTTTGACTCGGAAGGCCGTTTTGTATTTGTCGAAGTCGGCAACATTATATTGTATAATATTTACTTCCCTTCCGGAACGAGCGGCGAGGATCGCCAAGGCTTTAAGTATTCGTTTTTAGACGCTCTCTATTCACACATTAGTGATTTGCCAATTAAAGATCGCCAGCGCTTAGTCATCTGTGGTGACGTAAACATTTGTCACCGCGACATCGACATTCATCATCCCGAAGAGGCTACCAAACGTTTGCTCACTGGTTTTTTGCCTGAAGAGCGCGCCTGGGTCACTTCGTTTTTAGAACTTGGCTTTATAGATGCTTTTCGCAGCCTCCACGGGGACCAAGCAAAAAATTACACCTGGTGGTCGTTCCGTGCGAATTCTCGGGCCAAAAATTTAGGATGGCGCATTGATTATTTTTTTATTGCTGCTGAACTGCGTCAGCGCCTTCAGTCTTGCGCTATTCACGCAGAAGTTCGGGGTTCTGATCATTGCCCACTGACACTGGAACTTTCGCGCTCGATTTAAAAGGCTTAATCGCGGTAGGACGCTGGCACTCCAAAGTACGGCTCAATCAGTAAGGCCATAAGCCATAGAATAATGCCAAATGCGACCAAAGACGCCAAAGGCAACCTGACGCGGTGACTCCCGACTTGAAATGAAAAATCTCCAGGCAATTTGCCAAACCAGGCAATAAAACGAGGGAAACGAGTGATTAATGCGCCAAGCAGCATGCAAGCCAAGCTCGCAAGGCTAAGCCAATAAGCCACTTGATATTTTAACTCCATAAAAACTCGAATTGGGCACTCGCCGCGTACACGTCCCTCTAGCAAACTACCCCTCTGCCTTCCCAAGAGACAAGGGTGCGATTTAATGCGAATTAACAGGGCTCTATCATGGCGCTAGTCATTCCTACATAGCTTCGGTAGTATAGATGTTAGCGTTTCATAAATTAGGCATGTTGTGTTTGGAATAAGCTTACCTGAATTACTCATAGTCTTTACGGTACTGCTCTTGCTTTTTGGGCCAGACAAGTTGCCTGAACTCGCTCGTAA
>JBIKUD010000109.1:0-3182 GCA_044347745.1 Bdellovibrionota bacterium
TAGAACAACATCGCGCAAATTTTGCCAATCGATTTTTGGGATACCCTGTAAAAGTTGCTGCGCTTAGCCGATTTTACTCAGCCGCGGAAAACAAAGCCACTCTAGCTTCTGTAGCAGAAGGAAATACTGACATTGTTATTGGAACTCACCGTCTTTTATCCCAAGATGTTCAATTTAAAGATTTAGGACTGGTAATTATCGACGAAGAGCACCGCTTTGGCGTCAAACAAAAAGAAAAACTAAAGCAGTTAAAGAAACAAGTTGATGTACTGACTTTAACAGCAACCCCAATTCCCCGTACCCTACACATGGGCCTTTTGGGCATTCGCGATATCAGCATCATCAGCACGCCTCCCAGCGATCGCCGCGTGGTACGAACCTATGTAGCTGAGCAAAGTAATGCCCTTGTTCGTGATACCATTATGCGTGAATTGCAACGTGGCGGGCAGTGTTTTGTGGTGCGTAACCGCATCGAGGGCATAGAACTCTACACGCAAGAGATGCGCGAACTCGTTCCAGAGGCACGCTTTGAATTCGCCCATGGGCAGATGCATGAAAACCAACTTGAAGAAATAATGCAGCGTTTTTTGCGGCATGAAGTGGATGTACTCGTGAGCACCACTATTGTTGAGTCTGGCCTAGATATTCCCAACGCCAACACCATTATCATTGACCGCGCTGATACCTTTGGTCTCGCTCAGCTCTACCAGTTGCGTGGCCGAGTTGGACGAAGCACACGCCAAGCCTATGCGTACCTCATGATACCCCATACACGAAAGCTTGCCGCTGACGCGCAGAAACGCCTCAAAGTGCTCCAATCCCTCGATGATCTTGGACTTGGGTTTAATCTTGCGGTCAGAGACTTGGAAATTCGTGGAGCTGGCAACTTACTGGGCAAAGAACAAAGCGGCTCGGTAGTTGCAGTTGGATTTGAATTATATAGTAAAATTCTAAAAGAAGCTGTTTTGAACTTGAAGGGCGAGGAGCTTTCTTTAGAAGAGAGTCTTGAGCCTGAGGTCAAGCTGGGCACTGACGCATTCATTCCTGATACCTACATTCCTGATGTCAGTGAGCGTTTATTGCTTTACCAGCGCCTTGCCTCGTTGCTCAGCGACGACGAAACTCATGAACTGCGACACGAAATTGAAGACCGCTTTGGTCCTATGCCAGGCGAAGTTGAAAGCTTAATTGAGCTGATGCGTTTGCGTAGCTTTTTGAGACGCGTAGGGGTGTATAAAACTGAACTCGTTGGTTCAAAACTCGTCTTATCATTATCACCAAGGGCTAAGTTAGACGCTGAAAAAATCATCCAACTGGTCCAGAACGAGCCCGGACAGTTTAAGTTTAGTAAAAACCTGACATTAACGGTACAACTGGACAGCGATATGGCTCAAAAACGTGAACGAGTTATTGGGTTTATTGAGAGACTTTTGAACAAATTGCTTCCCGTGGCTTCGCATTAAGCAATGGCCTATTTTCAGCTCAACTTCCGGCAATTTGAAGCGTTTTTCGGGTCTTCACGGCGAACAAGGCGGTTTATTGCCAACTGCCGAATCTCTCACTAAACTACCGCCATGAAGTCACTTTTTGATGTACGCGCTTTTTCGTTTCTTGGCTTGGGCCTTCTTACCCTTCAGCTTATGCCTTCCCCAGAAATGGCACTGGCTGAAGTCTCAAGCGCCCAAGTTAACGCAATCGTAGCCAGCGTTGATGGAACGCCAATAACCCTGCGCGATATTGCGAAACGTCTCAGCCCCGCTCGCCCCATTCAGCTTAAAGATGCAGCTCAAGACCCTCAAATTAAATCTGTGCTTGAAGGTCTAATTTTAGAGCACCTCATTTTGAACGAAGCTGAAAGCAAAAGAGTAAGCGCTGGACCAGAAGAAATAAATCAGTACATCGAGGAAGTGGCTCGACGAAACAGCCTTACCCGCGAAGGCTTTGAAAAGGCGTTGGTTGCTGAAGGCCGTTCGCTTGAAGACTATAAACGTTTCGTCAAAGTAGATATTTTACGCTCGCGCCTTGCAGCTTCAATTCTTCAAACGTCAATTCCTGTTTCGGATGCAGAAATTGACTCTTTTTTGGCCGAACACCAGAATAAAAATGGTGACGCAGCGATGCTCCAACTTGCAAGGATTGTGTTAAAGGCAGAAGAAAACGATGACACACTCAAAAAAGTGCGCGCCGAATTAGAGGATGGTGCTGATTTTACAGAACTGGCCAAGGAATATTCTCTTGGCCCAGAAGCGCAAGATGGTGGAGTACTCGGCGAGATAGCAGAGAAAGACCTACAATCAGAGATCTTTGATGCAGTGTTCTCGCTTAAAGAAGGCGAAACAAGCAAAACCATTACCAATCAAGAACAACACCAAATTTTCAAATTACTGAAACGAACTACAGCAAAAAAAACGGACTCCATTAACCCTGAGGAGCGAGAACAGGTTAGAGCGCTACTCTCGCGTCAAAAGCAGGAAGCCCGAATGCAGGCATATTTTAATTCAGAACTTATTAAAACCCACACAGTTGATCGTAAGCTTTAAGCCGTGCTCTTATCTTGGTCAAAGGTGCCAACGTGAGCGACACGTCATCAATACGGAGTGAATCAGCATGGAAATTAAATCTCATATCTTTCGTGAGTACGACATTCGCGGAACAGTCGATGTTGACATCAATAATGAGTTCGCTCACCTCTTAGGTCGGGCTTTCGCGACTCTCTGCAATGAGCGAGGAATTAAAGAAATTGCAATCGGATATGATTGCCGCCTGAGCTCGGAAGGATATGCCAAAGCACTCGCCGAAGGTATGAGTCTTGAAGGGGTTTCGTCTTGTATTACCGGTATGGGTCCTACTCCACAGCTTTATTTTGCGGTGATCCATGGAAAATTTGGGGGAGGCATTCAGGTTACGGGAAGTCACAACCCTTCTGATATGAACGGATTTAAACTCGTGCTTGGCGGTGGCGCCATGGCCAGTGAGCAGATCCAAGACCTACGTAAGCGCATGCTTCAGCTTCAAGGGAAACCTCATTCAAATGCAACTCGCGGTACAATGACTCAGCGCCCAGTCCGCGAAGAATACATTGCCGATTTAGTTAGCAACTGCAAACCCCATATGGGGAAACGCAAGCTCAAGGTGGTGGTTGATGCCGGAAATGGTGTAGGCGGACTCGTTGGCCCAGCAGT
>JBIKUD010000006.1:0-106752 GCA_044347745.1 Bdellovibrionota bacterium
GTCTGCCCATATACAAATAATTCGAGAAAAAAGGGCGAAAGTTTCGTCGCAGGACGAAAAAACTTGTGGGCTACTACATAAAACTGGTGCGTCCCAACTAGAAACCTGCAACGCACCAGGGGGGGCGGCTAGTAATATCTGCAAGTTGTCTGTGAAATACGGAAACTATTCGCGGGATTTTTCGTCGAGATATTGCCAGCGGGAATAGAGTGAATCGACTTCAGCCTGTTTGCTTGAGAGTTGCGCGCAAAGCTCCTGAAATTCTTGTGGATTTGTATCTCCACCGCAAAGCGCAAGCTTACTCTCAAAAGCTGAGAGCTCCGATTCTGCTTGTAAAATGCGTTTCTCTATACCTTTCAGCTCGTGCTGTTCGGTAAAGGTGAGCTTTAGTGTTTGCTTAGCTTTGGAGCGGTTTTGGCGAGAGGGACTTGAGTCTGATAGTTGGGACGTACTACCAGAGTCAATTACGGTGGTGGACCGTCTGGGGAGGGAGGCTGCCCAGCGGCTCCATTGCTGATGATCTGCGAAAAGAGCTGAGTCACCATATCCTGAGAGCCCAACAATAACTTGGCATACCCGATCAATGAGATAGCGATCATGTGTGACAAGTATTAGAGCTCCCGGAAATTCAAGTAGTGCCTCTTCCAGCACTTCAAGTGTTGGAATATCAAGATCATTTGTGGGTTCATCGAGTATTAATACGTCTGCAGTTTCTCGCATTAAGCGAGCTAAGATTGCTCGTGCTTGTTCACCACCCGAGAGAGACTCAAAGCTCAAGCTTAGTTGTTCAGCTGTAAACAAAAAGCGTCTAGCCCATCCAGCAACGTGGTATTCTTGGCCGCCGAAGACAACAGCATCACTGTCTCCGCAAAGAATTTTTTGAAGAGTTAATGTACGATCCACACCAACTCGCATCTGATCAAGCAGAGCAACTTTGAGTTTCGATGCCCTCAAAACTCGGCCCTTAGTAGGCATTAATTCGCCCAAGATAGTGCGCAGGAGAGAGGTTTTGCCGCATCCATTTGGGCCCACAATCCCTAGTCGACTTCCAGGAGATAAAATAAAGGAAAGGTTTGAAAAGAGTTTGCGATCTCCATGACTTAATGCCACATCTTCGACCTTTATCAGCTCCTTACTTTGTCTTCCTGAAGCTCCAAACTCGAGTTTTGAGTTATGTTCAACTCTGGTGATCCCCTGTAGCTCAGCTATAAGATCAGAGGCTCGGTCGATACGTGCTTTCTGTTTCGTAGTTCGGGCTTTTGCTCCCTGCCGTAGCCATTCAACCTCTCTTCTCACCTTATTGGCTAAGTTGCTGCGATATTGCTCTAGCTGTTCAATAAAGTTGGCACGCACCTGAAGAAATTCGGAGTAGGCCCCATTTACGATTAATGCACCGTTTGGGAAGGCAGAATCGATTTCCATGACCCGCTGCGCAATATTTTCAATAAAATACCGGTCATGGCTGATAATAATACTAGAAAATTTAGACTCTTTGAGGAGGGACTCAAGCCAGCCTATGCCAGGAATATCTAGATGGTTGGTAGGTTCATCTAACAAGAGGAGCTCAGGATCAGTGATGAGCCCCCTGGCAATAGCGAGGCGTTTACGCTCCCCACCCGACATTTTTTGCACTTCTTGCTGCTTATCATTTAAGCCGAGTTGGGTGAGAACTTCAGCAACACGTCCATGTGCATTACGTACGTAGTCCGGTACGGCCTTTAGTAATACCTCCTCAGCGGTTAGATCGTCACCAAAGTTATCGATTTGGGGCACGTAGGTAATTCGAAGATCTCGTTGGGTGGACAGCTCCCCATCGTCAGCCTGATCGAGGCCAGCCAGGATTTTAAGAAATGTTGATTTACCACAGCCATTTTTACCTACAATTACAACCCTTTGGTTGGGCTCGACAGCTAGAGTCAGGCCACAAAAGAGCGGTTCGATCTCGAATGTGCGGGTGATATTTTTTGCGCTAAGTAATGGAGCCATTTCTGTTCTATGGGGTTGAGGTCGAAGAAAGCGGAATATAGCAGCTCTGAGCCTAAGTGCCAAAATATAGGGGGAATAGAACTCAAAATGGGTGGTGGGTGGTTCGGTTGGCCCTGGAGGGGGCGGGCGAAAGGAAGTTGGGACGCACTAGGTGATTGCAAAAAGGTGTTGCGGATTGAAGGGGTTAAGTTGGGACGCACCAGGGCGGGGTGTTTAAGGATAGGTTGAGGGGCGGTGGGTTATACGGACGAGGGGTTAAGGTTTTGGTTTTTTTTCGTCATCGATAAGCCCCGAATCAACGGCCATCTTTACTGCTTCTTTCAAAACGCTACGCTTTTCCTCAGATAGTCCAGAACTATCGAATAACTTGTCGGCTTCTTCGTTAATCATTTTAAAAAGTTGCTCACGTTCAGCCGCGCTCATAATACGGGTGCTACGGCGCTTGCCGGCAATACCGGTGCCTTTTATGGCTCCAATGCCCTGTGTGGCTTGAATGCCAACAACTGACCCAACTGCCTCGGGGCTCTGCACATTTTCACTGCCCTTAGTCCGGTTAACAGAGCCAATCTTTACGTCTTTAGGTTTCTTGGTCATAGGCTCGGCCTCGACAAAAACTTGCTAAATAATCCTTCAGGCTCTTCCTTGCGTAATTTAATTCCTATCGCTTTAAGCCCTGGTCGAACCTTTGGTTTAATTTGTGGTTTTCCCTTGGCAAAGCTCTTATGCAAAAAAGCCAGCAATACTTTGTGTTCGCGAATGACATTAAGTTCATCGGTTTCCCATTCAACCGCCAGATTGCGCATTGAGCTGCCTTCCCAATAAACCTTCCAAAGCATCATCTGATGCACAGGATCAAGGTCAGCAACGTATTCAACCATGCGTTTATAATCTAACTGTTCGTCAGGCTGATCGCTGGTCAGTCCTTGGCGGGCAGCAATTAAGCTGGCACCAACGAGCAATTCGCGAATCGCCATACGGGTGCCTTCTTCGCCCTCTGCTCCATCATCATAATGAAGTTCTCCCTCTCGAAGTTCAGGAAAGACACCTAACAATTCAGAAGAAATATCGCGCGCTTGCTGTTCGGCATGATTATCTGCGGCCGTTGAACCTCGTCGCCAACCTTTTGATTTGCGAGCTGCCTCGGTCGCTGCCTCATGAATGCGCTTTCTGGCGTACCCCTTAAAAGGTACTCCGCGCTTAGGGTCAAAACGCCGGGCGCAAAAGAGCAAAGCCTCCATCGCAGCACCGTCGAGCCCGTCGAGACGCCAGTCCATATTCCAGGCACGTGCCACGGACCGAGCAATACTTTCAGCCCAGCCCTGATACTCAACCACAAGCTCGTTCGCCTCCTCAATTGAGAGGCTAGGTGCTTGCTTTTGCTCATTTTTTGACGTCATTTCCGTCATGCTAGCCCTTTTTCTTGTGTAGATCCAGCCATTTATAGATTTTCTGAAGCGACTCTACGCAAGCTGCGGATAGGACATATGGAAGCAATAACTTCTGGAGTTTAGCACGGCATGACGGACTTCAGTGTTGAAATCGATGGTGCATTGGCAAGGCCCGAATTGGGCAATGCCCTCCGTAATGAACTTTACGGCAAGATGACAGACATTCTTGAGCGCTCAGATTCAATCACTGATTCAGGAACCCGCCTAATTATCCAAGCTTGTTGCCTCGATATGATTAGCGCTCTCGAAGACGTCATTACTCAGTTTGGTCTCGACCGTCGCTTGTCATAACTCGCCGCAGGGAAATTTTTGGTTCGACACGGTTATTTGAGGAAGGGGTGCACATGAACGCGATGCCAGCTACAAATCTCAAAGTTAAGTACGCCGAAGATAACGATATCATTGCGCCAGTGAAGCGCGGTCGTAATTCAAAAGTGGTGAAGTTGCCGCTTAGAAGTCGCAATAAGCCAAAAACCCTCTCTCCACTTGAACAGCAAGATTTAGTAGTTGAATATCGCACGAAGGCTCGTAAGCTTGCGCGCAGCATCTTACGAAAATGGCATTCTCGCCTCGATCTCCAGGAAGTTGATTCAATTGTAGATCTCTCACTATGTGAAGCTGTCCGCCGATTTAACCCAACCAAAGGCGCAAGCTTCATGACCTTCTTGTTCTATCATATGCGCGGAAATTTAATTCGCGCAGTTGCTCAGGCTGCTAACGCCAACGTCATTCCAGTCTTTGATTCGGAAACAGGAGAGTTAAAAGCCGATGGTGATCGGACCGTAAACGCGCAGGAAATTGCAGAAGCGCTATGCAGTCATGATCATATATCGCCTGATGATACTTTGCTCCGCAAGGAAATGGCTGGTCTAAGCCAAGAAGCCTGCTCCAAGCTTGATAATCTTGAGCGCGAAGTGATCGCGCGAATTTTTATTCAAGAGCAGCAGTTAATGGATATCGCAACTTCACTTGGATATAGCCGTTGTCATATCTCTCGCGTAAAAAAGAAGGCGCTTGAAACCTTGTTTGCAGAATTAACTAAGACCGTTCACCACGGAGATGAAGACGCGCTCAAAGCTAAACCAAACTTTGATTTAGCTGACCTTGACGAAAGTGCAACGACTGAGCGTCGTAAAATTCACCGACGTCGTCCTCGCGCACGCAAGGGCAATAGGGAGCTAGATGTTATGGCAGGCGCTCTGTAGTCAGGCCAGTTGAAAGAGAAGCTTTAAACTCGAATTGGTCAAACAATGTTTAACATGCTTTAAATGCTTTAAACCTGTTTTTGCCCGGCAGGGTGCTAGCCCCGATTTTACCTTTCTAAAACTTTACTTACTTAGTAAAGATCCTGTATAGAAAAGCCTTCTGTGAGAAGTGTCTGTGTCCTCGTTTTGGGACGACAGGCAAGTCTGTTATGTTGTTCATGGTAATGCTGTCATGAGTATTTTTGAGATTGCAGCGTTTTCATTCGCCGGAATTATGGTTTTGACCATGATATTCGGAAGTTGGTCTTAAACGCCCAATAAACTTATTGAAGACATTTTTCTAGAAGCAATTATTTCAAAAAAAATTGACTTCTAGCCGTGCCAATGATGGCGCACAGTTTTAAAATGACTTCGAGAGGGGTATTGGACCCCCAGACAGAGTATGACTCTCACCTCCAAGCAATCGAGCTTAGCCACTCACTTGCGGCTTCGTCATTTTTCCCGCCTCCATTTTTCGCCCATCTCATTTTGTGTCCTGCTTGCGTTCATTTTTTTTCTGGCTGTAATTCCTTTTATCGGTGTGCCCGAGGTTGCGGGTTCAAGTGAGGCACGAGAGATTCATGTTGCCAAAGTTGTGGCAGAGCAAAAAGAGTGGATAGCCCCCTTACGTAATGGAATAGTGCCGTCTAAGCCACCACTTTTTCATTGGTTGGTAGCTGCAATCGCCAATATTTTTGACGTGGCCGTAAACCCTTTTTGGACTCGCCTTGTCTCGTTAATTTCTGCGGCTTTGTTGCTTGGCCTTACCGCGCGCCTTACGTTGGCATTACTTTCGCGGGCTCCTACGCAACTATATGAGCAAAGGTTCGTTTGGGCGTTTATTTCAGCAGCTATTCTTAGTGTAACGCCTGGGTTTGTTCAGCTTAGCGTCGATGCGCGCGTAGATATGCTCTATTGCGCATTGGTGGCGCTTAGTTGGAGTAGCGTAGCTATTCCTCTGCTTGAGAACACCCAGACTGTTCGACGCGATTGGATGCGCTTTTGGGGTTTTGCTGGCCTTGCTGTACTGACAAAAGGCCCATTGGGTTTGGTGCTGCCTGCGGTCCTCATTTTTGCTTTGTTGTCATTAGTGTCAGGCCTTCGAATCGCCACCCGTGAATGTTTTTCACCCCGGGCTGGCTGGGTTCTTTTTGTTCTTATTGTGAGTGCCTGGTACCTTCCAGCCTATCAGCAGATGGGCTGGCCATTTATAGAAAAACAGTTTTTCTTCGAGAACATTCAAAGATTTGGTGGTGGTGAGCACATTAACACTGAACCTTGGTGGTTTTATCTGCCATCTTTTTTAGGCTCGGCAGCTCCTTGGTCCTTAATTTTTCTATGGTTAAGCATTAGATGTGTAAAGCGCAAGCACCCCGAGCAAGAAAGTTATGCGGCATTTAGAAAATATAGACTAATTCCCGTAGTGCTTTTCTGGTTGGGCTTCTTTTTGTTTTCTCTTTCGTCCGGTAAGCGACATGCGTACCTAGTTCCGCTTTTCCCATTTGTTGCGGCGGCAGTGTCGATTTTTCTGGCTCAATTAAAATTGCAGCTCAGTGATGCGGCAGTGCTGCGTCAGCGGCAGTTCGTTGCAAGAATTCCTGAAGTACTTTTTGTGGGCACTGCCGTATGCGCATTCTTTCTTGAAGCTGGACCAATTTGGGCTCAGCTTAGCGTTGAAGCAGCTCATGCGGCGGCCTGGGTGCAAACGGTTAAGAGAGGCTTGTTGTTTCCGCTTACATTGGCACTCGTTCTTATTTTCTGTAGACCATACATAAAAAGTGAATCCCTAAAATTTGGCATAGTGTGGCTGGCGGGAACCATTTTCATCAATGCGGCATTGGGAGTGGGACTTGGTTTGAAGGCCGAATTTAAGGGTTTTCATTCCGCAGCTGCTGAAGCGGCTGCACATATTCCCCAAGAGTCAAAGTTAATAGTGATTCGTACTCTTCGTGATGAATTTTTTGATCCATTTATGCTTTATTTTGAGCGAGAAACTTCGATCCAAGAGGCGAGCACATTAAGGGCAGAGAAGGGAGATTTTATTTTGTATAAAAGAGTTCACCTGCCTGAGTTGTTGTCACGCGCGGCCACTTTAGGGCTAATCGTTGAACGGCAGCTCGATTTTAATCTGCCCAGCGATGTTATAAAGGGACGCACAGATCGGGCTTATGAAGTGGCATTGCTCACCTCGACCGCAAGCGGGACTTTCCAGCCGCAAAAGGGAAAGCTATAAACAGTCCTATGGACACTTTTTTAAATCTCTTTGACCCAGCTACTCATTTAATACTTATTTCAGCGGCTCTTGGCGCTCTTATTGGGCTTGAGCGTGAACTGTCGGGCAAAGACCCAAGTTTGCGTACTTTTGCGCTGATCTGTGTAGGCAGTTGTTTGTTTTCAATCGTCTCTGAACTTGTCACCATTGGCGCCCCAGAGGCTGACCCAGGCCGTATCGCTGCGCAGATTGTGCCCGGCATCGGTTTCCTCGGCGCGGGTGCCATATTTCGCTCCCAAAGAGGAATCTCTGGTCTGACAACAGCTGCATTAATGTGGGTTACGGCTGCAATTGGTATGGCGGTTGGTTTTGGTCAAGTTAACTTGGCGGTATCGGCAACCTCGGTGGCTTTGCTTGTAACTTTTGGACTCAAGATGGTGCATCGGATTCTTCGGCGTTTCCGCCCGCAGTCGAACTCACAAGTTGAGTAACTTGAGGTCGTAAAGGGGAAAAAATGAAACACACACTTCTTATGGTGATAGCCGTACTGCTTGCGGCTTGTGTTATGACTCCTCCGCTTTATGGACTTCTATTCACTGCATATGGTGAACATCTTTGGCCATACGCGCGAGTTTTTAATCGCGTGGTTTTGTTATTTTTCATAATCGCGCTCTACCTTTCGCGCTCGAAGTTAAAATTGTCACTGCTTTCGCCCTATTTTTATGGGATTCCTGTGAAACAACGGGTGATTGATACCTTTGTTGGCTTTTGCATCTCCATTTGCATTTCGGTGCCGCTTCTGTTTTTGATTATAAAAGAGGGTTCGGCGCTGGTATGGGCTCAGCAAGATTTTTCTTTCTATTTTTGGCGTTTTGCTAAGGTTGTCCCAGCCGCGTTTATTACCTCATTAATTGAAGAGTCAGTTTTCCGAGTTTTACTTCTCAGTGGTTTTGCCGTGTTGTTCAGTCCGATGGTAGCAGTGCTGCTTGCAAGTGGAATTTACGGCTGGGTGCACTTTATTGCGCCCGACAAAAGCTGGTCGTTGCCTAGTTTTTGGCCACAAGAGGGCCTAGTTTATTTTGCTCATGTGATTGCGCAGTCGTTTGCTACTGAGCTTCTTCCTGCTATAGCCGGACTTATGCTCGTGGGGGTGGCGTTATGTTTTACATTGTGGCGAAGCAAAGCGATTTATCTTGGTATTGGATTACACGCAGGATGGATTGTAGTTTTAAAAATGTCTTCAGTTGCAACTAGTGTTGCGCCAGGCGCCGAGTTTGTAGATGGTATTGGGAGGCGTTACTTTTTGGTAGCTGAACCAGTAACTTGGTTTTCAGTAATTATTGTCATGGGGCTCATTCAATGGTACTGCGCGCGGCGCCCCCAAATGGGAAGTGCGGAGCAAAAATGAATATAGCATGTTGCGTTTTTGCCTCCCACAATCCGGGGAAGGCAAGGGAGGTCTCCCTTGTGCTTGCAGAGTTTGATATCCACTGTGTGACGGTTGCTGAGTTAGAAGCACAAAAGGGGCCAGCTCCTAAGCCCGAAGAAGCAGCAGGAACTTATGAAGGTAATGCTCGAATAAAAGCAGAGGCTTTTTTTAAGTGGTGCCAACTGCCGTCCTTAGCAGATGATGCGGGTTTGGAAGTCGCAGCACTTCAGGGAGAGCCTGGGGTTGACTCAGCTGTGTATGCGGGGCCTGAGGCGGATAGTCAAGCAAATATAGATAAGCTCTTAAGCTCGCTTAAGGGGTGCACACATAGAGAAGCTCGTTTTGTGTCTCAACTTTATTTGAAGACAGAACATGGAGTTTACCTAGAACGGGCATTTCTTGAGGGCAGGATTATTGAACAGATGCGCGGGCAGGGTGGTTTTGGCTACGACAGCGTTTTTGTACCAAGAGGGGAATCGCTTACATTGGCTGAAATAAAGACTGCGCGCGGTGAGGGTTATGCAACCCATAGGGTAAAAGCGCTGCGTGCCATGTTTTCCAAAAAATAATAATACTGCTTATTTCCGGGATTCTCCATCGAGAAGCCCTAACTGACGGCGGGCTTCAAAGAGCACAATTGAAACTGCGTTGCTTAAATTGAGGCTGCGTACGTGTTCGCATACCATAGGAATGCGGAGCACCTGTTCTTCTGGATATTTCGAGATGAACTCCTTTCCTAAGCCTTTTGTTTCGCTTCCAAAAACGAGTGCGTCGCCTGAGCTAAATCGCGCGTTCACATAACTACGAGTGCCAAACTTCGAAAGGAGCCATATTTTGCCGGGGTGGGTTGCCTTCTCAAACTCCTCAAAGTTTGAATGCATCGATAGGGGTACCCAGGGCCAATAATCTAAGCCTGCTCGGCGCACAGTTCTATCTGAAATTTCAAAGGCAGGTGTACCGACAATATGAAGGGGCGTTTGGGTGGCCGCACATGTTCGGGCAATAGAGCCAGTATTTTGGGGTATTTGGGGGTCTACCAAGACAACGTGCATAAAAGCTTCTTGTGGTACTATTCCATCGCGAAAGCAATTTCTATATGCTTGGCGCATGTTAAACGCAACTATTGTCAGAAAAATTGAGATTACCCCCGAGCTTTTTATTCTCCGCATTAAGCCGGATGATGGGGTGGCAGATTTTAAGCCGGGCCAATACGTAGCGATTGGTCTTCCTGGTGATGCCCCTAGACCTGCAGATTCTCCCCCGGAGCGAGAACCTCAAAGCGCTGGGAAGCTTATTAAACGAGCATATTCAATAGGTTCTTCACCTCAAGAGAAGGGCTTTTACGAGTTTTACATCGCTATTGTGCCCGATGGTGCCTTAACCTCTCGTTTGGTGCTGCCAAAAGAGGGCGATCGTATTTATGTGGCGCCAAAAGTGACGGGCACTTTTACCCTGGCGGAAGTGCCGGAGAATTCGCATCTAGTGCTTATTTCAACAGGCACGGGCCTTGCCCCATATATGTCGATGATTCGCACTGCGTCTACTTGGACGAGTTCGCGCAAGATAACCGTGGTTCACGGAGTACGCTATTCTAAAGACCTTGCATACAAAGAGGAATTAGAAGCTTTTCAGAAACAAGGCAATTTAACTTACTTACCAATCGTGAGTCGCCAAGACCCAGAATGGCAGGGGCATTGTGGGCATGTGCAGAAACTTTTTGAAAAAAATCTTTTATCGGTAGATCCTGCACGCGATCATGTCTACCTGTGCGGAAACCCGGCAATGGTTGAAGATGTTGAGAAACTGCTTGTGTCTAATGGCTTTGTAGTTCACGAACGCAAAACTCCAGGTAATTTGCATCTAGAAAAGTATTGGTAGAGAGCGCAAACGCGTACTCGAGTGCCGACGTCGACTCCTCAGCTTGGAATAAGCTGGAAGCTTTCTCATGTTTCGTAAATTTGAGATGGCTTCTAGGCGCGCTAAGATTAAATGCCAGGGAGATTAAATGCCAGGGATGGCATGTATGAGACCAGTTCTAGTAGTGAAAGGTGCCAAATTTACCATCAATAACTACTTCATTGCGTCCAGAGCCAAAATGCTCAACTACTCCCACGCGCCTTGATTCGAGCTTGAAGTAGTCAGCAATTGCCCGAGCAGTCGACGCGGTTTTCTCATTGCAAATAATTTCTAGCCGATGCCCCATATTAAATACAGCGTACATCTCGGCCCAGGGCACTGATAAAGATTGCTGAATTAATTCAAAAATTGGGGGCACGGGGAATAGGTCGGTTTTAATGTAGCGATTTCCCTTTCCAAAGTGGCCAATTTTAGTTTGTCCGCCGCCCGTGCAATGGACTATGCCATGAATTTCGACACCAGCTTCTTCGAGGAGTCGCTTAATAAATGGGGCATAAGAGCGGGTTGGTGAAAGCAGACTGCGAGCAATATTCTGGGTAAGTGGCTTAGGAGTGTCGAAAAGTTTCCACTTCCCTTGGTACGCTTTAAGCGGGTCTATCTCTGGAGCTAGAATTTCTGGATATTTCTGAGCATATTCAGATGCAATAAGGGCGTGACGAGCTAATGTTAAGCCATTGCTTCCGATGCCTGAATTCGGGCTGTTTTCGTAGCCGCATTGGCCTGTGCTTGAAATACCAAGAATTACATCGCCATCAGCAATGCGGTTAAATGAAACCGCAACATCTCTTTTAACTCGAGCAAAGAGCGATGAGTCCACAATAAGAGTGCGGACAATATCTCCAACATCAGCCGTTTCCCCGCCGCAAAGCTCAATGTCAACGCCTTCACGTGCCAAGTTTGCAATGGTGTCGCGATATCCGGCAACAATTTGTTCGATGGCATCATCGGGGACGCATCTTTTATTGCGTCCAATGGTGTTACAAAGCGCAAGAGAATCGAATGCACCTACGCAGGCTACATCGTCCAAATTCATCACAAGACTGTCTTGAGCTAACGAGCGAAACCAGGAAGGGTCGGACGATTCTTTAAAAGCAATATAAGCCACTATTGCTTTTGTCCCTGCCCCGTCTGCATGAAGTAACGAGTAGTAATTGGGGTTGCGGCACACATCTGGGAATAATTCGGCGAAATATTCACGCCCTGGAGTATAACCGACGGCTGCGTGTACGCCTGCCTTGGAGGACGAGGCCCCCAAGGCAGCGTAAGAACCTGCTTCATTCGCAGGTGTATCTGAGGAGTTTTTACTCACTTGCGAAGCGAAAGAACGTACTTCACTAATGCGGTCATTTCTTCGTCAGAAGCCCCTGCAACAGGAGGCATCAATGGATTTAAACCAAGTGCAGCACCGCCTTTTTGCAAGAGTTCACGCAGTTTTGCCTCGTCAGTTGCGAACTTAAATGGACCAGTGGCCAGATTTCTTATAGTCCCAGGAGGCATAGCGGCCGCCACGGGACCATCGCCAGCACCGGTAATACCATGACAAGAAGCGCAGCGTTGATCGTAGGAGGCCTTACCGGCAGCCGCGTCAGCGTGAGCAGTCACAGAGGAAAAAAGAATGGGGGAGAAAGCGAACACAAACAGAGGCAAGTAACGTTTCATAACGTCCATATGATGGTAGAGAGAGTTTATAACAAAGCTTCCAAGCTCCGACCTGGGGCCCTGAAGCATCTCACAGTTGAGTCAATATAAATCTGGGTATCTACACAAGCAAGTACTTGGGAGCCAAAACCTTTTTATGCGCAAACCTCTGTTTGTTTAGTGTTGAAGCCTCATAGTTGTGCAAGCTCGCTTTAATTGGGTATTATTAACTTATGTGGGAATCGGTAGTTCGGGTTATACGGCGGCGCACTCGCGAGGACTGGCAGCAATTGACCCGGCAGCGTGTCGACGAACTGCTTGCATGGGCTCATGATCATGGGGAGCTCTCTGCCGTTTGTGGATTCCTCTTTGGCGTTGGAATGGTAATAGCATTTCGCTTTTTCCTAGCCTTACTTTTTTTAGTGGCGTTGCTCGCCTTTATAATCTGGAAAATAGCCCTGCCATCGAACCAGCAATTGCCGCGTCAGCTTCCAAATTCGGAAGTTGGGTCGACTGAGCCTGACGCAAAATAGTACACTACGGGGCGCGGTCTCTTTCTCGCCAAATACCCAGACATTCTAACTATTTGATTTGGAATAAGATCTTTTTGGTGACTGCTCGCATCTTAATAGGGATGGCGACTTAAGAGGCCTTGTCAAAATGCCGATAGGTAGATAGGGTACATTTATAAGAGTTTGCTTGTAGCTGCTATGGGTTTACTCCAGTTTCTTCAGATTGCTGAAGACCTCGAACTTGCAGGTTTGCATTGGATGCCTGAAATAGGCGACGAGGTATCCGACCGTAAACATCCCGACAATATTTCAATTCTTGTTGATCCGCAGGGGATGACTCCAATCGAATTACGTTCTTCCTACTTGTGGCTTCCTACCGTGGAGCAGATGGTTACCCAAGTTGAGGTGAGGCAAGCAATTTTGTTTCACGCAGGTTTAGAAGTGAGCGAGGCGGCATTTTGTTATAAGACCGTGTTACAAAGCCGAGGCGGGCCGATTGAGTCAAAGGCAAGCACCCTTCGACTCGCTATGGGTATGGCCCTTCGTAATCTGCTCCTGTCTGGAACGCAGAGTCAAGTAAACTAAAGTCAAGTAAACTAAAGTCAAGTAAACTAAGGTTAAACTTACTTCCCCTGTTCCTTTGATTGTTTGCGAGCTTGGCGCTTCTCTTTCACTTTTTTTCGGTACAACCAAATTCCGCCTGCAGCCAGCAAGGCTACAACAAAAAGAGAAATGCCTTTGACTTTTCGTATAGCGTCAAAGATTGCGTCATAGTGTTCTGCTGCAAGAAATCCAATCCCGAGCATCAGGGGCACGCTAATCAAAGCGGCCACAGCATCGGCTATGAGGAAACGCCAAAAGTTCATACGCACGGCTCCACAAGTTAAGAAGGTGAGCGTGCGCAAATAAAAGAGATGTCGTGCTATAAAAATCATTAAAATCGAGCGTTTTTCTAAGCTATTTTTGGCTTGAGCGAGCCCGTTTTGGCCAAAACGAAGGCGGAACCAAGCTTTCTTTGTTATCGAGGGCCCAAGACCTCTCCCAACGGAGTAAATAAATAAGTCGCCTAAGAGTGCGCCAAAGTAGCAGACCAAAAACATGAGGCGTAGGTCCGCTTGTCCTCGATGAACTAAAATGCCGGCAATAAGCAGGGGAATATCTTCTGGGATCGGGAGCCCGAGAGCGCCGCCAATAAGCGCGAGAAAGAGACCTATATAGGTCCATATTCCATCTAATGAGAGCAGCCACTGGTCCATGCAGGCACTATTATCCTAATTTATTCGCAAAGCAATTTAGGATCCGGGTTTGGCGCCAAGATAGTCTTCGGTGCGACAAATGTAAGCTAATTATTTTGTCCGTTTAGGACCAGGTCAATGCCATATAGTAGTTGTTGGCGCGTGAATGGTTTAGTTATATAGTAATCTGCGCCCACGCTGTATCCATTCATGATATCTTCTGCTTTATCTTCGCCAGTCAGCATTATAACCGGCAAATTTTGGGTGTGTTGATGCAGTTTCATGCGCGTCAGTACATCTAGTCCGTTCATTCCTGGCATCATCACATCTAAAATTACTAAGGTATAATCTATTGGTCGTGGTTCCGAGTCTAAAATTTGAACAGCTTTTGGGCCATCGTCAGTGGCAGTAACGGTATAGCCGGCACTTTCCAAGATAAGTTGGACCAGGTTTCGAATCATAGGGTCATCGTCAACGATGAGTACACGTTTAGTCATGGATTCTCCTCACGCGCTTAAGCTTACCGAGCGGTCGAGTAATTCGGCAAGCACGGAAATTGCTGCTTGCTCGCGGGCTGAAAGTTCTTTGTCGTTAGGGGGGAGCCGGTCTGCATAAATGACCCCGATAGCCCGTTGTCCAAATCCAACTGGAATTGCAACCAGTGGCCACCCATTTGGAAGCAATGGTTCGCCTTGGAATATGGGGCGTCCCTCTTTAAAGGCTGTAATGTCTGGAGCGGTGTCTAAACGAGAGTCTATGGTGCGTTCTATAGATTTTGCATCAAGAGATTCAGCGCTGCTGCCTAACAACATGCGCCCCGATAATTTTCGCTTTCCACTTACCACCAACAGCAGCAATACCCGGTCGAATTTAAGGTTCCAAGCTAACGTTTCCATTACTGTGGTAACCACCGAGGCGGTCGATTCTCCGCTTTCTACTGCCTGGCGAATTTCATCAACATATTGCGAGAATTCATCAGCTTCTTTTGGTTTCGCCGAATCTCCTTTTGCCGATTCAAGATAGCCGGCGATGTATGCCGGCAAAGCGGGGAGTGAAAGTTCAATTGAATCACACTGTTTTTTAAATACCTCAGGCAAATCTCCCACCACTTGTTCGAGCAATTTGCCTGGTATATCTAAGCTTGCTTTAGTCTGCTCAAGCACTCGATCCAACTCAGCTCGATTTTTTGACGATACGATGACGGTTGCGATATTGCGCGAGGCTTTAACTGACGAAGCAATGCGCTCAATATCTATGCGTTCGTTCGGTAGCCCCTGAACAGCGGAACTGGCTTTACCGGAAACCGCTGCTTGTAGAATATCTTTATAAAATGGTGGAAGCTCGAGAGCTTCAATAACTTCAAGGCTGAGTTCCAGTGGTGAAAGTCCTACGAGCTCTTTGATGCCTTGATCGAGGGGAACGCGCTTTGATTCAGCTCGTTTAATAGCGGCTTCATAAACTTGTGGAAAATAATAGGCCAGTAGTAATGTGCCCAGTTCTGCAAATGAACCGGCAAGGTAACCATATTCATCTGCTTTTGAAGTTTGTGGAGCGCCGGATTTACGCACTTGTGAGCTTATCGAACTCGAGAGTAGCGAGGTAAGCACCGTTTGCCGTAAACAATTAGCGAAGGCCCCGCCGCGGCGAGCAAGCGGAACAAATTTTTGTAAAAGTACAAGCCCTGAGCAGAGTTCAGCCAGTGGTTTCATCCCAATTTGAACCACAGCTTGGCTTACGGTCATAATTGGTTTGGCTCTTCGATAAAATGAGCTATTTACGAGATGCAAGACGCGCGTGCCAAGTGAGGGCTCTTTTAAAATTACTTCGGTAACTTGATTGGCAGTAGTTCGCGGATCCGAGGTCAGCATCCGCAGTTCTGATACAATCTTTGCGCTTGCTGGGAAATCGCCATCACGCCGCAAGGCGCTTCTTAATTTTTCAACAAATTCTTCGGCGGTCATCTGACCGGCTACCATTTCTGCATTAGTATCTATGCTACCTGCGTTGCTCATACTTAAGAGTTTCCTCCTCTACTTGCACGGAGGGCTCCATTCAGAGCCAATTGTCTTACGCTTTTGATAACTTCATACGGGCGAAAGGGTTTAGGAATAAAGGCGGATGCTCCAGCGCTGAGGGCTTCGTCTCTATCACTTTGAAAGGCGCAGGCGCTGAGCACAATAATGGGTATTTGCGCTACTGCGCCATGCCCGGCTTTAACTTGTTGAATGAGAGCTAAGCCGCTTTCACCAGGAATCGCCAAATCGGTAAGAATTATATCCGGTGCCTGTTCGGCGATAAGTCCTAGTCCTTCACGTACTGAATTCGCCGTTCTTACCGTGGCTCCAGAGGCGAGCAGGATTTGCTTAAGCACTTCGCACGTATCTTTATTATCGTCTACTACCACCGTAGAAAGTCCATCGAGGCGCACTCTCGTCTCTTGTTGTTCAATTGGAGCTGTGACTTTAGTTTCTTGAGCTGCAAGGGGCATTAAGATAGAAAAAGTAGATCCTTTGCCGTCGACGCTATCTACCTCAATGCGTCCGCCATTAAGCTCAATTAATTTACGGGTTAAATTGAGCCCAATACCCGTACCTTCCTGACTCTTGCTGTAGGTATCTTCGCCACGCTCAAACCGCTCGAAGAGTTTTGCCATTTTGTGTGGCGGTATACCAACGCCAGTGTCATGGACTTCAATACGAACTTTGTCGCTCACAATTGAGGCGTCAACCCATACCTTGCCGCCTTTCGGGGTATATTTTACGGCGTTGGACATAAGGTTAATTATAATTTGATGAATGTGTTTCGCATCCACGAAGAGGAAGTTTTTGAGTACATCTTCTGGAACTTGTAACGCTTGAAGTTGCACCCCTTTGCCTAACGCTGTCTGCATCATGAGTTTGTGTGCCTGGTGTAATAGGTCCTTCACTCCCACGCGTGTGGGCTCAGCAACTTCTTTACCTGACTCGATTCGGGCTAGATTGAGCACGTCGTCGATGAGGTTCTTAAGGTGTTCGCTTGACCTTGAAATAGCGTTTAAGGCATCGGTTTGTTTTTCATTCAGTGTGCCAAAAACGCCATCTACGAGCACACTTGAATAACCCACGATTGACGTCAGGGGGGTTCGCAATTCATGACTCATATTGGCCAAAAATTGAGACTTGGCGTGATTTGCCTCTTCGGCTCGGGCAGTTTGAATCGCGAGATCGGCAGTTCTTGATTCAACGAGTTCCTCGAGGCGCTCGGTATAAGATTGGATTCGCTCTTGAGTGCGGGCGTTAGCAATTGCGACAGCGGCACCTTGGCAAAACTCTTCAAAGCGTGTCAGGTCATTTTGAGAGATAAAAGTTTCGCGTCGGTAACCAATGAGAATTGCGCCAAGCGGATCTCCTCGGACTTCGAGGCAGCATACATCTACCGATTTAATTCCCAGATCTTCAATAAATTTTAATCCGTGGTCATTATATTGAGGGAGCTGGTGGACAGAGAGATGACCACCCACTCGCATCACCTGGCTTAGAATTCCAGTTTGCAGGTTTAGCTGCTTTGGAATCAAATTTGGGGCGCAACCATAGCCACCTTTAACTTCAAGATGATATTTGTCCTCGTCAAGCATCATGGTGAGCGCCAGGTCAGCAGCAAAACGGAATGCACTCTCTCTCGCTATTGTTTTTAGAATGCGTTGAAGGCCAACGTTGCTGGCAATGAGCTGATTAAGTTCATTCAGCACCTGAAGTCGATCTAAGAAGTGCTGTAGTGTGTTTGATAATTTTTGTCTCTCAAAAACCACTGCAGTATGATGGGCGAGAGAGCTCAGTCTGTCACAAGCTGCGGGCGACAGACCTTCTTTTGCAATAACCACGAGGGCACCAATTGGAGCACCGAGGCAGATAATGTCGAAGTAATTGTGGGCCCCAGCAGAGCTGCGATGGGTATGGGTTGCAGCAGCTTGAATGCTGCTCCGTCCACGTTCCTCGCGCTCTGTCTGCGGGGTAAAGGGGCCGAAGCTCGCAATCAGTTCCTGATTGTCGTTGCTACGTTCGGCTGGCAGATATATCGCAGCGGCAGTTACTCCAGGTGTTTGAGCAGCCCATTCTACAATTGCAGAATAAACGCGGCGCGGTTCTTCGCCATTTTCAATAAGGCGCACCACTCCCGCAAGGTTATCGCGCGAGGGCGTAGCGGAAAGCTCGCCTCTGTCCAATATTTGAGTGACGCGTGCGCGCGGTTCAGTCATAACCTTTTAGCTCAAGGGAAACGAATGCCGACAACTAGTTAGCTTTTACCCAGGGGGTAAAATACTGTATGTCAGTAGTCGGCATTTTTCGTAGGAAGCTTGAGCAGCAAGCAATAAGTAACATATTGAAAATAATCAATAAATTGAGTGGTGCGCGAATAACATTGGTTTAGGCTGTGGGCTTGGCGCTATTCTGGGGCAAAGCCGCGACGCATTGTGTTTTCGGTGCAGGTGCGTGGCTCCAAGAATTGGAGTAGGTAGTCACTGCCTCCCGCCTTGGACCCAATTCCTGACATTTGGAAGCCACCAAAAGGTTGGCGACACACAAGTGCACCCGTGATACCTCGGTTAATGTAGAGGTTGCCAACACGCAAATGCGATCGCACATAGTCGATATTTTTCGGGCTGCGGCTGCAAATGCCACCCGTCAGAGCGTATTCGCTATCGTTGGCCATCATCACTGCCTCTTCAATGCTGCGAGCTTTTACGCAGGCAACAACGGGACCAAAAACTTCTTCACGCCATAGAGGGTCTTGAGCAGGCACGTCTCTGAAAAGTGTGGGCGGAACAAAATAACCTTGTGAGGGAACTTTGCCCTTGTAAACGAGTGTGAGGCGCTTCTCCGCTTCTTGAATGGTGCTTAGGATTCGTTGTTGCGCCTGTTCATCAATGACTGGTCCTAAAAAAGTTGCCGGTGCTTGTGGCACTCCAATAATTAAATCTGAGGTCGCATCTTTGAGTCTTTCAAGCAAAAGCTCGTACGCATCGCCAATCACAATGAGGCGCGACAAGGCCGAGCACTTTTGTCCAGAAAAACCGAAAGCCGATTCGATACTTGCTTTTATTGCTTCATCAAGATCTGCGTCTTCATCAACGATAAGGGCGTTTTTACCGCCCAATTCAGTGATAACTCGTTTTATAGATCGCTGCCCAGGAAGCACTTGGCTTGCACTTTTTAGTATTTCAAGGCCAACAGCCTTTGAGCCAGTGAAACAAATAAGATCAGTGAGCGGGTCTTGGACTAATGCTCGTCCCACTACTTCTCCAAGTCCTGGCAAAAAGGCAAATGCGGATGCGGGGACTCCAGCTTCAAGAACAATTCGGGCAAATTCTGCGGCAATAAGGGGCGTTTGTTCGGCTGGTTTTAACGCGGTGCAGTTACCTGCTACTAATGCTGCGACAGTCATGCCGCAGGCAATTGCCAACGGAAAATTCCAGGGTGCAATTACAACAGCTATCCCTTTGGGGCGGTAGTAATAGGTGTTTTCTTCCCCAGGAACTTGCATGGTGCGGCGCGGCGGTCCGAGGCGCAGCATTTCGTCTGCGTAGAAGCGGCAGAAATCTATGGCTTCGCAGACATCTTTATCGGCTTCGCGCCAGTTTTTACCTGCTTCGCGAATAATAAGCGCGGTGAGGGCAAGACGTTCTTTGCACATCCGTTCGCCAACATCGCGAATAATTTTTGCTCGCTCTGCAAATGGAGTTGCAGCCCAAGCTGGAGCTCCATGAGAGAGAACTTCTAATGCCTGTCGTGCATGGGTTTCAATCGCAAGTTCACTATGACCAATAGCTACACTCGGAAGGGCAGGGTCTGTGCTCGGAAGTGTTTTGAGACCCGTAATACGCTTCCCGCCAATAATTGGGGAAGCGACAAGGGGTGAGCTTCCAATTTTTGAATTCAGTGTGTTGAGCGCCGCTTGCACACTTTCAATTACGCTAGGAATAGTGAAATCGAGAAGAGGTTCGTTTTTAAACATAATCCTACTCCGTAAGGTGAGGGGTCTTTAGAAGTTCGTCTACCTTTTGGGCGTCAAAAAAGGTGTGACGTAAAAAGCTCTCGTTCGAGGTGTTTTCGAGCAGGCGGCGCACAAGATAGCCCATACCGGGCAGCATTTCGCCAAGGGGTACATACAGACGCACTAGGTACCCTTTTTTTGCAAATGCTTTGGCAATCGGTTCGGCCATGCCGTAGAGCATTTGAAGCTCGTAGTCTTTTACGCTCAATCCATTTGCTGTTGCGTAACAAACTGCGTGAGAAAGTGACCGTACATTGTGCGAGCCAAAAGCAGGTAAACAGTGCTGATGATTGTCTATGAGAACGCGTGAAAGCGCCTCGTAGTTTGCATCGCTACTTTCTTTTTTTGCGAATAAGGGTGAAGGCCAGCCGTACTGGGCACTTAAAATTGTTTCATGGTCCCAGTAGGCGCCTTTTACAAGGCGTACGGCGATGGGAGCCTGCCGAGATTTAGCAAATGTAATTAGATCATTGAGAATGATACCTGCTGATTTTGAATAAGCTTGCACCACGATACCGGGGTACGGAAAATCACGCATTTCGGTAGAGCCGAATACTTTTTTGAATGCAGCATAAATGAGAGGATTATTTCCACTGTCTTCGGCATCGACGTAGACCAAGCCGCCGAGTGCCTTCGCTTGGCGAGCAATGCTCAATAAGCGTTCGGCAAGAACATCGACACTGCGCTCGAAATTAAGCATGCTGCATTGGGAGTAGAGCGCGGTAAGCTTGACTGAAATACAAATGGGGCTGGTCTCGCCCGGGTGTCCGGCGATGAGTGGAGCAGACTCTTTCCAGGAAGGCATTTCTTTCCCAAAAACGCTAAGGGCTTCCTGATAGCGGTCTAGATAGTGGGTAGCTTCACGTTCGCTTACAGAAAACTCGCCAAGTAAATCAGCGGTAAAACACAGCCCTTCTTTTCGTAATCGCTTCAGTTCTTTGAGCGCATCTTTGGGAGTTTCGCCCGCAATGAATTGGGCAGCCATTTGCTCGACGCTCCGTTTTACTACAGCTGAGGTCACTTTTGCTCGTAAGGAGTGGGGGTCAAGATTTACTCCCCACTCAACAAGGCCGCTGACGTCGCCAGCAACGGGACCTAGATATTCACTGACATGTGAGGCAATGGCTGCACTTGAACGCAGCGTAGGCAGTACATCGACCAGTCGAAACATGTTGACTTTGAAGGCCGGTTTGGACATGGACCATTCCATGATTCTTCCG
This sequence comes from Bdellovibrionota bacterium, assembly GCA_044347745.1. Taxonomy (GTDB): domain Bacteria; phylum Bdellovibrionota_C; class UBA2361; order UBA2361; family JAFLCA01; genus JAIBBV01. Next base: position 20,872 of record JBIKUD010000006.1, read on the forward strand.
GTCCAATAGTTTTTGTTAAAGGTGGAGGGGCTTTCTTTGCCAATTGCCTGAAATATGCTGCGACCAAAGTCCAGAATTTCTGATTCGGAGGGGGCTTTTTTGCTGAGCGCTTTTTCCATCTGCAATCCTAAGAGTAGTGGTAGGTTTGAGGGTTGGTAAGGTAAAAACCTGGCTTTATACTGACGCTAACTGAACAAGTTTTCCTTGGGCTTCAACTACTTCACCTGCATGAACAAAAATTTCGGCGACGTTGCTGTCGGCCGTTGCACGAATGATATGCTCCATTTTCATCGACTCGAGCACAAGAAGAGGATCGCCAGATTTTACCTGTGCACCAACTTGTGTTTTTAACGCCACAATTTTGCCAGGGAGAGGCGAAATGACAAGCTCATTCCCATTCGCCTTTTTCCCAGAAGCCTGCTTAAGTGCGGGACGGTGTGGCTTAAGGTTGAATATCCCTTGAGCAAAGCTGAGCCAGATTCCAGATTCTTGGCAGGTTACTTGGCAGGCAAACGATTCCTTTCCAATTGTGAGAAGTGCGTGTTCTGTCCCACATGTCTGAATGGTGACTGTCTTCTCTTTGTGGTGTTCAGTTGAAACGATAAATTGCGTGTCTCCGGAGCTCGTGCATCGAGTGAGAGAGAGCGCTACAATCTGGCCGTTTACGGAGAACGATTCAGAATGGGTACTGGATCCAAAAACGCGCCAGCCAGAATTTTGATTCCAGGGAGTAGCGGTTGTGCTGGGCTGAGCTAATTTAAAACAGGCATAAAATGCAGCTGCGAGCTCATTAAGGGCACAGAGATCTTGCTGGCTTGGTAATACGGAGTGCGAAAAGCGGGTTGAGTGCGTGACCGCTTTAAATTCTGGAGTAACAAGAAGCGTTCGTAGAAAAGAAATATTGCTGCGTACTCCGGCCAACATACTGCGGTCGAGTATCGAGAGGAGTGCAGCAACGGCTTCGCTGCGGGTTGGGCGATGCACAATTAATTTTGCAATCATTGAATCGTAATAGTGGGAGATCTTGTCGCCTACAACAAATCCAGTATCGAGGCGATAGTGGCCTCCATCTAACGGAGCTGCGAGTTCAAATTTCTCAATTACTCCAGTAGATGCAATGAAGTTATTTTCAGGAATCTCCGCACAGAGACGCAATTCAATCGCAGCGCCGGAACAGGTTATAGATTTTTGGGGCGCTAGTGTATCAAGTTTTTCGCCGTGGGCGATACGTAGCTGTAGCTCTACCAAATCAAGACCGGTAATTGCTTCGGTAACAGGATGCTCAACTTGCAGGCGGCTATTCACCTCTAGAAAGTAGAAGTCTTCTTCAGGAGTGAGGAGGAATTCAACTGTTCCTGCATTTTGATACTTTGCTGCTTTGCAGAGCCTACGGGCGCTCTCATGGATTCTTGATCTTACTTTGTCTGATATGAGTGGAGCGGGGGCTTCTTCAATAACTTTCTGGTGGTTGCGTTGCATGCTGCAATCGCGATCGAATAGAGAGACGACATTGCCGTGTGTGTCGCCAAATATTTGCACTTCGATGTGGCGAGCCTTTTCAATCAATTTTTCAACAAATATGCGAGAGTCGCCAAAGGCTGCTTCTGCTTCACGCTGAGCAGCAAGGAGTGCATCTTGAAGTTCGCTTGCCTTATTCACACGTCGCATGCCACGGCCACCGCCTCCAGCAGCAGCCTTTATGAGAATTGGATACCCGGCTTTTTGAGCAAAATTTTTGATTTCTTCAAATAGCGCCGTGGGCTTGGTTGATTCACAAAGCAGCCCAGGTACCAGTGGCACTTTGTGCTCGTAAGCTAACTTTTTGGCCTCGATTTTATCTCCCAGCGATTCCATCACTTTTGCACTGGGGCCAATGAAGGTGATCTTTTCTTTGCTTAAACGACGGGCGAACTCGGGATTTTCGGATAAAAACCCGTATCCAGGATGGATGGCGTCAACTTTGGCTTTTTTAGCTATCCGCACTACTTTATCAATATCGAGGTAGGATGTTTTTGATTCAGAGCTGCCCAGCGCGAACGCTTGATCGGCGAGCTTGACGTGCTGTGCGTTGGCGTCAGCGTCTGAATAAATGGCGACGGTTTCGATTCCAAGGCGCTTGCATGTGCGAATTACCCGACAAGCTATTTCACCACGATTAGCGATGAGCACTTTAGTAAACATAAAAACTAAGTCCTAAAAACACCGTACTGAGGGGCCTGGATATCTGCGTTGAAACTGGTTGCTATACTGAGCCCCAACGCGTGCCTTGTGGCGAGAGGGTCGATTACTCCATCGTCCCAGAGCCTGGCGCTAGAATAGTAGGCAGAGGCTTGCGCATTGTAGCTTTGTTCTATTTCAGCGCGGTAGGCAGCAGCTTCGTCTTCGCTCCATTTCTTGCCACGAGCTTTATACGATTCTGCGCGAACTTGTGTGAGTACGCTTGCAGCCTGCTCGGGGCCCATGACCGAAATGCGCGCCTGTGGCCACATGTAGAGAAATCGTGGTTGATATGCGCGGCCAGCCATTCCGTAGTTGCCTGCGCCGAAAGAGCCTCCGAGTACAACGGTAAATTTGGGAACGCTGGAGCAAGAAACGGCGGTGACCATTTTTGCGCCGTCTTTGGCAATTCCCTGATGTTCGTATTTTCGGCCCACCATAAAACCTACAATATTTTGTAAGAATACGAGTGGAACTCGTCGCTGGTTACAGAGTTGAATGAAGTGCACGGCCTTTAAGGCGCTTTCTGAGAAAAGAATGCCGTCGTTTGCAATAATGCCGACCAAAAAGCCTTCGATGCGGGCAAATCCACAAATGAGCGAAGTTCCGTAGTGTTCTTTAAACTCATCGAATTCGCTGCCGTCAATCATACGCGCCAGGATTTCGCGAATTGGAAAATATTTTTTGGTGTCGCTCGGAATGAGTCCGTAGATTTCGGCGGGGTCGTAGGCAGGTAACCGAGGGGTAGCGAAATCAAATGGAGGTTGTGGGTGAACTCCTAAGTTTGCGATGATGGCGCGGCATCGGGCGAGCGCATCAAGATCGTCTTCAGCAAGGTGATCGGTGACTCCGCTTATGCGTGAGTGCACATCTCCGCCGCCTAACTCTTCAGCAGAAATTTCTTCTCCAGTTGCTGCCTTTACCAGAGGCGGTCCGCCGAGAAAAATAGTGCCTTGTTCTTTCACAATAATGGCTTCGTCGCTCATTGCAGGTACGTAGGCGCCGCCAGCAGTGCAGGAGCCCATGACCACTGAGATTTGGGGAATGCCGAGGCCACTCATGCGCGCTTGGTTATAGAATATGCGGCCGAAATGTTCCCGGTCGGGGAAAACCTGATCCTGGAGTGGAAGATAGGCACCACCGGAGTCAACGAGGTAAATGCAGGGAAGACGATTTTCGAGAGCAATTTCTTGAGCGCGGAGGTGTTTTTTGACAGTGAGAGGAAAATAAGTGCCGCCTTTGACTGTGGCGTCGTTGGCGACGATCATGCATTGGCGACCGCTGACGCGACCGATGCCGGTGATGATACCGGCTCCGGGTCGGACTCCGTCGTAGACGTCGAGGCCGGCGAGGGGGGAGAGTTCGAGGAAGGGGGCTCCATCGTCAAGTAGTCGATTCACGCGCTCGCGCGGCAGGAGTTTTGCACGTTCTTGGTGACGTTTGCTGTGGTCGTCAGGCGTAGGGGAGATAGCTGAGTTCATGAGCTCGGAGTAGCGCGCGAGCACCTGAGAGTATTGCGCCTGGTTGGCTTTGAACTCGGGGGAGTTGGTTTGGAGTTTACTGCCGAGACGAGATTTCATAGCTGGGTGTAGTGTATAAAAATACTGACTGGATGGGAGGTTAGCGCATCTTGGGAGCAGTTGCGAGTAGGGCGATGCAGGCACAGGTGAGGTCGGGGGATTGGGCGATTTTTACCGAAAACAGGCTGCCTGATATAAATCTCCGTTTCCTCCATCCCTGGTTCCATCCCTGGTCGGGGGCACCTCCATCCTCGCCATCCTGGTGGGGGGCACCCATAGCCTGGGACCCCTGCATCTCTCCCAGGTCAGCCCCTTTCCTGTCTCCCCCAAAACCCAGATTCCTTTGAATTTCAAACTCTGCCTCCCAGCTCCTAACCCCCAGCGCACCCCCCGCACCCTGGTTTCCTTGGTCCTGGTTTCCCTGGTCGGGGGCACCTATGCCGGCAATCCGCTTTAATCTCGCATCCTGGAAACCAAAAAACTCCGATACTAATGGATACAGGCACTTAAACAGCGCTTCCTTAGCACAAACCAAAGCTACGGTCTTGGCTCCCGCATTCGCCAGTAGGTCAAACTCAGCCACACCGCCAATTTGCCCCTTCAGTGTGTTTGATATTTGCCTGTCACTATGTTCAATATCGATACCCAGAGCCAAAAAATTACTTTGTAGCCCTAGAAGGCAACAACCAACCTCCCCGGTGTGAGAGATGGATCCAACCAAACCCGCGGCGAATAGAGGCACCCGACGCGCTCCTCGACCCACGGGAGTCGGCGACTGACCTAACATTTTCATGGCCCCGTGAGCGGCAAATCGTCCCAAGCGGAATTGGGTTCGATAGGCGTCGCTGGATGCTTCATCCAGGAGCGCTAATTCTTCATTGAAAAGTTGGCGGGTGGTAGAGGTGCCCCCGACCAGTTCTGCAGGGTCCGAAGATTTAGCCCAAGCTAGGACCGCGCCGGGTGGTACGATATCCTTAAATTGCAAGCTATAGTCCATTAGTCGGAGGATAGATAAAAATTAACAAAATGGATAGCATTGCGCCTTATGGCATATTGGTTAGTAAAAACTGAGCCCGAAGTCTATTCAATTCAGGATCTTAAACGGGATAAGAGCACCCTCTGGGAGGGAGTACGTAACTACCAGGCTCGTAACTTTTTGAGTTCGATGAAAATAGGAGATCAAGTTCTGATATATCACTCGAATGCTGAGCCTCCGGGGGTCGCAGGCATAGGGGTAGTAAAGGAACTAGCTCAGCCAGACCCTTCTCAATTCGATTCGCAAAGCGAATACTTTGATCCAAACTCAAAGCGAGAAGCTCCACGTTGGGTGGCACCCAAAATTGGCTTTTTGAAGATTTTTGATAACTTTTTGGCTCTTGAGTCTTTGAAAGTTAATCCAAAACTATCGGGGCTAGCTCTTTTAAGGCGTGGAAATAGACTTAGTGTTATGCCGGTAACTGAGGCCGAATTCTCAGTAATTCTAAAAATGTGATATGGCCAATAAAATAACGATAAAAAATGCTCGAGAAATTGAGTTGATGCGGGAATCATGCCGAATAACCGCACAGATTTTGCATGAAGTCGGAGCGATTATCCGTCCGGGTATAAGCACAGAAGATATCAATTCATTTGTTGATTCTAAAATGAAGGAGCTTGGCGCAACCCCCTCCACATTAAACTACAGAGGCTACCCCAAGTCTTGTTGCACCTCGATAAATGAGGTCGTTTGCCACGGCATCCCTAATCAACTCGTGGTTCTAAAAGAGGGAGACATTATTAACGTTGATGTGACCAGCTATAAGAATGGCTTCCATGGGGATGCGAGTTGCATGTACTTGGTAGGAGAGGTGAGCCCTGAGGCGCGTGAATTAGTTGAAATTACCCACCAAGCACTTGAAATCGGAATAGCAGAGGTTGGTCCTGGAAAGCATATTGGTGACATTGGCGCTGCTATTCAAGATTTTATTAGAGGCACAGAGCGCGGATACGGAATTGTTCGCGAGTATACTGGGCATGGGATAGGGCGCGAGTTCCATGAATCACCTCAGGTAATTCATGTCGGGCGCCGTGGACAAGGTGATTTGATGAAGCCAGGTATGACTTTTACGATTGAGCCTATGATTAATGCTGGCACTGCTAAGACCACGTTATCTAAGCTTGATGGATGGACCGTTAGAACGGCCGATGGGAAGTTATCAGCGCAGTGGGAACACACGGTACTTGTCACGCCAAACGGATGTGAAATTCTGACCAAGATCTAACCCCCCCCCATCGTGAGAATGAATATCTGAGCGCGAAATGTTGAGCCTCCCACACCCAGTTACAACCTCAGACTAGTCGCATCGGTTAGTGAACACTAAAGAGCGGTAGTAAAACTAAAGAAGGAGTGGTTTAAGACACTCGCATAGTTTTGGCTGGTTTGGCGGGAAGAGACCTGGTGGGTAGGCGACGGAGTAGTCTCCAATTTGCCATCTTTTTCTGACAGCTCGCGCTAGGTTTATTGCGTACTTTACCTCAGCAATAAATGCCTGCCTGATAGATCGTTTTTCGCTGAGGCACCACATACGCTTGCCGTTGCGTTTCGATTTGTAGTTAAAAGTGAATATTTGCGATCTAAGTCGTGATTCTCCTAGAATCGTTTTTTTGAGATTTTCACGTTTTTCTCGAGCGCGTCTCTCGAGGAGTCGAACCCTTTTGACGAGAAGGGAATTCCATTTTTTGATTTCGGAATCATCTTTTATTCCAAAAGAATGAAGCCATGCATTTGGCTCAAGTTCAAATTGGTAGAGCTCTTTAGTTGAATTTATAAGTCGAGAGGCTTCCCGATCGTAGCCGCTTGGGCAATGTGATTGAGGTGGGAGTTGGCGAAATCTGGTTCTGCGAGGGTAAGCAAAGGTACGATTCGGTTCCTGCTTAATGTACATTTTCCAGCTTGAAAAGCCTGGGAATTCTTCAATCGAGTCGACTAAGTTGTCTTTGGCTGGGTTCGCATACAGATAAGCCAGCGCCATAAGGGCTCGAAGGGGTGATAGGACAACTGGGCTGTCGAATCCCTCGCACCAAATGGTTCGCTTTTTCCAGCCCATGAGAATATTAAATCGGTGGGCCGTTTCAGCTTTGAAGTAACCGAGGAAATTTGAGGTATCGGTCGGATTGATAACCGTAAGCAACATATGGATATGGTTGCCATTCACGAGGAAGTGGGATAGCCGCACCGGATAGAGGGCTTTAGCCCGGCTAAGGCAGCCTGCGATGATCGAACGTGCTAGGGGGTTTGCGAGTAGCAAAAGCCCTTGCTCTAGAGAACAGGTGACAAATAGTACGTCGTTGTTGCGAAAATATTTTCGTGGTGCTGGCATATCATAGATCTATTCGCAGAATTTCCCGAAAAGTTGCGTGTTGAAGGAGCATTTTTTGGTGCCCCCGACCAGGCTTGAGGAGTCAGGGGGCGGGTCCCGCGGCAGAGAGGGGAGGTTTGGATGGATAGGTGCCCCCGACCAGGCCTCTGAGGACCAGGCCTCTGAGGCTTTTGCGGCCGACCCCTTATTCTGCGCCCTGAGCGGGCTGGGGAAATTTCCCATATCTAACACTTAAGCAATTGATAATTATTAAATATGGGCGAAACGCAAGAGCTTGTTGTTTAAGGACTTAAGACCAGATAGGAGAATGACATCGCCTGAGATCGCGAAAGTTACATTGTGCCAAGCCCCATGGAGGCCATATGGGTTTCATTTTTTCTTTCTGCGTATTAGCCTTAACATTAGTGGCGAATATTGCCGTGGCCCAGTCAGTTGCCTCTGGTGCAGTTTCAGGTCAATTTGAAGTAACACCACTTGGGTCGGCGAGTTACTCAATTCCCATATCACTTCCTCCCGGAACTGCGGGTATGGAACCAAAGTTGTCACTCGTCTATGACAGTAGCGAAAATCGCGGGCACTTTGGAATGGGCTGGAATCTCACAGGCCTCTCAAAAATCACCCGCTGCGCGCCAAGCCTAATCGACGACAATATTCAGTCTGGAATTGAATTTTCTTCAACTGATCGCTTTTGTTTGGATGGGCAGAAGTTAGTCGCGATAAATGGCGCTTATGGTGCCGATAACACTGAGTATCGAACCCAAATTGAAACATTCTTAAAAACGGACTTACCTATCGATATGGGTTTAACCTGGTGGGGGGCACCTGCCACGGTTGTGCCAAGATTTGTTCAGTTAGTGCCATTTATTGTGCGTTTTTTGGGGGTTAGTAGTGAGAGTAAGGGGGGCGGTCACCTGCGGAAGGTAGGTGCCCCCCACCAGGCGACAGACGAGGCGAGGGCCGCCAGAGGTTAGGTTTAGGTTTACCTTGGATATGTAGGTGCCCCCGACCAGGAGAAAATATCGGTTAAACAAGGAGTGTTATGAGAGAGTCCGTTTCAGTCTTGACCACCACTTTACTTGCCATGGCAACTTTGCCGAGTTGCCGGGAAGAAATAGCCGGAAGTAGAGAGGCGTATACCGCCCCTCAGATTTCTGGTTTGTTTGAGCGTCGTCCAACCTTTATCAAAATTGGCGAGGAGGTCTTGATTGCCGTAAATCAGCGCGGCGAAGATCTATTCTTATTTAAAACCGCGAGCGGATATGGCGAAGCTGGGGCTGAAGCTTCTTTGGCCGGTAACGGCATTGGCCTCGATCGCCCGGTTGCGAGCATTTATTCACGTATTTATCCACTTGAGGCCCTGGCCCTCGTTAAAAATAATTGGCATCGCATTTATAGCGCGGTAAGGGATGATGGCCAAAGATTTTCTGACGCCGTTGACGCAGATTTAGTGAAAGAGGTTTTTCGCTCGATTGCATCAGACCCACTGCCAGAGTCCTATTTTCCAGAAAATAATGAATATCGAGTGACCTATGGCAATGCCTCTGAATCTCATGCCTCTGCTCAAATCATTCCGGTGCATTTAAGTTTGGGCGAGTCTACGCTTCTACAAGTGGCTCAGCGTAACGGCCAGCTCGAGTTCTATAAAACATCGTCCGGCTATGCGACTTTGGGAAATAAAACCTATGTCGGCGGAACGGGAGGAAGTTATGAAGTAAGTTTTAGTGATCACTACATGGGCATCACTCCTGAAGAGGCAGTAGCTCATACAGGAGGAGATTGGCAGGTCATTTATAAAGCAGCGCTTAAACAAGCGCGTATTATTCCCGATTCGGTTTGGCCTTCACTGGTCCGTGAAACGTTTTGTCCGGAGTGCCCAGTACCAGTTGGCGGCATGGTTGAGCTTAGAGTCGAGGATGGAAGAGTGAAAGGGCCGGTTCAGGGCATGTTCGATACACTTGCAAATTCAGATCCCTCAATTGGAGATTTGTCGAGATTAAATCTGCCAAGCGCAGTTAACGAGGAAATTGAACGCGAGCGACGCGTGGCTGATATGAACGCACGGCTTGCCATAGTTGGTAAAATCGATCGAGTGATTGAGGAGCTGCGTCGGTTGGAGGAGCTTAAAGCGCAAGAGCCTCTATCAAAGTAAAGCAGAAAGATCGGGATGGTTTTATAAAAGTTAATGATTGCAAAATTTTTACAATCTTTAGTGGCAGAGTGTTCCCCTATGAATAGATTCACTAATGCAATTATTTGCTTGAAATCCGCGCTGAGTAAGTCAATTTGGGCCGCTCTTGTGAGCATTTTGGTTATGGCTCAAACAGCAAAGGCTATTACAGATTGTGATACGATTACACATTCGTTTCCTCTGAGCGGCGAGATTGAAGTAGCCAATTTATTCATGCCACGATTCCCTCACGCGCTCGGTACTTTAAAAGGGTACTCGATTCAGTTTATTGGCACCTGTGGCTATTCAGGAGGTTTTGAGAATATAGGGCCAAGTTCGTTTAGTGTGGTCCCGTCAGCCAGATGTGAATATTGGACAACCTTTGGGCCCGGTCTTTCCATGTATGCAGTTGGACAGTCCTTTCTTAGTTCAGCTTCAGGTGGGCCATTTGCTGTTAGCCCCTACGATGGTGTTACAGACTACGCTGGAATGTCAGGGACGAAACAGACTCTTGCTACAGTGTTTAATGAGAAATTTATTAATCCTCTAGGCTTCCCCGCTCAAAGCCATTCGTTGTTCGTAGATTCCTGGTCCAGTGCTCCAGTACCCGTTTCTGTCCTGCTTCCATTTGGTTCAGACAGATTTATGAAATGGACGTCGATGCCCCCTGGATTCGGTGGAGCAAAAATTACTACTAACTGGGGTGTAAATGCCATCTTAAGTTTCAGTTATATGTATCAGTTCAATGCATCGTCAGGGGCGGACTGCGATCAGGATGGGGTATCTGATCGCTGCGAAATTCTCCTGCAAGGTGCGATGGACAGCAACCAAGATGATACTCCGGACTCATGCCAGGCAAGTGATTGCAATAACAATTTGATTGCTGATTTAGATGAAATTGAAAATGGCGCTCCTGATTGTAATGCTAATTTTGTTCTTGATTCTTGCGAAATTGCGTCGGACCCTGCGCTTGATGCTGCGTTCGATTTTGCCAATGATGGAATTCTCGATCAATGTCAGGGGTTAGTTCGTTGGTCTAAGCCTGCTGACCCAATGCTGGGGATTAGGGGAGCTAAAATCGAGGTGTATTCAATTTCTGGTACAGAGTCAGATCCTGTGTTCGGAACTATCCCGCCTGAGGCTGGAGGCATTTCTACGCTAAGTGGTGATGACGGAAAATTCATAATTCCGCGGGAGTATTTTACCCAGCCCTTAGGGCCATCTGAAATTGGCCGTGGAATACGAGCCAGCATTGATTATACTGATGATACCGGATTCCAGGTAGTAAGAAGAGTTTCCAACTATCCTAACTGGGACCCTCTTAGCCCAGTTCGAGCTGGATATTTTGATTCAAAGATCTATTTTCCGCCGCCGGTTGTTTTTCAAGCTGGCGTGTTGGCTGAAATAAATAAGGGCGGAGTGCACCAAATCCGAAGATTTCTTACTCTAGATCAAACCGCGAGTAATAATGAGGCGGCTGAGTCCAAGATTAAGCGCGGGGAGTTCAGTTCTGGCTTAAATCTGTACACACGTGAGCCGATACCAGCGTTTTTATTTTTTGCTATTCCCTCTGGAGCCCAGGGGTCAGCCCTAATTAAAAACGATGGAGTTGCCTGGGGTTATAACAATAATCCGCGCACAGCTAGTGCCAGCATTGTTCATGCAAATGCCTTTTCATTAGAAGCCTTTATAGTTCAGAAAGTTAAACCTCAACTTGATCTCGTCACTTCTGGCTTAGATTCGTGGAGGCTTCCTTTAAACATTGCTGCGCATAGTTATGGAGGATTAATTGCGCGGAAGTGGCTTACGCTCGGTTTCTCGTACCCTACGGTAGATCGCTTTGTTAGTTTTGACGCGCCACATGGTGGCACTACCCTTGGAAACTCAATTTACTGGGGAAGTTGGTTTCATGAATTTAGCCTAAACGGTATGGCGACAGGCTTTAATCAGGCACCTCAGTTCCCTGGGTGGAATGCGAGCCATAAACGCGGCACAAACATGAAGACCCTCTTATTTAGCAATGTTAACGATAGTCCCATCGATTTTATTCGGCCATACACAACTCCATTTGGTATCGGTCGAACCATGTTGTACCCAATTTTGGGCGGTGGGCCGGTGCAGCCAAACGGGCACTGTGGAAGATTTATTGGGGGTTGGGAACTAGAAGTTTTCTCCGGCAATCATTACATCCAGAATTACCTTCCGACAATTGTCTCCGCCGGGCGTTTCTTTGCGTACGGGACAAGACCAGGTCTTGGGGATGATATTGATCCGGACGGGGTGGTGGCGCTTAGTAGGTACTCGAAGCGACCAGATGATGCGGTGTATATGGGTATGTGTAGCTCTAGTTCCTTAGCACCAGTCGTCCCACCTTCGGTGCTTCAGAAGCAGCTGTCGCTTGTTTCTGGTGGACAAAGCCAGGCTGCTTTCGAGGTTGATTCAGTTGGGCTTACCCGTATTGAAGCTGTTGTTGTACCAGCAAGTGCTACCCTAAATGTATTCAGTTCTTCAGGTCTACAGCTTGTAAAGCAGAACGTAACGACGCGAGCGCTAGATACAAATTCTGGATACTACACGTCTTTTGATGTCAACATGCCTAGTACTGGGCAACGCTTGTTGCGGCTAAGTGCTTCTAGCGCAGCTCAGGCTAACTTTGGAATTTTCTTCCCAAATGATCGCTTCCTGCAGGTTGAGACTGACCAAAGTGCTTATCAGCAATCAGCATCTGTGATCGTACGGGCAAAACTACAAAATTCCTTGGGGCAAACTATCTTGCCCACAGCAGGGTCAATTTTGGTAACGCTTAGGCAACCTGACAATTCAAGTATATCACTCACTTTGTTCGATGACGGGCAGCACCAAGATCAAGCTGCCGGGGATGGAATTTTTGCTCAGATGTTTAGTCCTGGGACTCAATCAGGCTTCTATCTTTTGGATGCTGAGGCAAATTTAACTGTGGGTGGGGTACAATTGCAAAGAAGCGCCGTGGGAGGATTTCAAGTACTTTCGAATGCAGCTTCACTAGTTGGCAATAGCAGTCAGTACGGTGTTGATAGTAACTCAAATGGTGAGATAGATGGCTGGTCGATTGGGCTTAGCGTCAATGCCCAGCAAGCTGGTGTTTATCTCATTGCCGGTGACTTAGCAGACTCAAGTGGCGATATTGAGACGCTGACAAAATCGATAACTGTATCTGCCGGCTCGACTACCACACATTCGCTCGACATCCCTCTTGGATTGTTGCACTCCACATCTACTGGTGGCCCGTATATGCTCAAGGCTCCTCGAATTATTGATCCAGTGCAGGGACAGCTGATAAGTCAAGGCAGCAGCATCAATTTGAATTTACCCGTAGTAAATAGTATTGAGCCTCCTCCAGCGCCGAAGCTGACCCAAATTCTCCCGTCCTTTGCTCCCTATGTCGGAGGTACACGGGTTGTGCTAACGGGGAGTTCGTTGGCAACAGCGACATCGGTCAAGTTCGCAGGGGTGGCGGCGCAGTTCTCAGTTATATCGGACGATTCCCTTGAGGTAGTTGTACCACCAGGGCCGAATCGGCCAGTGTTACCGCCGGGACCACTTCCAATAATCGTGAGAGTTAAGACCCCTGGAGGAATAGCTACATCGGTTGGGGAATTTAGATATTTGCAGTGAGTAGCTTTAACTTTTTTGGTTACGAACCTTCTTGTTTAGGTCCCTATCTTCTGCACCTTCTCCACGCAAGCCGTGTGCGCCCTATCTAGTATTATGTAAAAATATTTGCTCAAGAATTATTTATGTTTGAGAGACCATAAGCTTCAATTGTTTTTTGAAGTGACCCATGAGTACATGTTCATTAAGTCGTCTTTCAGCCTTCACTAGTACCCCAAACGGGGGCAACCCAGCTGGCGTGTGGGTGGGCGAAGAGCTACCGAGTGCCGAAACCATGCAGCGTATCGCAGCAGAGAATGAATTGCTTGATGAAATTTTGGCAGTTCTTGATTGGAAAAATTCGGAGCTGGATCTGAGTCTACCTCCGGTGAAAGCCTTTGCTGGGGCCTGGCATTTGATCGAGTTATTGTGGAGCCGTAGAGGTTGGAAGCGCGGTGCGCCAGCAGAGATAAAACTTTGTCCGGATGCCTAAGAATCTTGCACCCAGTAGATTTAACATACTGATATTGCGGGGGTCGTCTCCGCTTGGTCTGGCCAGACGCGAGTTTGAGGGGGTACATTCAAACACTGTAATTTTGCCAAACTATTCGAGTTTTTCTGGCTGTTTGCCGAATATATCTCCAAGTTTTTCAACTTACGTGTACCCACATTTATCGATGGTCCGCATGCTTAGAATTTACACCTTCCTCGCTTTCCTTTTTATATCCAATTTCGCCATTGCAGACATTGGGGATTTGGACTCCGCCTTTAATCCAGGGGCAGATGATGACGTTGTGGATATTGCCATTCAAAGTGATGGTAAAATTCTGGTAGCTGGTTATTTCGGCACTATTGGCGGAGGAAATCAGCCGCTGATAGCTCGGTTGAATGCCGACGGAACCTTGGATAGCGCGTTCGCTCCTGAGGTGACGGGAACATCCCCAAATGTGAATTCGATTGCTATTCAATCGGACGGAAAAATTTTAATTGGCGGCGACTTTGATACGGTGAATGGCGAAACACATGATAATATAGCTAGACTTAACTCCGATGGCACAATTGATTCTTCCCTGACTACAGATGTAGGCGGCGAAGTGAATGTAATGACACTTCAAGCGGATGGTAAAATTCTAATTGGCGGCAATTTTTCTACAGTCAATGCTACTGGCAAGCTTGGGTTCGCGCGCCTGCTTTCGGCAGACGGCTCACTTGATAATACTTTTGCTACCTCTGTTGATGGAGCTGTGCGCGCGATTGCCCTAGAAAGTGATGGAGAAATTGTAATCGGCGGTACTTTTCAGAATGTGAATAGCACTGCACGAAATCGAGTCGCGCGTGTAGATTCAGAGGGCGATCTTGATAGTACATTTAACCCCAACTCTAACGGCCTTGTTCTCAGCATCGCCATTCAAAGTGACGGCAAAGTTTTACTGGGCGGCTCATTCACAACAATTTCTTCGGCAGCAAGAGAGGGTATTGCACGCATAAATGCAGACGGCTCTTTCGATTCCAGTTTTAATGTATACGTCTCAGCTGGCGGGCCTTCTTTTGTCGTCAACACTGTGGCGGCTCAAGCCGATGGCAAGATTCTTCTGGGTGGCACATTCAACTATTTAGAGAGTGACTCGAGAGCCGGAATGGGGCGAATCAACGCTGATTTAACCTTGGACACAGGTTTTGACCAGGGTGTTAACAGTGCCCCTAATAAAATAGTGCTGCAGGATGACGGACGAGTCATTGTTGGGGGGACCTTTTTTCAGTTTACCAATCCTGTCACGAGCAGAAATCGGCTTGCTCGCTTAGAGGGTGGTGCACCCAATGCTGCACCATCTGGCGTAAGTGCCACCGCAGGCGATGCCTTGGCAACGGTTGCCTGGTCAGCTTTAACGGGTGAAATCACCTCATATACTGCCACAGCATCTCCTGGCGGTGCATTTTGCTCAGCGACATCGCCGACCTTAACTTGCGAAGTGACGGGACTCACGAATAATACGGCCTACACTTTTACCGTGGTCGCGATTAACGACTTTGGAGCAGGACCTGCCTCAGAGGAGTCAAATTCCGTCATTCCACTTGCGCCCACTCCAACGCCTACGCCAGAGCCGACGGCTACTCCAACGCCTTCGGTGTGTTTCGGCGGGGTTCTTGACGCACCAACGGTCCAAAAGAAGGGCAGCGGCAAAGCGACCGTGCGACTTCCTGGGGAACTCGTAGCAACTGACATTTGTGTGGTCACTTTACGAGGTCAACTTTTAAAATCGAAGAAAAAAGTTTCCAAACTTTTAGCAACTGGTAAAAAAGCAAGCACATTCAAAAAATTATCTAAGGGCAAATGGAGGTTTTTCTACTCGGTGCGTTCAACTGAACTTCAGAGCACGCAGACAAGTGTGAAGCGAACTGTTAGCATCAAGTGATGGTTGACGAATTAAAACAGAGTGCCGGGTTCAAACAATTTTTCTCTTCCACTATAGCTCGTGTGGTGGGTGCAGTGTTTATTGCATTTTCTGCACTCTTTCTTGCAGTGCTCATTGTATCCAAAGGTGATTTAAGTTGGTTAATCGTATTGGCCACGCGGGGGGAGCACTCTAGCTTTGCTAGTCTGCTGAATCCTTATGTAGGCGGCTTTTCATTGAAAAGTCTTATGCCGGAGTTGCAGTTGGTTATTATATTCGGCATGCCATTTGCAATTCCCGCTTTTTCCGTCGCATGGGGTAGTGCGGATTCCTCTCGATGGAAGCCCTTTTGGCAAATTATTGTGCCTGCCGTTTGCTTGGTTATATGCTTTTGGTACGCCTACTTTGGGCCCTCTTCTGGAGCTGTTGGCGCCTTCTTTGCAATTCAGTTCTTTTTTAGCCGTTTTTTTTGGAGTTTGTATCTTATTTGGGCGGTTTCCCGGTGGGCGTTTCGCAGATTTAGAAGTTAGGTATCGCTTGGGCTAGGTCTACAATTAAAAAACTTTGCTGCGCCCCTGTAGCCATCAGAGGCTCCTTTTGACAAATGCCTGCCTGCACCACTAAATTCTTTGGTTAGTTAGTGTAGAGCAGGGGACTAATGCTGGTCGGTGTCGCATTTTTATTCGGGTTTATTTTTGTTGCAATGGCGCTGAGTTGGGCCGCCAACGATACGACTGATCTTGTTTTCCGGCGAATCTTATTTTTTCCTATTAAAGAAATATCGAGGGCTCAAGCACCAGTAACCTATTTTACTCTCGTTTTTCTTTTTTTTGTTGCTGGCGTTTTTCTCATTTTGTGGTCATTTATAAGTCTCTTTGTGCACTAAACCAAAATCAGTTTGTTGAGTTTTTTTATGAAGCCTCCATATCTAAGTCGGCTCGCAGCCTTTACTCAAATTGCTTCCGGTGGAAACCCAGCTGGCGTGTGGGTGGGCGAAGAGCTACCGAGTGCCGAAACCATGCAGCGTATTGCAGCAGAGGTGGGCTATTCAGAAACCGCTTTTGTTGCGCCTCTTGCGGGCTATGAGCGCGTAGTTCGTTACTATAGTCCTGAAGCAGAGGTTCCCTTTTGCGGGCATGCGACCATTGCAACTGGAGTTGCCCTAGGCAAAGAGTGCGGGGAGGGGACGTACCAGCTTTCAACTTTAGTAGGACTAGTGCCTGTTCGAGTCTCTAATCAGAACGGTAAATTGAGTGCTTCACTTACTTCGGTGACTCCTAAACAAATGACAGCAGCGAGTGAATTGCTTGATGAAGTTTTGGCAGTGCTTGATTGGAAAAATTCGGAGCTTGATCCGAGTCTACTTCCGGTGAAAGCCTTTGCGGGCGCCTGGCATTTGGTGCTGGCGGCAGGCACTAAAGAAAGACTTCAGCAGTTAAACTACGACTTTGATGAACTAAAGCAGATTATGCTCCGCGAGGGCTTAACCACTTTGCAGCTTGTCTGGCGTGAAAGTCCTAGTGTTTTTCATTCTAGAAATCCATTCCCTGTGGGAGGAATTGTTGAAGATCCGGCAACTGGTGCCGCCGCTGCGGCATTGGGCGGCTATTTGCGAGCGATTGGAGCTGTACCAGTTCCAGGCACAATTACTATTTTTCAAGGCCAAGACATGGGCAGGCCAAGCCAGATACATGTTGAAATTCCGAAAGCCGGAGGAATTGTGGTGAGTGGGGAGGCAGTTTGGATTGCTGAGTGATTGAAATCGCTTGCGGCTAGTTCTCGTGTTTGGTGGGGGGCACCTAACCCGAGGTGCCAGGAGTGGTGGCAGCCAGAAATATCGAATCATAGTAGTTTCGGGCACTTATGCATTCTTCCTGCTACTATTAAGAGATGGTAGGAGAGGTGCCCCCCACCAGGCGAAAAGATTTTTACTTAGCCGCTATAGTCAGAATTTACGCTTTCTGATACGACACCAATATGACAGGGCTAAATCTCTCGGTACCAGCGCGGTATTTGATTTGTGCCACTATCGCGGGGGCGTTTTTCCTAATTTCCAATGCGCATGCTTGCGGCTCGATGTCGGCTGTGGCCGTTTTGCCTATTTTACTTGCAGTACTAGTAGTTCCCGCCGTGCCTTTGGTGCCCATGGAGATATGGCTAATACGGGTCTTCGGAAAATTTACTATAAGGCAAGCTGTGCGAGTTTACCTATACTGTTTGCCAGCTAAAATTGTTGCCTTCTTTTTCACCGCTAATGTAGCTGCCAACAGTGTGGGCTACGGAACTGCTACTCAACGCCTGTGGACGGCTATTGTCTCCACAGAGCTATGTTATTCTCTGATGCATTTTTTAATTAGTTTTCAGATTATTAGGAGTTTCACCGTGAGAGGGAAGCCGCTTTGGCTTATGGCGCTGTGCATCAGCACAATTATCCCTTGGCTTTGGAGTGCCGGTGTTTATTGCTTAGTACAATATTTTTTCTAACACCAAAGGTGACTATACCGCCGGGCAAAGGGAGTTGAGGCGAGCTTGAAAAATTCTTCAAACTAACTCTAGCAGACTCGCTTAACAGCCTTGGCGCTCTCTCTTTCTTGCGTTTGGTGGGGGGTACCTGACCCGAGGTGCGAGGAGTGGTGCCCCCGACCAGTGTGAATAAAAATCTAAGCAATTCTCCGATCAGTGACACGTGAAGCACCTACCTTATAGGTTGGGAAAAAACTTAGTGACCAAGTGACACCATCACATCGCCGCAATAGGCATCAGTCGGAGCTGGCATGTCTATTGCTCAGGGGCTGTATGCCATTGTTTAATTGCGCAAGTCCGACACTAAAGAGAGAGGTATACCATGACACTTCGATCAATCGTGCTTAGTTCTGTGCTATTAGCTTCGCTGCTGGTAACAGTAACGGCTTTTGCCCAGACCAATACACGACAGATAAAATTTCTTGGCACCCTGGGATCATCGCCAGGTGGGTTTAACACGAGCGAGGGACGGGACATTAATACCTTTGGCCAGATTGCAGGCGTGTCAACCTCGCCGCTGGGAACTCGAGGGTTTATCTGGCTACAGCGTCCTCGTTATGGGCTACCAGCAGGGATGAATGCGCTAGCGCCGGCTTTTGGCTTGCCTTGGTCTGAAGCTAACTCGCTGAACGATTTGGGTGAAGTCGCAGGCCTCAGCCGAGATAGTAGCACAAGCAAAGCTTGCTTGTGGCTTCCAGTGTCCAACTATGGATTGCCCGCAGGAATTGTCCCGTTAAATTCACTGATTGTTACCCAGGCGCTCCAGATGGGACTGGGTCAAGTCACAAGCTCCAAGGCGCTAAAGATCACCAACAGCGGAACCGCTTACGGCATCTTTGAAACGGCCACAATGGGGAGCTGGTCATTCCGCTGGAGCGCAGCTACTGGCGTGGAGGTCATGTTACCAAGCTTTAAGGATGCGAATCACTACGGGGATATGCTTTTTAGTTCCGTAGTTTGCTATCAGAGCTCAGCTCCTGCATGCCAAACTATCAATAATTTTTCGCCCGTGGCTATAAACAACAGTGGTATGATTCTTGGCTTCAAATACGTCGCTGGGCATGTACACGGCTATACTAGATCTGCGTCGGGACAGGAGCAGGATATCGGATACCCAGGCGGCAACAGCGAGTTCATGGCGCGCGATATTAATGACTTGGGCGTAGCTATCGGAAATTCTGGAGCAGGCGCCTTCAATGCTGCCGTGCCAGTTTATGTCTATCAGCCTGGTTCTGGAATCGCGCCATTAAGCTCGCTAGTTCCAGTTCCAGCAGGCATAAGCATAGGTCAAGCCGTAGCCATTAATAATACCAAAGAAATAGTCGGCTTCGCCGTGGATCAATCAGGGTCTTTCCCGAGCCAGGCTGTCCTGATTAAGCTTAAGTAGACTCCACGAATGAACGGATCTAAATGTTGCGTCAGGTGGAGTGACCTAGCCAGGCTGCCAGGAGCTACGGCAGCCGAAAATATCGAATCATAGTAGGTTCGGATACTTAGGTTTTCTTTTTGCTCCTATCAAGCAACGCGAGGAGAGATGCCCCCGACCAGGCTTACCGGGCTAACCCAATATCTAAGAGCAGCGTTGTTCGAAAATTTCATTCAGATGTGTGCAATCTTCCGCATTGAAACATATCTTCAGTAATTGCTTGAGCATTGGACACAGCGTAGGTAGCGCCTGCGGAATTCCAGCACAAAGTTCCATGGCTCGAAGATTCATCTGCATAAAATCTTTAGCTTCGTCCTGGCACCGATTCAGGCAATTGGTGTTTTGCCAAATGTTCTGGCCCGCACACTTGTTACTGCTACAACCCCGCACTGGGTCGAGAGCAAGCGCAATTTGTTTCGACGCAGCCAAGCAGCGAACAAGCATCAAGTAATCGCGATGGTCCTGGGAATAAAGCTGACTTTCGCATCCATTCAAATCTGAATCTAAAGACAGGGTCGGTTCAGGATTATCATTTCCACAACCATCAGTGCAATTTGAAGCACCGCCGTTCAATCCATCGATTAAGCGAAATTCAGGGCATTTTTTGCGCGCACAAGCGATTGAACTAGCAAAATAGGCATCAAACTCGAAGACCACGCGTTCGCAGGCTGGTGGTCTTCCATGTAAAACACGCATTGCAAGCCAGGTCGTAACGGCAGTAATTCCAACTACGGCAAGCATGAATATACCGCTCACGAAATGAATTTCCGCCCTTAGCCACTTAAGGCTTAAGGTGAGCGGTGTATCGCGAGGCGGAGCCGAGCCAGGGGCAAATATACTGAGCGCAAAAAAGAGACCACCACCCGCAGGGTGTCCATTTTACTTAATCTTTAACGGAATTAATCTTTATATTCTGTGAGCGGTATATTTGTTGCTGGCTACGGCTTCGCCTTCGCGGATATACTTCGCGATGGAACCTCAATGGTAAAGGCGGAAATTCATTCTGCGCTCAGTATATAGCCGGACCTAATCTATTCAAGTCGTATTCCCTTTTTCCTTTTTGGTAGCTTAAAGGAATGACCCTTGTATCTCAGTCGCGATTAACTGGCATTTAGTTTTTCTAGTGCGGCGCCGATCGCCCGGCGAACATCTTGGTCTGTTTCTGGCCCACTGACAATAAAGCTTAACCTGCCTCCTAGTCGATTTTCCAGAGCAGGGATAGCTCTTGGATCGCCGATGGTGCCAAGTGCAGTTGCTGCGAGATAACGAACAATTTTGTCCGTATCATGCTCAAGTGCCTTTATCAGCGCTGGCAATGCCTCTGGTGCTTTTCTTCGTCCTATGGCGCGAAAGGCCTCACCTCGAATTTCAGAATTCGTTGAATCTAGCGCATTAATTATGTCTTGATTGCCTACTCGAGAGGGAATACTTCCGAGGACCCTAATTGCAAGTGCACGCGTCCTTGGGTTTCGACCTTCGTCTTTTGCAGCTTCTATAAGAGCCGGCACCGCTATCTCTCCCATGCTCTCTAGCGCTGTGGTGACTGTCTCTTGGATATCATCAAATGCAAGTCCATCAATAAGAGCGGCCGCGGCACTTTGGTGTTTGATTTCTCCAAGAGCTCTGGCAGCAGCTGCCGAAGCAGAGGAGTCATCTGTTTTGAGGACTTTCTGAAGAGTGGGAACCGCTTCAGCTGCGCCAATTTTGCCTATTGCCTCAGCAGCTCTATGTTGAAATCTTTGGTTGGAAACGTCTTGGACCGCTACAAGTAACGCTGGTAAAGCTGGCTTGCCAATCTTTACGAGCTGCTCAGCACTCAAGGCCCCGACCTCCCGATCGCCTAATGCTCCCGCCAATACCCAAACTGCCTCGGCGCCGATTCCGCCTAGGGCTTGAGCCGCTGCGGCGCGAACTTCGGGGCGCTGCCTCGGATTGAATAGATCCGTCTCTATCTCTAATCGCGTGAATTCTCTGAAGCAATCCATTGTGTCTAATGGTGTTGTTCTCGGGAACCTCAGATCTCCACTGTCGGCTGCTAGCCTGGACTTATCACTTAAGTTGGGGTTAGTGGAGGGGCCCTCAACTCCACTCTGGGGAGTCGCTGGATGGCTTTTGTGGGGAGCTGGGTTTTGCTGAGGATTAGTCATAACTTCCTTTTTACTGGTGCGCCAATACCTGGGAATATATCACAGGGTGTTTCTCTACGCATCAAAAGCGACCAAATTGGGAGTGTTTAGGGAATAAGGCTTAAGCTATTGAAAGTTTGCGTATTTTCTGACCCTGGACCAGGGGCATTTTAGGCATGGTCCCGGCTATCCAGACGTCTAGTTCGAACTAACTCCATCAGCTATTTAAAAGGCCCATTCCCGGTAGGGAGCATAGTGCTTTTCTTTTTGGCCTGCTTCTGATCAGTATCTAGCACGGCATTTAGTGTTGGCCGCAGGCACTAAGGATCGCCTTGCTCGCTTGCAATATGACTTTGAAAAGCTCAAAAAAATAATGCTTCGAGAAGAGCTTACAACGCTTCAACTTGTCTGGCGTGAAAGCAGCAACATTACAATTTTGCAAGACGAAGTAATGGGGCGACCAAGTCACATTCGTGTTGGAATCCCGGTTAGCGGGGGAATTGTGGTGAGTGGTGGCGCTGTCTGGATTTAGCTTTGGGAATCGCCTTTATCCGCCTTGCTTAAGAGAACTAAAAAGTAGCTAGACCACTCAAAATACGAGAGTCTCTGGCCCTGGTTTCCTACGCGGCTGCTCCGGACGATGAGACCCAGGGCTACAGAAACTGGCTCCTAGTCAGGCTGCGCGATGGCGAAGAGACCAAACTTCACCTCGCGGGGCCAGATGAAAACGGAGTACCCCGAGTCTTCGAATTGATCGTGTTCAGATCAGGAACTGAGCGTCACACACGCCCAGCGATAGAGTCTGAGCGTCGAAATAAGAAGAACTTCAGGGTGGTCATTGAGGGAGGCTATTATCACGTCGAGCGGTAAACAATCCGAGGAGCGACGTGAAGGCGGGGCGCAGATACGAGATTAGCTTCCGCCGGTACCTTCTAGGTACTTGTCTCGGATACTGTTTCTCGCCTTTTTGAGAGAGTGTTAGTTTAGGTAGCAAAATTTCAGGGCTGAGAACTTTTTTAGCGGCTGGTGGGGGGCACCTAGCCGGGGTGCCAGGAGTGGCGGCAGGAGAAGAGATCGAATCATAGTAGTTTCGTATACTTATGTATTCTTCATACTCATATTAACATATGCGAGGAGAGGTGCCCCCCACCAGGCGAAAAAGAGAGATACTTTATCGTGGCTGACTCCTGATATTTTAAGGGGAATGTCGCTTCTTGGCCTGGCTAATGGAAACTTACAAACTTTATCATTTCCCGTAGGAGATTGTTGAAGTGCGCGTAGAGGCGTCGTTTGATCCAATCCATCTAGACAGTAAGCTGCCCGATTTCGGAAGAATTGTAGTTTGTTGGGGCTGGCTGTGAGAGATTCGCATGGGGCGTTTTTAGTGTGTGCTTTAATTTCTAGGTTCTGAAGAGTCATTTAAAAGTTACGAGAGACAAGTCAATAAATATGAAATGACAGGTGCTTCCCGCTAAAACAAAGAGATGCCAGAGATCATGGGCTTCAAAGTAGCCACGCCAAAAGTTTGGTTTATTTGTTAAGAAGACAATTGAGCCGATTGAGTAGGCCAAGCCACCACCAATAAGCCACGCAAGATCGTTCTGCGGCACAGTTGATATAATGGGGTTGATGGCAATTAGAAAAAGCCAGCCCATGATTAGGTAGATGGCTACTCTTAGATGCTTGGGGATGTGCCGTCGGAAAAAAATCGAGGAAACACCGAAAGCTGCAAGTGTCCATTCGCTGATCAGGAGGCCCCATCCCAATGGTCCTCGAATTATGAGTAAACATACGGGTGTGTATGTGCCAGCTATCAGAAGAAATATCGCGGCATAGTCATATTTTTCGATGCGCGTTAGGGTTTCTTCAGAACAGTGAAGTCCGTGCGTCAACGCACTTGCCAGATAGAGTACAATTAAACTCACGCCAAAAATGGCACTTGCGACCACGGCTCTTAAGCTATCAGCAGATTTTTCAATAAGGAAAAAGAGCCCTACCATGGACAGCCCAGCACCCAAAAGGTGTGAAAGCGCCGGGAAAGGTTCCCGAATATATTTTTTCATACAACTACAAGTTTTGAGTCAACAATTACTACATAAAGAAGCCGGGTAGTCATAGACTACCCGGCTTGTATTCGCTGCTTGGGTTTAGCCAGGAGCGATCTCTAACTGGTTGTCAACGTTGTATCCGGCTGCTGTTCGCGCAGTAGCCTTTTGTATCCAGGCGCGCTCTTCTATCGAATGCACTGGACCACGGAGGATAACAGTATTGCTTTGAACGATAATCTTAATGTTCTGTGCATTAGTTGATAGCGCCTCGTTAGCTATAATTTCTTGGCGAATACGTGCCAGAACCTTTAGCTCTGGACCACCCATTTTTTGATTATCCGAGGTTGCTCGTGAGTCGTTACGATCACGAATATTCGTCCCCGAGTTGTCACGTTTGTATGTAGATGCTTCAGCCTCGTTATTGCTCCTGCTTTGCTGTGTCTCAGCATAAGCAAGCGATTCATATTGATGCCCGATAGCAAGACAGGTGACCAGCCTGAATATTCTGGCTGTCGCTGCCGCTCCTTTCTGACTCTGTGCTTTTTGCGAAAGGTCCGCTTTGTCCTTGCCTGGTGTTACTTCGGGAGCTGAATCAAGATTGGCCTGCGCGAGCACTTCTCCCTTGAGAAGAGCCGAAAGTTTTTTGTCACTTCGTGTTTCTTCTTCAAGTGTGTCCTCAAGTAATTTGGCAATTTCATTTTGTCCCAATTCGACTGCTATCGCGTGAGCTGTGCCGTACGAGGCCATTTCATAGTGCTCGATTCTCTGCGCCGCTCCTATGAGCAGTACATCGACAAGGGCTTTATTCTCACTTTCGTGACCAAGAACTTCTTCACCTTCTTTGATTAAGCCTTGCATAGCGAGGCACGGCTTGCCTGGAAGGTCCTCATCAAGTAGCTTTGCTATTTCTTCAAGTCGGTGCACTTGGTCCTCTGTTTCACGAAGATGGACCCGAAAAATTTCTTTGAGTTTCGGGTTAGACGCTTTCTTTTCCATCTTTGGAATTGCTTTGAGAAGCTGTTGTTCGGCGCTATACAGATCTTTTATTTGGTCCAAGATTCCGTCGGAAAGTGATTCTAAGGTAGTTTTCATATTATATTCCTTGCTTGTAACGATTAACTGGCTGAAGGATGATAGTTTACTGATGCTCGCGGTTTGTCCGCTGCAGATTCGGACTTTTTGCTAATATCTTCTGCTCCTGTTCTCGTGAGTATTTCGCGAGCCTTCTCAGCCCAGGGCATGTCATCTGCATGCACAGAAAGAAGAATTCCCCCTTCGCTGATGCGACTCTCGTATCTCTTTGCTTCATACTCTGGTATGCCCAGTCCAATCAGGGCGCCCGTAAGGCCACCGACTGCTGCTCCGACTCCGGCCCCAGCTAAAGCTCCCATTATTGGACCAGCGGCGATAAATGGCCCAACTCCTGGAATGGCCAGACTGCCTATTCCAGCGAGCCAGCCCAAGACTCCTCCAACCGTTGCCCCGGACAGAGTTCCGGTGGCAGCGCCTTCAGGTGCTTTGGTGCTGTTTTGGTGCGCAAATTCGCTCGTCCCGTCCGGTGAGGAAAACAAAACGGCGACATCTGAATTACGAAAGCCTTCCATTTTAAACTGTTCAACAGCTCTTTCGGTGGCCACACGTGTTGGATAAATTCCATATACTGCTACATTTTTCATACTCTAATCTCCTTGAGTTAAACTGCTTAGCTTTGACTTTCTGATTTTGAACTGCTGAAACTTTTAACGATCCATAGAATAAGTAGGGCTCCTGCGAGGGACATGAAAAAACCGGCTGGCTCTCCGATTTGGTAAAACCCGAGTAATTGCCCAAGGAAAGCGCCAACGATGGCACCTACAATACCCAACGTGGTTGTCACAATGATTCCCTGAGAATCGTTGCCGGGCATGAGCATGCGCGCTAGAAGGCCGACAACAAATCCGATGAGAATGGTCCAAATAATTTGCATACCCTGATACTCCCTGATGTAGTCCATTTTCCCAGGGCTATTTATGCCAGGTGTCGAGTCAGGAGCGCATGACGATGCTCAGGTCAGTTGCATATTTTTGATAATTGTAGAGGACGCAGCCGATTGTCCCCTTGAGACAGCTAGATGTGTAAAGGCGCCATTAAAAGGGGACTTTTATTTATTGACCTGTTTTTCAAGACGCATGCCAACACCTATAATTAGTGCGGTTAATGCTGCGTTGGCACCGGCAACGACAATAAGCGCCCAGCTTTGCTGCGCACCCAAAACGAATCCAAAAAAAACCGTACTTACATCTTTAAGGAGGTTTAGTGTCCGCGCTTTTAATGAAAGAGCCCCAACTCGGCGATTGACCAAAAGCAACCTCAATTGATGTAATTGCCCGCCGACCAGAAACACGCCAGCAAGTAGAACAAAAAGCTGAAATGACGAGTTAAGCTGGTGCATGCTTCCAGATTGAACTGTGGTCCAAATCAAAGCTGTAACGAAAAAAGTTAAAGCCATCGGTCCTAGGAGGGCGAGCGGCCCAGATGAAAAGTCTCGGCGATACTCCCAGAGTAATAAAACGGCAAGTGCGCAAGCTGGCAGGCGACTCCAAAAAATGTAGTGCGCAAAAGGAGTCGTGGTGGTGCTTAGCAGTAAAAATGAAAAGAAGGCGAGGAATGCTCCAGTCACCGCAAACACAGAGAGGTTGTCCGTGGCCAAATCTGTTTTTAGAGCTGCTGCAATTTCAGCTCGGCGTTGCCTGACAAAGCGCAGTTGCACGTACACGGCTGAAATTGATAGCAGGAACAAAGCTGCTTGAATGCTACCTATAAGGTGGTAAGTCGAGTGCACTAACTTTGCTCTCTGCCTCGCCGTGGTCTCTTACTCTTCGCTCTTCAAGAATACAAACCGTTCCATGCCTTGAGTTTCAACAATCATACGCACGCCTTTGGCTAAGGCGTCGCTTGATAGTGCTTCTGTAAGGTTGGCCACAGTATCAATGCGTTTGCCATTTACCGACAAAATAAGATCTCCAGGCTGTAATCCAGCAAGGGCTCCGATGCCATCTGGCAACAGGGCTTCAACTACGACACCTTTTGATTGTTTTGTCTTAAGGCGTTTTGCCAATTCTGGGGTTAGATTTTTGAGTCGAGCGCCTAACACTTCAAGTGGTGACGTCTCATCCATCCCCGATCCAGGGGCGATCTCCTCGTTCATGTTCTGCGCAGGAAGTTCACCTACTTTAACGCTGATACTCTGAGGTTTGCCGTCGCGGACCACATCAATTTTTACTTTACGACCAGGAACTAGGGCAGCAACAAGATTACGCAATTGATTGCTGTTTTTAATCTTCTGGTCATCAAGTCCAACAATAATATCTCCCTGCTTAAAGCCTGCCTTCTCAGCGGGGCTTCCCTCTTGCACCTGTCCTACGAGAGCGCCTTCGGTGGAGTTGTGATTAAATGACTTAGCTAAATCTTCAGATAAGTTCTGAATGCCGACCCCAAGCCAGCCGCGCACCACTTTGCCATCGCGAATGAGGCTTTCAAGTACGTTTCGAGCAAGTGAAATGGGAATTGCAAATCCGATGCCCATGTACCCACCACTTCGCGAGAAAATAGCGGTGTTAATACCTACTACTTCACCTTTAAGGTTTATTAACGGCCCGCCGCTATTTCCGGGATTAATGGCTGCGTCAGTTTGAATAAAATCTTCGTACTGGTTGCCGCCCATAATTGAGCGCCCTTTAGCACTGACAATTCCAGCGGTGATCGTGTTGTCTAGTCCAAAAGGATTTCCGGCGGCTACGACCCATTCACCAATCTTTAAATCATCCGAATTGCCCAATTTTGCAGGGGTAAGTCCCGTCGCCTCAATGGTGATTACAGCAAGATCGGTGCGTACATCGCGCCCAACTACCTTGGCCTTGAGAGTGCGACCGTCTTGCAGACGCACATCTATATCAGTGGCTTCACCAATTACGTGATTGTTGGTGAGAATATGGCCTTTATCATTGATGATTACTCCGGTGCCCAAGCCCAGTTGAGCTGGGCCACTTCCGCCACCGCCTTGATCGGGGAACATGCGCTCGAGGAACTCGTCACCAAAAAATTCTTTGAAAGGTTCAAGCCCATCTGGAATTCGCCGCTGCTGTGGTGTCCCTTTGCGTACCTTTTGTTTAACACTTGAGCTGATGCTGACAACCGACGGTGTAATATTTTTTGCGGCCTCTTCAAATGCGACTGAGAGGCTTCTTGCCATACGCTGAGCCTCTTCAACACTTTGTGCGGAAGTGGTTTGTGGGTTGAATACGAGACCGAGGGCGAGAATAGAACTAAGTAAAGCGTAGCGCATGAGACCTCTTAAAACATCCAGCCTAAAATGTATTTGTCGTTCCTAGGCAGTGCCAAACATTCTCCCGAAACATGAGCCAAACCGGCTAAGCTGGGGCAGCCGCCTTATGCTACTCCCGTCTTCATGAGGCAGCAATATCTCGTTCGTGTGGAACGGACGGAATGGGTTTGGCTGCCCCATATGACGAACGTTAGTTGAATTTATTCATCGAAGTTAACTTAGCCAAATAGCATATCCCAAACGCTGCGACGGCGTTTCCCTTCTGAGGGTATATGAGGAACCTGGCCTGGAACCTCCTCATGACGAGCTCCGGTGTGGAATCGGCATAAACTTTGTGGCTCAGTACCGTGCACAAAGATTTCACGAACAATTTGTTCGCGTGGACAATTCTCGGTGGCTCGCTGACCACTCACCCGGTCTATATCCGCAACCACTACGGTGTTCGGAGCAATAAACGGAGTGTCCGGATAAAATGGACTGATACAATTCATAAACGCTGCCCAAATTGGCGCTGCGGCTTGGCCCCCGGTTAGTCCTACTTTGTCGTTGTTGTCGTAGCCAACCCAGACGCCCGTGGAAAGAATAGGGGTAAACCCAACAAACCACGCATCCCTTGTGTCATTGCTGGTCCCCGTTTTCCCAGCTGCAGTACCTCGAAACCCCTCGCGTCTGACTGCTGCTCCGGTCCCTCGCTCGACGACGCCTTGTAAAATATTATTCAGCACATAAACTGGCGCATCTGCGGCAACTCGCTCTTCTTTAACTTCTTCGGTAGAGAGAATAGCGCCCTCGCTTCCCATGGCGGTTATGAATAGACGAGGCGCGACGTACACACCGCTATTTGCTAGCGCACCATAAGCGCTAGTCACCGCCAGCAAATTAGTGTCCAGCGCGCCAAGGGCGAGGGAGGGAACTGCAAGCACATTTTCGGAAATGCGGAATCGTCGAATAGTGCGCGCAACGGTCTCGAATCCCACTTTTTGAGCCACCTGCACTGCCGGTATGTTTAGTGAGTTTTCAAGTGCGTAGCGTAGTGTGACGTCTCCACGATATTCATGATCGTAATTTTCTGGTTCCCATAGAGGTTGATTTTCAACCTGTAGCTGCACGGGACGATCTGAAAGCACACTCAGCGGAGTGGCTGTTTTATACGTATTTAGTTGAGGATCGAGTGCGGTTAAATAAAGAAATGGTTTAATAGTTGAGCCAATTTGCCGGATTGCTTGATCAACGTGATTAAATTGATTTTTCTGAAAATCTCGGCCCCCAACCCAGGCTCTTACTTTTCCACTAAATGGCTCTATAGCAACGAGACCAGCTTCAAGCGGTTGTTTCTTTTTCAGAATTTTAGGGTAGGTTGTTTTAAGTTTTTCGAGGCCGGCTTCGAGGGCATCTTCGGCGCAGTACTGAGCGATAGAGTCAATTCCTGTATACACCCTCAGTCCGGTAAGCAAAGCAGCGTCGACATTTAATTGAGCGTCAAGGCGCTGCTTGAGTGCTGCAATAAAAAATGGAGCTTCTTTGCGGTAGCTTGTTTCTTCGACTACTGCGAGCGGGGCTTCAAGCGCGCGGGTTTGTTCTTGCCTGCTGATGTGCCCCAGTTCATATAATTTCTCGATCACTACATTACGGCGTTCCAGCGCCCGTTTGGGGTGTCTTCGCGGAGCAAAATATGAGGGAGCTTTTATCACCCCCGCAATCACAGAAGCTTCGGGTGTGGAAACTTCTTCAAGTTTTTTTCCAAAAAAACTGCTGGCGGCCTCGGCTACCCCGTGAATAGCGATAGAGCCTTCTTGCCCTAGGTAGACCTCATTGAGGTAGAGCTCTAAAATCCTATCTTTGCTCAATCGTCGCTCGATCGAAAATGCAGCAAATATTTCCATCACTTTTCGGCCAATGGTGCGCTCGGGGGAGAGAAGCATGTTTTTGGCTAATTGTTGGGTGATGGTACTGCCGCCTTGCACGACGCGCATAGCGCGGAGGTTAACAAATAAAGCACGCATGATACCGAAGAAATCTATGCCACTGTGCTCATAAAATCGCTCGTCCTCAATCGCTGTTACCGCCTGACGGATGATTTTGGGAATTTCCTTCAATGGCCTAAATTTGCTGGCACGCTGATCGCCCGAACCGAGGTTTGATATTACTTGGGGCTCGAGCTCAATCTGAGATGCCTCTCTGTTCTGCACCAAAATACTTGGTGGGGATGATTGAATTTCTATCCGCAGACTTGGGCGCTTTCTGCCGTCAGATCCAAAAAATTCTCTTGAGATGAAGGTGAGGCGATTCTGATCGAGTTGATAGTCTCCTGCATGTGTTGGGACTGAATCTACTGCTCTGTAGCGACGTCGCTGCAGTTCTCTTTCTATGAGGTCGAGTGGGGGTAAATGCTCTGCAAGAATGGGGCGTACATCAGAGTAAATGGCGGGAATTTTTCCAGTCTCGCGCGCTTCAATCAAGTCGGCCACGCGCTGATCAATGTAAAGAAAAGTAACCAGGGTTGCTAAAGCTGCAGCAATAACAGCGAGCCCCAAAAAAGCATAAGCACCAGAACGCGATGCGCGGCGTGCCGGGAGCTTTTTTGCTTTTTTATTTTTTGGTTTTGCCACAGTGCCTTTTGTAAGCCTATGTATGCCTAATGTGCCTGTTTTTCACTACTTATGTACCATCCAGATTTGATCCACACACAAGAAGAGTGCTTGCGCTCAACCCTTATGTCCCCGGGGCTAGGCTCGAGGCCAATGTAGCGTAGGTTGGCTTATTTAACTATATGAAATTACATGATATTATACTACCCTGTGACTTGGAAGGATTGCATGCAACAATGCCTCTCTGTAGTTGCCGGAGCTTACCAGCACATGTACTCAAGATTACGAGGAATAGTCGAAGAAATACAATCAAACACTGTCACCCTTGACGTCTCGGGTGTCGGATTTGAAGTGCATTGTTCCCATGCATGTGTGCATGCGCTCGCTATTGGTGTTGAATCACGTTTGCTTGTGTACACCGATGTAAAGCAAGACAGTATTCGGCTTTTCGGTTTCATTGATGCCCTTGAAAAACAGCTCTTCCTCTTGCTTCTTGAAGTTCAGGGCATTGGGCCGCGCACAGCAATGGAAGTGCTCTCTGCGGTTGAACCCCGAATGCTCTTACGGGCGATTGGCGAAGGAGACGTGCACCAACTCCGTGCAGTCAAAGGAGTAGGGAAGAAAACCGCTGAACGAATTGTAGTCGAATTGAAAGATAAAGTTGCTGGTAGGGTGGAAACAGTGATTGGTGAGGGCTTGGTGAATCAAATTCAGGTTGAGGCCCGCCTGAGTACCGCAGCCCAAGAAGCTTGTCAGGCCCTGGAATCACTGGGATTTCCTCGTAAAGATGCAGAAGCAGCACTTAAAAAGGTGCCGCAGGCTGAAAAGTTAAATGCAAGTCAGATGGTGAAAGAGGCACTGCGGTTTGTATGAGCAACGAATTGCCAAATAATTTGCCAGGTAGCCAAATGCAGGTGTGGGGTGGTTTTTCAACGGAAGTTGAAATAGATGATGATTCCATCAACACTCCGCTTTCGCTTAGACCAAAAAATTTTGACCAGTATATTGGCCAAGCAGCATTAAAAGATAATCTAAAATTGGCTTGTAGCGCCGCGAAACGAAGAGGCGAGGCCCTCGATCATGTTTTGTTTCATGGCCCCCCTGGTTTAGGCAAAACTTCTTTGGCACGAATTGTCGCCGACGAATTGGGGGTTGGATTTAAATCGACTTCAGGTCCCGTAATTGAGAGGCCTGGAGATTTAGCCGCGCTGCTTACGGGCTTACAAGCGCACGATGTGCTTTTTATTGACGAAATTCACCGATTGTCGCGTGTCGTCGAAGAAATTCTCTATCCGGCGATGGAAGATTATCAAATTGATATTCTTATAGGTCAGGGACCAGCGGCAAAGTCGATAAAAATTGACTTAAAGCCGTTCACCCTAATTGGTGCGACTACGCGCACCAGTTTATTAACGTCGCCCTTACGCGATCGCTTTGGAATGGTGCTGCGACTAGATTTTTATTTGCCCCAAGAACTTGCGGTGATTGTCAGTCAGTCAGCCGAGCGTTTAGGTGTGGCACTTGATGCAGAAGCTGCACTTGAAGTGGGAAGGAGGGCCCGAGGGACTCCGCGTATTGCAAACCGAATGCTTAAGCGATTAAGAGACTATGCCCAAGAGCGTGCAGAGGGGAGTATTACTAAAACTGTCGCACGAGAGGCGTTAGCGTTACTTGATGTTGATGAGAGCGGCTTAGATCGTATGGACCGATGTATACTCGAAGCTGTGGCTCATAAGTTTAATGGGGGGCCCGTCGGCATTGAAACTATTGCAGCTGCTGTGGGTGAAGACAAAGAGACCCTGGAGGACGTGTATGAACCGTATCTTGTGCAGCAAGGTTTTATTGCGCGCACTCGACGGGGGCGTGAAATTACTGTCCAAGGGTTGTCGCAAATTAATTCGCACAAATAATTAAACGAGTAGGGCGCTGAATACTTTTTGGAATTTTTAGGAACACAGGGGAATTTGCATGTCGTTTGTTTCGCTTATTTTATCGTTACCCCTTGTTTTTGCCCTGCCCGACCCATTAGTAAGTTGGACTAATGCTGAACATGATGCAGTTAAAGTTGAAGTAGCGCCGAGTGACGAGTTGGTGTCGCAGTGCCTCGATGCAGGGTTGGAGGTTCGGGTGCGTTATGAAATGCGCGTGTGCCGTCGCCGCGTGATGTGGGCGGATTCATGCGAAGAACGACGCGTACAAATTCATACCGTCCAATATGATCCGATTCGAGAAGGATATCGTGTCAGCGCGGATCGTTTGGGCGATACCTCCGCTCCCAAAGTGAACCTTGTAGCAGAGCGTTTTGCTGCCCTCTCTCTTGTTTTTAGAATTCCAGAATTGAGACTTCAAGACATAGGTTTTTCGATTGAGCAGTTCCCCATGCGTAAGGCTCCCTTTTTTGGGGTGAGGGCGCTTGCCGATTGCAAAGGGGATTACAACGAAACGTTGGCCAGAATTTCGTCGTTTTTGACACTGGGGCTCATTGATTTTGGATCTTCAGATTCAGGCTGGGTTGATTTCCGTATTTTGGCCGAATAGTAAAGATGCATTGTAAGTGTGACGAGGGAGACGCGAATCCATGGTAACCCATAAGGCACGCATGCTTGTGTGGTGGCGTCGGACCGGAATGGGGCTACGAGCCTCCATTTTCCTCGTGGCTGTCGTGCTGTTGGGCTCGCTAGTTTATTTTCAGCGTCCGCAAGAAGAATCACCATTCGTTGCTCGTAATCTGCTGTTTTTCATTCTGGTCAATCTCAACATCATTATCATTTGTGTGTTGGCGTTTCTGATTGGACGCAATGTGGTCAAGCTTGTGTTTGACCGCCGTCGCAAGGTGCTCGGGTCCAAATTGAAAATGCGCCTTGCGGTAGCATTTGTCGGATTGACGCTCGTACCGACGATATTTTTGTTTGTACTTGCCTCTGGCCTACTTAATCGTGTGATGGAAGGGTGGTTTAGTTCTCAGATAGAAATGTCGGTGAGTGGCGCTGTGGACGTAGCGAAATACCATTATGCATCATTGCGTGAAATGACTGGTGCTGCGGTCGAGCGGCTTGCTCCTGTGGTGATGGCGGCGGACTCCGAACGTACCCTTGAGCAGATGAAAGATTGGGCGGAGGCTCGAAGAAAATCAGAAAAGTTGTACGGTCTACGCATCGTTGATGGTGCAGGCAAAGAGTTGGTTGCGGTTTATAATGCAGCGGCAGCAATTGCAACTTTTCAAGAACCAGAACTTGATAAAGATGCTCTGGCGAAGGCGCTTGGCGGAGCCACGGTGGCGATATTTGAAGAGCACGAAGCAAGCCAATTTGTACGCGCCTATAAGGGAATTGAATTCCAGGGTCGTCCTTCCGTCCTCATCGTGAGCACTCGCGTCAATCCCGATTTGGCTGAGGCTCTGGCTAGTGTGAGCGATTCTTATAAAGAATATGAGCAGCTCAAACTCTTTCGAATGCCCATAAAGTCAAGTTTGCTGCTGACACTTGCCATGATCACCTCGCTTATTTTGTTCGCTGCAATTTGGATTGGATTTTATATCGCGCGAGAGATCGCGGTTCCGATTCAACGTCTGGCTGAAGGAACTCGAGCAGTGGCCAAGGGCGATTACGATTTTCAAATTCGGGTCAAAGGGGATGATGAAATTGGCATGCTCGTGCAGCTCTTTAACCAGATGACTCGAGATTTAAAACACTCAAGGCAAGATGCGCTACAGCGTCGATTATATATTGAAACCATCCTAGCTAACTTGGCAGTTGGGGTTGTGGCTTTAGACAATTCTGGGTTGGTAACCTCGGTGAATGAGGCAGCTGCTACGCTACTGGATCTTAAGCAAGCGGAGCTTATAAATGGGCAACCGCTACGCTCGGTGATTGCTGTCGAAGTCTACGGGCAGCTTGAGCCATTGTTGACCCAGTTAGATGCTGAGTCGGAGTCGAGTGAGCCTGTGACTAAAGAAAGTGAAATCGTACTTTCTCGTAAGGGCCAAGAATTAAAAGTGGTGTGTACACTTGGCCGAATTTCAAATCAGTCGGGGACAGTGTTAGGGACCGTACTGCTTTTTGATGATATCACCGAACTTGCCAAAGCTCAGCAAATGTCGGTCTGGCGAGAAGTTGCCCGCCGTATTGCACACGAGATTAAAAACCCACTCACGCCGATACAGTTATCAGCGCAGCGGCTTAAGCGTCTTATCGTTCATGGTGAACATGCGGGAGTGGTGGAAGAGTGCTCGCAAACTATTGTGGAGAATGTCAATTCTATTAAGCGACTGGCTAACGAATTTTCGAACTTTGCTCGAATGCCCACTGCCGACCTCAAAGCCGCTAATTTAAATTCGTTGATTGCGGATGCCTTGGCCCCTTTTGCGGAGAGCCATTCGACTATTGTTTTTCAGTTTATTGCCGATAGCCAATTGCCCCCTGTAACAATGGACTCTGAGCAAATAAGGCGTTGCATAATCAATTTGCTAGACAACGCCATAGTGGCGCTTGAACGTAATGCTGCTGCGTTCGTGGGGAAGGAGCCAGCGCGGGTGGTGGTAAAAACATTGTATGATGCCGCCAATAAACAAGCGCAAATTGAAGTTTCAGACACAGGACCAGGCATTCCCGATAGTGAAAAATCTCGTATATTTGAGCCATATTATACTACCAAGCAGGGGGGGACAGGCCTGGGGCTAGCGATAGTTACCTCGGTATTGTCAGACCACCAAGGTTCAATTCGTGTCTATGATAATCAACCTCGAGGCGCTAAGTTTATACTGAATCTCCCGCTAGCTCCGAAGGCTCAAACACAAAGGCGTTTGGCTCCGGTATAGTGGTACGGCTACGATTTTTCTTTATACAAACGGCACTTCACAAATTGGTTGCTCTATGTTCTCTACTTTGAATTTAAGTCGATTTATTCTCAAACAGGAACGCGAGCATCCGGCTGCCACCGGAGAGCTCAGTGACCTTTTGTCCTCAATTGCTTTGGGCGCAAAAATGATTTCGCAGTTGGTAGCAAGCGCTGGTCTTAAAGGTCAGCAGGGCTATACGGGACGCACCAATGTGCAAGGAGAGGCTACCCAATTTCTTGATGAAGAGTCTGACCGAATTTTACATGAGCTCCTCGGCTCCTCGGGGCATTTTGGTCTGCTCGTTTCGGAGGAGCGGGACACCGTACAAATAGCCACTGAAGGACGTGATTCTGCAAAATATGTGGTTGCTTTTGATCCTCTTGATGGCTCGAGTAATTTAGGCTCAAACATTCCGGTAGGCACTATCTTCTCGATTTGGCGCAAGCGTTCGCCCGGCGGTAGTGCAGCACTCGAAGATTTTTACCAGCCTGGAAGAAATTTAGTTGCGGCTGGATACACAGTCTATGGAGCTAAAACCACCTTTGTGTATTCATGTGGAAAAGGTGTGCATGGGTTTACCCTGGATCCCTCAATTGGTGAGTTTGTACTGACAGACGAGCGAATTGTGAGTCCAGAAAGAGGAAAAACGTACAGCGTCAATGAAGGCAACGCGCTGCAATGGTCAAATGAAATAAGCGAGTTCGTGCGTCAGCTTAAGCTTGAAAATAAAGAGAGGCGTAGCCCCTATGCTGCTCGTTATGTGGGTTCATTAGTTGCTGATTTCGATCGCAACCTTAAAAATGGCGGAGTGTTTTTGTATCCTGCCGACAAAAAAAATCTTAATGGAAAGCTAAGGCTTCTCTATGAATGCATTCCACTCGCATACATTGCCGAGCAAGCCGGCGGCCGAGCAATTGATGGGAAACGTAATGTCCTAGATATTGTCCCGAACGATATTCATCAGAGAAGCCCCTTTATTGTAGGAAGTTCCTACGAAGTGACTTGGTTTGAAGGCATCCTCTCAGGCCAGGTGCGAGGCTAGGTTTTGTTTGGCCTACTTTCAAAAATGAGCGTCGGGATGATGCAGCGCATACGCGCTTAGTGCATTCCTTGGTTAGAGT
Organism: Bdellovibrionota bacterium; assembly: GCA_044347745.1. Taxonomy (GTDB): domain Bacteria; phylum Bdellovibrionota_C; class UBA2361; order UBA2361; family JAFLCA01; genus JAIBBV01. The sequence continues at coordinate 57,151 of JBIKUD010000006.1, forward strand.
CACATCGGTTAGTGAGTTTTTCACCAACCTGACTAAGTGGCAAACAGAGGGAACATGCATATGTCGCGGTATTTTCTAGTATACAAATCTTTACAGGCGTCCTGTATCGCATTGACTTTGGGTGGGTTCGTGGCATGCAGCCCACAAAAACCCGCTGCAGCCAGTGTGGCGGCGGCAACCTATCAGGTCAAAATGGCCAATCAAAGTGCTGCCCCACGGTATGCTCCCCGGGAGTTGGCGCAAGCTCAAGAGAAGCTCCGTTTAGCTGAGCGGGCTGTGGAAGAGCGAAATTTTGTGGTAGCTCGTCGCCTTGGTGAGCAAGCATCTGTAGATGCGAGCTATGCGATTGCCAAAAGCGAAGCTGATAGATCGATAGTAAGCGCTCTAAAAAGTTATCCAGCAATAAAGTAAACGACTCTGCGACGGCGCGAGTTATGTCACTATTTTTAAAAGGCCCCACCCTATGACTATCAAAAAGTATTACTCCACAGTAACGCTATGCGTATCAGCATTTTTGTTGGCGAGCTGCTCTCAAGGCAGATACCCAGCAATTGTTGAGCAAGCCCAGAGTGATGTGCTCGCGGCTCAAAGAGACTCGGTTTTGATGTCGCATGCGCCGTTGGTGGTAGCAGATAGCGCGCAGAGTCTCAGAATGGCCGAAGAGGTCTGGAGTACATCGCGCAATGACCAAGAGGTTGAGCATCTGGTTTATCTCACTCAGAGAAGATTGGGGATCGCCCAACAAAAATCTCGTGAGCAAATATCCCAGTCTCTGACGCTTGAACAACTGCAACGGAATCATCTCGCGGCTGAGCGACTCGAGTACGATTCGCAGAGTAGGAATGCGCGTTTAGATATGTTGGAGCGTGAAAGCGCCCATAATCAGGCGGACTTGAGAGAGCTACAGTTTGACGCTAACCAGCAAATGGCCGGTCGAACCGCTGTGGATCAATCAGGAGCAAGAAGGCAGTTTACGTTTGATAGTGATGCGCTATTTAAGTCAGACTCCGCTGAGCTAAGGCCGGGTGCTTTTTCCAGACTGAGACCGCTGATGGGGCGACTTGAAAAAGATCCGTCACGTTCCATTTCAATTGAAGGACATACAGATAACGTCGGCGGCGCACGTTCTAATCAGGTCCTCTCGCTCGATCGGGCCGAGGCAATAGCAGCATTGCTCGTTGATAATGGAATTGAAGCTTCTCGGATCTCTTGCAAGGGGGTCGGGGAAGAACGTCCAGAAATGAGTAATCGATTTGAATCTGGACGTAATCGAAATCGAAGAATGCGAATCGTATTAGGAGACCTATAATGAACAATACTGAAAAACAAAGATTGATTGGGCATTTTTTAATGCTGTCCCTTACTCTTGCTCCTATGGCCTGTGAAGATGGGCACAAAAAGGTGATTCAAGAGCAGTACGAAGCACAAAGAGAGATTCAAAAAGCTGAACGTGGAGTGCAGGAGCAGATTGCAGATTCAGCAAAGGAAATTTCCAAAGCGCAAATAGATGGCGATCCTGTCAAAGTTGAAACGAAAAAGATTGAAGCGACCAAAGATATAGCGGCTGCGATGCGGAGTGTAGACGAACAGAAAGTCGAAGGCAGTCAGGAAATATTGGAAGCGCAAAAAAAAGCAGGAGAGGTGACTGGCACCTACGAAAAGAAATAATAGCTGGACGTAAATTGATGCTATGGGCTTAATATCCTGCTGGATGCAGAGCTGAGCTGCACTAAACCCAAAAGAACTTCTCAATAGGATCTGTTGAGTAGTGAATGAACTACGGTATCGACTTTTGAATGACTTTAAGTGCTTTGACACCATCTTTGGTGATGTGCCAAGTTTTTGAAGTGAAGTCGCCGGCAGGATGGGGAGCTACTAGTTTTTGCCCTTCGAGAATAAAGAGATATCGCTGGACCTCTTTTTCATCGGAGAGTCCACTGAGCTGGGCAATTTCGTTTAACTGGAATTGACGAGGGAGGCCTGCGCTAAATCCGTCACGCGAGAGGGTCTTGAGAACATTTATTTGGTTCACGTAGCTATCACTGAGGTTTTTAGGAAGCTTAGGCTTGGTCATGCGATATTCTCCGCTAGTCGTGAGTCCCAGGTGTGGCGAACGCCACGAGCTGGGCAGTTTAGCCTAAGTCGAAAACTAACGCAAATTGATGAAATGGGCTAAGTATTTGGATTTTCCAATAAAATGGAGTTGGGCGCAGATGCCCGTAGTGGGGGGGGCGTTCTCCATAGATAAAGCAGTTTTGCTAAAATTACGAGTTGAACTTTACACTCCCGTTATTCTGTTCTCCGTCAAAATGCGTTCAGACGAGCCTCGGAACAAAGTATGAACGCAACGAAGAACGCTTAGAGAATTGCAAGGAATTGAGCTCGAAATAGCAGTATCCTTGTAAAAATTTTATGCTTCTCACGAGCTCAACTTCCAGCAATTTCAAGCGTTCTTAGGAATTTCACGGAGAACAGAGCGTATTAGTCGCCAAGCTGCTGCTCTACGAGTCTTGTATACTCGTCTTCCAAATCCAGATGCTGCTGTTTGAGGGCTTCCAGGCGTTCGTTTACGCCATTATATTCGGAGATAAGATCGCGTAAACGCGAGCCCGCGTTCGTAAGCGCATTTGAAAGCTCTTGTAATATAGCCTTTTGATCTTGGGTAAGCTCCACCTCATCCATAATGGCATCGAGATTCTTCATCGACTGGGCAAGCTTTTGTTCAAGACTAATGGCTTCGTTCGATAAATCTTGGTGTCGGGTCAGTAGATCGTTCAGTTTTGTTTCGTCTTCGGCTTTTGCAGACTTAATATCTTGCTGGGCCGTTTCCTTCTCGCCTACCTGTTTTTGCGCAACATCAAGTTTATTCTCTATTTCCTTTAGTGTGGCTTTCTCTTTTTCTAGGTCAGCATTGACCTTGCGGAGCATTTCTTCAACTTTCTCGGCCTGCGCTTTAGATACGTAATTGTCTTTAAACGCAATCAACGCTCGAGCTGCCTTAGTTTCTTTATCTATATCTGCGATAAGTTGATCTTTGCCTCCGCTGGCGGCTGCCACGGCTGAACGCTTCAACACAAACGTGAGACCTACGATGGCCCCGGCGCCAATCACGGACATTATTATTCCCAGAAACAACATGCTCATAGTGAGGCAGCTTAGCGGAAAACCTTGGAATTGGCGACCCTTAACCTTTCTGGGGAGTGCTTACCACATCTTCGCCGGGAGCTACTGGATCGAGAACTATCCGGGGTGCTCGCGGGGTGCCTTGAATATCAAATCGGAACCTAGTGTCGCCCTCCTTAAGCCTGCCCCCGCTAATAAGCGGAAGGTATTTGGCAAACGTATCAATACCGACGCTTAGCAAGGTGGCTTTCCCTTGGGCTTTAATGCGCAGGAGTTGGCCTTGTTTAATTTGGAAATCAAAATTGCCGTCAATTTCAAGAAGTTGGGCCACGGCCTTGAGCATGCAGGAGAGGATTTCTGCTTGTTTTAAAGTGCACAGTATTTCCCCGCTAAGATCTCGAATTTCTGGCAGCTGAAATTCAAGAGGGATGCCAAAAGAATCGAGAGAAAGGGAAGAAGCTTCAGGCTTTTCAAACTGAGAGAATTGAACTTGAAACAGCCCAGCTTGAAGTTGGTTTTGAGACAGTACAAACTCTTTGGCTTGAAGGTCTAGGCTTCCCTTACGAAAACCAAGTCCCTCAAGCAGGGGGTAGGTGGCCGCGTTGCACTGAGTAAGGCTAAGGTTTCCACTAACTGTTTCTCCTGAGAATGAGCCCTGCAACGCTGCGTCAAGTTCGCCGCCGTACACCATGCCATCGAGGTGCGCTCCCCATTTGCCATTAACAAGTGCAGAAAGTGAGGGGCGGGCCGAAAGGGAGTCTACTTTTAAGCCCCACAAAGATTTTCGCGGGCGCAAACCTATAGTTTCAGCTTGGTAGCCAAAAATAGAGAGATCTGAATTGTCTACTTGGACAAAAACTCCGTTTTGTTGTCCCGCGGAAATAATCATGCGATCAAGCAAGGCGGCATACCGTTTTGAATCCACAAAGTACACGGCGAGTGCGAGTGCCGCTGCACAGAGAATGAATAGACGCTTTAGCGTGATACTACCTGACTGACGCAAGAACTTCATAGAATAGACCTATGCGGGTCTGGCCCGCCGAATACTACTGACCTCAAGATCCACCTCGAGTCGCTCGGCGAAACGGCTGCGTTGAATATCAAGGCGTCCAAGGATCATTGGGCGGGTGCCGTAAGCGAGTTCTCGCAAAAATTCAATCAGCGACGGGAGATTGCTCGTGGTAAATTTAATCGAAAAACTAGTTTGCTCATAGTCACCACCAAATTCTTTGGGCGGGCTGTCTTTAATGGTGAATCCGGTCGAAATTCCAGCTTTCGATTTCACAAGATTTTCTAAGTGTGAAAGCGCGCCTTCTTTAAATTCTACTTCACGATATTCTTGTTCAATTATATCTTTTCGAGCCCGTAGCTTTGCATATCGTTCTAAAGAGGGGCCGAGTGCTTTGACGTTTTCCTCGAGGGAGGAAATACGCTGGTTTTGCGATAAAAATAAGGCATTTACTGGTTCATATATTTGATAGAGGCCCATACACCCTACAGCTATGGACGCGACCAAAATAAGGCCGCGTTCTCTCGAAGAGAGACCAACAAATTTTGCTTTAAGCTGCTCTAGTGTGGTCGCGAATGTACTCATGTTCGTCACGCCAACTTAATCACAAAGGGTAATATCTAAGACATAGCCACGTGCATTTGGTTTTCCAGTCGCTGCGCCGGTCGAGTCTTTGCGTACTTTGCAGTACACTGTTTTTTTTCGTTTGAGCATGCGTTCAATCTTTTCGAGCTCGGCATACCCCGGCGCTGTTCCTTCTACACGCAGGGTATTCTTTTCAATTTTTACGCGGCTAATAGTAATGCCCGATGAGGTTGGGAGATCTTCCGCAATTTCTGCAAAATAATCGAGTGGACTTAGAGAAGATAAAGACCCTAAGTTTTGTAGCTGCTGCTCAAGCCTGCGGTTTTCGCCATCCAAGGCTGCAAGTTCATTGCCTGAGGGTGCGACGAGAGTAGGAATGCTTTTTTGAAGTTGCATTTGTATGCCTTCTTCAATTTGGGAGATTCGGTGCTCACGGAAAAGGTATGTAGCGGTTAAGGCCAGGAGAAGAATGCCTAATGTAGCTACGAGATAGGGGAGTAGGCTACTAAGTCCAGCGCGAAGTTCAGCCAACTGCGGACTGTAAGAAAATTCTCGTGAACGAAAGTTACTTAGCGGCTTAGGGGCAAGTTCGTCCTTGCCAAATAAAGCAGCACAGGCCGCAAGTGCAGGCCCGCCGTTTAAATTAGTTGTGAGCTCGCTCGGGCGAACTGTTCGAACGGGAGAGCCGAGCGCTGTTTGAATTGTGGCACTTTCAAGCACATCACTCAGTAAAATGACTTCAGAAAATTGAATCCCATAGCGTGTTTGCCAAGCAGACATCGTCAGACGTAAGTCCTGAATAGTAGAGACTTCTATTGTGTGTGCGTTCCGATCGCCTCTGCGTTTAATAGTGCGATCGGCTCGTAGGGCTCCACGCACCCAACACGTCGCTGCAAGATAATCTTGATGCACATGAACAAGCACAGCATTTTCCGACTGCGTGACGCCTTGCAGGCTACTCAGCGCCCCTAAGGCCGCTGTCGGTGGAGTGAGCACGTAGGGCTCAATTTGCCCGGCCCGAAATACTTCTAAGAGGCGTCTGACGCGCGCTCGAGGCCATAATGCAACATGAAAATCTTGCTCATTACTTTCTAGCGCACCCACAGCTTTTGGATGAACCAAAAACTCTTCGGGGTCAAAAGGCACTTTATCTTGCACTTCAAGGTCTAGAATCTTTTGGACGTTTTTGCCGCTGGCAAAAGGGAGCTCCACGTTTAGTGATAGGTACTCGTCAGGTGGCACTACTACCACTGCATGAGTCCAAGGGGTTTGCACCTTCTCAAGCATACTTTTAAGAGAAGTGGTCGCCTTGACGTTATCCACTGGGGTTCCAGACGGGCTAAATTCACTCATTAATTCGAGAGGGAAGGCATGCGCTTCTTGAACTTCTGGTTGCGCCTGATCTACCCGCACTACGAGGGCTCGCGGAGTTTCTGCGCTTAAATCTATGCTGAGTACACTTTGCATGCTGCCAGAGTGGAATTAGGGCTCAATAAATCACTGCCCGGGGAATTGGGACTACGACGACTATCCCCTTGAGCTCCATTTAGGGTATCCTGAGGCCCACGAGGGGGCAAGATGTGCAGTTTTAGAGACCTCGCTCGTGTGTAGGCCAGTAGGAGATGAAAATGACCCAGGACGATTCGGAGCGAATAGTTGACTTAGAGACTCGCATGGCCTTTCTTGAGCGCTTGGTGGATGAGCTTAATCTTATTGTAACGAGGCAGCAGGACCAGCTTGATGAGCTTGGGCTTAAATTTAAAGAGCTTATGGCGCAGGCAGCGGCGAGTTCGCTTGAGCGTGATACCAGTAAGCCGCCGCATTATTAAAAGAGAACTTTGGCCATGGGGTGCTGTAAGTCCCGATTTAAAATGACGGCCTTATGCTCAGTTTTGGGATTTTTTTGCTCGGCAATTTTTAGCCAGGGCTGCCAGAATCAGCCAAATCCAGATTTGGCCCTAAGGTTTAAACAGCGTTGCCAAGCGACTGCCGCACTGTGCGATATGAAGTGTGTCGAGCGGCGCTTCAGATCCTGCTGGGTTGATACCCAACTATTTTCCCAAGAACCGAGTGATGTCTTTCAGCATTGCCATGCCACTTTTGTGGGGGACATCTGCCCTCCTTGTGAGCAGATATACTGAGCGCAGAATGAATTTCCGCCTTTACCACTGACTTTTCGTCGCGAAGTATATCCGCGGAGGCGAAGCCGTAGCCATCAACAAATATACCGCTCACAGAATATAGAAATTAATTCCGCTAAACATTAAATAAAATCGACACCCTGCGGGAGGTAGTCTCTTTTTTTTGCGCTCAGTATATTTGCCCCTGGCTCGGCTCCGCCTCGCGATATACCGCTCACCTTAAGTCTAAGGTGGCTAAAGACGGAAATTTAAATGGTGAGCGGTATATACTCCATAAACTTTGGTGGGGTGATGCGTCAGGTTTCCTGTGAAGATTTTTTGGCTACCATCGACAGGAAAAATAATGAATGTGGAAATTGTTTGAAGGTGTATGGGGATGCGCCGCTTCAATAGCAGGTTGCTCGGTTCTTAGCTGTTTTTGCAAAGGTTGGATTCTTTCGGTGGACTCTTACGTTTTCGATCTCAGCGGCAAAACTGTCGTATAAGTCTGCACTGTTCCGCGAGGAGAGCGTAGCTGCACTTCAAGTCGAATCATGCGGGGTAGGCCAGTGCGTTTATCGGTGCCCCAGTCTTTTCGCCACGAGTTTGTTTCAGGATCGAAATATTGAAAACTAAGCGACGCAAGTGCATCAGTGATCGGAAAAACCATGACCTTTTCATAGGCGCGCTTAAAGGGTCGGATATAGGGAATTTCTTCTCGAATAAGTAGCAGCGGGGCATCTTTGTTTGAGCCTTGATCGGGATCCCGAGCAACTCGGTACGTGATCTGCACGATGCCTGAGTGGCTGCCTCCATCAGGCAGATATTGACCGCCTTCTAAAGCCAAAAAAGTGAGTGTGCTCGCTTCCACACCGTCCAGCTGTTCATCCGTCCCAATAAGGTTCAGTTTAGACGAATTTGGTTGTTCAAGTTTGTCTTGAGCTGGAATAAGTGCCAGTCCGCTGACTGCGAGTTGTATTTCTCGACTCAGTCGTTTGAGCACCGCATCTGATATGGCGCGCACGTCACGTGACTCATCGAGAGCTTCTTTCGCACGCAAGATACTGCTGAGCGAGCTATATCCTATGGTCATCATAATGCCCAGAATAGCCAAAGAAACCACAAGTTCAATTAAGGTAAATCCAGAAGGAGAGTGTCGTCTCTTCATAGGTTCTCTCCTTCCTCATCTTCAACCACCCCTTCATCTGCTGGAAGAAAATAACGAAGGGTTACTTTTTCGTCATTTGCTTGACCCCAAGCAACAGAAACTTCTACGAGTCGCATCACTTTTTCTCCAACCTCTGGAAGTGCCCAATCTCTAATTTCAACGCGGGCATCAAAAGGCTGGTTTGGATCTTCATCTCGTTCTGCTACGTCATAGGGAGCCACTTGCTTAAGCACCTCAAGAAAGCGGCCCTCGTATACGTTGTTTTCTAAAGGCTGAGTTGTTGATTCGAGTGGAGCGATAAGGCGGCGGGCTCTGAGCATTGCTTGTTGGCTAAACTGGTCGCGAGCGGTGCGCTGCAGTGTGGAGGTTTGAAGTCCAATAAGCACCACCAAAGAGCCAGCCAAAATAAGCACCGCAAAGGTAATTTCAATCAGCGTCATTCCGTCTTGAGGGCCAAGATTAAGCTGTCTTTTTTTGCCTACCATAGGTCCACTCAAAGTCTTTATATTCACGGAATATCTCCGCTAGTCCAGAAAATGGATTTACCAAGATAGTGACCGGAGATCCGCCCGAGAGAGTTATGTGGATGACGGCGAATTCCGAGAAGCCTCGCGGCGAGAACACAATATAGGCGTTGTCGGAAGTGCTCGCGCTCTCTTTGCCTCTCATGGTGCGGATGTCTTGAATGGCTACGCCTTCGGGCAAGAGCTGAGGGTCCCACAGTGAGGGAAATGAGGGCGGGGGAATGAGGGTTTGTCCTTCGCCCATACTCGGATTTAAAAAAGCAGCTAATTCTAAGCTCAGTGCCCCCGCGTCGGCCGCCAAAGCTGCGAGGTCTTCATTGACCGACTCTTCTTCGACCCGTACAGCGCTTACTCGCCAGCGATTATTTTTGAGATCAAAATCTAAACGATAAAAATTTTGATCGAGTACCGCTTGATGATGTAAAAATTGAATGGTTTCGGAGAGCTTCCGCAGAAATGCCTCTTCTTGCCAAAATGCAAAAGTGCCTGTCCGTGAGCCTACTAAGGCGTAGACCAATCCAAGAATCATGATGGCAACAACAAGCTCAATAAGAGTAAAGCCACGCTGAGCGTGGCTTAAACTCCTTTTGAAGACTGAATGCGAACGTACATTGTTCATGTAAACAGGTCCGCTGTGTTCAAGATTATGGTCCCGTCACAAATGAATCGTAGTTAACAGCTTCTCCGCCTTCCCGGCCATCCGCACCTAGGGTTTTGATGCGGTATGCTCTACCGCCATTGTCTAAGGAATATATAAATTGATTCCCCCAAGCATCTTTTAAGCTGTCTGCTTTAGTCACCGGGGTGCAGCCAGGGCCAGTTACGTCATTACAACCTGTCAGGGCCTCAAGACTTCCAGGAAGCTGGTTGTAGCGAAGCCTAAACTGTTCGATGCCTTGCTGTAATTCTTTCATCATCAGCTTGGTAAGATCTGCCTTCGCTTGGTCGCCAGCACCTAAAATTTTGTTACCAAAAAACACCATGACGACGGACAAGATAATGAGCACAACAATAATTTCAACAAGGGTTAACCCCTTCTCGGAACGCAAACTTTGCATAGAAATGAACCTACCTTAGAAAATAGTCAGCCTATGTCTGCACAACCCGAATAAGGTCGGCCATAGGCAGTAGCACTGATATTACTATACACAACACCACTCCGCCAACGCCGATCATCATCAGCGGCTCTAGGAGCGAGGTGAGCCCAGAAAGAGTTGCATTCACCTCATTTTCGTAAGCTTTTCCGGCTTTGTTGAGCATGTTTTCTAGCTCTCCGCTTTGTTCGCCTACGGCTATCATTTGACTGAGCATAGAGGGGAAGTAGCCTGATTTTCCGAGTTCTCTTGCGAGGCTTTTGCCTTCTCGTACTCCATCTCGGGCCGACTCTAAAGCTGCGACGAGGTGGACGTTGGCCACGATGTTTTTGGTAATGTCAATTCCCGTAAGTAATCCAACCCCGCTCGAAAGGAGGGTTCCTAACGTACGGGCAAATCGAGCGGTGCTAATTTTTAGGTAAAGAGGACCTGCGATGGGCACTCGCAGCAGGAGGCGGTCAACAACAGCGCGGCCCTGCGGCTGCTTGTAATACCAGCGAGCGAGCATAACGAGACCTATTATTGCCGCAAATACAAGATACCAGTAAGAAACCATAAAATCAGAGATGGCTATCATGATTTTGGTGGGCACTGGTAATTCGGCCCCTTGTTTCTTAAAGATTTCTACAATTCGCGGAACTACAAACATAAATAGGGCGGTGACTACTGCGGTGCATATGAAGAGCATCAAAATTGGATACATTAAGGCCGAGGAAATTTCACGTCGCAGCGCAAGTTGAGCCTCAAGGTAATCGGCAAGATTCTCCAAGACGGCATCTAGGGTGCCTGAAGCTTCTCCCGAGGCAATCATATTTATGTATAGCGAGGGGAAGATCTTGGGAAATTGCCCTAGTGCTTTCGCGAGAGACGAACCTTCTTCAACCTTTTCACGCACCTCAATGACGGCGGCTTTAAGGGTGACGGCCTCAGTCTGCTCAGCAAGGCCTTGCAAAGCGCTTACAAGTGGAAGACCAGCGCCTACAAGAGTTGCGAGTTGTCGAGTGGCTATAGCTAGATCTTTGGTTGAAACGCGAGTTGAAACAAAATATTTTTTTATGTCGCGAGATTTATCGGCCGCAGAGGCTTTGCCTTCCCGCAGACTTGTTGGAAATAACGCCTGTGCTCGCAGCTTTTGCCGCGCGCTACGTTCGTTTTCAGCATCAAGCGTGCCTTTACGCTCTTTGCCTTCTGAGTTTACCGCCACATATTCAAAAATTGGCATGAGGTTTAGCCTTGTTCTTCATGGGTAGCGAGAAGCACTTCTTGAATTGAGGTTACACCAGCCAGCACTTTCTGCGCGCCGTCAATTCGCAGGGGCACAAATCCACGCTTGATTGCGGCATTTTTTATAGTGTTTGAGTCCATTCGCTGCAGAATATGCGAGCGTACTTCTTCGTCGATGAGCAATAATTCATGAATGCCTAGTCGGCCGGTATAGCGAGTATTTTGGCAGTGTTCGCAATCGGCTTCGCCAGGCTGATACACAGTGCGCGAGCGCAGTTTGCTTGGATCAATTCCCAGCTCCTTTGCCTCATCATCGGTAATTTCGTACGGGGAGCGACAGTGTGGGCAAAGTCGCCGCACAAGCCGCTGAGCCATTATCGCAAGTACGCTGGATGATACAAGAAATGGCTCTATGCCCATGTCGATAAGTCGGGTGATAGCTCCAGCAGAGTCATTAGTATGTAGGGTAGAGAATACCAAATGGCCTGTTAATGACGCCTGTATCGCAATTTCAGCTGTTTCTGTATCTCGAATTTCGCCCACCATTACGACATCTGGGTCTTGGCGCAAAATGGCTCGTAGTCCACTGGCAAAGGTGAAGTTAATTTTTGGATTAACCTGCATCTGTCCAATCCCTGCTAACTGATACTCAATTGGATCCTCTACGGTGAGAATATTGAGATCCGGCGTATTAATGCGGTTCAGGCAGGAATAAAGCGTTGTCGTTTTACCAGATCCCGTTGGTCCGGTAACCAAGACAATTCCATTTGGTTTGGTAATCAGCTTCAAAACGGTTTCAAGCGTTTTCCCCGTAATCCCAAGCTGTTCAAGATCGAGTACTGTGGCGGTTTTGTCTAGCAAACGCATAACAATACGTTCGCCGAATTGAGTTGGCACCGTTGACACGCGGATATCGACGTCTCTTCCAGCAATTTTGAGACCGATACGGCCGTCTTGGGGGAGTCGTTTCTCTGCTATGTTGAGGCCAGACATTACTTTAACGCGCGAAATAATGGCTGCTTGGAAAGATTTGTCTTCAGACGCAATGTCGTGCAGAACGCCGTCAATTCTAAAGCGTACTTTGAGCTTATCCTCATAAGGCTCTATGTGCACATCCGAGGCGCGCTCAGAGTTTGCTTTAAATATAATTGCGTTGACGTAGCGAATAATCGGCGCGTCGTCGTCCTCGGCATCCGTCACGTCAATCTTAAGCTGTGTATCAAGCGCTTCGTCTTCATTGCCGTCTGTTTGTAAGGCGCTCGATCGATCGCTCATCAGGCTGGTGCGAATCGCATTAATGGCCCGAGTTATTTCGTCGGGAGTAGTCACGACAACCGACACGGGCTTGCCATAACAAAGCGCGAGTTCGTCAAAGGCTGAAATTTCAAGGGGATTAGATGTTGCCGCAACTACTTCATGTTCGTTGCCCGCAATCGGCACGATGGAAAATTGCTTACCCCAGGAACCGACGATACGTTCAAAGTCTCCCCGTAGAAGATCACGTGGAGGGACGGGATCGGCTAAACGGTCGGTGTAGGGGAGATTTAAAAGCTGCGCCTGAGCCCTAAGGTCAATGGTGTCGGTTGACACTTCATCTTTGTTGTCTTTGGTAGATGATGGCACTGCCACAAGTCCATTCTAGGGATTTGTTATTCTATAAACTTATTTCTTCTGGCTAAGCCAGGGCCCGGTTCCAAGGTTCATTATTTCATAAGGAGACAAGGTGTGCCAGTTGCCAACGAGCTCTGGATACATCTGCTTTGCCTCCTCGGCGCTACTAAAGGCACCCAGAGTCTGCATTGGAACCACCTGATTATTAACCTCATAGGCACAGGTCGCTCCAACCTTAAAATATGCAGCAAGGGAATTTGGGCTCTCTGCCGGGAGCACTATGCCAAAGGTGAGGGTGTCTTTACTCATTTGGAATGGGAGTTCCTCAACATTATTTTTGGCTGAGGCAGCAACTTGCATTACAACGTAGGTATCATTGCGGCCTGATGCTTTTGGGGCGTTCTGTGATAGCGAAGCTGGGCCAGCATTTGGAAGCTTTGGCGCTACTTTAAATTGCAATGGAGATTTGGCCGACTGATTCTCAGATAATTTTCCTGAAACTGTTGGTTTATCTTCGTTCGCCTTAGGTGCGGTGATAGTTGAAGGTTTTTGCCCATCATAGGGGGTTATTTCAGCCACGTTGTCAATGGCGGGGTCATGCAGTACTTCCTGTCGATCGGGGAATACTTCGCCTTTACGAATTTCTGAACTGAGCACGTCGCGTTTTTCAATAGTGGCATCGCGAGCATCAAATTGATCTTTGACGATTCGCGGAGTGATAAAAATAAGCAAATTGGTTCTACGACGATTCTCTCTGGACTCTTTAAAAAGGTGTCCAAGGACTGGAATGTCTTGGAAGAACGGAACTCCGGAAGCAGTGTCGCTGACGTTGTCTGCCATCAAACCGCCAATGACAATCATCTGATTATCGCGAGTAATGGCGGTAGTTTCGCTGGTGCGAATGGTGGTGGTGGGTCCCAGATTTGAGGATAACGTCGACTCAATAACGTTCGAAACTTCTGTAAAAATTTGCAAGGTCACTGAGTCTTCAGAGTTAATCTGAGGGGTAAGCTTGAGAGTAATACCTACATCCTGCCTGTCGATTTGGTTGAAGGTGTTATTTAAGTTGGTATCGTTTGTGGCCTGACTTGCAATAAACGGCACATTCTGACCAACAACTATTTCAGCGGGTTCGTTATCTGTGGCCAAAATCGTAGGTGCGCTGAGCACGTTTACATTTGAGTTTGATTGAGCTGCGGCCAAAAGCACTGATTGTGACGGAATTGAAAACCCTGGCAGTTTAAGGCTTCCTGCGCTGGCAGCAGCCACAGAGAACCCTGAAAGTTTCTCTGGATCACGGAGCACGCTTACAATATTGCCGCCATTATTGCTGGCCATAAAGCCGCCGTCAGAGCCACCGCCGGAGGTAATCCAGTCGGTGCCGGCGTTAAAGTCGTCAGTCACCCCAACTTCCAGGAGCATTGCCTCTACAAGCACCTGGCGACGTTTGATATCCAATTTTTGTAGCAATTCAAGAATGCGCTGATAGTCTTGTTTGCTCGCCATTATAATAAGCGAGTTTGTCGCAGGATCTGCGGTTATGGATGTATCTTCGCCTAACTGCACCGCACTGGGCGTGCGGCGATTTGAGCTGCCGCTGTCTCTCGAGCCTGAGTTTCGAGATGCGCTGGAACCTCCACGACTGGTACCTAAGCCAGTGCTGCCTGAATTACGCGAATTACGGCTGCGGGAGCTTGATGATGAGCTAAAGCCTGAGTCATCCCCGAACTCGCTTCCAAGTCCCCCAAAAGAAGCCTTTGTGCTTCCAGATCCGGTAGAACCGGAACCACTGCCCACAACGCCGCCCAATACTTCTGCTAACTCTGAGGCGCTCGCGTGCTGGCAGCGATACACATAAAAACGATTTCCAGACAAATCAACTTTACTGTCAAGCTGACTGACTAATGCTTGAATTCGAGCAGTGGTATCTTCATCAGCCACCACAATAATTGCATTTGTTCGGCTATCTGCAATTATTTTTGGCTCGCGGGATCTAGCCGAAATAGTGCGTCCACCGGCAAGAGCAGCTGAGCTTGCCGAAATGGCAGCGGCACTTCCGGGCGGTGAGGCCGCCGCGCGTGCGCTTTGAAGGGCGTTTTCGCGAATACGTTCACGTAAAAGCTCGAAATTTGAGGAGGCACTTGAATTATTCTGAGAGGTAGAGGAGGTTCCCAAAATTTCATTAAGCTTATCGGCGATGTCTTGGGCCTCGGCATTTTTGACTGGAATAATAGTCATTTCGCGGTCGGTAGACGGAACATCGAGGGCTGAAATGATGTTGGCTATGCGTTCTATGTTGTCTTCAGCGTCGATAATAATGAGCGAGTTCGTGCCGGTGTATGCGTTTACGAGACCTTCGCCAGAAATAAGCGGCGTAATAAGTTGCTTGATGTCGTCAGCATTCACGTATTTCAGTGAAAGAAGCCGGGTCACTGTGGCGGCAGATACAGGTCCGTCTACGGCGTCTAAACGTGTTGGAATGGTGCTTTGTTTGGCGTCTTTGAGAGGAACAATTTTCCACAAGTTGGCGCTGACCGGAACCGAGGTAAAGCCTTTCATTGCTAATGTGGAATCAAGGATACGCAGTGCCTCGTCTTCTGTTACTTTTCCGGGAAGGTAAATTGAAACTTTCCCTTTTATATTTTCATCGAGAATAAAGTTTCGTTTTGTGCGCTTGCTGAAAATTCTGATGATTGCCGCGATGTCGGCGTTCTTGATATTTATTTCAGTGTTGCCTTGTTTCTCGAGCTCAATATCTTCCGAGATGTCTTCGGCATTCGCTTGGGCAGGTTTGGCTTGAGCAAAAACCTGCGGAGCTGAACTACACAATAGAGTAAAGGCTAATCCAAAGCGGAGTAGTCTTGAAGAAACGTTCAGTTTGATGGGTGCAGCGAACATCGGTGAGCTTTAAGACCTCGCAAAAATAACTCTTCTTAGTTGTAGCGCAGGTTACGGCCTGGCGAAACCCAACAAGCGCTCGCCGTGAAAATCTGAAAAACGCTTTGAATTGCCCGAAGTTGAGCTCGCTATCAGCCTCAGATGAATACGAGGGCTATGGAGCTTCGAGCTCAATTCCGGACAATTCTTCAAGCGTTTTCATTGCGTTCATACTTTGTTCCGAGGCTCGGGGTCTCCCTGCGAGGTGCATTTAGCACCCCTCAGTCGACCCACGAGCCTCGCGCCTCGTCTGAACGCATTTTGACGGCGAACAGAAAAGCTGGGGATCCAAGTTATAAGCTTGGCTATGGTAATATTGAATTCGTCACATTCAATAGCGTAAGAACCTTAAAATCTTAACGAATTTGGAAGCGCACTTCTTTCTCGTTTCTGTCACGCTCAAGCTGAACGTTAATGTTTCTTTCCTGTTTTAGCGTTTCAAACAGTTTGATAGCTTGAGAAAGGTCGCCCATGGGACTGCCATTAATACTTTTAAGCACGTCTCCGTTTTTAAGCCCCAATCGTTCAAATATGCTGCCTTGCTTGACCGCAAAAAGACGTAAACCGATTGATTTCCCATCCTTAAAGTAGGGGACGGCCCGGGCCTGGGTAAGTAGCAGTGGTAAATTTTCAAGAGCTTTATCGAGTTCAGCTTCCTGTACCCACACTTCATTGTCGCTGACGATAGCGATGCCATCTTTAAACTCACCGCTTGCAGTGGATGCGCTGCTGCTTGCGCCTTCATCAAGCACCAGCTCTTCTTTGGCCCCGCCTTGGCGCTCAATCACTACCTTATCGCTCTTTATGTCAATTAGTTTTGCTTCGTCAAACACCATATCGCCCACCGCAAACACCTCTTGCAGCTTCTTTTTGGGCTCTTCGATAATAGCAGTGGCCGTTTCTCCGTCTACGATAAAGGTGCCAATAAGGGTGAGCGGGTTCTTGATAACCGGTTTGGGAGGCTCCATCGGTTTGCTTGTTGTTTGGGCTGCTAAGGTACCAAAAAGATTAGAGCGAGCGAGTCCATCAAAATCTCGCTTTTTGGTTT
The DNA here is from genome assembly GCA_044347745.1 of Bdellovibrionota bacterium. Taxonomy (GTDB): domain Bacteria; phylum Bdellovibrionota_C; class UBA2361; order UBA2361; family JAFLCA01; genus JAIBBV01. Next base: position 73,594 of record JBIKUD010000006.1, read on the forward strand.
TGCGATGCCCCCGGTCTTGAGCAGCATTCATCGCCGCTGCAGCATCTGTTTTTATGGTGTTAAGGGTGGTGTCGACCGCAATGGTATTGTCCATGCCTTCACTCATAATGAGTGCACCACAAATGACCATAAAACCCGTAAGAGCGAACTTGGTCCACAGCACAAAGCGGGCAACGGCCTTTTTGCGGAGAAGCTTATGCCAATTAAAGCTAATGCCTGGAGTGAGGACGGCGCTCATAACAATAATCCATGATGGTCTAGCCCTTAGTGTGCATGTTCTTTGGGTGTAAGAACAAGGCCTAAAAGGCTAAAGCGACTTGCGGTTATTTAAGTTGCGGTTGTTTTTTGGGCGTTTGAATATGCCTGACTCTCTTTTGATGAATGATTGAGGGTGTTAAGGTAGGGCAGTGCTGCCATTTCGGGGGCCAGGTCGGTGAGTGCGTGCCAATGACAACCACAACACAATTTCATACTGAAACGCTCGGTAGCCCCAGTTTGCCTACCCTCGTAATGCTGCATGGGTGGGGCCAAACGCTACTGTCTCTAAAACCTTTTGGTGAATTGCTAAGTAGAGACTATCAGGTGGTGCTTGTAGATCTTCCCGGTTTTGGTAAGTCACCAGCCCCCCAAGCGGTGTGGGACTCGACGGCCTATGCCCATGCATTGGTTCAGCATCTTGAATCGAAGGGAATTAAACATTTCGATTTACTTGGGCATTCCTTTGGAGGAAGGGTCTCACTTCGGCTTGCGGCCTATTACCCGGAACGTGTAAATCGACTCATTTTGATGGCCAGCCACGGTTTGCCGACGCCGAGACCCCTTAAATCGCGACTACGATTGAAAGTATTAGGCTGGCTGCGTTCATTACTAAAGATAGTTGATGCCAGCATTGGCACAAAGTTTTTCGAGTCCTGGTTTGTGCCTCGTTTTGCCAGCAAAGATTATCGGCAGGCCGGAATTTTAAGAGGGATTTTTGTCAAACTAGTAACCGAAGATGCCTCTTCTGATGTCGCTAAAATTAAAGCTCCGACACTTATGCTTTGGGGGCAGGATGACACGGAAACCCCTGTTGAGCTTGGCCAGCGAATTAAAGGACTTCTTCAGAAAGCTGAAATGTATGTCTTTCCTTTGCACGATCACCACCCGTACACAAATGCTGGGCATCACTTACTGACCCGATATGTACTCGATTTTAAGGCCCGTTATGCTTAGTGGACTTTTCCAATTTTTTGCCGTTATTGCTGCGGCGCTTTTTATGTGGCGGCGATCACTTCGCTACCTTAGATTTTTCCAGCAAGAGGAATATAAGCCGCACGACTACCTTACATGGCTGAAACGCACGGGGGCCTATGAGAGGCAAGGAAGTGCTATTGCAGGTGTGGCTGCCTTGTTGCTTCTTGTTTTTCCCAAATTTTCAGCTCTCATTTGTTTGGGAGCAGCAGTAGCTCTTTTTGCGCGGTTTGTGCTTGAAGTTGATCCTCGCGTTTCTGGAAAACTACGGCTCCAAATGACCGGACGCGCAACCCGCTTGTCGCGGGTAAATTACGGCGGTCTTATCTTGCTGCTGTGCATTATTGCGTCGCTGACGCTTGTCGGAGCCAAAACTCCTGTTTTGTTCTTTTTGCTTTTAATATTGGTTTTTCAGGCATTAGCTTTTGCTCCTGCCGCCAGTGGGCAATTAGTATCTCCCTTTGAAGAGGGCGTTAATAATCGCTTTATTAATGTAGCTCGCCGAAAATTTGCTGAGCACAACCCCTTTTGCATAGGGATTACCGGAAGCTTTGGAAAAACCAGCACCAAGTCGCTTTTGGGGCAAATATTAAATGTTGCTTTGGGACCCACTTTCTGGCCACAGAAAGGAGTGAACACTATTTTGGGCACAACTCGTGAAATACGCGAGCGGCTAAGCGGGCATCATCGCTATGCAGTCATCGAAATGGGTGCTTACTATATTGGCTCAATTAAAAAGATGACGGAGTTTACTCCGCCTCAAGCAGCAATTGTCACCGCGGTTGGCACCATGCACCTTGAGCGCTTCGGTAGTGCGGATAATGTGTACAAAGCAAAGTCGGAGCTGGCCGAGGCCGTGCCTGCTGACGGCATACTGGTGTGCAATGGTGATAACCCAGGGGCTCGCCGAATGGCTTCCGAAAATCAAAAAGCTACGACTATATTATATGGTTTCGAAGATTCATTTGGCCCCCTAGACTGTAGAGGGCGCAATCTTGCCTTTACCGAAAAAGGTAGCCAGTTTCAAACTGACTGGAAAGGGAAGTCATATCAGGTCAGCACACCGCTCCTCGGAGCCCCAGCGGCATCCAATATGCTCGGTGCCTTTGCGATGGCCTGTGCGCTGGGGGCGGACCCCGATTTAGTGGTTGCGGTATTGGGCACGGTAGAGCCAGTTGATAATCGCCTGGTGCTTAAATCTCAAGGGAAAGTGCGCTACCTCCAAGACGCCTACAACTCTAATCCCGTCGGATTCCGCGCTGCTTTGGAAGTGCTTAAAGGTTTGGCAGCCAAGCGTCGCATATTAATGACTCCGGGCATGGTTGAACTTGGCAACACGCAAGCGCAAGAAAATGAAGATATTGGTAAGTTTGCCGCGACCGTGTGCGATTTGGTGGTCGTTGTTGCTCAAACTAATAGAGCTGCGTTGCTTAAAGGCCTGCGTGCTGGGGGCTTAAGCGAGGATAAAATTATTGTTGCTGAAACTCGCAGCGAGGCGTTCTCCCGACTAGAAGAGATTACAGGAGAGGGGGATTTGGTGCTGATTGAAAATGATCTCCCAGATAAGCTTGAATTCAGAGAGAGGTTCTAGTGAGCAGGCAGAAGCGAATTCGAGTTGCGGTGTTGTTTGGTGGACGTTCGGTTGAACACGAAATTTCTGTTATCTCTGCTTTGCAACTTATTTCGGCGGTCGATACGCTGCGTTACGAACCAATACCGGTATATATCGATCAAGACGGACGCTGGCACACAGGGGCTGCGCTTTTGCAAAGGAGTTTTTACACGCAATTTGCGAAAAGACGCACAGAGCTGACCCAAGTGACCTTGAGGCCTGAACCAGGACTCGGAGGACTCAGTGTAATTGCCAGCAACGAAATGATTCCCGTAGATGTGTTCTTTCCAGTGTTCCACGGGCGCTTCGGCGAAGATGGTTGTATTCAAGGGCTTTTTGAATTAACCGAAATTCCGTACGTCGGCTGCGGCGTGCTTGCTGCGTCGCTTTCTATGAGCAAGCAATGTTGTAAAGAATTTGTGCAGGCCTTTCAGGTGCCAACAGTGCCAGGGAAGCTAGTTACTAAGGCCTCTGTTTTGCAGAATTTGCAGCAGGCCCTTGATGACGTTATAGCTACGCCGGGGCTCACTCAATTCCCATTATTTATTAAGCCCAACAATTCTGGCTCAAGTATCGGTATTGGGCGCGCCAAAAACAGAGAAGAGCTTGCTGTTTGTTTGGCCCGAGTTTTTGCTTTCGATCACGAGGCGCTGGTCGAGCGCTGCATGACGGACATGTTCGAGTTAAATGTTTCAGTAGTGGCTGGAACCGAACCTTCGGTTTCGGTAATCGAAATGCCGGTGGCCTCTGATCATGCGCTTACCTATGAGGATAAATACCTTCGAGGTGGTAAAAAGACCGGTGATAGCCAGGGAATGGCAAGTCTGACCCGGCTTATCGATCCTCCTCAAATTTCAACTGAGCTGCGGAGCCAAGTGCAAAAGTATGCGCTACAAGTTTTTAAAGCCATGGGTTGTAACGGGGTGGCTCGATTCGATTTTATTGTAGATAAACAAAGTGGCCAGCCTTATTTTAACGAAGTTAATTCTCCGCCGGGCTCGCTGGCATTTTATCTTTGGGAAAAGACGAACCCACGGCTACTCTATACAGAGTTAATTGAGCGACTGATAGAGTGTGCCTTTGCGCGGGCGCGTGAACGCGCAAGTTTAAAGAGCGATATCGAATTTAAAGCGCTGAAAAACTAATTCCCCGCAGACCGATTCGTTTCGCGAGTTTGTGAGCGGGCGCAGAGCTTTCTTCAATCATGTGCTGCTACGTTTCAGTTTTATTATCTGGCTTTTCGCTCTTTGAGTCATTTTCCAAGGCGCTCTTTAGGATCTGGGCCTTTAATTGCTGAATTTCTTGAGGGTCTGTTTGGGCTCGTTTGAGGAAGAGATTCTTAAAGCTTTTTGTGAGAGCGCTTATTTGCTTTGAATAAAGAGAGCAATTTGAACAAATGAGAAGGTGAGGGAAGAGCCTCAGGCGTTGCCACACGCTAAGCCGCTGTTCTTTGCTTAAAAGATGCACCACTTCTTTACAACTAGGCATACGTTAACCCCTAGAATTAATCGCTTGCGGCACTGCGACGCTGAATACATTCCCTTAGTCGGGTTTTAGCTCGAAACAGGAGTACTCCCAAATTAGAATTAGTCACCTTCATTATATGACACACTTCAGATGTAGCCTCTTCGTTAATTTCCCGTAGCCAGAAGGCGGTGCGCTGGGCGAGTGGAAGTTTGTCAAAACAATGCTCTATAAGGTGCAGTGTCTGGCAGGTTGCCATGAATTGCTCGGGGTTTTGTAGCGGTTTAATCCAGTGGCCACGAGAATCGAAATATGATTCTACGAGCTCATCTATTTTTTCATCTGGAACTAGTTTGCGATCTTCGCGCCACTTTTCTTTAGCTTTGTTGTACAAAATGCCATACAGAAATGTGCTTATCTTAGACTCTCCTTTAAATGTATGAGCAACCTCTAAATAGGTAAGCCAAACTACTTGCACCAACTCACGGGCATCATCCTTACTGAAGCCTAGACCTAACGCACCCTTCAAAAGCTTTTCAGTATGCGCCTCAACCAGCATTTCGATACTGGAGGAGGGCGTGCTTGGGAGACTCTGTGAATTCTGTGGTGGCATGCGATACGGCCAAAAATGAGAAAGGCCTCCAAACTGTAACATGTTGAAACTTATTCAAGAAGCCGGCAACAAATAGAGTAATTGCCAAAATGAGGGGGAGGTAACGGTGGCAGTCACTATATTGTTCAGTTGGCTAAAGATGGAAATTCATCTTGTGAGCGGTATATAGTAATTTCTAGTTGATTGTATCCCGGCCTAAACTACATCTTTATAGCCGGGTGTTAGGGGAGGAAGTATGAACCCATCAAATCCAAATGCCGATGATCGTGGACTGCGCGCAAAAGAAGAGCTTGCAGGAAAGGGCGCAAGCGGATCGTTTCTTGAACACGTTGCGGATACTTGGGGTGTATGTTCACCTGGAGCTGGCTGTATTAAAGCGGCATCTACCTATTTGGAGCAGCTCGCTTCAGAACTTAGAGACTCAGTGCCTGCCGCGAGAAGCATAGGCTCTCTCGATGCGCACCAGGCGCTCTTTTCTTTAACTACGCAACTAAGCGCTGAAGGCATTACCTCCATGCGGCGGGTGCTTATGGGAATGTGCGCTACGTGTTTTAGTCAGGGGCCAAATGGCGAGGGCCTTAAAGAACTAGCTGGGCGTACACTTGAAGCGTTGTTGCATAGCACAGAAGGGGCCAAGCTTCATTTGCTGCCGCTTCGCGCAAATGACGGCGCTGCATTTTTACGAGTCGCTGTGGTTTCGGCGAATGAAGAGGTATTAAGCTCATTTGATTATCATGTTGACGAAGCCAGTATTCGAGCTACTCAGCAGCTTCTTAATCCTCAAAAAGTTTTTAAACTAGTGACTCTCGCCTCGGTGCGCTCGATTGGATGGATTGGAGGGCCGACTGCAGCGTTGCCAATTGGGCTGCTTTCAATAAAGCGCGGTGATTCACTAGGTGATTGGAATATTCTCGGAAACCAGTTCTTGGAGAATCTAAAAAAACAGGATTTATCGCCTGAGGCTGCCATAGCCTCTAAGATTCGCGCTTGAGGAGCATAAGCCTTGGCGGGTTATCTAACGTCATCACCTGTACAGAGTTCGCGGTTTTCAATGTGAGCTTTCCAGATGTTTTGAGTTCTAAATCTTTGCTGGCATAACAATCAACCGTAGTGTCTTTGCTAAACCCACCTGGCACCTGTATCGATACAACACCTTCTTGAGGAGTTGATAGCTTGTATTTTGCCACGAAGCTTGAGTCTTCAATTGGTTTATCAAGATAGATAAAGACAGAATTTTGTTCGCAGGCAATGCGCTGGAGTCGCAGTCCAGGACCCTCTTGCGGAGAAGAAACAGCTTTGGCCTCAGTTCGAAGCTGCTTTGTGTTAAGACTTGCGCGCATAGACTCGGCGTAGAGCCCTGCTTTTTGAGCGGTGAGGAGCTTCGGAGTGGTCGGAGGCTGGTTAAGCACCATAGTGGGGGCCGCAGGGGTTCCAAGTTCTTCAGAGGGTAAGTTCTTCAAATTAAGATGGGCCCACTCACGCTCAAACTTTTGTTGTCTGGCCTGTAAGGCTTTCTCGTTGTTTTGCTTTTTATAAAAGTCCATCACAAACTTTTCATGAGCAGCAATTTGTGAAAGCACCTCATCGTATCGAAGTTTAGCCTCACTCGCGTAGATACTATCGGGGTGATTCGTAAGCACACGCTTGTATAGTTCAAGGGCTTTTTTTAGGGGAGCTACATCTCGGCCAACTCCACGATTAAGCAACTGGTGGCTTCGCCCAGCCCTGAAAAGCATATAAGGCACATTGGGCGAGATAGGATGGTTTTTTACAAACTCTTCATACTGATTTGCTGCGGTTGCAAATTCTTTTGTCTCAAAGTTGCCATCAGCCACTTTAATTTCAGCAAACTCGGCGTAGGGGCTGTTTGGGTAATTTAATCTTAGGGAATCAAATGACTCAACCGACACCGAATAAAGCCCGGCTTTATAAAGGCGGCGCGCATCATTAAAAAGTACACCTTCAGGAGCATCGCGTAATTCTGCATCGGAAAGTTTTACTTCGGTGGCCTCCGGTTCTGGAGTGGCTTTGCTGCTAGAACAAGCTGTGAGCGGTAACAAAAATGCAGCAGCGCAAAAGCTTTTGAAAAGAATCGCTGAGAAACGTCGTGGTGAGGGGTCTACGAGTAGAAACTGATGCAACACGGGGCCTCCATAGAACGAATAACGACCTATTGTTAACCACTTGGACAGTATAGGCAATTGGAACTGCATTCGCCTAAAGTCTCATTTTGAGGTAGAACTCGGCCTGAAACAGCTTTGGGTTTGTTGCGGTAAAGGAATATGGCTATGCCAAAAATTCAAGTATGTGAGTCAGTGCAATCAGTTAGGGAATTTAGCTTGGCCCAAAAACGAGCTGGGCGTCGGGTAGGGTTTGTGCCAACCATGGGATACCTGCATGAGGGGCATCTGAGCCTTGTGCATTTGGCTCTCAAAAGTTGTGATGTGGTTGTTTCATCTATATTCGTTAATCCAACCCAGTTTAACGATCCAAAAGATCTAGAAGCATACCCCCGCGATATTCCCCGAGATTTACAAATGCTTGAGCAAGCGGGAACAGCAGCCGTGTTTTTACCCACTCCGGCCATGATGTATGGCCCACAGTTTGAAAGTTGGGTAGAGCTTCAAAAATTGCCGCTTCAGCACGAAGGGGCCCATAGGCCTGGACATTTTCGCGGCGTCAGCACCGTTGTTGCTATGCTCTTTAATGCTGTACAGCCGGACGCAGCCGTCTTTGGCGAAAAAGATTTTCAGCAGCTTAGAATTATAGAGCAAATGGTAAGCGATCTGCATTTCCCAATCGAAATTATACGTGGGCCGCTTATTCGCGAAGCGGATGGCTTGGCCATGAGCTCTCGCAATGTGCGCTTGTCGCCTGAAGCGAGACAGCGAGCGCTCTCGATTAGTAAAGGACTTTTCGAAGCTCAAAAGGCGTTTGAGCAGGGAGAGCGTTCGGCTGAGATACTTTGTAGTCTCGTTCAGAAGCGTCTTCAGGGTAGCGCTGACAAAGTTGAGTATGTGCACCTTGTAGAAGAAGACTCTTTAAAAATTGTGTCAGTTTGTGGGCCTAAGCCTTGCCGTTTGCTTGTAGCGGCCTTTGTAGGTGGGGTGCGGCTGATTGATAACATTAGGTTGGGTTGAAAAAATCACCTTGTGGGCGGTTTTTTTCAACCGAGTACATTCGTCTCTCTTATTTGCTGCTTCAATTTGTAGCCAATATGTGGGCAAATTGAGAGTCCTATTTTCGCACTCTAAACTGTCACGGGCGTAACTTTGATTGAAGTTTGAAAAGAACAGACTGCCACACGTAAGCCTGCTGCATTTTGCGCCGTAGCCGTAGATTGCCGGAAAAGCTCATGAGCTGCTTCAGTAATTGTACCGGGGATAGAAAGCGATATTTTTGCAGCTTCTACGGGTAATGGGGTATTTCGTGGCCTATCTTCGCTATAAATGCTGTCGGACCGGGTTGTGCAGGCACCCGGCTCCGCTATTGGTGCAGCGAAGGCAGAGTTGGGGGAGCTGAGAGTGAAATGGTTGATGCCCGTATAGGCATTAAGGACGCAGTAGTCCAATCACCATGGGAACCAGTCGCGAGTAGGCATCTTTCTTCATACAGAACTCGGTTGCGCCGAGCTCTCTTAACTCCGCCTCCATCTCTGAACCACTGGATGTAAGCATGAGAATCGGAATTCTGCTGTATTCTCGAATTGCTCGAACAAATGACACGCCATTCATCTGCGGCATGTGCACATCCGATATCACGAGATCAAAGGCTTCTTTAGAAAGCAGTTCAACACCTGCCAAGGATGAAGTTGACGTGGTGATGTCAAAATCTCCCTTGCTAAGAATTGCTCTAAAAATAAGCAACTGATCGTTGTCGTCGTCGATTACAAGAATCTTTTTCTTGTAGGGTAGAAGCGATGGGGTATCGTCAATCATGGAACCGAGTATCTTCGGAATACTCACAAAGAATGTACTACCAACTCCCAACTTTGATTCTACCCAAATCTTCCCGCCCATTTGGGCCGCTATTTTTTTGCAACTTGCGAGCCCTATCCCAGTTCCAGGAGTGTTGCCCGCAGTTTGCAAGCGCACAAAGGGAGTGAAAATTTTTTGAAAATGAGCCGAGTCTATTCCAATTCCGTTATCTTTAAATGAAACGATCCATTAATTTTTATCTTCGGTAGTCATGATCTCGAGTATTAATGGACTCTTGCTACGGTACTTCAAGGCATTGCCAATTAAATTCTGTAGTAGTCGCTTTAGGAGTGTGCGTTGACCCAGTACAACTGGGAGAGAGCGGATGAGCACTCGTGCGTTTGCAGCCTCTAAATCTTCTGAAAGGTCCGAAATTGACTCTTTGGTAAGCTGATGAAGATCAACTTCTGAAAGTACTGGCTCGCAGCCGTCTATGCTTGCGTGTTCTAAGAGGTCACCAATAAGTCTTAAAAGCTGGTCGCAGCTTCGATTGATTACATCAAAAAGCTTGTACACATTATCGGGTAGCTTACCAAGACACGCCTCGCTGATTAGTTCACAGCAATACTTAATCTTACACAGGGGTGCGTTGAGATCATGTGATGCCACGTGAGCAAATTCAGTGAGGCTTTCATTCGATTCTATAAGCGCAATAAGTTGGCTTCTAATAACCCGCATCATTTTATCAATTGAACGCGCGAGTTCGTCGCGATCGCTTCTCGGAGTGATCTGCACATTGTACTCCCCGGACGCGATAGCGCTGGCTTGTCGCTCCACCTCTCGTAGGCTTTCAATCATATTATTCATTGCTTGAGCCAAGTAGTCCTGTTTGCCTTTTGCCTCCACTTGTTTTGTAAAATCGCCTGATGAGATAGCCACGCTTACTTCTGCTACTTCACGAAGAGTCTTAGTCATTCGATATAAAGCGATTCCCAGCTCATCGCGTTCACTTTGAGGGGAAATTTCGGCTGAGTAGTCGCCCAGCGCAATGACATTTGCTTGTTGCACAACCCCGCGTAATTTCTCAAGTACGGCATGGATTAGGCTCCCCGTAATATCATGAGCATCAGAATTTTTTAGAGCTACTGAGTAGTCTCCGATAACGCACTTTCGTAATGCCTCATGGTTTAGTAGGTCTCTGCGCAGAATATGTCTCAGAGTGTCGATAATTGTATTCTCGAGCTCGCCATCAAAAGCTGCATTGCCTGTATCTACTCTCGAATAGTCGCCGACTTCGAGCCCCTTCAAGGTGTGTAAGATAAAAGCAAGGAAATTTTTGGAGTCTGTCATGGGAACCTTTATTATTCAAAAACGTACGGTGCTACTTCGTTGTTAAAATGCGACACCTACGCCAATTGATAGTAGGTGAGGAGACAGGGCTCGCATCGTAACGTAATGACGAATAAAGCCTCGGCTAAACAGAACTAATATGTGGACGAGCTTCGCAAAGCATGATGGAGCATCCATCATGTATGCCAGCAACTAATTCTTTGATTGCTGCGTCGCTAGTCTGTTCACCCCCGATCGTACTAAATGCAATGCCACGTGATTTGCCACTGAACTTATCGGTGACGACTCCGAGCGAGGGAAGAAGCAGCTCAAAATTGGAATAAGACCTGCGTAAAGCACTTTTTGTTGTGGCAGGGGAATGCCTCCCAAAAAATAACTTTTTCATGATTTCCGTGTCGCAAGGTAACAAAATTCTACCCGCGAACTACGGATAGGGATCAAAAATGTCTGAGACTAATTAATAAGGAAGGCAGGGCCACTGAATTGCTTACTTTCTAGCTGAGGGTGATTGATTCCTAGATTCTAGCATCTTCAAGGCTCTAGCGCTAGAAAAGTTTACGCTTCGCGATTTTAGACAGAAAGTTCTGTGCGCGTATTGGATTGCAATCCGTAGTCATTCCTTAATGTATTGGAAATGAATTGGACCCCCGACGAGGAGACCCGCGTTTGTGGACCTCTTAAGTGCAAGGCGGCGCAGGTTGACTGCTGCCTCAGCGTTCTAGCCAATTTTTTGTCTCCGAATTTCCTGGAATTCGCCTTGAGGCTGTGTTAGCTATGGCATCCTTGCGTGCGCGTTGAAGAGTCGTCGCAGTATGATTCAGTCACGATTAGGTGCCGATTGGCTTTTGTACATAGATTCACCCGTCAAATGCGTTGGCTGTTCGTGGTGCTGATTGTTTACGCACATGGCGGGCTCATCCAATTCTCTCACGCCCAGAGCTCACAATTTTGCCAAGATAGAATTGGCTATTTAAGCACTTGCCGCAGTATTAGCGTCACAGACCAGTGCTCTCAGCAGCTTATGCGCACTTGTTGCGGGTGCCAGACTACTTGGGATTTTAGTTTTCCTTTTTGCTCCTTTCAGCCAAACCTAGTTCCATTACCACCCACGCCTACGCCGATTGTTCCAACACCGACTCCACTGCCAACGGCTACTTCCACGCCAGTGCCTCAGTCCCCGCAGCCACCATTGTTGCCTGATGCGGGACTGTCTCCAGTTGTAAGCCGCAAGGGCATAGAGTGCCGAGTTCAAGTTCTTGATGCGCAAAGTTATTGCTTAAGCCCAGAGGTAAAACTGCTGGTTGACGGCAGCAAGAGTAAACTTGCCAGCAAAGGGAAGCTTTCATATACCTGGGAGCTAAATTGCAGTCAGGGCGCAGAAAACTATGCGCCACAAATTTGCACAAAAAATTGCGGGGGATTTTTTATCGGCCTAAAGCCAAGTCAGGCAGTGTTGGCCGTGAATGAGCCGCAACTTGGACAGGAGCTACGCTGTGATGTGGCGCTTACTGTTAAGGGCAAAAAAGAAGCCAAAGGTACCTTGTCGGCCCGCTGCGGCACCTCAGTGCTTATTAATAATTGCCAACTTGGCTGTAACTCACGTGATTTGCACGAGCACCTAATTCAGCTTGAAAAATTTGCCTTCGAACAGCGTAAAAACTTAGACGCGCTTACAAAATTAATGAAGAAGGCAGGCGTAAGCGGCAAGCTTGTAAAATCGGCTTCCACAGAAGCAAAGAAGTTATTTGACGCGAGCAAATCGGCAGTGTGGGCGATTCCAGTTCTAATGAAGAATTGCCAAAATCAGGCAGCTTGCGCTGGTTTTGATCATTCGAATGTGATTGCTGAATATTCCCGGAATGCGGAGCTCTTTACTTCCGCATTTGCAACTGGGCTGAAAGACCTAAAGAAAGCGAAGAATGGTAAAGGGCAGATGAGTGCCGCAAATAAACTTGCGAAGCAAAGCAAAAAAGTGGCCTTAGGTGCGCAGAAAGTTTTGGCGGCCGTGCCTCAAGTACAAAGCGCCTGCCTGGGGGGCAACCTATGAGTTTGCTTCGCCAAATAATTTTATTAGTCACGTACTTTGCTTTTGCCTGTTCTGCATTTGCCCAGGGCGGATTATCGGGAGTTATACCCACCGATCCTTCCCTTAACAGAGTTAACTGGGCGTTGGCATCGAAAGGAGCGACAGCTACTGGAGGAAGTCCCACTGGTGGTTTTACCGCAGCCAGCCTAATTGATGGTTTAAGTAGCGGCAATCAACAGTATGTTGCGGTGACCATTCAGCCCCAGCAGAGTATTCAAATTGACTTAGGACAATTACGCACCCTAGATGGCTTGCAACTTCATCTATGGGATGGCGATGACCGCTTTTACAGATTCCGAGTGGAGCATTCTACGGATGCCCAGAACTATGTCCCGCTTCTAGATAAGTCGGTGGGTGAGTATCGAGGAATAGTTCGTGAAGATTTTGCGCCGGTTCAAACTCGTTATCTAAAAATTTATGGACTATTTAATTCGGCCAATAATCACTTTCATTTATACGACGAACTCATCGCCTTTGGCCCCGAATCCGTCACTCCCCACCAGCCAGAAGTAATTTCTGTAGACGCGGTTTCAGATGCCGGAACCAGTTCGAACTTTATAAACAGTGCCCAGATGCGCACTTTGCATGCTGGAATTTATACGGTGGCGTTCCAAAGTGGAGCCTCGTCGATTTGGAATAATGATACTGCTAACAATGGCCGCACCTGGCAGGCATCTCTTAATGTGTCGGTCCCAATGCTTGGCAAGCACTATGTGTTTGGTTTTACCCACGATCAGTTTAATCGGTATGCAACTGCCGCTGAGGCGGAAACTGCGGCACTGGGATCTTCCTTCACTATATATTTACCGGTAGAGGCCCCGGTCTATTTTTGGTTCGATGACCCCAGCCCCGGCGACAATAGGGGCTCTCTCGCGTACACGCTGACTCAAGTATCTGGCCCTAATAACTCCTTACTTGCGCAGGTGCGAGACTCAATGACTCGCTCCGTGCTTTGGCAGCAGCGTGCGGTGGCAAATTGGCAATCGTGGGTGACTACTAGTAATGCCAATTGTTTTGGTTGCCATATTCAAACCCAGGCAACGGTGGGCCTTAATGAATCCAAGGCAAAATTGCCAGACTTGCCTATCGACGAAAAACTACTCGACAAGTTTGTTACTGCCTATTCAACTTGGCAGAACTCAGCGGGTTGGGTATCACCATTCCATAGTTCCCATTATCGCACCCAAACATCACTTTGGTCTTGGGCTGTGCAAAGTTTCTCTGGTCCGCGTTTTACCCAGCTAACGGGAAACCTTATTAGCGGGCTTAACTGGCTTGTCTCTCAGCAGGGGCCAGGAGGCGGTTGGTTTTGGGACCATGACTCGAATATTCTTTGGTCGGATACTGCCGGATACAACGAACCGAGTGCAACTCATACTTCGGGCAATATTGAGGCTTTGGCCACACTAATTGAAAGAGTGCAGTCTGGTAATTTTATTCCGGTGGCGGGTGCGCAGATCTCGGCCAACGAAGTACAGTTTACGCAGAATTCTACAAATGTGTTCGATGTTGTTTTGGTTCCCCAGTCAAACGTAACTGGGCTTAAGGTTACAGTGCTCGACTCTTTTGCGTCGAACAACAACTTTGTGATTAATGAGCTTGAAATTTTCGATCAGTTTTCTGAGTTGGCAGTGTCGACCACCCAGGCCAATTTCTCTCAGACGAACTATCCTATTGCGAATACTATTAATGATATTCGCGATAACATCCAAGATGGCTGGGCCTATTCGCCGGGTAATGTTCTGGTGAATCCCGCCCAAGGCATCTGGAAATTTAGTCAGCCTCAAACCATAGATCGCGTTCGCTTTACTCAAATTCAGGCGGCTCATCAGCTTGAGCGACTCCGAATTGAAGTAACAACCGATCCGAATCCTACCCTCAGTTCTAATTTTGTTCCTGTTTCAATTACAGACGTAGGACTATTCGAGCCACCAGCCGGGTTTGTAAGTGCCCTAAAAAATGCAGCAAATAGAATGAGCGGCTACGCCGGTGGCGCGTGGACCTATAACCGCAGTGTACGCACAGCGGCCCAAACAATTATTGGTCTATTTGAAGCTTTGCCTCACCTAAATACTGCTGAAGCGACCGCTGCTCTTACTCGAATTGAGCAAGCCGCAACGTTCTTGCGCTCAATTCAGCGCACCGATGGCGGATGGGGTGAAAATGCAAACGGTGCTGATGCCTCTAAGGTGTATCCAAGTGCTCAGGCTCTGAGAGCGCTGCTTTTGGTGACCAATCAGGGCCTAGATCCTCAATTGGCACGTGGCGCTGAATATTTACTGAATCGCCAATACGGAGATGGTTACTGGAAATCAGCTTCTTTCCAAACAGACTTAGCCGCGACCACTTGGGTTGAGATAGCGCTGCCCACATTATTTGAAGTACTGCAAAACCAATACGAAAGATCGCGAATCACCGATCTTTTAACCTATAGCCTTCAGGGTGCAGTGGAACTTTCTTGGTCACCCATAGCTGAAGCAGCAAGTTACACCATATATCGCCGCACCGGAGGTAGTAGCTTTACGCCGATACAATCTGGCTATGTAAATGGAGTGGTTACCTATACCGACACCGATGTAGTAGATGAGCGTACATACTATTATATGATTCGCTGGGTAGATGGCGCTGGCGCCGAGTCTGCAGATTCAAACGAAGCCAGTGGAACTCCATATGGAATGCAGTGCGGACAAGATAGTCCGCCGCAGATTATCTCGCACCCACAAACCGGAAGTAGCCCGGGGTACGCATATGGATATCAGGTTGAGGCCACAGACGCTGATGTAGGGGATGTCTTAACCTATAATCTCGTAACTGGTCCCCAAGGTATGAGCATGAATTCGGCGGGGCTTGTGCAGTGGACTCCAACCACACAGCAGGCGGGTTCCCACTTTGTGCGAGTCAAAGTTGAAGATCGTATCGGGCGCTTTGCTACCCAAGCTTTCCGTGTTGAGGTTACGCCAATTTTTATAAATTATGCCCCTCAGTTTGTTTCTACCCCAGTGATGCAGGCCTACGAGGGCAACCTGTATTCCTATAACAGTGAAGCATTAGACCCTAATATAGGTGATGTGCTCACTTACTCTATTGAGTCTGCCCCTCAGGGCATGAGCATAAACCCAACTACGGGCAGATTAAGTTGGACTCCAAATGCCAACCACATTGGCATGCATAATGTAGCAATTAGAGCTCGCGACATTGCGGGACTTATTGCTCAGCAAAGTTATACCTTAGAGGTTCTGCCAAACGCGCCGCCTCAATTTGTAAGTAGCCCAGTTGTTTCTACGAGTGCTTTAGGGCTCTACTTTTATAATGCAGAAGCCAGCGACCCAGAAGGCGGAGCACTTACTTTCAGTAAAGTGCAAGGCCCACTTGGACTTTCAATCCACCCACAAAGCGGTGTTGTCACTTGGACGCCGAATCAGTCCTTAATCGGCAACTACCCAGTTGTGCTAAGAGTGCGCGACCCTGCAGGTCTTACCGCTACACAATCTTATACTCTTGAAGTTCGTAACCACGAGCCGCCGGTATTTAGCTCTCAGCCAGTCACCAGCGTTGAACTAGGCTCTCAGTACATCTACCAAGTTTCAGCCTTTGACCCAGAAGCCGGCAGTGTAAGCATTTCGCTAATTGATGGCCCAAGTGGCATGCAGCTTTCTAGCTCGAATAGCCTTACTTGGACGCCCGCAGCCCTCGCAACCGCTGTGCCAGTGCGATTGCGAGCATTAGACAACTTAGGCGCAGAAACATTCCAAGATTTTGCAATTGATGTAGTTCCTGTTGGCACAGGGGGCCCAGGTGGAGGCATCCCTGGCGGGTCTACTGGAAGCACCAACAACGGCATTTTTGTTGGCCTAGACACCCCGGTTCCTGGCGCGGCTCTAACAACACCTGTTTCTTTTGTTGGCGACATTGCTGAATTGTCTACAAGCTATGGTTCGGCGCTCACTTGGGTTGCCGAGTTTAGAAGAGACGGGGACACGAGCGGCATTCAAATTGGCAGCGGAGTGGGGGCAGGCCAAAATATTAACTTTGGCTCGATTGATCCCGGAGTTTTGGCTGACGATTCTTATCGCCTGTATATCATTGTAGATACTCCTACCCATCTTCTAGATTTTTGGTTCCCTTATACGGTGGAAACCAGAAAGAAGATGGGCGAGTTCTCGCTTTCCGTAACCGACTTTAGCATTCCGCTTACAGGCATTTCGCTGAATGTCAGCCGTCAGTACCGCAGCTTCGATCGCTCGCCGTACGAGTTTGGCAACGGTTGGCGTATGCAGCTTCCTGGCCGCGTTATAGACAATGTGCCAGAGCAGCCACTAAGTGCGATGTATGCAGGGGCCCGTGTGTTTGTCACTAGACCTGACGGGCGGCGCGTAGGCTTTACTTTCATGCCGTATCCCGTGTCGGTACTTTTACCATTCCACGTGCCTTATTTTAGGCCAGACCCAGGGGTTACTGATGTACTTGAAGTACCTGCCACCTATCTATTTAAATCTGGCATTTTTTATTACGAATTTGTCGACCCCTTTAACCCGACCGAGTATTACCTTACAACCAAGGACCGCCTGCGCTATTTGATTTCCGAAACCGAAGGACTTAAAGAAATTCGCGATCCGAACTTCAATACCTTGTCCTTTACCGCTGGTTCAATAGTGCACTCCTCAGGTCAAAGTGTCTCTATTCAGCGAGACGCAGCTCAGCGTATCACACGCATTGTTGTTCCAGGCGGCGATGATATTGAGTATTTGTACGACGCGAGCGGAAACCTTATTCGTGTCACCAACACTCTGCAGCAGCACACTCACTATACCTATGACAGTGCCAATCGTTTGCTCACTATTCGTGACGCTAACAATACTTTAGTGCTCACCAACGTATATGACGCCAATGGTAGATTACAAAAACAAATTGATGCCCTTGGTCATGAAATTCAGCTTGGTATAGATACTGTCAATAACCGCGAAACTATTATTGATAGACGCGGGAATACTTCGGTGTATCAGTACGATACCAGTGGTAATTTAACGCAGGTCACAGATGCCTTGGGTTTTGTGAGGTCATTTAGCTATGATCAAAACTTTAACAAAACATCGGAGACGGACCCCTTAGGTCGAGTGACTACCTACTCCTACGACAGCTCAAATAATTTACTTTCCACTACGAACGCTTTAGGTGGAGTAACTACTTATACCTATAATAGTTTTGGTCAGGAAACTTCGGAAACAAGTCCATTAGGAGTCACATCTACAAAATCTTATAGTCCACAAGGACTCCTTTTAAGTGAGACCAATTTCGCTGGTCAAGCTCAAACCTATCTCTATGATGCGGCTGGCAATCAGCTGCGTTCGACTAATGCACTCGGGCAGAGCACTCAGTTTGGCTATAATGCACTTGGGCATCTAACAACGCTTATCGATCCTTCTGGTCATGTGGTGACTACTGTGGTCGATGCAAAGGGAAATCTGGTATCCAAGAGCGAGACCAGGGCAACTTCCTCCGGAGTAGAAACACTTATCACGGCCATGACCTATGACGCGGAGAATCGCCTCCTCTCTACTACTGATGCTGAGGGGCATCAGCTGCTTTCCGCCTACGATAGTGAGGGCCGAGTCCGAACAATCACCGATAAAAACGGAAACACCAAAACTTTTGATTATGACTTTAAGGGGCAGCGCATCAAGATTACTCACCCGGACCTGAGTGAGGAGCATTTTGTTTACGATCCTGAAGGCAACCTGCTGCAAAGCTCCGATAGAATGGGGCAGGTCACTCAGTATCAGTACGATGCGTTAAACCGGCAGATCCGAGTAACCTACCCTGATGGTAACTTCTCTCGCAACGAGTATGATGCGGTGGGCAATGTAGTGGCAGAGATAGACGAGCGCGGCTACCGCACCGAGTATACCTATGATGCTCTTAATCGTCAGATTCAGGTCAAAAATCCTCTTAATCAAATTACTCTTAGTGCTTACGATGCCGTTGGAAATATGACCTCAACGACCGACCCTCTGGGTAGGGCGCTCGGTTATCAGTTTGATCCTGAAGGGCGGGTAATTCGCACCGATTCCCCGAACGGTACATTCACGACTTCAGCTTACGATGCGGAGGGCCGAGAGATTGCCAAAACCGACGAGCTAGGCCGATTAACTCAATTTGAATATGACTGGGCTGGGCGCGTCACTAAGGTCATCGATGCCTTGGGCGGCGAAACAAGATATGCCTATGACGAAGTTGGCAATAAAATTACTCAAACCGACGCCAATAATCGAGTAACGAGTTTTGCATACAACAAAGTGGGGCGGCTCGTTAAAAAGACTTTACCTTTGGGGATGTTTGAAGCATATGCCTATGATCCCAATGGTAACCAAGTAAGCCACACTAACCTAAATGCTCAAACCATTACGCGGCAGTATAACAGCAGCAACTTAGTGACGCTTATTACCTATCCTGATTCAGGTCCAGAAAGCTTTGTGTATAGAGCTGATGGACTTAGACAATCAGCTACAAATGCACAGGGAAATACTACCTATCAGTATGATTTGCGTGGGCGTCTTACAAATGTGACGAATCCAGACTCTAGCTTTGTAGCGTATGGCTATGATGCGGCGGGGAATAGAACAACTCTCAGCACTCCATCTGGAACAACAAGTTATGTGTACGATGCGCTCAATAGAATCGCTCAAATCACAGATGCAAGCATCGGATCTTTAAGTTATCTCTACGACGCTGTAGGCAACCAAACCGATGTGCAGCATGCAAATGGGCTAATTACCAAAAACACTTACGACAATATGGATCGTAAGATTGAGGTTGCCACCTTGGCGCCGGGTAACGTGGTCTTGCAGCGGTTCACAAGCACCTATGATTTAGTCGGCAACAGAACTAGTGTCACTGAGCTTGACGGCACAGTTTCTAACTATAACTACGATGCCCTGTATCGCCTTATCTCAGAACAAGTAAGTTCCCCAGGCACCAGCAGCACCATCACAGCCTACACCTATGATGCAACTGGCAATAGGCTAAGCAAAAATTCCGATGGAGTTGTTACCACGTACCAGTACGACGCAAATGACCGGCTTCTTTCTGAAGGCAGCAAAACGTATCAGTATGACCCTGCCGGAAACTTACTCCAAGAAAGCAGCGGTGCGCAGTACGGTTGGAATTCAATGGATCGGCTTGTTTCATTCAGCAATGCTTCAGGCTCGTGGCAGTATGCTTATGATTTTGATGGCATTAGGCGCAGCGTTACCAATGCAGGAGTCTCTCGTTCGTTCTTGATTGATCATAATCAAGATTATGCGCAGGTGCTTGAAGAACGCTTGCCTGGCGGCAGCACCGATATGCGCTATGTATATGGGAACGACCTTGAAGCGCAGACCGCAAACGGCACCAGTCGCCATTTTCACTATGACGCCCTAGGCAGCACACGGGCGCTGAGCGGAGCAACTCCTGCTCTTAGTGACACGTATCGTTATTCTGCGTTTGGTAGCATTAGCGCCCAAAGCGGCAGCTCCAATACCCTCTACCTCTTTACTGGCGAACAGCGCGACAGTGAATCTGGCAATTATTATTTGCGCGCAAGGAATTACCAGCCATCAACAGGGCGCTTTACGTCTGGCGATAAATTCGTATTCCCAGACAAGTATACTCGTGAGTTGAATCGATATGGGTATGCGGCGGGCAATCCGGCGACATTGGTAGACCCAAGTGGGGCACTTGCACTTGCTGAATCTGTGCCGATGTATTCCGCAGCATTAACCAGCGCTGCTGCGCAAACTGCCTTGGCCGTCGCAGCAAGTTGTGGTTTTCTCTTTGCTGCATCCGCTTTATCTGACGAAGTTTTTACCGTTGCAGAATTCGCGCACTCCGGTAATCAGTTTCTTCCTATCGCCCTACTTGGACATCTAGTAAAAAAGTGTCAAATGAACAGAATGCGACTCCAGTTGCAGTTTGCAACCCATGGCCGCACTGACAAACGACAGTTAAGCCTCGCACTTTGGAACTTGCCTGACCTTGGGGTAACGGTTCGACAGTTCCAACTTGGGCTTGGAGTATTTAATGGCACCGCGCTATCAGGGAGCAGTCCATTGCCGAACCGTGAGAGTCGGTCTTTGCGGTATTGCGTGATAAAGGCGTCAGAATGGGCAAAAACTAAACCGCCGGTGGGAGTAAGTGGTGGCGGGCAGGTATGGAGTTGTAATTTCAATTCAGGCGAGGTTGGGCGCCATGTAGGCGGCGACGGATGGCGTTTAGATGTAGAAAATTTACACGGTACGAACCTTAAACGATGAAATCAAAACTCGCCCCAATTCTTAGCAAATTTGCCGCCCGTGAAATCAATGCCAATGCAGATAATTTGGATGCTAACGATAACCCCTGGGATTACATCCTAGAAGCTCTGCCTGACTTGAACGAGGATTCTCTGGCAAATGAGATACTTTTGCTTGTTGATTCAATTCCGAACGAGCATCTGGGCGACCTCTATGAATTTTTAAAATATCTCGCGATTTATGAGAGCAGGCAATTCCCTCAATTCTTAGAGTTGCGGCTCCAGAATGGAGCTATTTATCGCAGGTTGACTGAGCTTTTGTCTGATTCGTACTTAAGTCGTAGGATCGCTGCGCTTCAGGTTTTGAGAGTTGTTCTAAGCCAAGAAAAGCTTCAAATTCTTTTGGGAGTACGCATCCCCCAATTTTGTAAAGAAGACCCTCTGCTTTTTAGCGAACTGCCGACTGAAGTTATTTATACATCAGGTGTTATTGAGCAAATACTTAAGGATGGGCATGCATGGTCGAGGTGGGCTTTGCTTGAGCATCCTTTTGGGGGAGACCACCCAGATATAAGGTTAGAGATTCTAAATGCTTTGAAAACAGATATTCGTCCAGAAATTGCTACTGAAGCACATCTGCAGGCTCGGGATCCTTCGTATCGCCCCGGTATTGGCAGGACTTTGACCGAACGTGTTTTTGCTGCGATGCGCGGAATCTCGATGATGCTCGATCGCCATAAAGTGCCTCCGCTTCAGCTTCTCGAATTACTTGATCCATACGTTATGAGAATGGTTGCTTCGCAAGATGCGGAGGGGAAGCGAAATAAGAACTCTACATGCTTTTGTTGTGGTTACTGCACTTTAAAATATGGTTGTTGGGCTTTTGAAGAATGTGTTTTGTGTGGATGGATCAATAATCCAATGCAATCGGCGTTTCCGAAATCGACCTATGGACCTAATACACGCTCGTTAGCTGAAGCGCAGTTGCTTTTTAATGAGAATTATCCCACGACTGAAAGCAGGTTATCGAGGCTTGAGGAGTTGCGCCAACTTGGATTGATAGAACTCAAACTAGAGAAGGACTCAGCTTGGCGAACCTTAGCGCAAGTGGATCTAGACCGTGATGAGGAAACCGATTGTTTGCCCTCTTGGCAAGCAGTCGCTGCGCGCGAGGCGAGCATGTTGTATTGGCAGAAATCCCAAAGGTAAGAAAAATTTGCTTTTGTGCTGTCTGGTCGGGGGCACCTCTTGTAACTGCATATTTCGTGTGAATCTCATTCAATTCAGCCAGTTAGCCGCATAGAGCCTGGGGCTGGTTCTTTATCTTTTTAGGTGCCCCCGACCAGACAGGAAACAGGAAAGGCTGGATAGTCCAGCTTTGTGAGCAGATCGCACGAGATGCTTCAGTCGTTAAATTGGGCGTTATAGTTTAGTAGTTTTCCCTGGTCGTGGCGGCTCCCGTAAATTTTAAATAATCTCCTATTTGACTATAAATGCATTGAATAGGAGAATAATTAAGGAAGATTGCGGACAATACCGGAGCTATTGCGGGAAATCGCAACTATGATGCATTTGGTTTGGTGCGTGCCCAAGCCGGCTCCGTTGATCGCTTTGGCTTCACTGGCCGGGAACTAGATGCCGAGTTTGGCATGTATCACTTTCGTGCCAGAACTTATGACCCGAAACTAGGAAGATTTATCTCTCAGGACCCGCTAAGTTTTTCAGCAGGGGATTTGAATCTTTATCGGTATGTCAATAACAGTCCGCTCAACGGGGTGGATCCCTTCGGGACCACATCTATAGCAAGCTATGGAGTTACGTTAACGCCAGCTCTTATGCTCCTTGCAGCAGTGAGTACGCAAATGTACGCGGAGAACGTCCTGTATTTTTCTACAGGGAGAAAAGGTCCGTTGCTGACCACCCTCGACGCCGTAGTTGATACAGCGCGGGACTTAAGCTACCTGCTTGTGCAAGGCCAATCGAATGCGCGTACGTTCGACTTCATGAAGATATTGCTTGTTAGGTTGGTAGCGATACCTACGCTGCTCGATCATATCGCGGAGCCAGACGTAGAGCGCTTGTTGCCTGATGGGTCCATTTTCGCGACGACTACGCGGGTTGTGCCAAGCACTCGGGGCGAAACTCGCGTCGATGTGATAGAGAGGAGTAAGCGACAGTGTAATCCGGCAAATCCTGCGGAGTGGAAGTCTTGGCCTGAAAAGATTGCTGTACACTCCCCGCCAATGTGCCCAAAGAATGGGAAATCATGTTTTTTGAACTCCAGTGAAGCATGGCAGCTCTCGTACGAAGCATGTTTAACGGGAACACCGGTTGCCGTGCCAGCCGGAAATGCCGAGCTGCGTTTTCGTAAATGTTTTCCAGGGCGAGTAGTAGGTCATGACGGTAGAACGAATGCGCCTCGAGAGTGTGTTCGCTGCCATATCCGGCTCAATGATTGCAGAATACATGGGTATCCAGTCGGCTAAAACGCGGGGCGCCCTTCGTTTCACTGGAGTTTCGGTGCTGTCCCTGTTATCCTGCGCAAATGCTTATTCTTGGGAGAGATGACTTTGAAGAGAGCCTGTTGATTTACTTTTATCTTCAGATTCTTCTTTTAGGTCAAAAAGCAGTTTCTAAGCTGCCGAAAATTGGGCCACAGGATATTGTTGCCACTTTGCTCCGGTATCTGCCGGCTTCATTTCCGCATCATTACCACGATCTCCATTCTAAGGGAGTCTTGCTCATTGCGGCGTCGCATCTACGCGGGGCAGAATCGCGGGCTCTTTATCTATCCCCGCTCGCCGATATACGAGAGGAACTGGATCGCTTGCATGGGGAAAATGTGCTTGCGGCTGAGCTTGGTGAATTTTGGAATGCCTTTGCGCAGAGTGTCGATGCCACGGGTAAGTCCGTGAACGAAGCGCTCTTGTATCAAATCGCCCAGGATGAAATAGCGCGGCCCTTTTTCAATGCAAGCGCTGAGTTTATCATTCAAAATATTTCCGGGCAGGCCAGCATAAGTAATATTGAGCGGGTGGATGGGCCGTGCCAGCTCGATTTATTGGATAGTCACGCTGAGCTAGTACAGCAATATCTCTGTTTGGCGTCCCTAGGATTCCCTAGTAATATGGATTGGGATTGGAGCAGATTGAATCTAAACTTTGAGCAAGTTGAGGATGAAAGTTATGTCGGAACACTCATCATTGAAGGGGCTCTCGTGTTGAGTATTGCCATGTCTAGGGATCGTCACGAATTCTTGCCGGATGCCCCCCATGATTGGGCCACAATAATCCATGACCTAAATGACCTGAGTCTCAAGAATCCAAAACTGATACGTCTCAAAGGGATAGCTCTGGAACTGTATCAATTGTTGGCTGACATAGTAGCAGGTCAACGCAAGCCATTCGCCTGTAGTGGCGTGGATGATTGGCCACCGAATAATGCTGAGTTCGTGCTTTTGCAGGTAGTTGCTCCGCGTCTTGCGAGCATAGCGCGATTGTAAATTTGTTGATGAGACAAAACTAGAGCTATGCATGCTTGAAGTAGGTAGTTCTGAACCAGCGGTCCATGTGGCGAGAAAGGCCCAGCCTTACTCGCGCCGGAGATTAATTGTAAAGAGTCTGAGATAGAGGAGCGTTATCCAAAACTTGTAGCGTGGCGCAAGGCTGGATAGTCCGGCCTTTTGGGCAGACCGCACGATATGCTGCGGCAGTTCCTATGTAAGTAATTTTTTAGTGGTTGGCTGTAGTATTCCACGGAAGGAGGTGCAATGGTGGAGGGCCCCAACCATGACTATAGCCTATGCATATAATCGATAACCTCCCTGACGTTCGGATCCTTGCCTCCGCCGCCTGGCTAAGTACTGAGTTGGCATTTCGAAGGGATGGCGAACTTTCTACTTTGCGACCCCCCCTGGCCTCATTTGATGAGTGTTGCTCTTATATTCTACGGGAGCTAGATCGTTCATGCGTATCTGGAGCTCGGGATAGGGTAATACTTAGCGGCATTTTGTATTTGCTTGCACTGTTTAGTCACGGGAGTCGACCCCAATCGCAAGCGGAGTCAGACCGAATTAATTCAATTTTTATCGCTTTGGCTCGCGAAAGTTCCTTAGTGAAAGATTTTCCTATAGGTGCCGACTCAATTAACTATCTTTCAGCGCTATTCGCTGGTAAAGAACTGCTCATTTCAGAGCCAGCTCTGATTCGTAAAATCCAGCGAGCATGTGCGTTCGAGTTGCTCAAGACTATATCGGCTGCTGAGAGTGCGTATGCGGGGAGCGATGCAGATATATTGCAGCCAACTTTTTCTGGCAGCGAAGTTAGTTGGGAAAAGGGTGGGTTGTCAATTCAGACTTCCCTTGCCCCTATTAAGCTTGATGCACCAGGACTCCCAGTTCTAGAGAAGTATCAGAGTCTTGGTGAAAGTATTCTTTTGTTATACACGACCAATTTTCGAGGCGATTGGTTATGGGAGCGTCCTGATCCGGCTGTAGAGTGTTCAGAGATACAGTCCGCGGGTCAGTTCGGCAGCTTTCTAATTGAAGGCTACTTACTTCTTTTGCTGCGCCGTGCCCTTGACTGTTATGACTGTGACCATTGCGGAGCTGACCTCATTTCTGAAGTTTCGCCGTTGCTTGTCGAACTTGCGAGTTTGTCTAGGCTCTCTCCGAGTCAAAAGCTCCTGCGTCAGGCGGTTCATTGGATCTATGGCGATTTATCTAGGCGTATTGCAGAGGACCCCGACACCATCTCATATGTAAACTTAAACTTTCACCTTCCTTGGGTTCACGATGCTTTTATTCGCTCTCGGGTGAGGCAGCTTGTGACGTCTTTCGTTGAAGAGTCAGGTCATTGATATGGAAAAGTTACTAGGGCTATTTGACCAATCTCTAGATCGGGATGCTTTAGACGAGATCTTCACCTTCTATGTAGACCAGCGTGGCGCTACCGTGGCGCTGGCTGAACTGAGCGCTATTTTCTGGTCCGCTTGTTCCTATTTCGCGGCGATTCCAGAGGAGCGAGTGGCTGCAATTTTGAAGATGATTTGCACACAGACTGACCTTCTCAGCTATCACCTTCTACAAAGTGAAGAGAAATTACAAAAGCGATTTATTCTATCGCAGTGGAGGCTGTTCTCCCGATATTTTGCGCGTAAATGTCGTACTCCATTGGCTGAGGATGGGACGATTGTAGATCAAGGCTTAGACCAGTTAAGTCAGCTTTGCTACATGTGGTGGGATATTATCGATATCGCTCCGACTTCGGAGCCTCCCAATGAGTGCGTCGTTCAGTTCTATATTATACGGGTACTTGAAAGGTTGCTCGCTTCTCGTTCTGAGGCTTGTGTCGTGTCTGCGTTGCATGGGTTAAGTCATTTTATAGATACTGCGCCGTTTGAGGTCGATCGCATATTCGCACGCTATCTTGCTCGTTTAACCCCACCGTCTTCGCTGTATTCCTTTGCAATCCGCGCGCGGGGCGGGGCGCTTTTATAGTCTTTCTGAGCTTATCTTGGCGATCTCCATCCAACACGGCGCTAGTTCAAGGGTACCGGGACCAAGAATAATAGCTAAAGAGCAAGGGTCGCAGTGGGAACACCGGTTGCCGTGCCAGCCGGAAATGCCGAGCTGCGTTTTCGTAAATGTTTTCCAGGGCGAATAGTAGGTCATGACGGTAGAACGAATGCGCCTCGAGAGTGTGTTCGCTGCCATATTTTTCTCCTGGTCGGGGGCACCTCTTGTAACTGCATATTTCGTATGAATCGCATTCAATTCAGCCAGTTAGCTGCATAGAGCCTAGGGCTGGTTCTTTATCTTTTTAGGTGCCCCCGACCAGACAGGAAACAGGAAAGGCTGGATAGTCCAGCTTTGTGAGCAGATCGCACGAGATGCTTCAGTCGTTAAATTGGGCGTTATAGTTTAGTAGTTTTCCCTGGTCGCGGCGGCTCCCGTAAATTTTAAATAATCTCCTATTTGACTATAAATGCATTGAATAGGAGAATAATTAATGTGTTATGCATCTTATTCTAGTATTTACATGCTTAATGGGATAAAATAATGTCGAACAAGTTCCTTGGAAGAAGGCAAGAGCTCGAAATTATAAATAATTTTCTTGGCGGTGCTCAGCAGGTAGCTCTCGTTTTCGGTCGCCGCCGCATAGGAAAAACAAAGCTTATCGAAGAATCGCTAAGAGGCAAAAGGAGTTTATTCTTTGAGGGCTTAGAGAATGAGCCTAAGCAAGCGCAAATCTATAACTTCATCTTCCAATTTGAGCAGCAAACCAAAGAGGTCGTCCAAAGCAAATCGAAAATTAAGACTTGGTCTGAAGCGCTAATTATTTTGCGCCATTACCTAGAGCAGAATCCCGGAACAGTGATCGTGCTTGATGAACTACAGTGGATGGCGAATCGACGTTCGCAAATGATCTCTGAGTTAAAAATGATTTGGGAGCGATACCTGGGCAAAATTGCTGGCTCGAAGTTGATACTCTCGGGTTCTGTCGCATCGTTCATGATCAAAAAAGTGCTTAAATCAAAAGCCTTCTATGGTCGAATTGAAAGCATAATTCACCTTAAGCCTTTGCCACTGAGTGAAGTGAGGGAGTTCTTCGTTGATGCCGATCCTCAAAACGCCTTGCTTGCCTATTTGTTTGTAGGCGGAGTCCCAAAATACTTAGAACTACTCGCTGCGCACCAGTCTGCAGTTCGTGGAATGGCGTATGAATGCTTTTCTAAGTCTGGATATCTAAAAGAGGAGTTTGACCGAATTTTTGTTAGTCATTTCGGAAAGGGTGCCAATTATTTGAAAATTGTGGAGGCTCTAAAGGGACGCTACTTTGGTTTGAGCCGCGGAGAATTAGAGGATATGGGAATCTCTCAAGGTGGTGGCCAACTAACCCAAGAGTTATACGACTTGGAGCAAGCTGGATTCATTACAGGCTTTGTGCCATTTGATAAAAAAGGTACGTCGAAATTTAAACGTTATATCCTGTCGGACCCTTTCCTCTCGTTCTACATGAATTTTATGGATCCCAGCTGTGCGCCGCAGGTACGGTCTCCAGATATGTTCATCTCTACAACTTTCGTTAGCCCAAATCTGCACAATTGGCTTGGGCACTCGCTTGAGCTTCTTGTTCTGCAGCATGCGGATCGGATCGCCGAATTACTCAAATTTTCTGGCATTCAATATTCTGCTGGACCATACTTTCGCCATAACAAGGGTGGAGTTATCAAAGGCTTACAACTAGACTTGGTGTTTGATCGGGCTGACAAAATATTCACCGTTTGTGAGGTTAAGTATTTAAACGCAGCAGTGCCCTTATCTGTAGGTAAAGAGTTAAGCCAAAAAATAGGGCAGGTTGACGAATTTGCAAAAAAAACTGTGCAGCGCGTAGTTATCTCAAACCAAATCGCATCCTCCGCGCTCAAGGAATCGGGGCTTGTGAGTAGGGTCATAAATACTGAGGAGTTTTGAGATTACTGGGATCTATGCTCCAAATTACCCCGGTCATGAGTATTTTCCGTAAAGTCTCAAAAGAGACGTTGCGATGGCAGCTAGAGCTTTCCCCTGGTCGGGGGCACCTCCTATAGCTGCCTGTTTAATTTGAACCTTATACAATTCGATTACTTAGCAGCGTCTTAGTCCGCTGCCGCGGTCAGAGATAAAAGGCATCCCAAACGTATTGCCTCAAAGCAAAAAGGTAAGTAAGAGGTTACTGGGAATCAGTACTGACAAAAGATCGGTGCTCTAACAACAGGGTGTGAAGAAAATCGGGAAAGAGCTAAAGATCTCGTACGAGGTTTTATTCGCTTTTCTGTTGGACTCCACACCCTTCCTTCTCCCCAAAACATCTACAAAGCTAAAGTCTTAAGGATTTTATCCTTTTACGTGTCCCTGACCGGGAACCAAATATATCGAAATGCGCCTAAGGGCCCGATAATTTTCCTTAACTTCGCTTACTCTTTTGCGTCGAGAAATTTCCTAGTTTGCTCAAAACTATCAGCAATGCAGATTTGCGCTAAATCTTTCGCTGGTGTGAAGCGTCAAAACTTTACCCACCGAAAATTCCCTATGACACTAAGCCCATAATCGACATGCGAACTCCACACAACAATAATAGCCTAGTGATTTCTCTCTCGGCGGGTAAAGACCTCCTGGATCTATCCCCGGATAAACAGACCAAGATCCCTGCCTACCAGGATAAATGCTCTCGCCAGCAAGAAAGCTCTCTAATGTTCCACGAAAAGCGTCGCAAATCCACATTGCGGCTTCCACCACCTTAAGACAAGCGGCTTCTGGAGTGGAATCAAAACTGCAATGGGAACCTAAATACCACGACCCATTCAACCCGAATTCAGCAGCTTCAGGATATCGAAGGTTCTCTTGTCGATCATGAATTTCTGCAAAAACTACCGACGAGAATAAAAATGAAGCAATAAAAACGAGGGAAAGCAAACTGGGGTGTAATTTTTTCATCGCAAAACCTACAAAGAATTGAAACCTAAACCTAAGCAAAATAGCGGATTGATACAAAAGTTATTCTTTATTTTTGGCGCGAGTTTCGTAATTCTGAGAGGAGCCCTGCCTCATATATACTGAGCGCAGATTGAATGTCCGCTTTTTCTCCTGGTCGGGGGCACCTCTTGTAACCGCATATTTCGTATGAATCTCATTCAATTCAGCCAGTTAGCTGCATAGAGCCTAGGGCTGGTTCTTTATCTTTTTAGGTGCCCCCGACCAGACAGGAAAATAAGCCCCTTTCAAAGACAGCTTTCGATTGTAAATTAATGATAGCTGAATGTGCAGTTATAATATCAGTCGTGCTTAAGAGAAACTTTTGAAACACATGTCCCTGTTAAAGGAATCACCTATACTCTTGCAAATTGATCTGTCTCCCTTTTTAACTGCAAGCTGCCTTATGCAGTAATCACGGATATCAATAATGTCCGTTTTGTGGCAATCTTCGTAGGTCTCCGCGGAATCCAATTCGCAGTATGCTCGTGTCCTTTTATTTGAAATTAAATTGCAATTCTCCCATTCGTTACGAGAACGAATAACCGTCATTAGACATCCATCCACACTTTCAGTCGCTAGGTTGCAAATCTGGTAGTCCTTAGTCTCTTCCGCCACGGAAACAATACACTGTTCATAGTCAGTCAAAGCTTGACTCGGCGGGTTTTTGGTTTTTGCTAGATTATCACAGTATTTAGTTTCCCCTGTCCTCGGCGCTAGGCTGTTAAGGCAGGCGCTATGCTTATAGCGTTGGGGATCAGAAGAGAAGTAATCGCAACCTTCCTCCGGGTTCGGGTTACTGAGATATAGCCTGATGCACCTATCTTGCACCTCAGCTGTAGGTAAATCGGCACAGAACTTCGGGCTAGCGGAGAGAGTAGATTTCATACATTGGTGTATTTCCTCTCCCAATAAGTGACATAACCTTGGATCCTTCCTCTCCTTAGCAATCTTGGAGATACATGGCTTTCGTGAGCCGGCGATCGATAAGTTGCAAAAAGAAGGATCGAGTAATTCTTTTGCACTTACCAGTTTATCTCCACGCGCAGTTTGTATACATGCGTTTCGAACTGCGGAATTATATATCACTCCGCAAATCACCACAGAACTTGATGATAAGGGTTGCAAAGTAGGGGTCCAGATCTGAATAAAACGGCCGCCCAGATGGGCGACATATAGAATGGCAAAAAGTGCCAGCTTTTTTCGAAAACTGAAGATCCGTCCGGATCGAACAAAGATCGAAACTAAAAGGTAGATCATGTAAAATGTAATCAATGATCCAATTGAATTCGAAACCAAAAGCAAATAGCCCAATATCGAAGGCTTAGGAAGATCGTATGTTAAAAGCGGCGAAAAAACAGGAAGTTGCACGATATCTTCTAAGAAATTTGTTGCGAAATCGGGAAGCAAAAACAGAAGGAGCAAGGGAAGGGAGATGACACCGTTTCCAATTGCTAGAAGTTTGGTAACGATATTCCCGAATGAGTCTGATGCGGGGAGCTCGAGTTGGTTCGGTATTAGAACCAGCCCAAACATGTACAATGCCATCAGCAACAGCGGTAGGCTGATCGCCCGCACGAAATTTCTTGAAATTAGCACTGGTTGGCGAAAAGCGAATGTTATGAAGGCGATCCAGAAAGAAAGGTTAGCAATAAATGCCAGTGGTGCGAAGTATGGGAGAATTATTCCAGAATGAGCCTGACCGTAAATAACAAACACCTCTAGGGGGGAGCCAAAAACAAAATTAGAGAGTGGCTCTATACGATGGGATTGAATCTGGTTAGCAAGAGCACCTAGACCGGAACCTGAGGGAAACTCTAGATGCGGCAATAGTGCTAGTGACAACAAGACCGCAACTAAAATCCACCAATTCTTTTTCAGTAGATCATTGAGGCATATTAGATCTGTGCTGTTACTCGCGGAACCCCGATCGATAGGCTCACTTTGCCGACCCTTGCTCTTCTCTTGAAATAGTCGCAAAGCCTCTTTTCTCTTGAATAAGAGCACAAAAGAAAATAATACAGGGGAGCCAAGTCCCGCTGCTAATATTAGTAAGGCTGCAGAAGAGTCATCAAGCAAAGGGGCGAACAAAACGAGACATGTTGAAACAATCCCGACGGCAGTCCAAATCAGTAGATAGAACCGTTTGTTAAAAGTTGGAACATTAATCGCCCAAATGATGGAGAAAGAAAAAATCCAAGAGCCAACTGCAATACATACGAAGGTCGCGAAGATTAAGCCAAAGAGAGCCGCTATACCTTCGAAACCCATTTCATCTTCCCCCGATTTAGCAGACTCGAGAATTGTTAAGCTGCCGACTTGTTAATAAAGATTTCGACTGCGAGCCCCGAGGAGATTTGCCAATAAATTGCAGCAAGGTGTGGACGCAGCCTGCATGATGAGCCGTAAAAATCTCTGCCGCGTCTGCCTCGATTCGTGGGGGGGGGCGCATACGCCAGGTTTAGTTTGTCGGCGCAGTCGATTACCTTAGTAAATACTGCGCTTGGGAACATGTCTAGCGTATAGCCGCCCTGTGTTTTGAGACTGCGAGAAATCTGTCGTTCTTTTAGCCGTACTATTGGGTGGCCAGACTCCTGTGAAGTTGTAGGTCTAATATGAGCAGACGTGCAGGTCTCGCTAGACTTGGCGCTAGGATCGAAACGCTGTTCAGGAGTTAATGACATAAAAACCAGCATGATACTCATATTTGTGGCTATCTAAGCAAGGCCGACCCACGAATAGTGGAGCTTGTCTGGGTATTGAGTTATCCCCGCCGGCAATGCAAATGCCCCGGAAATCTTCCGTTTCCCCTGGTTCCCCTGGTCGGGGGCACCTCCTATAACTGCCTGTTTAATTTGAACCTTATTCAATTCGATTACTTAGCAGCGCCTTAGTCCGCTGCCGCGGTCAGAGATAAAAGGCATCCCAACCAACAACGGATGACGGCCCCATATGCCACAGGTATCTAAATTCACCCCATAATTGCCCTTAGAGGATAGTTATATGGTTGCGCAGAATAAACCCTCCAATTTGCCCGCAGACTCTTCGACGGCTTTAATTTCAAGACGAGTTGCCTTGCCGATGGTGGCAGCGCTTGCACTCTTAGTAGTGCCCGGCTGTAACTCTGAGACGAATGAAACGCCAGCGGTTGCA
Source organism: Bdellovibrionota bacterium (assembly GCA_044347745.1). GTDB lineage: Bacteria > Bdellovibrionota_C > UBA2361 > UBA2361 > JAFLCA01 > JAIBBV01. The sequence goes on from JBIKUD010000006.1 coordinate 105,800, forward strand.
ATGCTTACGCGCCTGCCAAAGACACAAGAAACGCTGACTGCCCTAAAATTCAGCAATGGAATAATGGATCAAGGGCAATATGAAGCCGCCTTTATCCGTCTGGTTAATTCCCTAAACAGTGACTTAGAGAATAACTTTGGGGTAAAGGGCCTAACCCAATTTAATAAATTTGATCAGCTTAAGATCCAGCCAACTATCGATGCAGCGCTTGCTCACGGTTTGATCGTTGCCTACGCGCCAACCCGAAGTGCAGCTGGCGGGGGCTTTAGTATTGAAACAACCATTAAGGTTATTGGACAGCAGCCTCTCTCGTTTCAGCTGCCTACAGCTCGAGTGCTACCAAATATTGATATTTCTGATGTAAGATATTTGCCTTTTGTGACGGTTGCAGCAACCTCAGGCGCAATGAATCCGGTAGGGACTGTTGTAAACTTCCAGGGAGCTCCCGCTGTTTTAATTGATGAAGCGCAAGTTCGTAAAAATGCGTCTTCAGCGGGAATTAGTGAGTCTGCACTCTTAACTGACGTCGTAGCTAATGAAGTAGGTCATTTCGTATTAGCGAAGTTCCTGTGGCAAAACAACCCACCGCGAGAACAACGACTTGGGCAAGTCCGTGTGCAGGGCGAGGCTTCGCCGCGCTCAGTAGTTCAGATTGAAGAAGCGTTTTCAGATTATTATACGCTTGCTCATGGAAGTGGCACGATGGCCTACCAAATTTTGGTTCTAGATACCAAAGAGCAAGTTGAGCAATATGCCCTCAGTAATCAGATTTTTAAACGTGGTCTCAATAAAGCCGTAACTGCTTACTCCAATGAGCTTCGTCGGCATGGTGCTTCCGAGAATCTTACTCTTAGGGAACTTGCCTCGCTCCTACACCACAACTCTGCGCTTCAGGCCCTGCACCCTGATATTCAAGCGATTATTACCGCTGAATATAAAGCGTTTTTTGATGC
>JBIKUD010000029.1:0-38165 GCA_044347745.1 Bdellovibrionota bacterium
TTCTTGATTTGCATTCACCCTTAGAGCCACGGGTGCTTAAGCGCTTACCTTTTAATAAAGTGACTGGCATTGCCATTCAGTTTCGTTATGCCTTTGTCACGGATGCAGATGGGTTACATGTAGTCGACATAACCCATATTGAAAATGCACAAGAAGTTAAAAATGCAAGGCTTGCTCTAACAGACGCACGCGGGCTCTATGTTGCGCGCACCTATGCGTATGTGGCAGGTGGCAGCGAGGGGCTTGTCGTCGTAGACGTGGAGAAACCCGAGCATCCAGTCGTTTATCAAAAATTCACCGACGATGGCCGATTAAATGACGTAAACGATGTAAAGGTTGCTTCAACCAATGCCTCTTTGTTCGCTTATGTTGCTGATGGTAAAAACGGGCTTAAAGTGCTTCAGTTAACCGACCCCGAGCGTGTGCCGACTTTTTATGGATTCTCCCCCGAAGTTAAGCCAGTTGTTATTGCAACTCATAAAACCAAGGGACCAGCGCTGGCTATATCAAAGGGACTGGACCGAGATAGAGCAGTAGATGAGACTGGCTTCCAAGTCTCAGTGTTTGGGCGCTTAGGGTCGCGGCCATTTAATCGGGCTGAGATGGAAAAACTTTTCTTAAACAGAGCTGGCGATTTATGGACTGTGCCGTCGGGGAGCAATCGTGCAAGTAGTCGTTGATACTCACGTGCATTTTTATAGTTGCTTTCGCCCCGAACGATTTATTCAGAATGCACTGAGACAACTTGGCCGTTTAGCAGAGGGCCCCACAATAATGGCCATTTGCCTCACTGAAACACCGGGCTGCCATTTTTTTAATCGGTTACGGGATGAGGGGCCAGAATGGATGGGGCCATTCGCCAAGGGACAAAGTTGGGGTTCTCGTTGCCTTGAAGTGCGAACCTTTGATGCTGCCTCACTTTTTATTTTCCCCGGTCAGCAAATAGTGACCTCTGAGCGCCTGGAGGTGTTGGCCCTGGTGTCTGAGGTTGATATGCCTAGCGGCGAGGAGACTAAGGTCACGCTTCGAAGAGTGCAAGAATCTGGCGCATTTGCTGTGTTCCCTTGGTCACTTGGAAAGTGGTGGGGGAAACGCGGCGAGATTCTCAATGAAACTATAGCCGTGGCCAGCGCTGGAGATTTTGCTTTGTCAGATTCTTCTTTGCGACCTTGGTGGCTTTTGCCGCCATCTCAGTTTGCCTTGGCAAAGGAGCGAGGGCTGCCTATTTTGGCTGGCACCGATCCTTTTCCCCAGTCTGGCCAAGAAAAATTAGTGGGACGTTACGCAAGCTACTTTAGTAGTGGCTTTGACTCAGCCATGCCGGCTGAAAGTATGCTCGCGCTCCTGCGTTCAGGGAAAGGCAGCGCCAGAGGGCGGCGCGATTCAAGCCTGGGGCAGTTTTTAAGGCTAGGCAGAAACATTTGTCGTTAGCTTTCATTGAGCTAACTACTTAAATATATAGTAGATATTGCTTGTCCATGAAAATTCGGAATCTACTTCCGAGATTTCATGAAACGGGGTATGCTTAGGATAACTCTAAACCTAGAGCAGCGTACGGCGGGTGAAGTTATGCAAAGAGTAGGCTTTCTTGAAGCCATCAAAGAATCATTCAAAACTTTTCAAGTTACAGCACTATTGGGGCCACGACAGGTGGGTAAGACCACGCTGGCACGAGAATACAGCGAAAATGTTGGCGGGATTCCTCCTGCAAATTATTTTGACCTTGAAGATCCTTTGGCTTTGCAGCGCTTAGAGAACCCCCGACTGGCGATTGGTGATTTGGAGGGACTTGTTGTCATCGATGAAATTCAAAGACGCCCAGACCTATTCCCAATTCTAAGAGTTTTGGTTGATGAAAAGAAAAGCCGAAAGTTTTTGGTATTGGGAAGCTCTTCGGTAGAGCTACTGAGGCAAAGTTCTGAAACTTTGGCCGGAAGAATAAATTATATTGAGGTTGCGCCGTTCTCGCTAGATGAAGTTGGGCAAAGTCAACTTAAGTCACTTTGGATTAGGGGTGGTTATCCAAGGGCTTTTTTGGCGGAAAGTGATGCCCAAGCGAACACTTGGTTACGCGCTTACACGGCAACTTTTCTTGAGCGCGATATCCCCCAGCTCGGACTGAAGCTTTCTACCGAGAGCATGCGTCGCCTCTGGATGTTGCTTGTTCACTACCATGGGCAGTTGATTAAATATTCAGAAATTGGGGTGAGTCTTGGGCTAAGTGATAAAACAGTTCGAAGTTACATAGAGATCCTTGCGGGAACCTTTATGCTGCGCTTGCTGCGACCTTGGAGTGCAAACATAGGCAAGCGCGAAGTAAAAACTCCTAAGCTCTATTTTCGTGATTCAGGTGTCTTGCATTCATTGATGCAAGTGGCTACCCACGAAGAATTGCTTGTGCATCCGCGTCTCGGGGCTTCATGGGAAGGTTTTGCTCTTGCGACGATTATCTCGAAGCTAAAGGCAACTCCAGAGGAATGTTATTACTGGGGAGTACATGGGCAGGGAGAGCTCGATTTGCTTATTCACAAAGGAGGAAAGCGTATCGGGTTCGACATTAAGTATTCGGATGCGCCGAAGCTTTCGGAATTTTCTTTGGCTATTCCCAAAACGCTTGGCCTAGCCGCCCATTATGTGCTGTATCCCGGCAAAGTAAGTTACCGCATTAACGAACAAACTGAGGCTGTTGGCTTAAGCGCGGAAACTTACGGCAGTTTTTTGGCCTAGTGATACTTTAAAGCATCAAGTTTGCTCATTTGTTGAGTCAGATGTGGCTAATCAAAAACCATAATTAGAGACGTACTTATTTTTAATTTTCATTTTCCTGTATCTTTTTCTCTGAACCAAAGCTGGAAAGTATTTGCTCTAATTTTTTCCAGTCCTCTCCGTGTTCAGGATGCGCATCGCATGCAAAGTCAAGATATGCACCTATTCGCTCGATATCTGACTTTTTAATGAGCTGGTTTATTTTGGTTACAAGAACGCGGTAGGCATCTTGAGAACTAATTGTTGTTGCAGAGTTTGGCATTTGGGAAAGCAGCGCATCTATTATTTCTTCAAATGAAGACTGCCTTGTATCCGCGCGGCATACCTCAATAAGCACGGGAAATCTCTGTAGTACGTCATCGTCACCAGCAAAAGGCAGCACTAACTTTCTTTGACTACAAACTTGTAGCGAAGCAAGTTGTAGGGCCTGAGTTAATTTCTCAGCATTGTATGAACGAATTGAATAATCGTCTGACGAATGAAACCTGTGCTCCTTGCCTATATATACCGCTCACGAAATGAATTTCCGTCTTTAGCCACCGTAAACTTGAGGTGGGCGGTATTATGCGAGGCGTAGCCGAGCCAGGGGCAAATATACTGAGCGTTATAAAAATTAGCCGCCCGTAGGGCGTCAAAACCTTTAATTCCCTTTCTTGTTAGCGCTACTGCGTAGCTTTTTTTTGTATGAGCGGTATATTTGTTGATGGCTCCGGCTTCGCCTGCGCAATATACTTCGCGATGCAAAGTTAGTAGTAAAGGCGGAAATTCATTCTGCGCTCAGTATAATAATCCCAAACAAAACCAGAATCGAAGCAGGTGCGTGAAATCGTTTGGCGGCATATTGGTCCAGACATAGTAACGCTACATGAAGATCCAGCCATACTTGCTGAAGCACTTAGAGCTTCGCACCATGCGCGAATACCGGCGCAGTTTAGTTTGCCGTCTGGGTTTTTGAATGGTACTGGGTAATTTGGTTTATAGCGCTCTTCAACTAAACAAAAGCGGCCAAAGATATCAGTTTCAAAATAAGTCCGATTTAACCTTGTGCAGTAATTTTTTACTTCTGGGTGCAGTTCGTCCTGTAGGATTTCACGCACTAGACCATCTCCACCATGTTTGGCGTTATCCTCTTCGCATTTGTCGGCTAGTGCTTCACAGAGCTCGTCAGGCGCGTAACTTACAGTGCCGAGAATTCCAGGAAAATGTGTGAGTAGGTGGTGGCAGAATTTGAGCGCTTACCGCCAAAGGAGTAAGCCAACAAAAAAACACAAAGAGGCAGAAGTTGCGGCGATAACGCGCGGAGTTTTTCATATGTAACCACAAAACCTAAAGTTAGGATCAAACCTAATCTTGATATGGAGGTTTTCAGGCATTACGTATAGGCAAACTAGAATGCTCTCGAATGCATGCTCTAAGTTACTGAAAAGCATGCGAAAGGGGATGGCTTAGCCTTGGAGACTTTGTATGTGCAATCACTGCTGATTTTGCTTACAAGCGTGCGATCCGACTGAAAGCCTGGAGTAGAGGAGAAGGTTCTGGCGCAACTTCTTATTCTGTTACAGGAAGGCCGAATCGAATTATCTTGCCGCACTAAGTTCTTAAATCGATTATTAATTTTAACCGAGAGCGGAACTAGGAAAGTTCCCCGAAGAACGATGAATCGCATAAAACGGCGGATTCATCCTTAAGGTGTTGCTGTTTTTCTTAATTGCGAGCTTTTTCATGAACGAATTTAAGCTGTTGTTAGCAACTGTTTTTATATTCTTGCCGTTTGCGGCAATGGCTCAGGCAGCGCCGAACTGTTCTGATACGCTCGGCCCTGTTTGCCCAAGTGGATATCAGCCTATTCCTGGTTCATGTATGCAGCATCCCGGTGCGGGATGTAAGGCCGCATGTATTCGCACAGAATGGGCGAAAGACAATTGCAATATGGGTGAAATCAACAATGCGGCCTTCGACCTTGGAGGTATTGGTCCTGAAAATGGAGTTGACCCAAAAACTTGTGAGCCTCCTTCGCTATTCAAGTTAGGTGAATGTAAGTCAAAGTGTAGTACTAAAGTTGAGTGCCCAACAGAGTGTCCCACTGGGAAGATTTTAATATCTTGTCCCCCAGCGTCCCCGAACTGCTACCAATCAAAGTGTGGTTGTTACGACATCGCAACGGGCGAATGGGGTAAGGGCGCAAGAGACTGCCAGGCAGCAAACTAACCTAGTTTATTTGACAGGGCAGCACTTTCAAAGAATTGCACATGAAAAAAAATGAAATATTAAATACAAAAATTCACCAACTTTTCCTATTAGTTTTGGCTGCACTCTTCGCAAGCAACGGCACTGCTGTAGCCGATTATGAATTGCCAGGACCTGAAAAGAAGTGTGGTTGTCCTGATGGCGAATGGAATCATAACACCTGCACAGGTGGCACTGGTCTTTCTGAGGTCTGCGGAGGTAAGTGCTATAATGTTTTTTTAAATAACACTTCAGACGAGTTAGGGCCAGCAGGCCTCACAGAGAAGTCTAATACCTCAAGTCTCAATAACCCTAGCGGACAAGATCCTATTGCAGATTGCGAAATTGCGCTGGCTCCTTTTTGTGGCTGTGAAGGTGATCAGGTTTGTGCACTTCGTTATGGGTTTGCAGACTCATGTGCCAAAGCCTTATGCTACAAAAAACCAAAAGATTTGCCGGACGGTAAGGACCCCTGGGAGCACGCAAAAGAACTTTGTAACAAAAAGACCTATTCCGGCCCATCCGAGCATCAATACAACTCGTGGTTATCTTGCGTGAGGGAGTATGTTATGAGCGGCGGAGTTGTTGCAGGCCCGGTACATTGTGGATAAGTCAATAAGTGTCTCGACTGGAGCAGGTTATGAAAGACTCACGTACTGAGCAATCGGTTGGTAAATCAACTATTGGCAGGTTTATCTTCTGCGCACTGTGCTCGGCGATGATTATTTATTCATCGGTACATACTGCAGAGGCGGAAGATTGCAAGGCCTATTGCGGCGAGGGAGAAGTCGCGACGCCGTGCCAACCTATTACATCTTCATCCTGCGGAAAAGCTTACTGTATTAAGACTGTGGTGCAACCCGGCGGTAAAGTAATAAAGACTGCCACAGAAGTATCCTGTCGTAAGCCTAGCCCTACTCCTAATCCAACGACTACACCCGCGCCGTTGTCTTGTCAAAAAACCTGTAATTGTGGGCCAGAGGCTGAGGGATTTATAGCCCTACCCTGCAGCAGTTGGGCTTGCTCCTCCTGTCTTTGTGCTCGTTTTTATTCGGGTGCTTGGCAATTTAGCTTTGAGCAGTGTATCCATCCGGTAAAAAGCACCTCGACACAATCCCTGATAGACAACAACGGTGATGATTTTCAAGAGCAACTGTAGGTAAGGCGATGAGTAAAAAGAATATTTTTAAGTTCGCGGTTTTTATTGTCTTGGCCTGCTTCGGCAGCTCTGCTCATGGCCAAACTCCCACAGGCGGGAACGCCGGCATCTGTGATCCCAAAGGTAACATTGCTGTAGAAGGCGCCGGAGCTGGGGGAGCAATTGAACCTGCAACGACGAGTAAGGCGCCACAGTCACCTGGACCAAGCAGCCCCAATACTGGTCCTGGCGCAGCGCATGGTGTGAGTAAGGATGGCGAGCTAGTAGTAAAAGTAGGTCCGCAAACTGCTACATCACCAAGTAGTGGCAACGGTGGTGGGCAAGCAAGTAGTGAAGATCCTACCGTACCTACAAAAGTTTCATATACACCAGGTAGCGGAAGCGGGGGGCAAGGCACACTTACTATCGAAGGGGGCACTGTCGGATCTCAAATAACATTAGCTACTTCTCCGCCCTTGCCTTCACCACCGGCTGCGGGCCCAGGCCCTGTTACCGGACCTGGCGGTGGTGGAGGTGGCGGAGGATTATGTGACAATGGTTGTCCTAATGGATGCCCGGAGGGTCAAACTTGCCAGATTAACCCCAACCCCAACGGCAACTCTTTATGCATATGCGTAGGAATAAATCCAGGGGCGCCTCAGGGCCCGTTAAATCCTGATCCCGCCGGCCCAGTTAGTCCTAAGACTACCGATGAAGGCGATGCCCTTGACGATTTCCATCCCTTGTCGTCTTCAATTGCTTACCCAGAACTAGACGCCGTACGGGCTAGTTTCGCTGGTTGGGCCGATGTTGCTTCTAGCGAGAATCCTAAAGGTGCGTCACTGCCGTATTCATATTCAGCGGCTAATTATCCAAATCGAGGCGGAGATTGGTTTACTACGTCGCGAGACCCAGTTGTTATAGTAAATGTAGAACCAAGCTATTTCGGCGAAGAAATGATCTGGTATCTCATGAATGGGTCCCGGATTGTATGGCAGCAACTAAGCGACGGCTCTTATCGGACTAATTATCTTGAAGACGCATTCGGAAGCAAAACTGAATATGTTTACTCCAGTGCCCAGCCTGGTTCGCCCATTACTGAAATTATAAGTCTTGGCAGTCGGGTGCGGTATCAGCGCCAGGGAAATACGCTCAATATTACCCAAGAGCTGTGCCGCCTTGATTATACAAACTGTACGCAATTGCCTGAGCATACACGCCAACTGATATTTAATGCTCAAGGTAAGGTTGTAAAATATATTAGCGCAGCAAGTGAGTATCTGAACGCACCACTTTCTGGCGACACCTATGACCTTTCAAATTCAGAATCGAATAGAGTTGCCAAAGAGCTTGTTCGAGACTCCAGTGGAAAAGTCACTGAGGTAAAACTAAGCGATGAAGATGGGAATTCAAGAACTCTCTTTACCGTAACCTGGTCAAATAACAAAGTTCAAAGAATTAATTATTCTGCGGGGGATTATAAAGAGTTTTCTTATAGTGCTCTAAGTGGTGGCGGCACAAAGGTTACGGTTACTCAGCCAACCAGCGCGACCGAATACGATTATGACTCCGCTGGCAACATCATTAAGATTCGCACGGTTCCAAACACAGTCATAGGAGACGCCGAAAGGTGGGCCGAGTTTCAGTATCTCTCCGCGTATGCTGGTTGCCCATTAGTTAGTGTAGAAACTGACTCTACGGGAGGCAGAAACGAGTATTTTTATGATGATTGGTACAGGACTGTTACCTGGGGTAGCCGTAACCCTGCAAACGACAGCGGAATGGTCTATAGAAGCGTTAACCTTGGACACCCTTTAGACGGCAGCCCTGAGCTAGATAGCCAGGATGAGGCAGGACATAGCGCGAGTTGCCAGTATGTGTTTGGTGACCAAAGTGATCCTACCGATGCCCGTCGTAAGTTAAAGTCGAAGCAGTGCTCAACAAGCGTGACACGCGCTGACGGGGTAAACCAGACTTACTCATCCAGTGCAGCTTATAATCCAGATGGCACCACACAATGGACCCAAAGCACCGACGGAGTTGTAACCAGATACACATATGAAGCCCCTGGCACAGGCACTGGCTTAGGCTTGCTTCTAAGCACCGTGGCCGGCACCGGCGATGCGCACGGCAATGTGGCAACGAACGAGTTCACCACTTACGCTCGAAGAGAGTATGACGCCAAGGGTAGGGTAGTTTCGGAGATAAGCGGGCCATCAGGCGCTGAGCATACTATTAAATATAAATATGACATCGCGAGCCGAGTTTCTGAGGTCGCAGATTTATCGAGTGGAGCAAAAACCAATTTTTATTATACGTGGGATGGAGGAATTGCAGCCGTTACCAAGTGGAGTCGTGACCACCAAGGGGCAAAGCATAGTAGCTTATCAGGGGTTGCAGCTGGAAAAGATACCTATGAGACTCATTATACTTATAATAACGATGCCACCCTCAAAGCTGTAAGCACAGACAGTCACCGCGCCCCCTACGAGCCTAGCAGTAATTTTTTAACCACACGGTTTTTTTATGACCCGCAAGGTAGGCTAGTCGCGCAAGAAAGTGGGTTGGGCATTAGGACCGATTATCAATACAACGACTTTGGAGATCTGCATAAAGTACTGCAGCAGGGCAAGGTTATCGCAGAGTATGTAGGCCAGGGTCTATCAAGTCTTAAAAAGACGCTTGCTAGTGAAAATAATGGCACCCTCAAATATAATTCTTCTAATACGATCTTTAATCGCGCAGGCGTTGTAAGAGAAACTACAAGTGCGGATGGAAAATCTCAAAAGTTTAACCACGACCCAAGCGGCAATGTAGTTCGTAATAGTGTTTTTCAAGGCACAACGCTGCTTGCAAAAGGTGAGTTTAAGTATGACGAGCTAGGCCGGCTTGTAGAAGAAGCAGTTTTCAACCCTAAAACAGGGGGCAAAACAGTCACCGGGCGCTTAATGTACGGCAAGTTTGGACTAGAAGCTGCGTATGATCAATTTGGATTAGTCAAAAGCGTTGGCTACGACGCGCTTGGTAGGACAAAAAGCATAACTCTCGGTGATGCAAAGCAGTATATAGAGTACTACCCGAATACCAATAACGCATCGCGAGTTGGTACGGAGAACTCACCAGGAAACGTTCTTTGGGCGAGTTATGAGTATTACCCGAATGGAAGTGTCAAAAAACTTTCTGTCCCAGGTAAGCGTAGTAATCTTGTCTCTACTCACTATAAATATGACAGCTTAGGAAATCCCTCTTATGTTGTGAATCCGCTTGGGCACAAGCAGATTTATTCTATTGGGCTAGATGGCTTTACTTGGTACGCCACGCACAATGGTAAGTTGCAGGAGAAGAATGCACGTATCTTTGATATTCAAAACGGGAAGATTAGAAACGAGCATACAGATATTGCTGGCAGAAACACCGTTGTAATTGCTGGCGCTAATGGTGTTGAAAGTGTGACTGAGTTTGGGCAGTCAAAGCGGTTTGAGTATGATGGTGCATTTAAGCTCAAAAAGGTTAGTGACGCCCTAGGTTCTTTTGTTGCTGAGTACGACGAGTACGGAAGAAGTGCGCGGGTTACTTCCACAATTGGCTCTCAATCAGTTGAGAGATGGGTTGAGCGTGACCCTTTAGGACGAGTTGGATTCATAAAACAAAAAGATGGCTCGGGCCTTAAATCACGCCAGTTTCAGTACGGCGATTATAGCGAGATAAAAGCAATCATCGATGATAATGGAGCCGGAGCTCGAGTTACTTCTTGGGATAGAAACATAAACGGAACTTTTGATTTTAATCGTATACATAAAGTTACGGTAGACGGGTTAACCAAACACTATCAGTATCACCCAATAAACAGACATCTCGTTACGGCAGTCAGCTATATAAACCCGCCGCCAGGAGTGCCGAGTTTAATTCAGTCTTTGACCTATCGCGGGGTTGTTCCAGAAAAGCTCACGCTGGCTAATGGTGCAGAGACAGTCATGGACTATTCTGATCGTGGCTTGCTGAAGAGTGTGATGACCACCTTAAACAGCGCCGTTGTGGAGGCGCTTGAGTATGAACGCGATGACTATTTAAGAATAACGAAAGAGATAAGAAGCGTAGGCTCACCTGAGGGCTTTGGTTCGGCGTATTTCTATAATGACAAAAACTATGGAGAGATTGTTGGGCGTAAAGACGGCATCGTTGCCTTAAGCGAATTTGGTAAAGCGTATCGATTAATTAGCGCTAGCTCTGAGACTTCATTCGAGTACGACAAGACCAATCCACTAGAGCTATCCAAGATTACCACCATCGGTGCTTTCCCTCTTAGCGTAAGCTACAAGTACGACAAGGCAACAGGGGCGCCAATTGAAGTAACAAGAAATGGCGTAACTAAGTTATTTGAGTACGATGCCCGCGGCAACATGCTTAGCAACGGCGTAGAGGACTATGTTTACGGACCATCTGGATATTTGAAGGAGGTCTTAAGTAATGGACAGAGCGTTGGCACCTTCGACTATGATCTTAGTGGCAATCTACTAAAAGTAAATAACGAAACTCATCGCTGGCTTGGCGGCGAGATTTTTTCATCGGAAGATAATAGCCGAAAAACCCTTCGTAATTATTATCCTGGGGTAATGAATGAAGAAGTAGCAAGTTATGATCTAAGCGGTGGCGTGGCCACTGAGAGGTATAAAACCTGGGGGCTTTATTCTCCGCTAAATAGTTTTGAAGGCGGTCAACAGCGTGAAGCCTATGCCTATGATGTTTTGGGGGCCAGCCGAGTGTATGCGAGCGGCTCCTCAACTCCGCAAGCTAGCTCCTCATCGAGCGAACGTGGTTTCGACGGGCATTTCGATTTAGCTCGGCACAATATTCCACTGCACTACGCCCGCGCGCGCTTTTACAACGCAGAAGATGGCCTAGCTACTCAGCGAGACCCACTGCCACCGTTTGGCTATAGCTTTCCTAAAACTCCAGGGGTGCATGATAAAACTGGTTTGCAAGCTGAAGCGCCACCAACTTACTCCACACTAAAAGGTAATAGTCAGGGCTGGGATCCTGGCAGGGGCCCACAGCCAGGCGTTGTCGCGCCTGCGCCTGATAATCGCATGATCCCGGGTGTTGATGGACCAGATTGGGGCGAATCTTGGGGTGGCTTTTACTTAAGAAATCCCTGGAAATTTATTACCGATTCTTACAATGACGTATTTGGACCCGGTGGTGGTGCTTACCAGTGGAGCGGCGATTTCACCGAGTTTTGTCTTCCTGATGGAAATTATAAAGCCAAAGAGGTCTTTAGAATTTTTGTTCATGACAATGCGGTGGGAACGGTACATTTTGGGCCTTTGGCCCCAGTTGTAACGAAAATACCAGGCGCAGTGCCTGCGCTTACCGGCGTAGCTGCCTTAGGCTCCGCTTGGGCAGGCTACACAGCAGTTACCGCTGACGAGCTGACTCCGCAGCAGATCTCCGATGTGCTGAGCGCTGGCATTTGGGCGGCAACGGGTGTGAAAGTAATGCTTGGTCGGGCATGTTCCGGGGGAGCTAAGCCTAATTCGCCCGGAGGGTTAGCAAAGAGCGGACCAGCTAGCGATGCCCTTAGTGCTGCGCCAAAGAGTGGTGGACCAAGTAGCCCAGCATCGAATCCAGGGCAGAGTCCAGCGGTGCTGAAGGAGGTTTGTAAAGATTGTGCTCCGGCGGTTTACAAGTTTGATTTCCCGATGGATATTCCCACTGTGAGGGATAAGGACACCCGCGACGCTTTGACGGCTCTTATGGAGAAAATTAAAGCGATTGATACCGGGAGGGGCGAGCCAGATTGGTGGAAGCGTGATGGGGATAATTGGATCCTGCCCGGTAATAAGGTCAGGCCTTACACTTCTTCGACCGCAGCCCAAAATGCGATGGATTATTATGAAGTGCTTATTAGGGAAGGCTATATTCATGGCCGAGAACAGCGTGAAGCTATAGCGAGTTACTTTGCTCAGCATTTAGCCCCTTTGCTGAAGGACGGGGTCTGTAATTCTAAGACCAATTGGCTTTCACAGATTCTTTCTGAAGTGAGAGCACTGGCAAGAGGGGGAGATGAATACGCCAGGGAAAAACGGAGTTGGGAAAGTTTTATGCGTGAAAATGGATATAGGTAATTGAAAGATGCAGCCTTTAGCGGCAAGGCGGTAACAGCTGAGTTGCTTGAGATTGTGAGGCAGGTAGGGCTAAGGTGAAAGCAGTTAGATGCCGCGCACCCAAGTCCACGAGAACGAATCCGCAATAATGAAATGATTCTTCGAAATCAGACGACCGACGCAGCGCCAAATAATGCCCTGGTAAAGCTTCGATATCGGATTAATACTCGCAACCCTTTTATACTTAGGGACGAGATTGAGAGACGAATGGGTCTAGGCTGCAGCTCGCTTTCACTTCAACCTATGCCAATCGCTCTAGTACTTCCGACAGGCGCTGCCACTCATCCTCATTATCTGGATGCGCATCGCGCGCAAACGCCAAGTATTTTGTGACTGCCGCAAAGTCTTTCTCAGCGATAAGTTGATTCATTTTTGTGACGAGCACACGGTAAGCATCAATAGATGTCTCGCGAGAATGCGACGAAGGCTTTTGTGAAATGAGCGCATCAAGAATTATTTGGGGGCTCTCCTGCTTGTGCGCAGCAGGAAACAAATCAAAAATGAAAGGGGCTCGGTTAAGAACATTGTCATTTGTTGAAAAGGGCAACTCTAACTTTCGCTCAGAGCGAATCTCAAGTGCTGCGAATGCGAAGGCTTGCCGCAGCCTCTCAAGATTATAAGAACGCAGCGAAAAATCATCACTCGCAGTAAATGTATGTTCGTCTCCAACGTACAATTGTAGTGTGGCGCATCCCCGAGCAGTAAGTAATAGAGGGATTTGAATCAAAGTTTCCACCAGCGCTTCAGGCGCTAAATGGGGCAGGGTGGCAAATGATAGCACCAAATCAAACTTTCCTAGACCAGCGGGGATGGCTGGTAGTTCAGATTTGATAAAGCGCACTGAAGGGAAACCTGCGTAACGTTTAGTGGCAAAAGTAAGGGCAGCTTCAGAGCCATCTATTCCAACTGCGCTGCAGCCCCTAGACAAAGCGGGCCCAATTAACCGGCCCACTCCGCAGCCCAGTTCAAGCACTCGCGCTTGTTGAGGCAGCGGCGGGATAAGTGTCTGCACGAGCAGAGCAAAATCACGCTCTCCTGAAGCCCAAAATTCTGCCGGGTCGCTAAAAGCTTCAGCCATCCAGAGCATAGGGTCTAGTTGAACACGGGTATTCCAAGAATGTGTTGGGCGCATGGCAATTTAATATTTTTTATAGGCTGGAAAAGAGTTTAGCCTGTTTTTGTGGCCGCGAAACCTTAAAATTCGGCTTCTTAGGCCAGTTTGCTAAATGCTTGCATAGCTACTTAAACTTGCTAGCCTTACCCCCTCGTTCATTTATTGTGGTGGAAATGGGTAGACGGAGATGTGTTTCTTTTTGAACACATCAACCTCTTGGGAACAAAGCGGTGCCGAGGCACTTTTTTGTCCCCAAGAGGCATCTTCTGAAAAAGGTTTTATCCCTCGTGCATGCGCGTTGCATGTACGCAGAATTGCTACTTGGAACCTTCCTCAACAATCCCATGAAGTTCCTTCAATTGCTGTTGCTGGTTCTGGCCGCATTGGCCAGTTTGGCAAGCGCCCAGGAGCAAAAGCCAGCCGACCCCAAGGTGGCTGGGCAGTCCAGTGCTCCTGGCTGGCGGCTTCGTCCGGGCATTCCTGCTGACGTTTCGGTATCCATTCCGTTCCGTCAGCCGGGCTCTGATCCTCAGCTTGCCCTAACCGATTCGCGAGCGATTCGTGTGTTTCGCTGCGAAGAGGTGGCAGGCAGGCCTGAGCTCTACCTACACGAGCCACTGTGGAGCTTCGTTGAGCAGGCTACTTCGCCCGAGGGGTTCCCATCCTTCGTGCGTAAGTTCTTGCCCGGCGTGGGTCCAGACGGTGCTGAGCTCATCGAAGTAGAGGTGCAGCTTAGTTCACGTGAGGTGCGAGAATTTGTGCGTCGCACAATCATCGAATCGGAGCGCGAGCGGCTGCAGCTTGCCAAGATGGGTGTACAACCTGAATCGGTGCAGGTGATGAGCATGGCGCCGCTTGAAGCGGTGATGGAGCTGACCGCGCCTGGTGGTTTCGTGTTGCTGGCTACTTGTGAAACCAAGACGGCCATCAACTGGGACGACCGAGCGGTGCTGACCTTCGTGCTTGAGCCCGAGGCCGAGAAGAAGCTGGTGCGATTTGCAAGCACCGAGCAGGTAATGCTGAAGCCCACCTTCACGTTCCAGGCTTTCGAAACTGGCACTTCTGATCGTTCCATCAACGTGGAGCGTACGCTGAAGCTGGTCGTGAGCCAGAACCTGGATGCGGCTCAAGAGGCAGGCACTGGTAAGGTGCTGCAAGAAGACATTGCCAAAATCGAGAAGGCCACTGAGACCAAGCTAAAGTCCGAGCTGCGCGTGTCTCATCGCGAAATGCTTTCGGCTCAGAATCTGTCGGTTGCGGCTCCGCTGATGGAGCTGCTGGTCGAACAGGATCTGAAGCCAGAGGATTTCGCGAACATGAAGCCCGAGCAAGCCAAGGCCTTGGCTGAACGTCTGGTGCCCCTCGTCAAGAAGCAGATTGCATCCTCGGGTGGTGAAAGCTCTGATGTTTCAATCGTGAGCCGAGAGAACGGCAAGGAGAAGAGCGCCACAGGTGGCCTCTCCCTGGGCATTGGCCCCGTCAGCATTGGAGGCGGCGCCGGAGCCAAGTGGTCTGAGAGGGATCTCGAGCAGCTTGAAAAAGCAAGCGGGGTACACTTCGAAAAGTCCACTGAGACAGGCGAATACGTAGCTCAGTCGGCAAAGCTCTACACGCTTCGTAATGGCTGGCAGACAGCCAAGCTGACATCCAGCGAAGTGGTGTATGTGACTTTGTCAGCTGGGCCAGAGGCTCGTTCCAGTACGCCAGTACCTCAAACCTTCACTGCGGAAGCTGTGAAGGCGAGAGCCGGCGAAAAAGTGGAGGACGTGCTCTACCATGGTGTGCCTTTTGGCACCATGTTGCCCTTCTTCGGCGTTGCTCCTCCGCCCGGGTTTGTGCGGGCCGATGGGAAGAGTTTCTTCCCTGATGACCCACGGGTTCCCGAGCATCTGCGTGGCAAGCCAGTGCCTAACATGACCAAAGGACTTATCCTCAGCGGCACTTCGAATGCTGAGGGTGAGTACGTGGGTCAGGAAAGAGGCGCTGGTACTTTGGCGCTCGCCGAGCAGCAGTTCGCTGCCAGCGCTGATCTGCCTGTTGGTGGCTGGACCCTCTTTGATCAGCTGAGTAAGCGTCATGGTGATATGTTCAACGATATTGCTGGAGCAGACAAATCTGCTGCTGGTAAAGTGGTGCATAACCATGGCTACCTCATCACCAAGGACGCTCGCGTCTTTGGTGGTTTGTCGGGTGAAGACAAACAACATGGAGTTTTCGAAGCTCCCTTCAATCAACCGAAGGTAGAGTTTCCGAAATCCTCTACCCCTGGGGCGAAACCAAAGGTGACGCCCATCCCCAACAAAACCTGGATGCTCTACTCCTTCCTCTTGGATACCGTGCTGCTGAAAGGCAGTAAGGCCACGGGGAACGTTGCAGTAACAGCTCCAGCCCGCAGTGTGCCTGTTGGCACCGACGCCCGTCCGCCGCATGTGGTGTGCAACTGGATTATCAAGGTCAAGTAGCACTCCAGCAGCGGTCTGGCTTCCCCACAAAGGTTTGTCTTAATAAGCGTTATAAGCAGAAGATCGCCTTTTTGGGGACATTTTTAGGCTTTTTCTCGCTGTTGAGTAAGCTTGGCAGCAGGCATATAATTCTGTCTTTGAATGCCGAATGTTCGCACGTAGTTAAGTAGTACATGGTTTAACGTATGACACTAGATCCAACAGCCGCAGGTGTTGCTGCCCACAATAATTCGGCACTCCCGTTTACTTCTCTTGAATTGCCTCAGCTAAAATCATTGCCCGCTGATCCCATATTGGGCTTATTGGCCTCTTTTCGTGCGGACCTACGGGAAACAAAAGTAAACTTAGCAGTGGGTATGTACTACGGCGAAGATGGTAAGCTCCAAACTACCCACGCAGTTGAGTCTGTACAGGCAACACCAAGAACCGGAGCAGTCGCCTATCTTCCAGTTCCGGGTCTAGAAGTATTTAGAAAAGAAATGGCTAAGTTGGTGTTTGGCGCAAATTCTGCTGCACTAAAAGAGGGCCGCATTGCAACGGTGCAGACCCATGGAGGCGGCGAAGCACTGAGTCTTGGCGCTAAATTTCTGATCTCCCAGATTGGGAGAAAAGATGTGCTGTTGTCTCAGCCAAGTTGGGATAATCATCCAGAGATTTTTGCTTATCGCGGTTTTAATATTCACCCCTACCGATTTGCCCACCCGGTTACAGCTAAACTTGATTTTCAGGGAATGCTTGAAGATCTAAATGCTAGCCCCCAAGGCGCAGTCGCTCTTTTCCAAGCTAGTGGTCACAACCCGAGTGGCCTCAATGTGCCAGCTCCGCTGTGGCGAAAAACGTTAGAAGTAGTGCAGGATAAAAAATTACTGCCTTTTTTTGATTTAGCCTATCAAGGTCTTGTCTCTGGTCCTGACCAAGATGCTTGGGCAATCCGGCATTTTGCTGAAGCGCAGGTTCCATTGCTAGTTGCGCAATCTGCCTCAAAAACATTTGGGCTTTACGGTGAAAGAGTAGGGGGCCTGCATGTAGTTACGAAGAGTCAAGAACAGGCCAATGTCGTAGTTACACATTTAAATTATTTAATCCGGCGAGAACCATCTAGCTGCGCAGCTCACGGTGCTAGCATTGTTGCTCAAGTGCTGGGAGAGCCCGTACTTAAAGAGTTGCATTTTAACGAACTAGAAACCCAAAGAGTTCGCATGGAGACCATGAGAGCTGCACTACTAAAAGGCTTATCTGAGAATGGCGTAGTTATCGAAGCTGCTGCCGAGCAGCGTGGCATGTTTATGTATGGATTGCCGCCTCAAATAGCTAAGCCTCTTCGCGACACTTGGGGTGTGTATATTTTGGAATCTGGCCGTTTATGTATTGCTGGTCTCAATCAGGGCAATTTGGCCTATGTCGTGCGGGCGATTGCAACCGAAATTAAAGCAAGCTCGCTGTTTCCCAGTGAGCAGCCTCATTAATTTTTATTGAAGGAACAGACTATGGACGCAAAAACAAATCAATCTCCGGCTACTTCGCCAAGCCCATTTCCGGTGGCTGAGGCTGCTTTAGCTCAGTTTGCTCAAAGCCTTCCTTCTGGGGTGAACGTCAAAATGCAATTTGAGGTTTCGAGTCCTCAGGCAATATTCAAGATTAAGACCTCCTTAGGCGGCGCCGATGCATTAGCGCAAACTCAATATTTAAGTGACATGCTTCGGTCTGTTGAAAGCGCAGCAGCGCTTTTTGGAGCCCCAAAAGATGAAGCCGCAAAAGTGTTTGAACCAGGCGCTGGTAGTGGATTGAAGCACGACCGAGAGATGCTTGCCCAAATAAGCGCCAGAGTAAAAGATATTTGGGCTACCTATGGTGATATTGAATTGCAGCGTATCGGTGTCAGCCAAAGCGTTCGCGTTGCCGAAATAGTAAATGCCAATGGAACTGCCGATTTTGCTAAAGTGGCCGAAAATGCGCTTCTGTATATCAACCGCAGCCCTATGCTACAGCTTGTTGCCCGCCTCGGCTGCGTAGAAGAAGGAAGTTGTGTTGAGTATCCGCGGCTTGAAGTAGCACAGTTTATGAGAGCAGCTAGCCCATCTGGGGGGCAGCTTCCTGTGTGGGTGTGTGAGCCAAGTAGTGTGGCAAAAGTTACGCCAGAATTTATTAAGCGTGCAATGAATCGAGATTTCGGACCGTTTGAGGTTCCTGAGGCGATTTAGGGTTTTGCTTCAGACGCTCTCTCATGTCTTTCTAAGAACCGCCCATACAAGTTGGGTATATCCGTGTTTCTTCGTAAACGGATGCACATCGAGGCTTTTGCCGGCCTGCATAAGCGTGAGCCCCGATGCTTGCAGTGCTTCACAATAACTTTCGAACTTTAATAGTTCGCTTAGTTTGCCATTGAACCCAAAGGGTCGTTCCTTGTACTCATCTTGCAGCCAGTTAGCGTTGATAAAAACGCCGCCGGGAACAAGGTAACGAGCTACATTATCCAGTGCTTTTTGTAGTTCGGCCAATGTATCTAGTGAAAGAAAACAGCCAATTTGCATGACTGTGTTGAATTTTCCATCAAAAGCAGGCTCAAATTGTCGAATATCGTGCACGCGCAAATCTTCAATTTGTTTGCGCTGCTCTCGAATTATGTCAGCAGGATCTACATCAAGTTCTTGCTGACGAATTTTAGAATACAAAAAATTGACGGCGCGAAGATTCCCCTCGGTTATTTCTCCCGAAGCGAGTAAGGCTTTGGTGTGTTCAATGTTATGGGTGCTAAAGTCAGCACCAACGCTGCGGGCATTTTTGGGCAAAAAGAGTCGAACTGACTGATGCACTGGTCCGCAGCCTAAATCCAAAATTTGGGGTCCTTGAGCGTGAGCCACTAATAGTCGAGCAATCAGCTCTGATTCTGGGTCCTCAAGAAAGCTATAGTTATATTTGGCATATTCAGCAGCGAATTCGGCTGGTGTTTGTTGCATAGTGTGCGTTTGTTGCATAGTTGGCCTGATTTCGTATGGTTGACTTGCCAATTAATGATGGTTAGGCTATCACATGCTTGGCTTATGAAGCAAAGGTTCTAGTAATCATTGTCAAAGTGGTTAATGTCCAATTCTAATGTAAAATCTAAATGGTCTCAAAGGCTTAAGGAAGCCAGGGCGCGTCTTGTGCTGCGTTCGGCTATAGCTTCGCATTCAAATGCAATTCTGCCAGAGGGGCAGAATCCACCTATAGTTTCTATGTTTGAAGGGTCGGGGCTGATGCGCCCTTGGCGTGGAGTAGAACGCTCTGTAGCAGCGGCACTTACGGACCCAAATCGCTTTGAACCGGAAGCCTATTTTTGGGGCGGGCTGGATGGGCAATTTTTAGAGCGACTGCTTAATTTTTTTCAGGTTGAATGCGGAATTAGCTGGGCTGATTCTAATTCAATTGTTGTTGCTTCTGGCGTCTCGCACCTGTTTGACACCTTTCTGGGTTGCACCGTAGAAGAGGGCGGTTTGGTGCTATCACCTGCACCTTTTTATCACTCATTTGCCGAATATCCGGAAAAGTGGGGAGCTACCTGGGAAGTCATACCTTCGCGTGCCGAGTGCAATTTCAAATTAAGCGCAGAAGAGCTGAGGGCCTTCGTATTAAATCATCCCCAACGTAGTCGCTGCAAAGTTTTAGTTCTAACAAATCCTTCAGTAAGCGGAGCGGTTTTTACTAAAGCCGAGCTTAGTGAGTTGGCTGCTGCTATTAAAGATCTTGGTCTAACCGTTTTTGTAGATGAAGTGTATCGAGACCACGTACACGCCGGAGTCTCTTTTGTATCGCTGGCTAGCTTGCCTGGCATGCGTGAATGTACAGTTACTGCTCATAGTGGTTCCAAAACTCGAGGTTCAGCCGATTACAGAATTGGTTGGGCCTGCGCCGACTCAAAGCTTGCCGAAAAAATGATTCATGCGCTTGAATATTCGGTGAACAATATTTCTCGTTTACTGCAAATTGCAGGCTCTGCAGTGCTTGAAACTCCGGCAATGAGTATTCAAAGGGGTGCTGCGCAGTGTCAAAGGCGTTTTACTTTAATTAGTTCTCGACTTTCTAGAATCTGTGCTCGATTGCAGGAACAGTTTCCATCGCTGTGGGGCAAACATCAGATTTTAAATTGTACTAATTCCGCTGGCGCTAACCTTGTAACGGGGGGGCACTCGGTCGTGCTTGATTTTTCACCCTTAAGTGGATTGAAGTTGGCATCTGGGCAAGTGCTTGAGACAAGCCTTGACCTATGCGAATACCTTATGTCGTTTGCTGAGGGTGGCGTGGCTCTTTCTCCCTGTTATTCTTGCGGCCTCGACGGAATGTATTTAAAGCTTAGTTTTGCTGATGTTGGCCACCAGTATGTTAGCCAAGTGTTGCGTAATGGTGCCGATGTTGTTGTAAGCCCAAGTTGCCTGGCGGCTATGGATAGCTGTGCGTCACTTGAAGCTTGTATGTGCTTTAATAAGCAGCTGGACCAGGCATTTGAAAGGGGCGAAGGGCTTATTGACTTAGCGCTGCAAAGAATTGAGCACTGTATTGAGTTAGTGCTGCTTAATCAAGCTCCAGTACCGTATCAAACACCGAATAAAAATAGATGGCCACAGTTTCAGCAATATCGAACAGATGAGTCACAACCAAAAACCTTCGCAATAATACCCTCACCGGAAGTCTAGAAAGGCTAAAAGTCGAGTGAGCGAAAATTGGATGCTCAATTGAATGCAATGGGTTTATTAATGTTGACTATTTTTTAGCTGAGCGCATTTGTGCTTTGGCTTTATTTTGTCTTACCACTGGCAAGTTCCAAGTCCTTGTAAATCCACACGCCTAAACCACAAGAGTTTCCGTAAAATCCATGAAGGCGGGGTAGCCAGCGAGGGCTCGTCTGCTATGCGAGAAACTTCAAAGCGCTGCCCTCCCCGTGTATACGAGACTTTAGCTTCGGGATAGCGACTGACTACGGATTGAAACTCAAAATAAGGCAGGGCGAGGCCGGGTTGGCTTACAGCGCTCTGTCCTTCGCTGAACTCGGGAATGCTGCTGCTATGAACCTGAACCAAATCCGCGGTAAACCCAAAAGGGTCCAACGGTGTGCGCCAAATAAGGTGGTTACTCTGGTTTCCTATAATTTTTAGGTTGCTATACATGTCAAAGCTAGAACGCTGGTGCAGTCCAAGATAGGGCAAAATGCCAATAAATAGTGTGACGCCAAGTGGGGCCCAGTAAAGGGAAGGGGCAGGCTTGAGGCCAGAGGAAGTCAGCGCTGCCGGAGATCTGTTAGGCCAAATTCGAATTAAGGTGAACAGAACCAAGGCTGCAAAGCTGTACCAAATGCCATGTTTGACTGCTTCATAAAAGAGAGCCCATTCTGGGGTTGTTGCTAAAAACCCAAGGGCAAAAGTTCCCACAAAAAAAGAAATGAGAATTAATTTAAGGCGTTGGGTGAAAATTTGCCCATTTTCTTCAGCAAATAGACTACGCGCTGCTTTAATTTCTTGAGGACTTAAAAACAAAATTAATAAGGCAAACATAATGGAACTAAAGTCCATGGTGTGCTGGTGATAATCGGCCGACAAAATGGAATGAAATAAAACAGCAACCAGCACCGCAGCAAAGCGTGTGCGCTTCCATAATAAAGCAACAGGAAGCAATCCCTCTACGAGGAGCGTGGCGTATATGGCTGTTTGTGCTGCCCAAGTTTCGTTAATTGCAAGCGGAAACCACGCGGCAAAGCGCAGGTAAAAAGCAGAGGCGCAGGAGTGCGCGACGCTGAGAAAAGCTTCATTTAGTTTATGAAAACAGGCAAAAAAATAGACGGCAATAACAACTGGCTGCGCGTATGATTGAAATAATAAGAACCAATCGCCTTTGGTGTATTTTCTGCTCAGCAGGATTGAACACCAAGCCGCACACATGGCCACATGGGTGACAAAAACAGTGGTGCGATGGCTTGGAATCATGGGAGCGCGCAGCACAAACGCAGCACAATGTAGCACCAGTAAAATAAATGCAGCTTTCCTGCTGCTCGGTTTAATGGTCAACCACAAAGCCGGCGCAATTATGGCAAACTCAACGAGTCCTAAGGTGGAACCAAATACAACGCTACGATACGCCGACAAAGCGAAAAGTTGAAAGAGTGAAGAGATTCCCCATAAGAATAAAAAGAGCTCTTCGTGTTGATCTTTGGTTTGCATGTCAAGAACTTTTGTATCAATCCGCAGCGAGAACTAGCGCAAGAATTTGCTCGCCTGGGATTATTACTATTGAAATTTAAAGCTTAAAAATTTTGTCTTGGTTCTAGCTCATTTTTGCATGACAATAGGGCAAGGCAAGCAGGGAAAATGAGCGTGCGTTTAACTGTATTTGTGCTGCTTTGCCACCCCTGGTGTGGACAGAAGTATGTTTGACTCAGGTCCTGGTGTGGAAGGGTTAGCCCGCGACCGGGCTGGCACCCATGCTCCGTCGCCAGGAGTAGTTCCAACTGGCTCACCTCCTAGTGAGCTGCCTTTTAAATTAATTACTCCGCCGCCAGCTCCATTTCTTATTGAGAACAGTTTAATTGCCGAGCAATCCGCTATTCTTGACGCTACTACTCAAGAATCGGGTGTAGTTCCTGACTCGATTGGTAGCGTGCCGCAGAATTTGTCTTCGCCGCTGGCGCGCGCTCCTCGCCTTGGAATTTTGCAGAGGGCCTTTCAAAACCCCGGTGGCACCTTACAGCGTTTTCTTGAATGGATTGGGCCCATTCGTTTCCATGTGCCAGATGCAGAAAAGTTTGGCCCCTTAGGAGATCGTTTTGAAAAACACGCCCATCCGTACATTATTCCGGGGACAAAAGATGCTCAGCCACTGCTTTATTTTAGCGGGCTTAATGCCACTGGTTACGAGTGGAAAGAGGTGGCACGTGATTACCATCATCGCTACGGCGTACACAGCGAGGTGTACACATTGCCCGGACATGATGGGCGCTGGAAGAGCTTTTTGTTTGTTACTGATTCAGATTGGATACGTTTTGTCCATGATCGAGCTCTTGCTGCGCGGGCACGTACGGGAAGACTGCCTATATTGATAGGGCATTCAACCGCTGCTATCGCCATCATTACTGCCATGGCGGAATACGCTGAAGCGCATGATGGTGCTCCGCTTGCGGCGGGAGTTATACTTTCTGGTCCTCCGCTTAAACTTTTACAGACCTTTAAACATGCTATTCCTCTAATACACGCCGATAAAGAGCTTCGCCGTATTCCCGGAGCTGAGATGTGGAATCATTTTTCCGCAAAAATGCCAAGAAATGATGACCCGCTATTAAGTGAATTAGATCGTAAAAATCCAAGCGCTGCTTATGTTCCGGTTAAATTGCTGGTTCAGCTTTGGCGGCTTATTCCGCGTGCCCAAGTAGCCATGCGAAAATTACATGTTCCTGTGCTGGTGCTTCAGGGCTCAGCCGATCATTTGGTTAATCCAGCCGCCGTAGAGCGTGCAATGCATACTTGCCCAAGTGAAGACAAAACATTTGTTTCTTTTCCTGGCGGGAGACATTCGTCTATGTTTGGAACTACCAAGGCCGATTTTCGACGCAGTATTTTTGAGTGGCTAGCTTCACGCCAAGTGAAATTTGAGGCTGTTGAGCGCCGACTCTTACGCGCTGAAATGTATAGGGCTATGGCGGCTAGGCAGCAGCAGCTTGTCCAGAAGGCGAAACAGCCGTCCAGCATTTAATGCTTAGGGCGCATGTGCTGCTGCTTCATAGCTCCATACTACTCGCGCTAAGTCGCTGTAATGGGTGCCATGGCCTTGCGGGCTCACAAACCAATTTCCGACCGTTGATATCTGCTGATTCGAGGGCAGCGACTGATTTAAAATTCCGATATAATAGTCCAGCGTACTTGCTTGCGCATTGAGATTTTCAATTTCGTAATAGCCCCAAACATACTCTCTAAATCTATCAGAGCCCCAAACATCCCAGGCGTTAAGTAATGAAACTGCAAGCCACGGAGCACCAAACACAGTCAGAGTGCAGCAATATTTATAGCGGACTCCGTGAAATTGACCGGAATTATAGGTAGAAGGGTGCAGGGCTTCGATGGCACCTGTTGAATTAAAGCCACCGAAAGCATAGCCGGTATTTGGTGTGTAGTACGGCACTGAGTCAGTAATTTGCCTATTTTCACTAAATGGATGGGTGCTTAAGATGCCCATAAGTGCGGACTTAGCAGCCCCTGGGTTAAGCGCGTGAGTAAGCATAAAGACAGGGCCTTTGTGCCCGTTTGTTTGACCCCCATCTCGATCATAGAAGCCTGCAGATTCTAAGGTTGCGCCCGCGATATCAATTCCATATTGAATAAGTTTAATAAGCACCTGTTCGCGGTATGGCACATTTAAATGTAAAATGTAGAGCATTAAATCTCCCGTTAGGCGAGCAAAGTACTGCCCGTAGTCAGGGGAAATTAAGCTAGGTCTTATGTAGCGATCTCCCCAGTTTCCGGAGAGCGCGCCAAAGGATCCGCCATTCACAATTCGACTAATCATAGCGGGCTCGGGAATTTGGGCAGGATAACGATTTGGGTCGAGGCCTATGTTGAATTTGGCCAGGTCCGTTTCGCTTCTTCGAAATCGTACCTTCGTTAATCCCAAATAATTTGGCCTAAATGAATCAGCAGGGGGCACTGAAGGTTCGATTGTTAATATTCTTATTTCCCTCAGGTATGAATAATTATTCTGGCCATATGGGTCTGGAAGTGGTCCGCCTGTCAAATTACTAATTGTTGAAGCAAGAGATTTAATTTGCCCATCGTTTGGAACCACAAGCGGCGTTTGCACGGTAAGCGCGGCGTTATAATTATCGCGAGTATCGTATCCGCTATATACAACTCCATTTGGGGCAGGCACGGGACGCGGATTTAGCATCGATCCGTTACCACTGCCATTAAATGCAGGTGAAATGCTGGTTATGGTGACTGGGCCGACCACATAATAACTTCCGTCCACGTACTGCCCGACGGGTCTAGGCGAAGAAAACGTCCAGGTTACTCCACCATCCGTAATGCTTGAAGCGGTGGCGCCACCGCCAGAGCTTGTGGCAGTAGCTGTTGGCGTCTGCGTTGGTGTGGCACTTGGGGTAGGCGTTCTCGTAGCGGTCGGAGTTGCCGTTCTTGTTGGGGTAGCTGTGGGCAGCGGAGTCGCCGTCGAGGTTACGGTGTTTACGGGCGTTGGAGTGCGTGTAGGTGTATTAGTTGCCGTGTTGACCGGTGTTGGTGTTCGCGTGGCAGTAGCCGTCGCCGTTGCTGTGCTGGTGGCTGTAAAAACTGGAGTTGGTGTTCTTGTTGCAGTGGCGGTTGCCAACGGTGTTGCGGTGAAAGTTGGAGTAGCCGGAACTGTGTTTACTGGAGTTGGCGTACGTGTAGGCGTAGTGGTCGCGGTATTAACAGGAGTCGGCGTTCTAGTTGCGGTAGCCGTTGGGGTCCTTGTTGCAGTTGAAGTGGCCAAAGGAGTCGGCGTGCGAGTAGGCGTATTGGTTGCCGTGTTTAGTGGAGTTGGAGTTCTCGTCGCGGTGTTTACTGGAGGAATGACGAGTGTTGGTGTTGCGGTCACAGTTGGCGAGGCTGTTGGAAGCGGCGGGTTGCTGCTGGCAGTTGGCGATGCTGTTGGAGTTGCGGTCCCTTCCTCAGACACGCCGCCCCCTGGAGTTTCGCTCGTTTCAGGAGTGGCAGTGGCGGTTGGCTCTTCGGGGTTTACGCCGTATGTTGGCCCCGTCCAGGACTTACAATCGTTAAAGTTGGCTATTAACTTATTGTATAAAGAAATTTCAGTACGCTTGCGTGGTGAGGGTGCAAACTTATTGCTTTTTTTTGCTTTGGCGAGGCGAAATTTAACGTCCCTTATTTTAATTGAGTTACGACTAATTTTGCCGTCTTTCGCGTCCCCTCTGGCGACTTTAATAAATGCAGTTTTTTGGGTTGATTCGAAGTAATAACAGGCAGCTCGGGCTGGACCAAATAGTTTCTTTTCGTTTTTGGTGAGGGTGTAATATTTTGGGTTGCCGCTTTGAATGCTCAGTTGCTCCGCACTGACCGAGCCAGATCCAAGAGCCACAATGAGTGCGCCAAATAGCGCAATTATTTTATGCAACTTCATTTTTTCCCACCACTAAAGGCTCACGATAAACACCGAGAAGAATGAGCCTTAAAACCTACTTGAGTGGAGCCTCCCCCTTAGTGGCACCAGCTACTGCTCTAAGTAGTCGCCAAATCTACGTTCTATCTTAATGGCGAAAGTATAAGAGCTTGAAACTAAAGAGGTTTTTCTGATGGGTCATTTAGAGATGTGAGCCAAGAGAAGCAAAATTGGCTTTTGTGCAGATATACAGAGAGTAGTGGTTTGTTTTTAGGTTTAATTGGTGGAGTTTTTATGAAGTTATCTAAGCTTTTATTGAGCGCCTGTTTGCTGTCTGTCTCCTTCCTCCCAAGTTTAGCATCCGCAAAAGATTTAGCTGAGTCAGACCCCGCGCTGCTTGCAAGCACCGATGCGGCTCCAATCGGTCTAACGCCGGGAACATATACCTGTACAGATGCCTTCGGTGGAACCCACAAAATGGAGGTAACCGAAGCTTTAAAGTTTAATTTGGATGGTATTGAGTACACTCAAAGCGACGCCATTAATGGTGGAAATTCGGGCCCGATAAAATTTACCGGAAAGCAGGGCAACCGAGAAATTACATTAGTGGTCACAACGGAGACTGGCGGCCAGCCTCCCTATAAGATTACCTACACAACCGCAGACGGCGTCAAGCAGTCTTATATCTGCCAACAATAGCTTGTCCCTGTTTCAAAAATAGCATTAATGGGGCCAATAAACGCCTATTCGGTTGTTTATTGGCCCCGTGTCTTGTCTTGAGGGCATCAGCGCATTAGCATCTTGCTTCAGTCTTAGAATTGGAGCGAGTTATGCCAGAGTCAGTTACGCTTTTAGGGTCCTCTTCAGGTCGTAATGCCGGAGATGCCGCGCTTATTGCGGGCATAATGGACTCTATTGATGCGGCCTGTGGTAAAGGGCTTACGTACGAAATCCCCACCATTAAGCCCTCTTTTATTCGAGAAAACTACGCTAATAAGGTTGTGCCTATTGGCATGATGCCCTGGGATCTCTCTATAAAAATGCTGGGTCTACCAACTCTGCGTTCAATGTTGCGGACGGATCTTACTCTCGTTTTTGACGCCATATTATTCGACAGAGCGCTTTATAATCCGCTTTTTAATTATCTTTCGACCTTGCGTCTCCTTTTGCCAGCTGCTCGGCGTGCTGGAAAAAAATTGGGATTTTTTAATGTTAGCGCGGGGCCAGTAGCCACCCAGGCAGGGCGGGCAATGTTACGAGATGTGGCAAATTTGATGGATTTTTTGACCGTGCGGGATGAAAATTCCAAAAATCTGCTGCGTGAAATTGGCGTAACTGAAAAACCAATTATTGTAACTGCTGATGCAGCCCTAACTATGCGGTCTGCCTCAGATGAAAGAGTGCAGCAGATTCTGAACGAACTGGGCCTCTCTGGAAGCTCAGAAATTTTGGGCATTAATGTCAGCAAATACATAGACACTTGGGCCGGCACTTCCCGCGAATCTATGGGGAAAGCAGCTTTCGTTGAAACCTATAGCCGGGCGCTCAATACAGTAGTGCGGAAACTTGGGGTTCCTGTACTTTTTGTCAGTACGCAGCATCATGACGAGCCTTTAACCAAAGAGCTTATGCAGCGCCTTGATGTGCCCGTAAAAAAGGCACTGTTAAGTAATGTGACCTATAGCCCCTACGACATTAGGGGAGTGCTCTCAAAAATTTCCCTTCTTTTTGGAATGCGCTTGCACGCAACTATTTTGGCAAGTGCTGGGCTCACCCCTGTGTTGGCCTTGCCACATCAACCTAAAGTTACCCATTATTTTAAGACCCTGGGTATAGAAGATAGAGCACTTACCTTTGATAATTTTTCTGAGGCGAATTTAGTTCAGCATCTTTTGCAAGGCTGGGAAACAAGAGCGGCTATTCGTACGCAGCTCGAAATTGCTATTCCTCAAAGTAGAGAGAAGGCTTTGGAAGCTGCAAAAATTGTGGCGTCGCTATGAAAGTCGGCAGTTCTGGGAACTAAGAAACTGATTCACCACGGAGCTCACAAAGAACACAAAGGAAAAACTAAGCGTCGAGTGTATATTAGTGATCGTAGCTCTCTGGTATATTGGCGAAAGTCGCTGTTATTGAACTAAATAGCTAAAGATTGGCGGCTAAGTATGTGCCCACTTGCCTAAGATGTCCGCAACTTAGGACGCGCAAACAGTCGCCCCAAACACAAAACGGCATCTGAACAACCAAGCGAAAAGCTATTGAGAACTAGTGCCCTCCGCAGCAGTCTCCCGCATGTACATGCCCATGGGTTTTTTCTTCAGCGGTAGCTTCCCGAATGGAGCTGACTTCAACTGCAAAGTGTAAAGTTTTGCCGGCCATGGGGTGGTTAGCATCTACAATCACCGTATCTTTTTCAATTGCACTGACGCGGGCTAATACCGCTTGACCTTGTTCATCCGAAAGCTCAAACACGGCCCCAACTTTTAAGTCTTTTTCGTTCTTAAATTGATTCCTCGGAATTGGGATAACCATTTCAGCCTGATATTCTCCGTAACCTTGCGCAGGTTCAATAACGACCTCAAATTTATCGCCGACTTTTTTGTTTAGCAGCGCATTTTCGAGTCCAGGAATAATTTGCTGATATCCGTGAAGATACATAAGCGGATCGCCTGCTGTAGACTCTTCAAGCACGGCGCCCTTTGGGTCGCTTAATTTATAATGAAAACTAACTACGGTATCTTTGCCAATAATTAGAGACTTGCTCATGGGTGGATCCTTATAAAACATCAGAAAGAACACGGCAGGCGTCCACGGCCGTAAATATGCCAACTAGTTTGCCTTTGTCTTCAACGAGAGCACAGCCAATTTTATCACTCGCCATGCGCGCCACAACTTCCTTTAGTGAGGCGGTAGGCAATACTGAAAAAACATCGCTGGTTGCCGCATCTTCTACTTTTAAATCTTGTGGTTCGGCATTATCAACTCGGAGTGCAAAATCTATGTCTCTATCTGAGAGTATGCCAACAATTCTTCCACCATCGCGAACCGGAAGATGGCGGATTTGCTGTTTGCTCATTAGCTCCTTGGCTGTTTTGAGGCTTTGCTCGGGGCCAATTGAATGGGGGAAGGGCGTCATGACTTGTTCAATTTTTTTGCTTTGCATAGCCAGAACTCCAAAGTTATCTATGAGCGCAGTAATTTTGAAACTGAGCCAATAGTTAAACGTGTAACTCTAGTGAAGCGCTCCTTACACCAGGTGTCAAGTTTTGAGCTTACAAATGTTTGATGCGCTGCCTGATTGGAGGCGTTAGGTTCGGAAGCAGGGAGCTGCGTTTCGATTTTGATGCTTGGGCGCTTGGTAGC
Organism: Bdellovibrionota bacterium; assembly: GCA_044347745.1. Lineage (GTDB taxonomy): Bacteria > Bdellovibrionota_C > UBA2361 > UBA2361 > JAFLCA01 > JAIBBV01. The sequence goes on from JBIKUD010000029.1 coordinate 29,338, forward strand.
TGCATAAAAAGCTCGTAAAAGCAGATAGTTGCGTAGGTTTGCTGGGATAAGCACTCTGGGGATAGAGTTTACGTCTTAATGCAGCACAAGGAGAGTCTTTTCCAATAACGGAAGTATGGTTGTTGTGGTGAAAGAGGCCCCCGCTCTCTCTAATGCGGGACAGGGTGAATTGTCGCTGCCTAAAACGGCAGATGCGAGCCCGGAGTATATTCGAGGCTTACAAAAGTCCTATACAGAACTGCGAGATAAAATGCTTGAGTGCCCGCTTACCGTGGGCGCATTGCTTAGTTACCTCAGCGCGAACTCTTTAAGTCAAAAAGACCTAAACCCTCTCACTCATCATAATATGGGGTATATGTCGAGAATGATCCCCGAAGTTGCTCGCGTTTGGGAGCGCTACTCAGTAGCGGTGCGAGAGCAAGATCCTGTACAGGTGTCAGATGTTACCAAAGATACCCTGCGTTTCTTAAAAGAATTGAAGTTGACGAACCAGGCGGTAAATTTGCTGATGTCGCACTTCGACCGCCTTGACCCACAGATTGCCGGCGCCGAGCACGCTCAGGTGCAAGCCTTAAAACTAGGCTACCGCTCGTTGGAGGTAGATACGTACGCACTGCTTCAAGGGCTAGATACGGCGCTAGAGCGGAGCGCATGGCGAATTGCAAGAAGATCTGGTGGGGGAATCTCCGATGCCGACTTGATATCAGAAGGGTGGCTGCAGCTGTATAAAGCGCTTCATCAGTTTGACCCCGAGCGTGGAGTTCCTTTTGGTGCATATGCGATTCAATGGGCCAAGGCAGGAATGTATTCATGTGTGTATGATTCATCTAGAACCGTGCGGGTGCCGCGTTGGGTTTTAAAGGAACTGAAAAAAATTGACGAATTTGTTGAGAATAAGCTGCAAACAAACGGCAAGGAACCTACAGAGGCTGAACTTGCAGAACACTTTCATAATCATTCAATTCAGACTCGGGCTCGCTCTCTGTATGTGCGAGAGAAATCTGTGAGCCCACAGCAAGCGCTTGAAAACGAAGCTCTTCCCGTTGAGGAGCGTGCGGGCGCTGGGCAGCGACCGCTAGAAGAAGTTGGAGTGCGTGAGTTAGTTGAAATGAACTCTCATTTAATGCAGCAGCTGAGCGAGCATGAGCGGCAGGTGATTACTTTGAGGTTCGGCTTAGATGACGGTATAATGAAAACATTCGCGGAAATTGGTAAAATTATTAACCGAACTGGTTCTCGTGCAGAGCAGATTTCATCGGGCGCGATTAAAAAATTGAAAGCGCTTTGGGCTGATTAAGCAATTCAGTTCACCGGCAAATGCTCGAACGCGGCATATTGCCTATTTGCGACCGAATAACTGCCGTCGTAGACGGGCTTTGCTATCTCGAATAAAAAATCGTAGTGCCCTGCGTTTAGAGTTTAACCAAAAAAGCCAATAGCCTTTGCCGAGGAAAAACTTAAGAACAGCCGCTCTCAAACGTGGTAGAAAACAGAAAATATGCGAAAGCATATGCAGTTCGGTCTCTACAAACTGAAAGCCTGAATGCCGCGGATATTCCTGATGCACTGCGCCGTAACTTGGCACTGACTTTCCCTGGCGATGATGAGTCTCAAGCACGCGAAAAGCACGCCAGCGCTTTTCCCCGGCCATTAAAGAGTTGCAAGCTAAAGCTTCTTTACGGGTGACGGTGCGGTATTGCACGTAATTGGAGGCCTGAGACGCATCCAAAGCAGCTTTTCCACGAGGGGTACGTACAAGAGCGAAGCTCCAACCCTTGTGAAAATCTACGTCCGACTCAGGCGGCGCCATCCAGGGGTCGCCAACCGAAATATCAGCAAATTCGGCGGTAGCGTCAAAACAGGTTAAACAGCGGTCGGGTGTATATAATCGATACAGTATATTGATGACTTCGATAGAAGAAGGACGGTAGCCGGAGCGTTCTCCAAAATAAACTGGATAAAGCGATCCGTCTTCAAGTTCAAGGTGGGGGGTGCCAGGGTGTTTGCCAACTCGAGAGATAAAACGTTTGGCGTTTTTGGTTTTATCGCCTAGGTGATCCCATAAAATCTTGAATGCCTCATGCTCAATAGCCGCATGGCAGAAAAGCCCAATGGTCAAGGCAATTCGAGAATTAAGTCTTTCATCAAGTTCTGCGGCTTTTACGACGCCGTGAATTTGGCAAGGAAGACCCACTATTGCGTATTGGCCTTCAAGAGTGCGGATTTCAGAGAGCAGGGTGTTGGTTGCAGTAATGGCGTACTTTGATTTGGCAGTGGCTAACAGTTCGGCGCGAGTACGAGCAATTATTGGCTTACCTTTCCAGAGTGTCTTTTCATCACTAGCTATTACGAGCGCGCCATCAATTTGTTTGGTTTCAAGTAAATGAAGTAACAGTGCAGTGACCATGCCGCCACTTGTGGAATCTTCGCGCAGAAACGCTTCTCCGGAGTGGGCGATGACGGCTTCCTTGAAAAATCCATGTGTACTTGTTAACTCCGCCTTTTTGCCAAATTTCTTTTCATACTGTGCGGCGTATGAAAATTCATCTCCAGGGCAGACTTTAACGCAAAGGTCACAATCGGTGCAGGCGCTTACATTTTGTATGCGCGGGTACTCTTCTCCGTCTACATGAAGTACGCCGGTAGGGCATATGCCAACGCAGCTTCCACAGCGGTGGCATAAGCCTGAGTTAATTATTTGCGAGAGGGCACGAAGCGCGCGAGGCGAAGAATCTTTTTTATCCTCTTGCCAGTTTAATGCCGTGGAAAGTGGTGTTCGGCCCCGTAAGGGACTCTCATTTTGCAAAATTGCCAGGCTTTTTCGTGCAGAGGTATTAGATGCCATGCAGTTTCCCTTGAGAGAGGTCAGGGATTTGAGAGGCAGGTGAGCCAAGAAGGGTAGCGTATAACGCTTCAATTTTCTGGGCGAAAATAGCTTTGTTGTATTTTGTGCGAATCAGAGCATGGGCTGAGTCTACTCGGCGCTGGCGGGCAGCTTGGGCCTCTGGGTTCTGCTCAAGTGCTGCTCCAAGTGCTACTGCGAGATCGTCGATAGAGGGGGCAGCAAGGTACGCGGACTCAGCTGAAAGCACCTGGGTGTGAGAGGCTATGTGTGTAGCAACAATTGGGCGACGCGCAGCCATATAAGAGTATAACTTTAGCGGAGTGTTACTACCATGGAGCCTTGGAGAAACAAGAATGTCAGCGAGGGCCATGTAATTGCCCATATCTTCAGCGGGTTGGGCGCCAGAAAAAATTACGTGAGATTGAATGCCTGTTTCTTGGCAAAGCTCTTGATAGGCTTGAATTTGCCGCCGCTCGCCGCCGACGACAAGTAGTAAGGGATTAAGCGAGTGATAATTTGGCCGTTTGAGCGTCTGTGCGAAGGCCCGCAACAAGAGTTCGATGCCCTGATAGGATTCAAGGTTGCCCGTGTAAAGTAGAAGCGGGCGTTTATTGGGATTCCACATTGCTCGAAGTTCGGAGATGCGATTTGTTTGAATTGAAGTAGCCCCGTCGAGAGGGAAGTCTTCAATTTGAAATACAGAGGCGTTCGGCGCAAGTTCTTTTGCTTTTATACTTAAAGATTCGCAGACGGTGAGCACCGCATCAGCAGCGCGTAGTGCTCTTGTTTCAAACCATGAAAATAGCTTCAACGCTCCCGCAAAGGGCAAGAAAGTGCTGTCTTGAAGCTGTGTGGTCATGCACGAGTCCATGTCGAAAATAAACTTGGCTCGTGATATTTTAGCCAAAAAACAAGCAAGAAAAGCACCTTCTTCGATGCCGTGATACAGGTCGTATTTATGGCGGTATGCAAGATTAAGTGCGGAGATAAAAAGCCCCATATCGAGAAATACTTTGGTCCACGACGGGCCAATCGGTACCCGCCGAACTCCGGGAACAGAAAGGGCTCGAATGATTCGGACGCCGGGGATTTCTAGTGCCTCACCTTGGGCGAAGACCAAAAGATCGACTTCATAGGAGAGTTTTCCAAGCGTTTCGGCAACTGCGCGCACATTAATAGGAGTGCCGCGATTAAGAAAGAAGGGTTGCGGCGCAATTAATAATATTCTCTTCTTCCGCGGGTTGGTGTTCATGAAAGCCACCCATGGTTTTTGTACCACTCAAAAATAATTTTAGCTTCTTCGGTAAAGTCATAGCGAGGCGTGAATCCAAGTTCCGATTGAATTTTGCTGGTGTCAAACCAGCGATTTTTGACAAAAAAATCGCAGCGTCTGCGGTGCAGCGGAGGTTCGATGCCAAATGGTTTGCACAGTGTCTCCACCACCGAGCCAAGCGCTTGGATGGGCCATGCGGGAATTCTAATTGGCAGAACAGAGACGCCAGCCAGTGCTGCAATTTGTTGAAACACTTCCTCAAGCAAGACCGGGCGTCGTCCGGCTACTATGTACAGCTGACCTATTGCTTCTCTTTTTTGCGCTGCGAGCGAATAGGCATCGACAAGGTCTTGCACATATATCCAATGGGTCCAGGTTTTTCCCGTACCGATAATCGGCAGCTTTTGTTTGCTGATTCCGCGAAAAAGCTTTAAAAAGCGCCTATCACCTTCTCCCCATATCATAGCGGGTCTAAGGACAGTCCCTTTCACCTTCCCCGAAGCAAACAGAGAGAGAGCATATTTTTCAGCTTCGACCTTTGATTCTTGATAGACATCAGTGGGGAGGTAGGGTTCGGTTTCGGAGGCGGGCGGGTGTTGAATGTGACTGTGTACGCCGATAGTGCTGGTGTGTACTACCCGTTCGACGTTTGCGTCAGTCGCTGCATCGAGTACGTTTTTACTGCCGTCGAAGTTCACTTTGAAATATTCACTATCGGGGAATTTTGCTTCGCGATACAGGGCAGCGCAGTGAAAAGCAAAACGTTGGTTTTTAAGCGCTGAAAAAAGCAGATCTCGGTCTTTAAGGTCTCCTGCAATAATGTGAGCGCCAAGTTTTGTGAACGTCTCTTTTAATTCGTTTGAGCTGCTTGGTCTAAGGAGCAGACTAACTTTTGCCCCTTCGGCGAGGAGCCTATGCGCCAGGTGTCCACCAACAAACCCGCTGGCTCCAGTTATAAAAACGGGTTGTCCCTTAAAAAATGACATGCTGGCTGCACCTTGTAGAAGTGTCTTTTGGCAGACTTTTACAGTGTAGAATTGCCTTTTTAAGCACCGTTTGTGAAACCCTAGCCTCAGCTTATTAAAGCTGAGATACTAAGAGCGCGTAACGAAATGAAAGCTACTGCGCCAAGCGAAATATAGCCTGCAACATTGTCAGGCTACGCCAAGGAATCCTCAATGTAGCCCTGCTACGTTTGTGGTTCCTTTGCTTGCCTTCCTTGTCTCGGCTCATATCTCACTCGTCTCGTGACGCCTTCATTTGGTTACGCGCTCTAAAGGTCAATTCAACCCCTCGAACATAATGGCACTTTTTCATAACACGACTAGCCCCGATATTGAAACCGCGGGGGCAGACTATCAAAAACGCTTCCAGGGAGAAGTTGGGTCTTTTTTCTTAGCTGTGCAGGAGGCGCTGGTTCGTGAGGCGCTCGAAGCTTTGGGCTGCACCCGGCCGGGGAAGATTCTCGAGGTGGGAGGCGGGCATGGGCAACTTACAGGGCTGCTGCTCCGTCTTGGACATGAAGTTTGGGTGCATGGTTCCGATGAAACATGTTTTGAGCGCCTGCGTGCTCAGGTGGAGGACGGTAAGGATCGGCTGCATTTTGTCGCTTCAAGTTTATGGGAGTTGCCCTTTGAGGTAGGAAGTTTTGACGCTGCTATCGGCGTACGTTTGCTGGCCCATGTCGAGCGCTGGGAGGATCTGCTGACCGAAATGCTGCGGGTAAGTAGATTTGGAATTGTGATAGATGCTCCGCTTTCCTCAGCGCTGAACGCGTTTAGTCCCGTTTTCTTTGGTTTTAAGCGAAAAGTCGAGGGTAACACGCGACCGTATTTTAGTTATTCGATTGGCCAGTTTGACGCCTATGCTCCCAAAGTTGCTGCGTCTTTATGTTTTAGAGGTCGAGAATTTTTCGTACCCATGGGGCTCCATCGTCTCCTCGGTTCGGCCGAGTTTTCGCGAAGAATCGAGCTGCTTTGCCAAAAGTTCGGGCTTACTCACAAATTTGGCTCTCCTGCAATCCTGGCATTTTCGCCATGCCGTTCTGACTCGCAGAACCACCATACATAGCCCACTTAGCGGGTAACTTATTGATTGTTCGTGATTCGCAGGTGAGGTGTGCGTGAAGAAATTTTTCCTCAGCGTTGTTGAGGGGTTATGGGGGTTAACTAGCTGATAGTTCTGGGGAATATTGAGCCTGAGTGCTGCGTCATTTCCCTTGTGGAACTCCTTCGATTGGAGTTTAGAATAGCAGGAGAGCGCAAGCCGCTGAGGCAAATGTTGCCATTCGGACGATGTTTGTGGATTCAGCCGACTGCTGCGCTCGACTTAGTAGATTGAGGTACTCGTTATGACAAATAATGCGCAAGGTAACCAAGGTTCATGTGGATGTGGCGACAAAAATAAAGGTCAAGCCAAACCGATGGGCGGTTCTTGCTCAACTACCCAGGCTAGCAAACCAGCTACTCCTCCAAAGAAGTAGTTGTTAGTTGTCAGCCTCTAAGGCGGCGTAGGACGTCGCCTTAAGAGCGGCCCATCTCGGGGACTCTCTTGCAAAAAAGAAAGTTTCGGAGATGGGCTTTTTTTTGAAAGAGGCCCTGCTGGAACAAGTCGGTTTTAGAAACCTTTTGGAATATATTGAAATTGCGTCCACTCGTTGCTCGGGTCCAGGCGTTGGGCAAGCGATTGGTGGGTTGCAAATTGAGTATCCGGCAGTGCTTGAACTTCGAATTGCTTAGCCTCAGAAAGCAAGTGAGCGATTCGCGCGAGCGAATCTGTGATTGCTTGAGGTTCCACTGTGCTGTTTGCAACACAGGCTTGCATTTCTTGAGCAAGTTTTTGAGCGTCTCGCATGGAGACCGAGTCTCCTACGAGCATAAATAAGTCTAGTGAGGCAGCTAGGCCTGCTGCTGTGAGTGAGCCCCCTTGAAGGCGATCTGAAATGGCAGCCATGCCCAGCGCGTCGGCAATAATTACGCCCTGAAATTTCATCTGCTTACGGAGAAGATCGACAAGAATCGGTGTTGAGATTGTTGCGGGATATTCCCCGTCGAGTGCAGGCACCATAAGGTGAGCAGTCATAAGTGCAGAAATGCCTTGGTCAATTAATGCTTGAAACGGCAGCAATTCGTTTTGCATAAGCTCAGCCAAGGAACGCGAAAGAATAGGCAACGCAAAATGTGAATCTTCTTTGACAGCTCCATGTCCGGGAAAATGTTTTGGAACTGGCAAAATTCCATGGGCCTTTAATGTTTGAGCACATTGCAGAGCAGCCTTTTTGACTATTTGAGGATCATGAGAGAAGGCGCGTTGTCTAATGACTGGGCAACCTTCGTCGATATCAGCAACAGGAGAAAAACTCATGTTGATGCCGAGTGATTTAAGTTCGAGCGCCATGGCGGTGGTAACATGTACGACCTCGTCTGCGTATTTTTGAGCATAAGGGAAACGCGTAATCGGACGAGGAGGCCTAATGACTCGGCCACCCTCGTGGTCGATGGTAAGGAGTAGTTCTAGGCGGCCAATAGCTTTTCGAATGTCCGCGACAAGTTCTCTATATTCGCCGAGCCACTCAGAATAAGGCGCGCGTAGGTTGAAATTTCTGGCTCGAAACATGACTCCTGCAGGCTGGAGTTCAGATAAAATATCGGCTTCCTCGGAGGACAGTTTGGTGGAGCTTGGCTCGACAAGCATTTTCTGACCGTAGGTCGCTTTTGAATTTAGGGATTGGGATATCATAGGCTGAGAGATCTCTTTGAAAGGGCGATTGAGTAAAAGGGGGCAAGAATTTAGGAGAATTTCTACTTTTTGGTAGTGTACCGTACTCACCCCCAGAGTGAAATGGAACTGTTGTTGGGGTGAAATTATTGCGTTGTTTGGTCGATTATATTCGGAACTTTTTGATCGGCACTCTGCTGTTTTAGGCCTAAGGTATTGAAAAATCTGGGGCGTGTTTCCCGTGCGCAGATAAAATTAGTTGGCTGCAATTTTGCTTGTTGGTTCTGGGGTTGTTCAATCGTTGATCAGCTATTATTCTGATTCTTCTCCATAAATTCGAATCTTGTTTTTGAAGGGGTATAGGTATGAAACAAATGTGGGCTGTGTTTTTGGCGGCGTTGGTGCTTTGTGGAGCTCCGAGATTGGTTTCGGCGCAGGATGAAGTAGTGCCATCTCAGTGCTTAAATATTATTAACCTTGGAAAGGCCATATACAAAGGATGCGCTGGTTCGGGGCATCTTGCCACCGATCCGAGAGGCAAGGGATTGGCGCTTATTCTTAAGGGGATTGATAGGGGAACGGGCGGAGTAGCCAACGTGATCCCGGACTCGTGTATTCCAGTGTACAGTTCAGTGACCGGAAATGTGATTGCCCGTCTTCAGAATTACTCGAAGAACTTGAAGTACCCAAAGGGTCCTTACCTTTGGCGCCTTTATAGCAATTTTGGTTGTGGAAAAGGCGACACGATGAAGAGGGTGCGTACGCGTTCCCAGAATCGAGCTATTTATATTCGCTTGAAGAATAGTACAGGAACCTGTGTTCGGATAGCAAAGTCGTTTTCGAACAAAAATTCTTCTCAAAAGTGCGGATAGTTTAGGGTCGCCATTTGGCGCGCAGCATCCCCCTTTCTGGAGCCGGGCTCCAGGAGGGGGAATTTTTTTTGTCTGAGACGCAACTTTAGGCAAGTAGGAGCGAATAGAGAGTAGAAGGAGA
>JBIKUD010000070.1:0-10512 GCA_044347745.1 Bdellovibrionota bacterium
CTTTTCACCAAACGCCTCGCTACCGTAACCGTGCCCCTGGTACCGAGAGCTGAGCCAAATGCCACCTCCTGCCGTTTGATGAATTTGACTGATCCGAGTTAGGCTCACGCCGCCAATGACTTTGCTTTCAGACTTGAGTTCGATCGCAAACTCGAAGGAATCGCGCCCCTCTCCTTTTTTTTCGGCGGCTGCGCAGAAATCGATCCAGCTCTTGGCATTCTGCTCAGTGTAGGGGTGCGGAACGAATGCCAGCCACCGCGAGACACCTAAATCGTTCAGTCCCTCCACAAGATCTGGAATATCTTTCTGCGCCCAGTCCCGAAGAACTAATCTTTTCGTCTCAAGTCTCATGGTTCCACTAAAGGGATAACGTTAAAACTGTGGGGCCGAAAACCGCGATAGCGGTTTGAGGTCCCGCACAAGTTGATTGTTATGTGGGTATCTACTTAATTATCGTCACTTTATCCGCCTCGCAAATCGATACCCCCGGTATCATGAAGTGCTTGTTTGCCATGTGATCTACGACCAACAAATCTCCGACAGCTAAGCGAGGAACCTGGCTCTGAGGAACTCTAACCATTCGTCCTGATTCGTCTGTAAAATCCCAAACAACTCTTTCGTTAACGAGCATCGCTCCGCCAGATCGCGGAACTGGAAAATCACCGAGCTTTATTCTTTGCGGCTCACTCATAACAAATACCCGATCGTGAGCCTGAACCGGTTTAGCTACATTCACTTCCCATCGGGGATCCCGCTTACCCGAAGATACAAGCGACGGCATGACAAGTGCGGAGAGCAATAGAGCCATCCCTGCGAGTCCCGAACTGTCAGTCCCCATCTCGCTCGCAACTCTATCAATGCAACCAGGCTTTGAAGCTTCCTTTACTTTTAAATTCTGATACGTGCCCATAGTGCCCATCCCTTGTACATAACGTTTAGTTTAACAGTTTTCGAGCCGCAGGCGAGAAACTCTGTTAAAACGATTGGTTATGTGCGTTTGGTACAAACTACCAAATATTGATGCAGCGACCCTTCAAACTGTTTTTCGCTACTTACGTCGAAAACATCCCGAAGCCTATCAGGCCACCAGTTGTGTCGTGCTTCTTCCATAGTAAACACAACCTGCCCCCCAGGACGAACAAGGTCGGCAATACCTTTGATGAAGCCATCAACTTCCGTGGAGTCAGGAGCTACGTTGAAGCAAAAAGCGACGTCGAAATTTCCCTGATGTTCTTTGGGGACATCTTCAACACGCCCTGCTATTGCATGTTGCTCATCCAGCAAGCCACCGTCCACCGCCGATTGAAGTTGGGCGGCGTCAGGTTCGAGGGCGAACACTTCTTTCGCGCCAAGCGATTCTAGGAGTTTCAGATACCGACCATCCCAGGAGCCGATTTCTACGACGGCGGCTCCGTTCGCACCTTTGAAACCAAGTCGAGTGGCAAGTCCGCCATCAGCTAGCTGACCACGGAGGCGATCGGCCACCGCTTCCAGAAAGGACTGGCCCGGCTGCATCGGAAAATCTTCTCGCGGTTTGTTTCTATTGTCCCACATGGCTCAAACTCTCAAAGCACATAACATTAGATTCTACAACCGTCTCTCAACTGCTGAGCTCCAATCATAGTCGATGATCCCAGACCACTCAAACTTAAATTAGGACGCTCCAAAGTATTAAAACAACGAGCAATTTTATCAGCCAAGTTGATGATCCACCCAACCGGTAATACACGCACTAAGTCGATGATCACTCTAACTGAAGGATTGAAGCGTGTATCAGGGGATCATCAACTTTAAGCGAGGATTGGATTTAACCATGGGTTCAGTTGCACCCTAAAACCGTCTCGAACGGCCCCCGTCTTTGGTCCGTCCCAACAGGCAGCCTTTCCCGCTTCAACTTACCTACCAGTCACCAACCCATCGAATTTATTATCAAAAAGTACCTACATTGATTTAAATTGGTTAAAACAAGAGCTCGCTATTTCAGGAGAGCCCCTAGTGGGTTCGAGCTCACTTTCCCGGGTGTCCTCGAATCAGGGTGTCCTCGAATTGCCCTAGTCCTAAACCTTTGTGAGCACACAGTTTTGTGAGTCCCCCATAACAGTTTATGTGGGGTCGGAAGTTGCGTTCCGGTCCCAGTGGCAGCAGCCTGACGGCGAGTAGTTGGTCCCAGGCGCTTAGGGTTTTGGTGAGAACAACATGCGAATTTTAGTAGCTCTGCTCCTGAGCTTTTTCCCCCAACTGGTTTCAGCCCAATGCCAAATCGTGGCTCAAGAACCAACAGCGGTTTCTATGCTGTGGTCGTCGGCCATTGATGACGCTCATTCTCGTTACGTCGTCATGAGAACGAGTTCGGGACTTGAAGTTAGAGAGGTGGTGCGAAACCCCAATCTCACACTCTCCCCACGTTTCTCAATTCCCATTTCCCCCGCCGTTGAAGCTTCCGTTGCGTTTTCTCAGGGCGACCTCGTTGTGTCCCAATGGCGCAGAGCCTCGGTCAGTGGCGACAACATAAGCCAGGCTCCTCTCACCGATATTTCTTACTATCGCCTTGTTGACGGTTCGCTTAACACAGCGCGAACACAGGCGCTTACTCACGAAAACATTTTGCCTGCAAAGGCTACGTCGGCCCCGTTCTATGAATCGAACTGGCCCTACAGTCCTTGGAAAAATTCAATGTGCCAGGGAAGCGCCCAGATTAATGCGCAGCAAGGCCGCATTGTCGCTGCTGCTCAAAGTAAAATCTATGTTGCCAACCCAGGCGAGCAGCGAAACTACTGCAATACCAATGCGAATTACTATCGCTACCACCTATTGCCAAATGGCTCTCCTGAATTACAGATTGTGAGACAGGGCGTAAACTCGCTTGGTCAGCCAACTGGTTTGCCAATATGCGATCTGCAACCAGGCTTCCCTCAAGTTGCAAGCTGCCAAGGTACTGCTCAAGACACCTGCCAAGCACTTAATTCAAGCGGCGCTGTCATCAACATTCCTTCGGCTTGTTCACTACGCATGGAGCCAAGGCCAGTGCTGGCTTTTGAACATTGCCCTACCTGCCCTTATTGGTGGAGCATCGTAGATCCAAAAGTGACCGTTTTTCAGGGAACTCCTCTCAGCACCGGAAGTATCCTCAGCACTGCCGCATTTCCGGGCGATCCAATACCAGCAGATCCTGAAGATCCTGGGTCCATTGGCCTACCGCCAAGCGCGATTCAAATCGGTGCTATTACGTCTGTACGCGCAGACCCCTTTGGTAGTGGGTTTGTTGTTGCAGCTGAAATGACCAGCCCCAGTGTTGGACTGCAAAACTACGGCGGCCTCTTCTTTTTTGACCAGAATGGCCAATATCGCGGATTTGGCACCACTCTCGTCAACGAAAGTCACGTTGGAGAAAATGGAGCAGTTGCTGCCGTAGGCAGAAACAGCCAGGGTCGATCGATATATGTGGTGGGCAGCCCACGCAATCGCCCTCGCGGTGCAGGCGGCTGGAATTTACCTCCTGAAATTACTGGAATGAAACCCGAAGCCGGACATGTGGCCTACTACACCGATGAAGGTGATAGACTTGAATTTGATTTTGGTGCGAGGCCTGACGACCTTTTTGGATCATCAGTTGCTGCACTTGGAGATGCCAACGGAGACACTTCTACAGACATTTTGATCGGCGCACCAGGCGGACGTTACGCTGCTATTAGCACTTTAGAAGCAGGCACCCAAAGTAACGCGCGCGGCATCATGTATTACTTTGAAGCTCCGAACGACAGCGGATTTGGCCAACAGGTTGCTGCTGGTTCTTCGCAGTCTCAGTCCCGGGCCGACACCGTGGTTATTGCCTCGGATCAAAAACTTTTTCTCTACGATTTAAGCACCTGCTCGAATTCGCTTGCTCCCGGAATTGCCGAGCTCGATAGACTTAGAGAACTCACTCCGCCGCTCCTGACCGCTGCGCGCGGAATTACTCCCGAACCAAGCGGAAGAATTCCCGATGTGCGTAGTGCATTTAGTCCGGTGCACCCTCAGACAAATAACCTTACATCCCGCATGCCGGAGTATCTTGAAGTGCTGCGCTCTTCACCAACGCTACTTCCTTCGAACGAAGAAATACGTGCTGAAGACCTGTCCCGAGCAATTACTGCAGCAGTGTTAAATTTGAATGACAGAGATATTACGCGGAAACAAATTGTCAGACTCACTAATGAAATGCGTCCCTATCAGCGCACGTGCAAACGCGCTCGCGGAACAAAGAAGAAAAACGCATGCAAAAAGGCTAAGCAGTACCGCAACAAAATTGCCGCGAAAGAGGCGCATTTAATTATCACTGTAGAGAGGATAACAACCGCAAAAAGCATCTTGGTGACCAACCTTGAGGAAATTTCGGTTGAGATTTCGTCCAATACCTAATCTGCTTTGATGAACCTACTGGTTATAAGGCTCTAGGCCGTGTACTTGACTGCTCTTTTGCAGCTCTCTATCGTAGCGCCATGCCAACAAGCCGCCTCCTCACTACCGCTAATAATCAGTTTCAAAGAATTGAAGTTCTAAAGCGCAATCGCCATAAACGGCATCAGTACCAAGAATTTTTTGTTGAAGGTGTAGAACCGCTGAATGCAGCACTTGCTCATGGCTGGAAATTTAGATGTCTATGTACTCAAGCGGGGGTCACACTCTCCAGTTGGGCCGAAAATTTTATTGCATCTGCAAATGCAGAAGAACACTTCAGCTTGGCGCCAGAGTTAATGCAAGCACTGAGTGATAAGGAGACTGTTTCAGAACTTGTCGCAGTAATATCACACAGGGCGAATTATGATTTAAATTCGCTGCCCCGATCTGAGTGCCCATTTTATCTACTTCTTGATCGCCCCATGAACCCTGGCAATTTAGGATCTACTATTCGGTCTGCGGCAGCATTTAAGGCTGATGGCATCATACTATGTGGACACTCATCTGACCCCTACGATTCGGCCTGCATTAGAGCAAGCGTCGGCACGCTTTTCGCGCTGCCACCTGTGCAAATCGAAAGTCCCCAAGTTCTCACCTCATGGATTCAGTCGATTCGCACTGCCTTGCCAACCTTTCAGATTGTTGGCACCAGCCAATTTGGCACACAAGCTATTCATAAAGTCGACTTTAGCCGCCCTACTTTGCTTTTGCTTGGGAATGAAACCTCAGGTCTCAGCAAACATTTCTTAGAGCTTAGCGATGTGTTGGCTACTATTCCGTTACCCGGGGTCACCGGCTCTTTAAATTTAAGCTCGGCCGCAACGGTGTTTTTATATGAAGCCCAGATGCAGCGGAGTCGGGCGAGCGGTTAACCTATTAAAACGGCTCATATTCTTTCAATTTATTTGTAAACTTAACGTCTTGCGCCGGACCCAAAAATAGTTCTTAGAACGGGGCAAAGCTCATGCTAGCCTTAGCCAGGCTATCACCACCTCGAGGCGCCATGCACTTATCGGTAGATTTAGGTAATCTAGTCCGAGAAACGCTGCACCAAGTAATTGGTACTCAGCCGAACCTTATTCCCTTCTCCCTTCAGATACAGCCGCAATTACCTCGCGTGCTTACAAAACAAGGCAAAGTGCAAACTGCGCTCAAACAACTGTTGCAAATAGGTAGAGATCTTTCGAGCAACACGCGCGGGCTTCAGGTACATGTGGGCGAACTGGCCGAACGCGAGCATTTTGAAAACTTCCCGCAACTGCCACCAGGTGAATATATTGAAATTTCGCTAAAATTTGGCGAGCCCCAGGCCCAGCCCGATTTAATTCCTGTTGGCTTACAGAACAGTATTGAAAACACAAAAGCACTCTTGTCTGAGCTTAAGGGCATTCTGAATGTTGGGTTAGAAAGCCCCAAGACTCAACACATTAGCTGCATCTTGCCCCTCGCGCCGCGCTCGCGAGGGAAGATTTTAGTGGCGGACGATGAGGACTTGGTACTCTCCATGCTCTCTTCGGCATTAAGCTCTCAAGGCTATCAGGTAAGCTGCGCTCGTGATGGACAAGAGGCTCTTGATATATTCCTCGCTAAAAAATTTCCGATTGCACTCGTCCTTCTTGATCATTCTATGCCTAAACTAAGCGGGCTTGAGCTCTATACAAAAATTCGAAGCCTCTCCCCCCAGCAAAACGTCATTCTTACCAGCGGCTTTGGGGCTGAAATTGCCGACAAGCTGCCACTGGACGACCCGCACACGGCATTTTTGTCCAAGCCCTACAAATTGCCCGCATTATTTGAACAGATCGAGTCCCTTCTCAAGGTCTGAAACCGTTTTGACCTTATTGCGAAGGCCCCCTATACTCTAGCTCTCATGGGCGTCGTCGCAAAACACAACTCACTCGCTTCCCAGAATACAGGTGCTCCAGCGCCTGCAAAAAATGCAGCCCACGCATCTTCTTTTACTCGCTATTTTACTTTTGCAAACGCTCTTGCTCTTAGTCTTTTTGTTTTGTACGCGGTGCTGTTTGTAGAGGGCATTGCTCCTTACTGGTTTAATCCGCGCTGGACAACCGATGATGGAGTACAACAGCTTTTCCCCTTCTACTCTGTGCTTGAGCCAGAAATTTTCCGTGGTGACCTTATTCATGAGGTAATGCAAGGGTATCTGGCTCCACTGCACTTTGGAATCGGTGCCCTTATTACCTTGGCTACCAAAGATCCCATCATGACAGGCCACTACCTGTTTCTACTACAACTTGTTTTGGCACTTGGATTTTTATTTGCAACTGTTCGGCTGGCCGCTGGTTTTGCACCAGCTTGCCTCAGCACTCTTTGGCTACTGCATAATCGACCGAGCATCCAACGCATGACTGGTGGACTACCTCGGGGCTGGGCAGTAGTGCTGGTGCCCGCGTTTTTCTATCTACTGATGTCAAAACGCTATAGAGGCGTTCTTGCCCTAATCTTTTTTGGCTGCCTGTTAAATCCTCCAGTTACCTTTCTTATTGCCGCTGCATATGGGCTTTTTCTTAGCCTGCGCTGCCTGAGTTCAAAAACTCGCAGCCAATTTACCCGCCCGTTTTTAGAACTTTGTCTATGTACGCCAATTTTTATTGCTACAACTTTGTTTGTCACCCATCGTCCTGACTACGTGGGTTCGGTTGCAACTCTTGAAGAGGCCTCGACCATGCCTGAGTTTTCGCGCAGAGGTGGTCGTTTCTCGTTTTTGCCATTTATGCCCTGGCAAAAAGAACTGCCCATGTATGGACTACGCGCATTTACGGGCAAAAATACGTACCCCAGTGAGTTTTGGCAGCAGAACACCGGGTATTTTGTTCTTGGCTCTCTTGCCCTATTGCTGCTTATTGGGCTTTGGCGCAAACGAAGTATTATACCGCTTGAATTCTTAAGTTTTGGAGCGGCGGCCCTCATTGTCTACTTCCTTTCAAGACCACTTGCTTTTCGGCTTTACGTTCCCGATCGGCATATTCACATCCCAGTTGCGTTATTCTTTATAGCAGCTTTTACAGTTGGAATTTGGCGAGCTTTTCACCTACGCAAGCTACCTTCAGAGTTTACTGAACTAAGCTCTAGGCTAAAAAATTCTGGTCTCGCGCTTGTCGGTTTCTGCGCACTTGGATTTGTAATCTACAGTAATTGCGGGCTCAATTTAGCTGGAGATTTAAATTTCAACTACCCCGATACCAAGCGTGGCTACTACTCAAAATGGCTTAAGGAAAATACCGACCCTCTGGCACTTATCGCTGGACAACCAACTCTTGTAGATCCCGTTCCACTTTTTGCGAAAAGGAAGGTGTATGCCTCAAGTGAAACGTGGCATCCCTTTTATACTGAATATAACCGTGAAATGAAGCGCAGGATTGCTATTTCGTTACGTGCCCACTATGCAAAAGACTTAAACGAACTGCTTGAACTACTTACTCCCGAGGGCGTCGATTATTTTGTGTTTGAGCGCAAAGCATTTTATCCTCATAACCTCTCTAAGGCCTCTTACCTTCTGCCCTTTAGTGCGATGGTGAAAGAATTAGGCTCCCGCCCTCCTAGTGAATATGCCTATCGTCAACTTCCTCGCGCAGTCGACCTTGATAAGGCCCCCTACATGCCCTATCGTGACAACCTAGTCGCCGTTGTAGATGTCAAAAAGCTTCAAGAATACCTAAACCAATAATGAACTCGCGTAGCCTCAGAGCTCTATGCATCCTTGCTTTGCTGAGCATCCTCGTCTCGTGTTTGGCGCTTGGCGCAAGCTACCAACGCATTGATGCTGGCTTTAAATCTCCAGCCTTAAGCAGCCGTATTAGTAAAGATGGCTGGGTAAAAGATGGAGCGCACATTTATCTCCCTCAACTTTTGCCTTACGGCAACCGGCTCGAGCTGCAATTTGACCCCTGGCGCCCTCCAGTTCCGCCGTCGGTCATTTCCGTAGCAGTCTGCGGCAAAGCTCTTGGGGAATACCTCATTGAAGCGGGCACCCAAATTACTATCTCTTTGGAAGGCAACTGCGAGCCGCGCAGTGTGCACTTTGGAGTGCCACATCCAATTCAACTTTCAGAGCAAGACAAACGCTTGGTGGGAGCTCAACTTGCAGGTGTCAAAGTGAGCTCTGCGCTTGGCATTCCACTTCTTTCTACTCAGGCGCTGGCACTTTCAAGTATTTTGCTTTTCATTTTGTCGGCCATGGCCTGGGCAACTTTTCGACCAGCTGGCCTCCAAGCTTTGTCGCTCATTATTGTAGCCTTAAGTTATCTTCCGCTGCGCCGCGTCGATATTCTAAATCCAGAAACGCCGATTGCGTTAGCTCTTTGCATAAGTTTACTTCTTTTTGGAATTGTAGTTGCTGACAAGACCAAATCGGCGGGCTCAGGCAGTCACGGCAATCTGCTCCCCGGCTTTGTCGTGCTTATTATTACCGCTTTGGCGGCGTACCTGCGTTGGACTGGCATACGTTTTGGACTACCGCATAATTTTCATCCAGACGAAGTACCGAAAGTAAATGCGATAATGACTATGGTGCAGGCAGGAGATTTAAATCCTCGCTACTTCTTGCATCCCTCGCTACTTCTGTATGCAACGTACGCAATGAATACGTTCCTCCATTGGGTAGGAATTGAAGGAGAGTTTCGAGAGACCGCTTTTTTTGCCGGTCGGCTTGTGTCTGCATGTGCCGGCACCCTCAGCGTCTATTTAACCTATGCACTTGCACGCCGAGTCATTTCGCCTTGGGGCGCAGTTGTTGCCGCCTCGCTTCTGGCGGTGTTTCCTTTGCATGTCACCTGTAGTCGCTACCTCAAAGAAGATTCACTGCTATTATTCTGGGTGCTTTTGGCTTCCCTGTGCTGCCTTAAAGCAGCTCAAGAGAAAAAGGTAGTGCCTCTTATGTTGGGCGCCATGGCAGCCGGACTCGCATGCGCCACAAAATATTCAGGGCTTGTTTGTTTTGGGATTTTTGCCGCTACTCCTTGGCTTTCAAATAGCCTGCGGCTTTCCAACCCAGCATTCTGGAAGCCTGACACCCGCCTACTCAAGTGGACATGTGTGGCTGGCTTTGTTGGCGTAATTTGTTTTTTTGCTGCATCGCCTTACATCATTCTTGATTATCCAAAATTTCAGTCAGACTTTGCCTATGAGCGAAAGCACATGGTTCGTGGCCACACTGAAGCCATAGATGCATGGTCCCAATTTTGGATGTATCACATTTGGTATTCATTGCGCCGCGCAGTTACTAACATACCCCTCATAGCTGGACTTATAGGTTTAGGTTTGCTTTTGGCTAGGCGCTCGTTTTCGGCCTGGTTCATTGTTGGACTCTTCGCTTTATTCTATCTGCCTGCTGAATGGGTGCGCTCCAAACCTGCTCCGCAACCAGAGCGTTATATCGTTCCCTGTTTGCCATTTCTCGCCATAGCAGCGGCAAGTCTTTGCGAGCGCTTTGCAAAAATTCCTGTTTTGGCGGCTCTTGTCGCAATATTAATAGGAGCGGTTCCAGCATCTACCTCAGTCAAACTTGCGCAAGAACTGACTTATGACACCCGAGAACAAGCAAGAGATTGGTTTCTTTCGCATGTTCCGGCTGGTGCTAAGGTATTAATAGATTGGGAACCTTACAACATCGAGCTTCCTACTAGTCAGTATGAAAGCGAATATTTTAGGCGCGAAAAAATTTCGACCTATCTACACCCGAAAACCCTTAAAGAATCTCAGTTTGATTATTTGGTACTTTCAACCTTGTTTTATGAGCGTTACTTCAGCCAACCCAAGGCTGACCCTGCCATTAGAAGGCGCTTTGAAGCCGTTTTTCGCAAAGTGCCCATAGTGCGCGAGTTTAGGGCAGCAACCGGCAGTTATGGTTTTCATAATCCCACTATTACTATTTTTGATTTAAGCGACGGAGCCTACGAACATCTCGAAGCAGAACTTGCTGCTCACAAAAAAGATCCGTCTGTCGAAACCAGCAATCAACGCCTTTCGAACCTGCCGTGGACTACATTAGCAGGAACTAAACCATGACGGGTCTCATTGCAGCGCCTGTGGTATGTATTGTTGCCCTTTTATTGG
>JBIKUD010000110.1:0-3002 GCA_044347745.1 Bdellovibrionota bacterium
AAACCGAGCCTCAGCCTCAGTGGTGCTTAACTTAGGAGAGGGCAGCGGCAAAAGATCTATGGCAGAGAAGCGGCGATACTACGATATCGCAATGGGGAGTCTGCGCGAATGTGAGGCAATACTCATTTTGGCAGAGCAAGAAGGCAGTCAGGCTTGGCAGAAGCTAGACTGCCTAGGAGCTCATGTATACAAGCTTATTCAAAGTACGGGCTGAGGCCCAACTTTTTTTCTGAAGCACTGTCCCGGTTTTCAGTTTTCGTTGAACGGTTATCGGTTGGCCGGTTTTCTGGACACCAGCTAGCCCGTTCCCCGTGACCAGCTCCAGTTTCAGAAACCAGTTTCCAGCTTTGGAACCCAAACCCAGCCCCACTCACAGAATCAATATCATTCACTCATTGATTTAAATGCATCAATTAACACCGTTTCCACATTATACGGTGAAGCATCTCTAAATACTCCATTTGCAGCTTTTGCTACTCTTTTAAGATCTGTGCTGTCGGCAGCGGCTGAATCGAGATGCACAATCAAAATTTGCATATCATGTCGCACAAGCTTTTCATTCACATAATTTAGAATGCCTTGAACGGAAAGTTCTGAACTTTTGTCTGCTCCATCAGTAACAAGTACGATGTTCTTGCGGCTACCACTGAGCGAAATGTCAGTGAGGGCGTCGATTGCTACGCGGAGGCCGTCGTATAAGGCGCTTCCTCCTTGTGCGGATATGCCGTCCAGTTTATTTCCGATCTCTGGAATTTGTGTGCCTAAGGCAGCGAGAATTTCAGGCTGTGTCGACACAGACACGAGGCCGAGTTTTTCATAGGGTGCACGATTGGCCATAAAAACACGTAAGGCTTCTCTTGAAGCGGTGAGCGGATCTCCCTCCATACTTCCTGAATTATCAAGAATAAGCATCGTTGCTGAGGGGCGTACTAGTTTTTGCCAAGCCTGAAGGACTTCGGCAACTACGTCACCTGATACGGGGAGTAACGAACTATCTGGAAGTCCCGTATTTACTCCAAACTTTGGCTGGAGTGGGGGTACATCGGGTAGCACCGTGCGATTTGGTCTGAAGCCGCTCTTTTTTGCCTCAAGCTGAGCGAGGTCAGAGCTTAAATATTGAGAGAAGATGCTTAGGGCTGCACGCTTTGGTGGGTTAACCCAGTCTGCGTCGGAGGCGCAAAACGAGTAGTCTTGCCAAACAGAACCTTCCTCTGGATAAAGAGCCGTAATGGCGAGCGCCCCATTATCTTGATTTCGGTAATTGTACGCTGCAACTTGTTGCTCGGTAGTTAAAACGAAACGAATGCGTTTGC
Organism: Bdellovibrionota bacterium; assembly: GCA_044347745.1. GTDB lineage: Bacteria > Bdellovibrionota_C > UBA2361 > UBA2361 > JAFLCA01 > JAIBBV01. The sequence continues at coordinate 1,314 of JBIKUD010000110.1, forward strand.
TGCCAGATAGGGCTACGCGCTCAAGAAGTGCTGAGTCTCTTGTTGCATATTGGCTGATATGAGCTTGATAGCGGGCAAATTTTTCTTGGGTGCGAGGAAGATTGAAACTGTCCACGCTTAACGTTTTTTCATGAGTAGGCCCTGAAAGAAAGGCAAGTTGTAACAAAGACGCAAAGCCAGAGGCGCTTTCTGGTGTGGCATGCGCATAAACAATAGCCTGCGCGTCATCTATTCCAGGAGCTCCAGCAAGTTTATGATCTGAAAGTGTTGCCCAAGAGACCTTTTGCTGTTGTGCCGGGAATTGCTCAGCCTGGCTGCTGCCCACTGCTAACACCACCGGTGTTGAAAAGAGTTGGGTGCATTGAGTCTGCCTCGCCCCCAAATTGCGGATATGGCTATTGGTGTAATTAACGAGTGAGCTAGAGGCTGAGAGCCAAGCATCGGCTTTGATTTCACCTGAAGCAATTTTTTTGGCAGCACTTACGGCTGGTTCTTCAATTCCACTGATAGTTATGCTGGTGCCATCGGACAATTGTGGTTTGTTGCTCGCAAATTGTTCTTTGGCAGCATTAAAATATTGGCGAAGCTCCGGTGAGTAGACGACAAGAAGATTTGCAACGCGAGGGGCTAAGGGAATGTGCTCTTCTTCTTTCGGTCTTGAATTACAAGCAGTAAGCGCTGCAAGCATGATCAGGGGAATCGCCAGCTGGCGCAGAAAACGCCTGCTGACAAATGGGCAATTCTTGAGGACGTAAGGAAAATCTGCAAATGCGTTCATCGCGCTTTATTAAAAGTTTACTCGTTTGAGGACTTGCGTACGCTACGTCGCAAGAATCCCATCATGCGTCGCCAAAGGCGGGCATTCATCGCGGGATATCCAGCGTAATCTCCCTTTTCTCTTAGAACAGAGGTTACTCCAGATTTTGCCGCTATGCGGATATCTGAGCCTATCTCAACGTGATCGGCAACACCCGATTGTCCGCCCAAGGTGACTCTATCGCCGATAGTGCAGCTGCCTGCAATTCCGACCTGCCCGCATAAAATGCTGTACTGTCCAATCTGCACATTGTGGCCAACCTGAACCAAGTTATCTAGTTTACTCGAGCGCCGGATGAGTGTTCGCCCCAAGGCTGCTCTATCAACACAAGCATTTGCGCCAATATCAACCCTGTCTTCAAGCTCAACCACGCCAATTTGAGGAACGGGCTTCAGCCCTAGTTCTGCATCGGGCACGTAGCCAAATCCGTCTGCGCCAATAATTGCTCCGGGTTGAATGACGCAGTGGTCAGCAATGCGGCAATGTTCGCGTACCACGGCCCCAGCATGAATGATGCAATTTTTTCCGATGTGGACATGAGAATACAGGCACACATGCGGATGTATCTGTGAGTTCGCGCCTACAACGGTGTGTTCGCCAACGACGGCGAATGGGCCAACTGCGGCACCGGCTTCAATGACGGCGCTTTTAGCAATACTCGCAAGCGGAGAGACTCCCTCGATGCGGACAGGGCCGAGACCAAAAAGCTCAGCAATCTGCATCAGGGTTTGCTGAGGATGAGGAGAGAATAGAAGTGGGCGCTGCGATTTTATTTCTGTCTTTAAAGACTCATGCACGATAAATGCCCCAGCCTTGCTTAACGCGATTGACGCCTCAACCCGGCTCGCATTGGTATCTCTAATAAAGCAGAG
>JBIKUD010000071.1:0-10179 GCA_044347745.1 Bdellovibrionota bacterium
CGTATATGGAAATGCTGCATGAGGATATTTATATAAAGCCTTCATGTACGCATGACTGGGAAGCGACTCAAGATAAAAGTAAAGTTCCTTTACGTCCTCACCGTGATTACCCTCAGGTCCGGTCAACCCAAAGAGGCGCTCCTTTAGAATTGAATCTTTTCCATTCCACAAGGACAACGCAAAGCACAGTCGGCATTGCCGATCGGTAATTCCTAAAAGTCCATCTTCTCCCCAGCGGTATGCGCGACTACGTGCATGATCATGGGGAAAATAGCTCCAACAAGAGCCATCGGGAGAATAGTCTTCGCGAACTGTGCCCCATTGACGATCGGCAAGGTAAGGGCCCCAGCGTTTCCAGTTTTTTTGACGCTCTTCGTCTTCTTTTAGTCTTTGAGTTTCAGCGTCAAGAGTCATGGTGTTGTAAGTGAGTGTAAAGGGCTCCTGAGCTTGTACTGTAGCGTGCTCAACGAGCACCCACAATTAACCTACTTATCTGTCGTTTGTAGCAGCGTCTCCATTTTTGATTTTAATAGGTCTGCTGTAAACGGTTTGGCAATGCAACCGCAGGATTCATCTTGCACATTGGCCTCTGCCTTGGCTCGCTGAGCCTCAGGTGTAACCAAAAGAATTGGAATATGTTTTAAATGTTCATGTGCGCGGGTTAAAGCAAGAAGCTCGTGTTGTGCCCGGGAGGGGATATCCCAATCTGAAATAATAAATGAGCAAGAGCCGCTTTCAATATACGGCAGTGCCTGCTCGGCATTTTCAGCCTCGATGATATTCTCAAAACCCAATTTCCTTAGACAGTTGCTGACAATACGTCGCATCGCGCTTAAGTCATCTACAACTAAAATAGGCATATTTCTGTCAATGTGTGAGCTTGGGCACATAGCGCCTCATTCCTCCAGTCTAATGTTAAATTCGAATTTTTATCATGGCTTGTTAACTGCAGCAGATTGGGGTTTTTTACTGCGCTCAATAATGTCTATCGCTTGAGATATTGCCTCTGCTGATAACGGTTTTGAGAGTAGTGACTGAGCACCAACGTTACTAACCTCGAGCTCTTCTTCGCGAGATTTATATTTTGAAAGTAAAATAGCGGGAACCTTTTTTGCATCGAACTTTTCTCTAATGCGACGAATGAGCTCATATCCGCTGAGTTGAGGAAGAATAACATCAGCTATAATCAACACTGGAGCTTGCTTTGGAAATTTCATCTCCAGCACTCGTAGCGCATGATTACCATCGGTAGCGGTCACGACCGCATACCCAAGATCTGCAAGGAGTTTTGATTCAAGTTCTTGAGAACTCGCATCGGCATCAACCAGCAGTAACGTTCCTTTCGCACTGCTACCCGATTTTGCGGCGGGGGCATTCATACTTTCGTTTTCCTATGGCCAGATGGCTAAAACCCTCAAAAGAAGGGCCCATAACCACTTAAGTCGGCAGAAAGGATGAATTTACTTTAGTTCTTGAAGTGAGATGCGCGTAAAGAGGTATTGTCGAATAAAATTAGCTAGTTGCCTCTGAGCCGCTATTAGGGGTCTCGGCGACCGGGCTCTGGCAAGGGTAGGGCAGCTAACAATCCTTAAGCTACCGGCTGCCTCGTTGAGGTAGGCACAAAGTGACGTTTGTCGTTGTCCACTACGATTACATTTTTCCCCCAACGATGCTTAAGGCCCTCTGGTCCTTGATCAAATGGAAAGCGGCCCTCTTCATTGGGATCATAGGTGACGCTGGTAATGTAAAATAGGTGAGCTTCTTTACTTAACACTTTGCAGCCATGTAGCACTCCTGGTGGAATGCGGACGAGCACCTCAAATACCTCGGGGCCATATTTGGCGGTTTCCCCCATAAGAATAACGAGCTTCTTTTTGTAGGTGGGACTCTCTGGTCTGTTGTCAAAGAGCACTGTTTGTACTTTTCCGAAGGGAACATACCACCAGTCGTATTGTACATGGTGATAATGCCATGCTTTAACCACATTTTTTTGCATTTTACTGTGGCTCCACTGCGCAAATGTGCCCGCAGCAAAAACTGGCTCAGTGACTCTCACAATTTCACGAAAAAAGCCTCTTTGATCCCCATGCGATTTGAGTAATTTTGCCTCATATCCGAGAATGCTATCTTTAATTGGCAGCAGTATTGGTGAAGTTTCCATGGGTTCTCCTCATTGAGCGCTCGAAAGCTTGAAGGGCGCCGTTATTTGCCACGCGGGGCTGGCTTAGATGGGTAGACCTTAACAAATCAGTACCAAGAGACAAGAGCGCCTATACTCAATTTCTAAACCCAGCCTCATTTATTTTTGGCAAAAAATGAATGAGAATAGCTGGGCTAGCGAGCTCTTGGCGTTAGCCAAGGCGAGCAGCAGAAGATAAATAAACCCTAAGCGCAAAGTAGGTAGAATTTGAGAAACAAAAGAGGCTGTAGCTCAGCTTCGTAGCGTTTGATGTTCTTGAAGAATTTGAGGATCGCGCTCCTAAAATCTGCGAACTCAATTTTCGTCTGGGTTTATTATTCTCTCCGGCTCGATTTGGCTTCGCCAAGCTCTCGCTCGCCCTGCAGCTCATGATTTTTTCAAGAATCATTCGCGCAGGGTTTACTACGAGCCGTGGCTCGGGTGATTTTATCCATTATAGCGGCCCCGAGCCCTTGAGCGGGGCAGGTGTCAACCACAATAAGGTCCAATCCATTTTTGTCCAGTTCCCGAAGTGCGGCAAACAAAGATTCAGCAACTTCTTCAAGATTGTTGTCATCGCTCAGTACCACGCATTTTGTGAATAGATGTTCATTTTCACTCAAAGCAGAGAATGAAATAAGTCCAATTTTCTGATTCACAAAAGCTTGGGGTTGGAATTCGGAGCGCATAATCAGGGGAGTTTGCGGTGCGTAGTGTTCTTTGAGCATGCCAGGAGCAATTGGTGCTGCCGCCTTATTGGGGGCTGTGTAATTTTTTAAATCGGGAAGAAATTCTCGCAGCATCTCAAATGAAAACCACCCGGGGCGTAATAATTCTGGATAGGGGCCAATAAGCGAAACAATAGTCGACTCTAAGCCCACCTTACAGGCACCGCCATCAAGTATAAGATGTACTCGCTCACTGAGGTGATCAGCTACATGCGCTGCTGTGGTGGGGCTGACATAGTTGGCAGGGTTAGCGCTTGGCGCGGCAATCGGGCACTCGCATAGGCTAAGAAGCCTCAGTGCAATTGGGTGATTGGGAATTCTAATAGCAACACTTGGTAAGTTGGCGCAGGCCGACGGAGCAACCTTTGGGCCCTTGGGGAGAACCACGGAAAGTGGCCCGGGCCACAGGTGAGAGAGTTTCTGAAGCCGACCTGCCACGGTCGAATCTGAAAGATCGGCTACGCTCTCAACTTCGTCGAGCGTTGCAATATGGACGATGAGCGGGTTGTAACTTGGTCTACCCTTGGCAGCATAAATTTTTCGCACCGCCTGTTCGTCAAAGGCATGAGCACCAAGTCCGTATACAGTTTCGGTTGGAAAAGCGACAAGATTACCGCTGCGTATAAGAGAGGCCGCCTCGCAAAGTCGCTCCTCGGTCGCTGGTACTATCTTTGACACAACACCTACCTAGGGCCGAATCACGGAATCGGCGAGAGAGCTTTCACATCCTTTAAGCACCGCAGTGAGTCGTTGTATCTGCTTCTCGGTGATTGCCGCGCTCAGCATGCTGGACGAGAGTTGGGTGTCGAATTGTTTAATACACTCGGAATCTAAGACTCGTGGCCCAGAAAGCGCGCTTGCATCCTCCAACCCTTGGTGCTGAATTGGCGACATTTCCCAGCGAAGGCGCGCCAAATTACCTAGCGCTCCCGAGATACAGAAACTGTGCTTCGCAGAAGCATGAAAACACGTCGAGCGCTCCACGCCTTCGTATGAAAAACATTCACGAACAAGTTCGGCACATTTGTCGGCTGATTCAGCCTGGCCCAGCTGCGGGAACATAAGCGCAGAGAGGAGTAATAAAATGTCGCGTGCAACTTTCATAAGTATCCCTTAATGCCAGTCTCAGACAGAGGTCCAAAGCGTTTCCCCAAGCCGGAGCGCATTGTATCACTGCTACAAAACTCAACAAAGTCTGCCGTGCGATTGGCTAACTAGTTGAATCTGATAAAGATACAGTAAAGTACGGGGCCCAGGCCGCCGATAAGAGTAAGGGGAATACGTTAATCTCTCCCCAGTAAAGTCGCATTTCCAATTTGCAAAGCTCTTACGGAATTTATTAGCTATGGGCTGTTACAGTTGTGGTTCGGAACACGGTGACGCTTTTAAGCTTTGCCCAGCTTGCATAGAGCAGCGTAAGGGACAAAGAGCGCAAATTAAAAAAGCTGCACTAGACTCTCATCGTAGTACCGAACCCGATCCTGTGCTGGCAGTCACATCGAGCAAAACCCTTAAACTTTTAGGACTTGGCGTTTTAGTCACCATTGTCTTTGCAATTTTGCTCTTGCAAGGTCCCATCGCTGATTTTGGAATAGTTTCGACTGCATTTTTTGCGGGAATGATTTCTTGTTTTGTCGTCGGTGTTTTTACCTGGATGCTTTTTTGGTCGCGCATGCTGGTATTCGATCTTTTCTGGGCGATAGGAGCCTGCATTGTGCCACCCCTGGTGTATCGATATGTCGTCGTCCGCTGGGACGAGCCTCAGGTGCGTAGCCTGTTTGTTGTACACTTTTTATCGCTCGTCATTTCATTAGCGTTAATGTTTGGTCTGGCAATGCAGCTTCAGACATCCCCCTTAGAGGTGTATAAGCTTTACAGTTTCTATATTGATGGTAAAAAACCGGTGTTTTCCTCTGCCTCTGGCGAGGCAAGTTACGAAGACCAGACTGAATCCAGTGCCGTTTCTGTCGAAGAATATTATCCGCCCTGATACTCGCAAAGTTCGGTCAGAACTCCGCCGCAGCTTTTTGGATGAATAAAAGCAATGAGCGTATGATGCGCTCCTGGCCTAGGCTCTTTATCAATGAGCAGCATACCTTGGGACTCGCAGCGAGCTAGTTCGGCTCGAATATCATTCACCCGGTAGCACAGATGATGTAAGCCGGGCCCACGTTTTTGAAGGAACTGACTGAGCGTAGACTTGTCCGAAAGCGGGGCAAGTAGCTCTAGCTTGGTGTTGGCGAGCTTAAGAAATGCCACTTCGACCTGTTGAGACTCCACCCTCTCACGAAGTTCCAATTGAAGACCAAACTGAGAATTGTAGAGTCGAATACCTTCATCTAGGTTTTGTACGGCGATACCAATGTGATCGAGCGCAAGATGTTCCATAGTGGTCCATTTTTCCTTGATACCGCAGAAAAAGAAAGAGGCCCCTTACGGAGCCTCTTTCTGTAGCAACTATGTGCAGCAATTACATCATGCCGCCCATGCCACCCATTCCGCCCATGCCGCCAGGAGCGCCATGACCGTGATCCTTATCTTCCTTTGGCTTGTCAGCAATTATAGCCTCGGTAGTAAGCATCAAACCAGCAACTGAAGCTGCGTTTTGCAAAGCAGTACGCACAACTTTAGTTGGGTCCATAATGCCTGACTTCATCAGGTCTTCGTAAGTGTCGGTTGCAGCGTTGTAACCGAATGCACCCTTCGACTCACGAACCTTGGCGATAACAACCGCTGGTTCAGCACCGGCGTTTGAAGCGATCGTGCGCATTGGGGCCTCAAGTGCCTCGCGAACAATCTTTACACCGAAGGTTTGCTCTTCGTCTTCAAGCTTAAGTTTCTCAAGCTTGTCGATAGTGCGAAGTAACGCAACACCACCGCCAGGAACAATTCCTTCCTCTACAGCAGCGCGGGTTGCATGCAATGCATCTTCAACACGAGCCTTCTTTTCCTTCATTTCAACTTCAGTTGCGGCACCAACGTGGATAACAGCTACGCCGCCCACAAGTTTGGCCAAACGCTCTTGAAGTTTTTCACGATCATAATCAGAGGTTGTTTCCTCGATCTGAGCGCGAATTTGGCTTACACGAGCCTTGATAGCATCTTTCTTTCCAGCGCCATCAATGATGGTGGTGTTATCTTTGTCGATGGTCACTCTCTTTGCGCGACCAAGGTCTTGGAGGGTGAGGCTCTCAAGCTTCACACCAATGTCCTCGGTGATGCACTTACCGCCGGTAAGCACTGCAATGTCCTCAAGCATAGCTTTGCGGCGATCGCCGAAGCCAGGGGCTTTGACAGCAGATACTTGCAGAGTTCCACGGATCTTATTGACTACGAGAGTTGCCAAGGCTTCGCCTTCAACTTCCTCTGCGATAATCAAAAGAGCGCGGCCCGACTTAGCTACTTGCTCAAGAATCGGGAGCAGGTCTTTCATGCTCGAGATCTTCTTCTCGTTGATGAGAATGAAAGGATCGTCGATTTCGCAAACCATCTTGTCTGGGTTGGTCACAAAGTATGGGGAGAGGTAGCCACGGTCAAACTGCATACCTTCAACAACTTCGAGGGTTGTCTCAAGGCCTTTGGCCTCTTCAACGGTGATAACGCCTTCTTTGCCCACTTTCTCCATAGCTTCAGCAATAATATTGCCAATTTCGCTATCTGAGTTAGCGGAGATGGTGCCCACTTGAGCAATTTCGTCGCGGCCTTTGGTGGCGCGGCTTTGCTCTTTGAGTGACTCGATTGCAGTCTTTACAGCCGCATCGATACCACGCTTGAGGCTCATTGGATCGTGACCTGCAGCAACAAGCTTCAAGCCTTCACGATAAATTGCATCAGCAAGCACTGTTGCAGTTGTGGTTCCGTCACCAGCAATGTCTGAGGTTTTGGACGCAACTTCCTTAACCATCTGAGCGCCCATGTTCTCGAACTTTCCTTCGAGTTCAACTTCCTTTGCTACGGTTACGCCGTCTTTGGTTACGGTAGGAGCGCCAAAGCTCTTTTCGATAACCACATTACGACCACGGGGACCCATGGTAACGCGCACAGCGTCAGCCAAGGTCTTTACGCCGCGGAGAATTTCTTCGCGAGCTTCAAGACTAAACTTAAGCATCTTAGCCATGATTTATTCCTTTCAATTTAGTACGATTTAAAAATTAAGCTTCCAACACGCCAAGCACATCATCTTCGCGCATAATTAAATACTCGCTGCCATCGAGTTTAATCTCGGTGCCTGAGTATTTGCCGAAGAGAATGCGGTCGCCTTCGCGAAGGTCGAGAGGGCGGATAGAGCCGTCTTCAAGTACACGACCTTTGCCGATGGCAATAACTTTGCCCTGTTGTGGTTTTTCTTTTGCTGAATCTGGAATGTAGAGACCAGATGCAGTTTTATCTTCACCCTCGATACGCTCAACAATGAGGCGATCTTGTAGGGGTCTGATCTTCTTAAAATTCTTAGCGCTCATGCTATAAATCCTCCAATATCACTGAAATGTGATTAGCCTTAAAAGCGCTATCTTTATGCGCACGACCAGTTCAAATTTCAAGGGCCGGGGTAAAGAAAATAAAGCTTTTCGAGCTGCTTTCTGTTGGCCCTAGCTAACATGCTGAAACCACTGTATTATTGTCGGGTCCGCGGTTAAATCTTGTAGCTGTTTGCCAGCATTCTTTCGTGTACAGTCATCCGGCCACGCAGAGAGTAAGCCGCCGCAGGCGGCGAGACCTGAGATACCAGGGGGAATGGATTAATGAGTAGTAGTACGTTTAAGTTTCAGGCGCTAAAGTCCGGCGCCCGTATAGGAGTAATTGCGCTTTCTCAATCTACTGAAGCAGAGCGAGTGCGGCGAGCCTGTAGCTGGCTACATATGCAGGGCTTTGAGGTGGAGATGCCGCTAGATCCCTCTAAGCACTTTGGAAGCAAAGTGTACCTGTTTTCCAGCGATTCAGTCGCTAATCGCCTCAAAGCGCTCTACAGCTTATATAAATCTAAAAAAATTGACGCCATTTTGACGGTTCGTGGGGCATATGGTTCCATGGAACTTTTGGAAGCTATCAAATTTGCTTCTCTTAAGGGCGCCTCTAAGCCACTCATCGGCCTCTCAGACACCACTGCGCTTTTATGCGCGCTCCATCGTTATGCGCAAGTGCCGCTCATTCATGGTCCAGTAGTTGAGTCCTTAAGCCGCATTGGCACGGAGACTGAAGCGGAACTGAATGGACTTAAACTGGTCTCCTTTTTAAAAGGAACCAATCTGCAGCCCTTTACGGGTGTTGAACTTTCAAGAGTAAGTGGTAGCCGCAGTGCCAAAGGAACGTTGTTGGCCGGAAATATTTCAATGTTCAGTGCCTTATGCGGAACAAAATTTGCTCCAAAAACTGCGGGGTGCATCTTATGCCTTGAAGAAGTTCGCGAAAGCCCTTACCGCGTGCATAGAATGCTTCTGCAAATGAAATTGGCCGGATTATTCTCAAAAGTGAGTGCGGTGGTGTTTGGCAGCTTACGCAACTGTGTGCATCCCAAAGGTTTGGGACCAGGAATTGAAGATGTGCTTACCGATATTTTTAACGGAGCTCGTTTTCCCGTGTATCAAGGGCTTCCTTTTGGTCATGAGGGGGCGAATTTTCCCATTCCCTTTGGTATTCGAGCACAGCTTGTTGATAATCAGCTTGAATTAAGCGAATCAAGTGTCCTAGAGTGACCCGTCAGAACGCCAAATTTTCATTCGTTGTATCCATCCTATGGCAGCACCTCATAAACATTCAAAAAAAATCGATCTGGAATCATTCAGTGAAGTTTCTAGCCTGCTCAAAAAGGCCGTGACCGACGAAGTGTTTCCTGGTGCTGTGTTGCTTGTCGGGCGGGGTGGGCAAGTCGTTTACCGTGAAGCAGTAGGTGTGCGGGCTTTGTCGAATAACAAAGAAGGAATTGTGCCGGCGCTTCATCCGGAAACAGTTTATGATTTAGCTGGATTGACCGAGATAGTGGTTACTACCACCTTGCTCATGAAGCTCGTCGAAGCAGAACAGGTGCGCCTGGACGACAGAATTTCTCGCTACATTCAAACTTTTGGCGTGTTTAATAAATCGCCAATTACACTGGCCCAAGTATTGGCCCACCAAGCAGGATTGCCCACCTGGGTGGCGTTTTATGAAGACCTACTCAAAGAGAATGCCGGAGCTCGCATGGGCATTCTTACCAGCAAAGGTGCGCGTGAGTTTATTTACAATCAAATTAATCGAAGTGAGCTTGAGTACTCTCCCGGCACCAAGCAAATGTATAGCGATGTAGGGTTTATTCTGCTTGGGCATCTGGTTGAGATTTTGACGGGCACTGGTCTTGAGCGCGCGATGCAGCGATTTATTTCTCATCCGCTTGGACTAAAAAGCACCAGTTTTATAGACCTCTCCATGGTGAAGCGTCGCGGATTGGCTCCCGTAACCGATATTATTGCGCCTACCGAGCAATGTGCGTGGCGCAAACGACTGCTGTGCGGAGAAGTACATGATGACAACGCATGGGCAATGGGAGGCATAGCAGGTCATAGTGGCCTCTTTTCGAATATAGAAGATTTACATCGCTTTGCAGTTGAAATGCTGGCAGCGCATCGCGGAGAAAGTGCCTTCCTTTCTCGAAACGTAGTCAGGCTGTTTTGGTCGCCTACCGTTGAGAGCGTGGCTACGTCATGGCGCATGGGTTGGGATTCTCCGAGTGAAGAAAATGGCATGCTTGAGTGTGGTTTTTCCAAGCAGGCGATTGGAATGAATGGATTTACCGGTTGCTCGTTATGGTTAGATCCCGAAACTGGCGTAGACATTATTCTATTGTCAAATCGAGTACATCCTTCGCGGCATAACAAGAAAATTCGAAACTTTAGGCCGCAAATACATGCGGCTATTCATAAAGCGCTGCGTGCATAGGTGTTGTGGCTTTAGAGCTGATAGACTTCTCAATGTAATAGAGTACAATGCTCCATAGTTCGCCGGGAAAAACCGAAAAACGCTTTTAATTGCCGGAAGTTGAGCTCTTAAGGGGCCCAAAATAATTGCAAGGGAAAAGAGATGTCGAGCTCAATTCCTTGCAATTATTTAAGCGTTTTTCGTTGCGTTCATACTTTGTTCCGAGGCTCGGGGCCTCCCTGCGAGGTGCGTTGAGCACCCCTCAGTCGACCCACGAGCCTCGCGCCTCGTCTGAACGCATTTTGCCGACGAACAGAGACTTAAAAAAGCAGAGTTCACCTCAAGACTTTGCCAAAACTGACTTCTTCGCGGTGAACATCT
>JBIKUD010000007.1:0-99462 GCA_044347745.1 Bdellovibrionota bacterium
GTAACGCCTCGTCTAGATGCAAACAAGGGGGCTACTCACTAAGGGCTTTCGGCCCGATTACCGCTCCCAAATCTGCAAGATTTCACCCGGCTGATGTGCAATATAGGTAGGCGTCTCCGCAGCAATTCGCCCCGCATCATACCAGCCATAGGTTACGCCAAGAGTGGCCGTCCCAACCATTTTTCCGGAGCGAATATCCATAGACGTATCACCAATCATCACGGCAGCCTCGGGAGTAACTCCAAAGTTTCGCAGTAACTCTTTAAGCCGCTCTGCCTTTGCGCTTTTGCCGTCGCCGCCCGAAATTTGCTTAAAATAGGCGAGCCACCCATGCCGGTCTAAAAATTGCTCTATCAAGGAAGCCTCAGTACTCGACAAGATCCCAAGCTCTGCTCTTTCCGCGCAATGTTTAAGTACAGTCCCAATACCCTGAAACGCTTGAACCGTTGCATATGAAATCATTCCATCTAGACTCTCAAGAATGCCTGGAACCTTATGGGCCGGAATTCCAAAACGGGTAAAATTATTCTCCCAAGCCGAATCATATTGAGCCCTAAAATCTTCAACTGCCTCAAGCGGAAATTTTAGTTTTTCCATCTCAAAAGCTTTTACATAGAGATTGCGGTAGACATCCAATGAGTCCGCAATTACTCCGTCAAAATCGAATACACAAAGTTGTTTCATAGGCCCTATAGACTAGCTGTTAATTCGATAAATTCAAGCTAGCTTGCGCTACCAAGAGCAGCGTTTACATTAGCCGTCAAAGAGATAACAATGCCCCAGCTTCCCTAATTATGGATAAACTACTCTTTAGTCTGTCATTTTTGCTTCTTCTGTTTCTCAGCTTTTTTAATTCTGAGCTGGGTACGCTTTTTTTTGCCAATGACCAGGCCCTTAGCTTTGCCGTCGTCCGTCAGATGCTTGAAGGTAATATCGTGCTGGCGGGCCCCCCATCGCACGTTGGTGGACGTCACTTGGGGCCTTATTTTTATTGGTGGCTCGCAATTCCCTATTGGCTGGCCGACGGAGATGTATTGCGCACCGCGCGCATCGCCTCTTTACTTCAGCTTTTTAGCCTTATTCCGTTAACTCTGCTCTTAGGTAAACTATTTCCGCTTATATCTCGCTGGAGATTGGCTACTGGGCTTTGCCTCACACTCTCTCTTTCTTATCTCGATACTATTCGCATCCCCTGGCACCCACATCTCTTGCTGCCATTAAGCAGTTTGTTTCTGCTCAGCACATTGGCGGTGCACCAAAAAGGAGCTAAAGCAGTCGGCCCCTGGCTTCTCCTGGGAAGTGTTTTGGTGCAAACCCATATTGCAAGTGCACCCTTGGTGGCCGCAGTAGGCTTGGTCACTTTTGTGTGCCTTATCTTGAAGTTTCATTCGGCGAGCGATCAATTAAGAAACCTGGTCTCATTTTTTATTCGCTTTTTGCCTTGGCTTACTGCGCTCATTCTCAGTTGGGCACCAGCACTCTATTACGAATTTTACTACGACCAAAATATCGCGCGGCTCTTTGGAGTGCATGGCTCTGGCACTGAAGTACCAGCCGGCCTCAAAGAAGCCATTCAGAGTGGGGTCCTTTTCTTGCTTCATTTTGCATTTGGTCAAATGCAACTTTTTGAAGGCGGCTGGGCTTGGTTGGTCTACGCACTTATTTTGCTGCTCAGCGCCCTAGTTGTAAGACCTCAAATCTCAGCACTGTTGAATTCTACAACCGTAACAAAGGTACCGAACGGCGGCTTTTATCTTGCAATCGCGGCCGGATTTCTCGCCACTGCCTTTGCCTTGGCGGGATTTAAGGCTCCGCTCTACGAGTATTATTGGAGTGCGCTTCTTCCTGTTCCAGCTTTACTTGGTGGAGCCATTTTTGCCGCGCATCTCGATTCAATTAAGACGAGCCGTAGCCACACGATAGCTGCACTTTTATTACTGACTTATGCGCTCGGCATTTATTGGCAAAATAAACAGCACTATAGCTACCAGCCGTTTTTACCGTATCACACTGCTGCTCACTCAAAAGCCGTGGCTGAACTTGCTAAACAACAGTCGCAAAACGAAGAACGAATCGAGATATTTCCACGACTTCACGCCATGGTGAGTCGCAATGCCTACTACTATTTTTTAGGCCCAGAATATTTCAACGCAATGGAAGTAAGCTGGAAATTTAAAGAATTGCCGCTAGCGCCAGCAGGCGAACCGATTGAAGCAAGCTTCCAAACAAATATCGCTTTCATGGTAGTTTGCCCGCGCCCCTATCGCAGCACACTTAAAACCATGATGGCCGAAATTCGTAAACGCTGGGATAAACAGGCAGACTTTATACCTGAGGACAAAGCCTTCGCCGGTTGCTTCGTGCGGCAACTCGCTAGACGGGAGAGGAAGCAATTAGGGGCTAATTAAAAAGACCTGACTCATTCAGGCATACAGCATCTCGGGAAAGTAACTGAGACTCAGCCGAGGTAGCACGCAGTAGAGTACGCCACGCCAATCCCAAGTATTAGGTGTTCTGATTGTCGAAAGCTAGATTGAGTCTCTCGTGCAAAAGTACTCAGCAGAATTACCATCCTAAAGTCAACGCAACGGTCGCAACGCGTTTACATTTGAGTGAGGGCCTGCATGCCGAGCTTAAAGCATAATTTTGAACGGGCAGAGTACTTTTAGAATTCGCCAATATGATTGTTTGCTATCATCTAAATATAACCTAAAAAACGACGGACCAGTTCATCTGATGTCTTTACTGAAACAAGCCCATCGCTAAGACTATTTCTAGTTTCTACGCCAGAACGACCCCGCCAGGTAACCAACGCCTAAGGTAATTGCAAGAGAAGTCAGTGGCCGTGCTCGGACATACGTTTCTAGACGTCCAATCTGCTCAGAGCCACCTTCTTTCAAATTACGAAACTGTCCGTAAGCTTCCTCTTTGACATCATTTGCCACATCAGCCACCTCATCACGAATGGTGCCTGCAGCATTATAAAGCCTATCAGCAACAGACCCATTGCAATCTGTAAATGTGTTCTTATTGCTACTTATTGTGCTCATAGATTCCTCCAAGTGGAATGTTTTATTGTGCAGCAAACTATATGGATAATTTTATAATTGGCTTATGACCTCGGTCATAGCAAACTTTACATATTCTCGGTCAAAGTGAGTTCTTTCTCGAATTAGGAGCTCTCGAACCATGCTTTCTCAATCTCGATCATCATCGTCAGTTGCGAACAACAAAGGACCAAAAAATCCTCCCCAGCGCGAGAAAGGGAAACTGCTGCATTTGACGCGCACGCCGTTTGACGAACTGAAAAGCATAAGCGTGGGTGCAAAAAAATTAGGTAGCTTAACTACGGATATGGTAGAGGAAGGGATTAGTGAAGCATCTCATTTTGGTTCGCAGTTACTATGGACAATTACTTCCGTGCTTTTCGGCGTAATTATTAGCGGCGGAATAGCGATCTACTCACTACTGTCCCTAACAGGTGAATTAGCAAATATTGGGCAAATTAATTGGCAACTCTCCCCCCTGCAACGTGAATTGCTCTTCGCTGGCAGCAACCTAAGCCTTATCTTCGCAGCAATTTTTGCATGTAAAAGCTTTGACATATTTCGCCCGCTAAGACCTAAGCGTGAGACTAGCGCCAAAGGTAATGGCGAGTCCGCACCTACGCCGCAGAACACTGCGAACTCTTCAGCTGAAAGGCAAGAAACATCTTCACCTTATCCTCCTGAGCCAACGCGTTTTGATGCGATTCGTCAAGAAATTCAGGGCACGGCAACCAGAATGGGAAGAGCTGTTGAGCGTATGCTGAATCCAGCCCACTGGATACCATCGCTACCCAAAGTGACAATATTACTTGGGCTAGGAGTTGCTATTTTCATCTGGCAGAGAAGGCGTAGCGCTCGCCCTAAAACGCCCCCTAAGCAGCATGCAGAAACAAATTTAAACCATAACGGCTTACGTTCTTTAATTACTTTGCTTCTCTGGCGCGAAGTTATATCTCCAGCCTTTGAAAAGCTTGTCAGAGTTTTAGCTCGCGGGATCAGCAAAGAAATGAAGATTGGACCGACGAATTCCACGATATAATAGCTGAATAGCTAAACCTGAGATGCACCGCAATTGGGAGAGCTACCTTAGCCCACTATCAACTTTTGCTCTTCGTCCAATTGAATCGTCGGTAAACGCCGCGAGCGAATGCGCACCAACTCGCGCAGCATTTGCGGGGCATGAGTAAAAAGACGAACGCTAGAATCGCCTTGATTTTGAAGCTGCACGGGAAGACGGCGAACTTTTAAATTGGCGTATTTTGCGAGATACAGAACTTCTACATCAAACGCAAAGCCCTCAGTCTCTACGTGTGAGAAAAGCGCTTGAGCAGCTTTAAGGCTAAAACCTTTGAGCCCACATTGAGTGTCGGGAAATTGCGCAGTAATTGCCTGCCCAACCACCATACGAAAAACGTAACTCGCCAGCGCTCGTTGATATGAAAGACGAGAACTGTAGGCAGAGTCTTTCAGACTGCGGTCGCCTATGACCATATCGCAGTCCCCGTGGCGAAGAGTTTGGTAAAACTGCTCGATACTTGAAAAACCAAAAGGAATGTCAGCATCGGTGAACAAACACACCGCGCCCTCAGCGGCTAGCATGCCGCGTTTAACTGCAGCGCCTTTGCCTTGATTTATTGGGTTGGCTAAGTAGACGCAACCACTTTGAGCCGCAATTTTTGCTGTGGCACCTGCATCGTCGGAACCATCGTCAACAAGCAAAATTTGCGCACGCAAGCCCCGTGACTTTAGATAGACCTGTAGCGGCGATAAACTGCGCTCTAAGATTGGCGCGGCCTTATAGCAAGGAATTATGAGGCTTAGGTCCCACATCGGACCAGACCTTAGCACTTTTCTAAATCCGATGCATCCTCGACATATTGGCCAGTAAATATGCCAATTTGAGGTCGAGTAATTAAGCTACCCAATATTCAAATTCATCTTAGATTGCCCAACTCCCTTTACTTCAGCCTTCCCTGAATGGACTCCATCAGAACCCGAAAGTTTTGCCGAAAGTTGAAATTTACTCGCCCCCACCTCAAGCTCCCCCTCGAGTTCAAGCGGATCGCCAGCAAGGACCCACATATCAATTCCATTTTGCCTCGGATTGCTCACATCGGCATAAGAGTCTAAATCTTCCTTACACAGTAATATTTGCTCTTTATCACTACTGCCACGAGGGTCTTGATACCAAATACACTCAAGTTCGATGATTGTCGGTGCACCTAAAAGTGAAACAAGTACCGTCCCATGAAAGCCCTGACCTCTTACACTTTCACCGTCAATAAAATTGAGAGTTCGAGGTCCCGTGGGGTGTAGATCAATATTAATTTGTCTTTGACGGGAGGCGTGGGATTCACCTGCAAAAAGAAGCGACAAAATGCAGATGGAGCAGAAAAAAACCAAACGTGAAGATGCCTTCATATATAACCCCCAAAGAACAAAAAACCCGAGCTCGCTGCGTCAGGTGCAGGGATCGATTAACCTATTCTGTTTATGGCCACTTTTAGTCTTTTTGTGCCATACACTGGGTTATTTTCCCATGCTATTGATCTGCTTCTCTTTTTAACAAAAGCACATTAAGTTAAGCGCAAGAAAGTTTTGCTTCACCCCACGCGGCACAACAATCTAGGGCTTTTTTCAGGAGCTTTATTGTGAAAAATCGATCTCAAAAATCAGGCTTGGCGCCCGGCGCACTCATTTATATAGGCGAAGCCCGTGAGCATCGGCCCAAGATTCGCTGCATTCAGTACAAAGATAGTGAAATTATTGAATCAGAGTATGAAAGTTGGAACGCACACATACTTGAGGTTCCCAAAGACACAGCGCTATGGATTGATATAGATGGCATTCATGACACCGCATTGATTGAACAAGTTGGCGCGAGTGCGGGAATTCATCCGTTGATATTGGAAGATCTCCTTAACACGGCGAAGCGCCCCAAAATGGATGAAATAGAGAATTCTTTGTTTGTCCTTCTTAAATCTTGCCGACCAGGGTCCAACGGGAAAGGCGTCATTACCGAACAAATTAGCTTAGTTTTAAAGCCCGGCTTGGTAATTACTTTTCAAGAGAAAAATAGCATCGATGCTTTTGCTGGGCTACGCGAGCGCTTACGCAATGGAAAAGGCAAACTAAGGAAATTAGGCGTTGATTATCTGGTGTATGCCCTCCTCGATTCCACGGTGGATAGTTACTTTAACGCGCTTGAGACATTAGGCGAACGCATTGAGCAGCTAGAACATGAAGCCCTCACCAAACCCAACGAGAAAACCTTAGCCGAGATATACAAAGCGAAACGAGTTATCATGGCGCTCCGACGAGCTATTTGGCCACTAAGAGAGATATTGACCAAACTCAGTCGGGAAGACTCGGAGTGTTTTACTGAAAACACTCAATTATTTCTTCGTGATGTGTACGATCACGTGATTGAACTTGTCGACATATTGGAAAACTATCGCGAAATGTCGGCCACTATGATGGAAATTTATTTGTCGGGCATCAGTAATCGCATGAACAATGTAATGATGTTGCTGGCTATGGTCTCTACTGTTTTTATGCCGCTCAGTTTTATTGCTGGCGTGTACGGAATGAACTTTTCCGATATGCCTGAACTGTCCTGGAAATATGGCTATCCAATGGCTTTGGGGGTAATGGCTTCAATTGCTGGCTGCATGCTGTTTATTTTTAGGCGCCGTGGTTGGCTGTAGTGAAATAGAACAGCTGCCCAAAAATGCGACAGCACTAAATAACTGAAAGCAAAGAGAAAAACAAAAACCAGTGATGGATTGTCGAGACTACGCACTTTTCGTATATTGGTAAGTTCTAGAAACGACTTGCTTTGTTGGTTGGCAACAATCTTGCCCTCTAAACACAGCAATCGCTCAGCACGGATCGCTGAAACCTCCTCAACGGGCTAATGAATTCTTTCTGAGAATCAGGCCCAGACAAGAATGGGGTTTGTACGACGGATTGTCAGTGTAAATGGAAAAATCGGCTTGGGGTTACAAGGGTTTGCGAGTTGCCTAACTGCAAATGCGACAAATCTCGAAATAAGCCCAATAACATTGGTAATTCAGCGCGTAACGAAACTTCTAAAGGTGGATGTCATGCAAGGCAACATAATTGAGCGTTTATTTGCGTCCTTCGGCGATTTAGAGCGAGCCATCGGCAGTGCTCGGGAAACTCTCGCAAAGAAAGGTGAAATTCCTTCCGATATTTTGCAACGCCTCGATTCGTACGACGGGATTTTAGTGAAGCAGCGCAATTTGGCTGCCTCACTCTGCGAAAGCATTAATCGTGGAGACTGGGACGAAGTTTCGCGCAACGTCACTTTAATAAATGGACTGTCGGCAATGATTCGTGATGATGCTCGGCAGATCTTGTCATCGCTTTCTCTTAATAGTGATCACAAGCAAGAAGACGAGGATTTCAACTTCTGCTAAAACAGTTTGCCCAAAAAGTAGCTTGGTCATGCCCGCGGCGCCTCGCATCAAAAAGTGCGGGGCGTCGCTTTTTGTATAGCAACGAATCACAAAACGGCGTTGCATTACTGCTCGTTATTTTTATTGTGGCCTTAGCCAGCATACTCGTTTTGAATCTCACCTACTCCACCTTTATTGGTGCCCGCATGAACAACATGGTTGAGCGAGGGCTGCAGGCTGAATATATGCTCAAATCTGCTGTCAGCTTTGCGCGCGTACTCATTAAGGAAGACAGTAGTCCCGAAGATGGGGCTCAAGACTTATGGGGCAAGTTTAGTGGGGGCACAGCCATTCCGCTAGAACTTCTGGGCATTAATGAGCCGAATACCCATATAGAGTTAGAAATTCGACCTGAGGAATCAAAATTTCCATTGCGGGCAGTTTTGCCAATTAGCGGCGGCGAAGCCGACAAAAACTGGCGTGACGCCCTGGTGAGGCTCTTAGAGAGCCAAGGCTTTAACGATGATGGAGAAAAGGATCACACTGGATATTTTCAAGATAGAGTATTTCAATCTGAAGAGCTGGTTGCTGCTCTGATTGACTACATGGACCAGGATAGTGAGTCATATGGCCCTGGGGATTTTGCCAAGGGAGTGGAAAGCGAACTACCCGAGGGGCTCTTTCCAAACGCGCGAATTCTGAGGCGTGTAGGCGAACTAAAAACGATTCCTGGATTTACGCCCGCTCGTATGCGGCGCCTTGAACCACTCGTGACTATCTTTGGTGCGAATATAGTCAATATTAATTTAGCACCAAGTGCCGTCATTAAGGCCCTCTCCGATGAAATGACCGATCAGCAAGTGGCCTCCATTCTTGAATTTCGGAAATCGAAAGACGGACCTTTTACCTTTGAAAATCGTAAAGAAAGACTTAGTGAAATACTCGGCGAAACTCTTTACGAGCGAATTAGTCCGATGACCACGGTGGAGAGTAAGTGGTTCCAGGTGCTTGCTAAAATTGATTACCAAACGTCTACGTATTTCATGCGGGCCTATATCTCAAGGACTCGTGCCGGGGAGCTTCCGGAAATTCGCTCGATTGAACTCTTCTAGAGCTTTATAGGATTACATAGCAGAAGGTGGAGCTGCTCAAACGCAGAATGTTGTTTTAGCTAACATGCTAGTATTACTATAGAAAAAAGCCACCAGCCACAATCCATTCAAACCCCAAAAACAATCATAATTACTTGGAGCTATTGCATATTTTGACCGTCTGGTTATACTTTCGCCACGTTTATGCCTGTCTCCAATTATGGAGCAGTAGCTTTGTTTTGATTTTGGTGTCGTCATGTCGCACAAGTGTGTAATCTCCGGAATTTCTCGTCAGAATGGTCATCGTGTCAGCCACGCGAACAACAAGACGCACCATATTTTCCTCGCTAATCTTCAAACAAAGAAGATTTACATTCCTTCTGAGAAGCGTTCGGTACGCGTGAAATTATCGACACGCATGATTCGCACCATCGACAAGCTTGGGCTTGACGAGGCTTTGCGAAAAAACGGAATGACGGTGAAGGATCTGCTATAAATTTAAAGCATATCTCCCTGCCCTTCTTCCTTGGGAACTCTTTCATTTAGTCTCTCTGTCTTTTTGTCACTTACATTTTGACCCTATACACAAACGCCGCGCCTGGCACAGAATGCTAGCGCGGCGTTTGTATAATTTGGACCACACACCATGCACAAAAAAACTCTAAACAAACTCTCTCCTCGTCTTCGGGCCATGATTACCCATGATAATAAGAGAGCTCGTGGTGAATCAGCGAAGTCTGGCAAACTTCCGAAGTATCAGGCAGGGCGCAAAGATGCCGTTAGTGCTTTCGCAGAAAGGACACTTAACCATTGTAATGGTGGCTCAACTCTGGACGCCGCTCTGTGGCTTAAAAAGCACCTCAAAAATGGTGGGAAGCTCGTGGTCACATTGGCCGGAGCTTTAAGTTCTTTTCAGGTGGGCATTATGCTGGCTGAGCTCATCCGGCAAAACAAAGTCCATCTAGTGTCTGCCACAGGTGCCAACCATGAAGAGTCGTACTACCGTTATGTGGCTCACTCGCACTATGCCTACATTCCACGCTACACCGAACTAACTCCCGAGCAAGAAGCGGAACTAAGAGACGCGGGACTTCGCCGAATCACAGACACTTTTTTACCTGAAGATGAAAGTGTGCGCATCATGGAGCCCCATCTTCTAAAAATGTGGAAAGAGGCAGAGCGCAAAGGACAGAGCTTTTTCCCTCATGAATATTTTAGACGACTTTTTACCGAGCGTTTAATTAAACCAGACGCCGAGGCTAATCCAAATGATTGTTGGGCTCTGGCAGCCGCTGAGAAAAATATCCCCATCGTGGTGCCTGGATTTGAAGATTCAACTATGGGAAATATCTTCGCCAGTTACACCTATGCGGGAACCCATAAACCTAAGGGCATTCCAACTATCGAGAGCAGCGTAATGAAATCTGGTCTCGATTATTTTCACTTGATGTATGAATGGTATTTACGTGAATCGAAAAAATCACCAATTGCCTTTTTGCAGCTCGGGGGAGGAATTGCCGCCGACTTCCCCATTTGCGTCGTGCCGTCCATTAAGCACGACCTGCATATTAAAAAAGTAAGAGATTGGGCCGGATTTATTGAGATTGGTTCTTCACCAATGTCGTATGGTTCTTATTCGGGCGCAGGGGGCAAAGAAAAAATCACCTGGGATAAGCTCTCAACCAAGAGCTATTATCAAATTATCCAGAGCGACGTAACTGTTGCTTTCCCTTGGATTGCGGCTGTACTTCTAGATCTTTAATGTTCGCCCGGAAACCCGAGAACAAAAAGGCGAACAAACTCCGTCAAACTTGCGACTTTGGTGTGACTACTCCGTACGCCAAATCATGCAACTCTTTTAACTGAAGCTGCACGTCGTCTGGCAGTCTTGTGCCGCCACTTCCTGTGTACCCAATCATCGTAATGTCGCGGAATAACGCAAAAGCTTTTTGAGCATCCTTGGTCTTTGGGTAATCGCGAATGCATTGTTCGAGAAACAGCTCGGGCAACTCATTCACAAAGAAAAAAGGAAGTTCATTATAGACGAGGCCAAGGAGGTACAGCACCCGAGGACGGTCGGCCTCAACTTGTTCCTTCGGCCCCTCAAGTAATCGGTGCAGTATTGCACTGGCTCGCAGTAACTCGACGGTCCCCTTTTTTCCGAGAAGCGGGTCGTTCATGCTGAGTGCCTGACGAATTAAATTTTCAGCTTTTGCAAAAAGTGGCACTTTGGTTTCGCCTTCATTTTGCCAGCGCCTTAACGACTCGAGCCAACCAACAATCTCTTCCTCTTCATAACGCGAGAACTTCACTTTAGGTCTGAGATGATTAAGCTGTTTTATCGCAGCCTGTGGGTCGGGATGTACTCGGGTATATACGATAAGCCATTTCCGTAGCGCATCCATTTTGAGATGCCCAAGATCTCCATCGAAGACAGCAGCTATAAATGCATCTTTGGCACGGGCGAACTGTCTACTTGCAAGCAAAAATTCGCCTCGCTCAAACGGGTTGAGCTCAGAGAGCTTGACATCCGAGTCCGCAAAATCGAGTGCTACCTCATAGCGCGTGTGACAGGAAACGCAATAATTAGCCGAGGTTTTTAAGCGCCAAAGTGCGTACCCCTTTTTCCCCTCACCAAACCTTAAGCGGGAATCATCTAACATTTCATTCAAAACTTTAAGAGTAGAAACGAAGCCAGGTTCATGCAGGCGCGGACCTTCGGCCATTTCAGCTCTGTGTATTCCAAAACGCAGCCCATCAATAAGTGTACTGATTTCATGCTCGTTCTCAGCAGCAATAAATTTGTCTCGATTATAGAGGTATTTTTGTAGCCCTTTAAACGAACGATACACCGTGGCCATCTCGTCTTTTATTTGTGGTTTGGCAGCACCACTTGCTTCCTCAGCACACACCTGCGCTACTCCAAGAAAGACTTGAGCACTGAGAAGAACTAGAATGGCAAATCGCTTCATAACCAATTTCCTTATTGGCATTTTCGATAAAGATCCTACACCCAGGAGTCCCTAAGCGAAAGCTCAATTTCTCTGCCTCATGCCCCCAGAGGCACGCTTGATTCGCTTGTGTTCTGTGAGTATTCTGAGGCTATCTTGAGGATCTGCTCTATTACGGACATCTATGGAATCGAACGTTGGCATAGTCGTAAGCGGCGGTCCGGCCCCGGGCATCAATACTGCTATTCATGCTGTTGTAATTGAAGCCCGAAACGCGGGGCTACGAACTTTTGGCCTACAGCAGGGCTTTGCAGCTATTACCCTGCCAGAGTCAGACGCCGTGTCCGAGCTGACAATTGATTCAGTTTCGCGAATTTTCAATCGTGGCGGCTCGATCTTGGGCACCTCGCGCTTTAATCCCCTAAAGTCAGAAAAATTAGAGGCAGATTTTTATGCACTCCTCAAAAAACATTCAATAAACCAGCTTGTTGTAATTGGTGGTGAGGGTAGCGCCTGGATTTCTCATCAACTGACCAAAAAGAATAAACATGTACGGGTCGTCCACATTCCAAAAACAATCGACAACGATCTTATTCTACCGCAGCAGTATCCAAGTTTTGGCTTTGAAACCGCTCGATTTGCAGGTACCCGCATTTTGGACACTCTTCTTGTTGATGCAAAAACCTGCGGTCGTTGGTATGTCGTAACAACCATGGGGCGCAAAGCGGGGTTTTTGGCGCTCGGGCTAGGCGTTGCGTCTAGTGCCACACTCACCCTTATTCCCGAAGAATTTCAGGGGGCTCAAGTTACCCTTGATGCCTTGGCTGAGATTATTTTCTCGAGCGCAGAGCGTCGATATCGCTCTGGGAAACCCTATGGTCTCGCTCTATTGGCCGAAGGAATATTAGATCGAATTGATCCGGAGAGCTGTCCAGAGCTGGCGGCCTGCCCGCGCGATGAATTGGGCAGATTGCGCTACGCTGACTTGGAGCTGAGTTCCCTTTTGGTTCCAAGACTGAGAGCGAAGGCTGCGAAACAAGGCATGGCGCTGTCTTTTACCGGCAAAGACATTGGCCATGAGCTACGCTGCCACGAGCCGGTTCCCTTTGATATTGAATACACAAAGTATTTAGGTTACGGCGCCGTAAAATGTTTAGTAAATGGCATAACGGGTGTAATGGTAACGCGCGGATTTAGCGAAATTGGGATGGTGCCATTGGCGGACTTGGTCACCGCTGATGGAAGTATTAAAGCAAGAACAGTGGATGTGCAGTCTGAGGTATATAAAGTGGCCCGAAGTTTTATGTTGCGCTAGTTCGGTTAAAAATACTGCTCTAATGACAGCGAACGCGCCAAGCTGAGTATACATGAGCATACAGTAGCTGCGTTTAACGGCTTCGCAAGCCTTCCCATCTGCGAAATACTGATAAGAAAGTTTCTGTGCCCGTTACTTCAAGAACTCCAAGCTCCTGACTTACTACCAAAAAAGTTTGAGGCGTTAATTGTGTGGGGTCGAAACTCTGAAAATAAAAAGGGTCGCGAGCAATAATTCGGCCACTCTTTACGAAGGTATCACGCTCAACTTGGCCTTCTCGAACTATTTCTCTCAACTGTGTTTTCTGTAGGAACTCGCGGCGCGCATAGGGCAACTGCGCCGCGGCGCCAGCCAAACATGCATTCATTTGCTCGCGCATACTATCGACCGTTTCTGATTTGAGAGTCGAAGGAGCCATAACAAAGAGACTTCCGCCATTGGCCCGCACAATAAATGCGTCAGGTGATTCTTTACGAATAATCTCGGTCAACTCCTTCATCAATGCGTCTAATTTACGGTAGCTACCATGATTATTGACCGCACCAGCACCAGGAAGATCGAACCGCACAATAGCGAATTGACGTTGCTCTTGGGGCCCAAGGTCAATCAGCGTTCTTAGCTCTAAGTGTTTAATGAGATCAAGCCGGCACGAACGCTCGAGAGAGGGATCTGCCGTGAGTAACTGCAGGCCTTCATTTATTTCAGGAAGAAGGCCCTCTCCGCCGTCACGAGTAAGCCTGGCCCGAATTTCTGCAAAACGAAGCATGGACTGGTTCACAAATCGAATTTCAGCCCACTCCTCGGCACGCTTGTGCACATCATCAGACACAGCGACAGGAAGCAGGTCCTCCCCAATTTCTCCGCGCTGGATTTGGTGGGTGACCTTATCCGCCATACCAAGTGCCAAATGCAGTTTAATTGCCGACGCAATCCCGGAGTCTTCTGCTGCGACACGACTATCAGCAATTGAATCAAGATCGACAATTGCTATGCGCGGCACCAAAAGCTCTTGTCCTGGACCATGAGCTGCACGAGCTTGAGCCAAACGAACTTCCACTTTCGCGATAAGCAACTCACGCTCTTCTAAAGAGATCCGCTCTAACTTTTGGTCAGAAGGCCTTGAGTCTTCTACTCTTTGATTGAGGTGCATATAGAGATGTTTTGGCAAAGAATCGAAAACTCCAGCACCAAAAACGGTTCGATACTCATCGAGCAGCCAGCCAAGATACAGTGATTGCCCCCGCACCGAACCAGTTGCGAGTTCGCGCACCTGCTCACTGTCGGCTCCAAAATGCTTCTGGTAGGCTGGCACCAAACTGCGGGCTCCTTGACGAATTGCTGCATATACCTCTGCTTCATCGAGTCGCAATTGGCCCAGGGAATCGCTCGAACTGAGCATCACAGAATTTTTAAACACCTCACCACGAAGCTCCCGAATTCCTTCTTTGAATCGAAAAAATGCGCGGCTCAAATCCTCACTTGTGTGAGGGGCACTTATGCTAAACAGAAAGCCGATTTCATCTCCGCCAATTCGAATCATTTTATATTGTGGGTCTAGTGCACTAAAATTTGAATCGGCAACGGATTTAATTCCAGATAGGATCTGATCCACCTCGCTGCGTAAACCCACATCATTAAGCACGCTCATGTGCCCAAAATCTATAAACGCGAAGTAGTGGGCACCTGCTCTCTGATATAGCGCTTCGGTAGTACCCTGGTGCAAAATTGCGTACTTAGTAAGCGCTTGCGAGCGTGGTTCAATAACAGCATGGAGTGGAGGCGCAGATGCGATTATAGACTCCCGGTGTGTTCTTAACTCAGCATACGGCGCTTGCGTCGCTGGTAAGCGCTCAATGGAAGAGTCGGTTCGCACAATGTCAGGAGACGGTGCCTTGGGTTCCATACGTTAGTCAAAGTCCACGAGAAGAAAAAAACACAACGGCCGACTTTATTATGGCAAATATCGGCATGTTACGCGCATTTCGGCATAACGCCTTAAATTAACTGGCTTTTTTAGCGCTCATGTTTTGACTTAGGCGCGCGACGGTGACGCGCTCAAATTGTTTCACTGCGGTGGGAGCAAACCCGGCACGGGTCAGGCGGTTTATAAGCTCATTGCAGACTTCAATGCGCTGCCCCTGCTCCTGCCAATTTAAATTATTAAGACATAACACTTCAACATTCTGGACTTGCTGAAACATTGGATAAATATGAGTCGTCCAGTAATCACCAACCTCTTCCGGCCTGGTAACAACATGAAGAGGCAACACGACAATGTCACGATTTGCCAGGGGATAAAAACTAAGAGGACTTGAGAACTGCCCCATTTTTGTCTCATCAAGAAGCCACTCTTCTCTCGCGGATTCAACCACGCCTGAATAGAAGAGTGTGAGCGTCGGCGCTGGGGTGTTTTCTGCGTTCATCCAGGCAACTCCAGCTCTCCAATCTTCATGAAATCTATCCTTTGTAGCCTCGGCACCAAGCAGCAGGAGCAAGAGACAGACCAGAAACATCTGCCGCAGTTTGTCATTCTGCACGAAGTCAAAATAGAATGAGAGCAACAGTGAATAGCCTAACGCAGACCACATAAAATAACGTGGTACAAAAATTGAAGCGCCCAAAAGATGTGAAGCTGCGAAGAAAGCAAGCACGGGGCCAAAGGACGCAAAAAAGAGCCAAATTAACAGGCCTCGATCCCAATTTTTGTTTCGCCGAAAAATGCGCTCCTCAGAGCGCACAAAACCCAGTCCCAATGAAAAGGCAAGGCCCACCAGCAAAATGCTGGTCCACGGAACTGCGTGCAAAAAAATTCCGGGGATTTCAGGCAACAAAGAAATTGCCATTTCATTTTTTTTCCCCAGCATGAGACTGAGCTGCGGTAAAAGCGGCACAAGCCCGAGAGCAATATAAATTGCTGTTGGCACAAATTGTGGTCTCGGAATAAGACAACTGCTTCTACGGACGAACAGCAATAATAGATGGAGAGCAAAAATTCCAAAAAACAGAAAGTGCCCGTAGGCGCAAAGGAGGAGAGCGCCGACATAAAAGTATCCATAACGCTTATGGCCAAAATCCATCCATTTAAGCAAGCACCATGTGCTTAAGACGGAAGCGAATAAGGCTAACGAATAGGGGCGGGCAAAAAGCGCCGTATCCAATACCTCATCAACGCTTATTAGAATTAAACCGGCAACTCCTGCAACTGCGGGCCCCAAAAGGCGCTCGCTGATTTGTGAAAAAAGCAGAACGGCAAACATTACAAAAATGAGAGATGGAAGCCGAAATACCCATTCGCTGTGCGGCACGAAAGGCTTCATGAGCCAAAGCACATAATAATAGAGCGGCGAAAATCCCTGGGTTTCGAGAGAACGTTTTGCAACTTCAGATGCCGTGCCGCTAATTACCCAATACGTTTGCAACTCATCGAGCCAGAAACTCTGTCGACACGAAAGAATCCAAACAAGCAAAAGAGCGACTGGTGCCAAAAAGCGCTTTGCACGTAACAAGGAGGCTTCTTGCATGTGATGCCTGCCGGTTATCCGATGTTATTCCATTTACTCCAGAGCGCGCAGGCGTATGCCCCACACATCTGCACAATCAGCACGGCAAGCATGGGAAAAGTGCTTAAGGGAACAAGTCTAAGAAAGCTGCCATCCAAATAGGCGTAGGTTAACCAAAATGAGAGCACTGGCAAGAACAAAGCCCCAGACGATAGCTGATAACGGCCAGCGATATATCCAATTATACAGAAGGTGAGAAATCCTACGATGCAGTGGAATGGAAATGGCTTGTTGAGCATGAGTCGCGCGTTAATGCGGGCGACGGCTATCCCACTTGCTGGGGGAAGGCTGCGAGCTAAGGGGCCAGCCGCATTGTGCAGGCCTTCGAGAAAAATCGATCTTGCCGCATCTGAGCGAGAGACGTACTGGGAGGATGTGGCTGTTTCAGGGTTATACAAGGCGGTGATAGCAGCCGTGTAGGACATGATCAGAGCCAAGACGCTCAAGAATAGCAAGAAAAAGTAACGACTGGCAGCATCAACGGGGCTTAGTCCCCGGGTGCGGCGCTGCAGGGAAGAATCAGGCATATAATCACCAGGTACGATGTATGGGGCTTTGAGACTGGCATCTTAGCGGCTTCGATGCTCCAGAAGCAACATCCTTCCCTCTCTCCTCCTGGAGCCGGGCTCCAGGGTAGGTGTGGCAAAAAAAAGGAGCCCTCCGCCCCCTCTCGCCCCATCTGCCTCTCCCCAGCTCCCCCACCTTCCCTCTTCACCCCAAACTCCGGGCACGGCAAATCCACTCGACCGGGAAGTCGACCTCGCTCCTCTCTCCAACTCTACCACCCAATCGGCTCCACCAACCGTATTCCACTCGGCGGAAACAGCCCCATCGGATACCGGCAGGCCATATCCCCCTGCCGCCACCTCTCCAGCACCTCTCTCCCCTCGGCTATCAGCTCCCTAAAAAATCTAATCCTCTCCTTCCTAAACTCTCTATGCACGGAATGAATAAGCATTTTCTTCCCACTACGCTCAGGCACGTACTCCCTTCCCACTTTCGTCTCCACCAGCGCCTTCCTCCCCATGGCTGCCTGCCCCTGCCTCTGCGCCCGGTGCCCCTCTTCTCTCCTGCCCACCTCTCCCTCTATCTCCCGATTCACCTCTCTTTGTGCCTCAGTATCCTCTATCCCAAATCTCTTCATCCACGCGTTGCAGTCCACTCTAAAGTGGTTCTTTTTCTTCTTATGTATTAGCTTTCTCCTCAGGCTCTCGTACTCGCGCTCGCTTAGGGTGCGCTTCGGCAACGCCTCTATATCGTCCCTCGGTATGTACCTGGTCTCATACCTTCTTTCCCCTACTACTCCTGCTTTAAACTGACCCCAGGAGCTAAGTCCTGGGTATCTCTCCACACTCTCCGCAAGCCCGTCTCGGCTGGGATTCTCGTACAAGTACGCTATCTTCTCCTGCACCGTCTCCACATCCTCTAGCACCGGGCTATCGTACCCCTCGCACCACACCGTGCGCTTCTTTCTTCCTAGAAGACGGTTAATCGCATGCGCGGACTCCGTCTTAAAACGCTCCATAAAGTCAGCCATGTCCTGCGGGTCTATCACTCGCGCCAGCATGTGAAAGTGCGTGCCTGAGAAAAGGTAATGGCATAGCTCTATCGGGTGGAGTTCTTGCGCCTGCGCTAGGCACTTTTTCAGTATCTCGTTCACCAGCGCGTTCGGCGGGAACATTATCCCCTCCTCCACGCTCGCGCAGATCACGTGCACGCTTCCGGGATAGAATATCTTTGGTGGGCTCGGCATGGCGAATAGTAGTCTCCTTCTACTATCTATTCGCTCCTACTTGCCTAAAGTTGCGTCTCAGACAAAAAAAATTCCCCCTCCTGGAGCCCGGCTCCAGAAAGGGGGATGCTGCGCGCCAAATGGCTAGGGCTCTAGCCCACTAACACACCAACTCCTCTCTCCTCACTCCAAGGCCCGACAAATACGACACCTCATCCGACTGATCATCCGCGGCAAACGTTTCTGGCAAGCCTCTATCAACCAGGTTCGCTGCCACCACATACGTAAGCACTGACACCTCTCGCGCTGGAGCAAAAGTTGGATCATGGTGATACGCCACAGCCTCTACTATCTGCTCAGGCAAGTTCCACAGCGAAAGCACATAAGCTCCCACCTCCTGATGACTAACTCCAAACGCCTTAATTTCACTTTGATACAAACTAGGAAATTCTGTTCCAACTCGCTCCACCACTCGCGCATACTCCCTTGGAATCACCTGCACCAAGACCAATTTACCGATGTCGTGCAACAATCCGGCGGTATATGCCAAATCACGAGTTGCTCTATCGGCCCCCCGCGCCTCTACCAATCGAGCAGCCTCACTCGCAACACGCACCGAGTGTTCAAAGAGCTGTTGAATTTTGAATTGTTTGGCTTTCGCCGGTTCAATGCGCGAAAAAAGCTCTG
Organism: Bdellovibrionota bacterium; assembly: GCA_044347745.1. Classification (GTDB taxonomy): domain Bacteria; phylum Bdellovibrionota_C; class UBA2361; order UBA2361; family JAFLCA01; genus JAIBBV01. The sequence goes on from JBIKUD010000007.1 coordinate 18,805, forward strand.
CGCCTAATGCCAAGGACTTAATGGTCTGAGCCCCCAACAAATTGACGGCACGCTCAAGCGAATCAATTTTATATCTCGCCCCAAAAAATGAACTATTCGCCATCTTCAGCACTGCTGCAGAGACTGTAACCTCGCGCTGCAACAACTTCATCAGCGCCTGCACGTGAAAGGAATCATCTTCAAGCAATTTTTGAATTGCCATATAGGTATCCGGGGGACTTGGCAACTTCGTCATTTTTGTAAGCAAGCGACGCAACGTGCTACTTCTCAATCTTTCCCGTAACCCAATGGATCTCTCAATAGCTTGTACCACATCGGAATATTTACATGGCTTTGCGAAGAAACGGTGTGCAACTCCGATACCCTCAGTGCTCATCCCTCGTTCTAAATTCGAACTCACCAAAAGCCGCACACTGAGCGGTTGCGCCAAAGCAACCCTTCCAAGAAACTCTGATCCATTCATCTGCGGCATTTGGAAGTCACTAATCACCGCATCAAAAATTTCGTTCTCAAGTCTTCCCACAGCTTGTACAGGATCACTCTCAGTAACAAAAATCCAATGCGGTCTAAGCTCTTTCAACGTAAGCTCGGCAAGAGTCAACACATCTGGGCTATCGTCAACAATTAATACTTTGTAGCTCATCGCAACTTCCTCGAGTAAATGGCCTAACAAACAGGGGCTGGCATGCCTACAGCCCGCCGATGATATCTATCGGCATTTCACCTAAAAACGAGGAGTACTATTACTGAACCTGCATTATTATCTCTGTAATATCAACTTCTTAGCTATGATTCAGCCACTGCTAATCTGAGAGCTCCCCCGCCAAATTTCTGGACATAAGTTTCCCTATCTCAGCAACGTCTCGCGTCTGACAAAGACACCACATCAGCTTAGTCAGGGCCGCCTCAGGAGTCATATCGAGCGCTGAGATAGCACCATTTCGCTCCGCCAATTTTCCAACTTCATAAATATGCATTTCTGCTGCGCCAACAATACACTGCGTAGTCATCACCACGGGAACGCCTCGCTCAGTTGCTCGCCGAATCTCAGAAGCAAAATTAATCACCGTTGGTAAATTTCCAGCTCCGACACCCTCAATAACCACTCCGCGATAACCCGAGTCCACAACGCGCGAAATAATTTCTGGTTCAAGCCCTGGAAAATATTTCAGCAAGAAAACTTTATGCTCTAGGTTCGCCACCGCAGTAGCACGCCCAGCTTCTCTTCGAATTCTATGGTCAAATAATTTAGGCCGAATCCCTATCTTTCCGATCGGGGGACAATTAAAAGATTTAAACGCATCAAAATCGAACTGAGAGAACTTTCGCGAGCGATTGGCTCTCAGTAAATCTGAGCCAAAAAAGATACTGACCTCACCCACATCCAAAGTGGCGAATTCGGTTGCAAACACTAAATTGTTCCGAGCATCAGAACCAAATTTTTCTGCAATTGGCATCTGAGCACCCGTAAAGACAACTGGCTTTCCAAAACCCTGCAACAAAAAAGATAATGCCGAGGCCGTATACGCCATCGTGTCTGTGCCATGGGTCACCACAAATCCATCAAATGCATGCGCCTTATCCGAGATAAGCCGAGCCAACCGCACCCATAGATCAGGCAGCACATTGCTTGAATCAATGTTTGTAACAAAGACTGCCTCAACATCAGCAATTTCTTTTAACTCGGGCACCTGCGCCAATAGCGTACTGCTGGTCTCTGAGGGCACCAAAACCCCCGATGCCGGGTCTTTGGCCATGGTAATAGTTCCGCCGCAACACAACACACACACTTTCATATGTTTTCCTCTCTATGCAAAACCAGCTCAGGCTAATGCTTTCAGGAATCTAGCGACAATGCCAGCCTCGCCTAAGAAACAGACGAATAACCCCCTATTTTTACCACTTCTAAGTTGACTAAGCTTTGCGCCCATGTTTATTATTTTCACATGGTTGCAAGTGGGTTCGGAAAATTCAAAAAAAGTAGCAATAAGGGTGGCCCCATCCACGTCGGCTAAACTGCTACTCAACTCACATTCTCTTTAAAAATTTCAATAATTCGATGGCGGATCTCCTCGCGGAGTGCCGCCGAATCGGTTCTTAGGCTTGCTTGTTACCTTTATTCAAAGAAGGCTGTAATATGACCACTCCAAACCATGATCTTTCCCAGGCTGCTCCGCAACTCCCCACCCAGCCAGCGTCTTTCGTCAACGTGGTACCCAGCCAAAAACAAGCCTCGCCCACTCTTGATTTACGCCTCGAAGGGTACATGCCTCTCTCGGTTGCGCACACAATAGCGAGAGCTCACGGAGTTGAAGGGGATCGGCCAATACTCATGGCCATGAATTTTGCCGCCGACCACACTATTGGCACCATCCCCACTCCGATCGCTGATCAATATCTTCAAAATACCGCTGTCCCTGCCGCACGTCCCGGAGAGTTACCGATTACAAATACACTGCAACCTGGATTGCTACGTTATTATTACGGCATCAGACCAGATGGTCAGCCACTTGCATTTCGAATGTTGGAACCCGGACAATCCGTAATTGAGGTCAACCCCCCGCTGCAACCAAATACTCAACTTGGATATCCTGTTCTTGATGCTATTCGCAATTTAAACCCGCATCAACGAGCCTATCTAAGTGACTTGAAGCCTTTGGCAGTGGCCGCATTCCCGACTGAAGATTTTATTTCCCAGCTTCCAGCAGGCACCGCGGCACTTCAACAGTTTAACCCCGGACCCGCGAATGACAAATATATATTTAGAGAAGGCGCACAGGCCCGTGGAGTCAGCATAGTCCCTGGCGTACATATTGAAAGTGAACACGAACTCGATCACGCAGTGACAACTCTCAGCAACGCGAGCAGAGTGTGGCTTAAAGTTCCCGGCTCAGGCGGAGACCTTGTGCTTCCAATTGACGGCCCACTTTCAAAAGAAGCCCTTACTGCAGGCATTGTAAGACTACGCCGCGAAGTGCAACATGCCTTCGAGGCAAACACCTACGCTCTTTCATTTGAAGAATATTGGCCTCCAGAACGCATAGCACCACGCGGGACTAAACTCGTAGTAGAACAGCACGTAAATGACTTCGGCAGCGTCCTCATGAATGGGGTCTTCACGCTCGTAATCGACAAGGAGGGCAAATACGCCGTTGCCAAAATTTTCAGGCAAATTGTTGACCCAGTTACCGGTGAGTTTAGAGGCGGAGCCCCAATCAACCTAGAAACTGAAAGAGACTTACAAATTTTGTCCTTATTTAAAGATTCTAAGGGTAACGGCACAACACGTTTATTTCAGCAACTACAAGGCATTGCCGAACATTTGGTCGAAGATCTTAATTTTGTTGGACTCTGTGGCATCGATTTTTGGCTGGTCGAACATGCAAACGGAGAAGTGCACCCCTATTTTTGTGAATTAAATGGTAGGCCAAATCTAAATTACATACCCTGGGTTGTTGCCGAGAAACTAGCCCCGGGAGCCTGCGTGAACGTAAACATCTGGGCAAAACACGAATTACACTCAATTGAAGACCTCGAAAGAGCAATTGGCCCCGAACTCCTCTACGGAAACCCCGACACTGGCTTGGTGATGCCTCTCGCGCTTAGAAGCATACAAGTGCGCAATCAAGATGGCAGCCTCACCGTCGTTAAACCCTCCAACGCCGGCAAAATGCTCATTTGTGCGCCCGACATGACCGCTGTCGACGGCATCCTACAAACACTCTATAATCGCGGCATTCGCTTTGATTCAAAGGCTTATGATTTTACCGCCTAAAGAGCTGCTATCCGAACTCGTTCGCATTCCTTCAGTTTTTCCGAGTGAAGCAGATATTTCTGCCCACATGGAAAAGCTGCTTACTACTCTTGGGTTCTCAATCACCCGGGTAATGACTGAAGGATCTCGCCCTAGTTTGGTTGCTACCTTCGGCACAGCAACGAGTTATTTAGGTTTTTACGGTCATCTTGACACCGTTCCTCCCGCGGCAGATTACCAACGGGATCCGTTCAACGTCGTGGTAGATGGAGACATCGCTCGTGGCCTCGGAGTAGTTGATATGAAAGGTGGCAACGTGTGCATCCTACACCTTGCCGCTTACGCTGCCGCACAAAACCTTCCTGTCAAAATTATATTCGGCGTAGACGAAGAAGATATCTCACGTGGAGCGCATGACCTTGTGAACTCAGGACTACTGAACGATCTCGCGTTCCTTGTGGTCGCTGAAAGCGGGCAAGTTCAAGACTATTCGCTCCCATTTAGTGTGTGCCTAGGACGCAAGGGACGCATAGTCTTTACTGTCCAGATTAAGGGCAAAGCCGCCCATGCAGCAGATTCCAAGAAAGGAATTAACGCCATTGAAGTAGCATGCGCGTATGCGAAAAGATTGAGCGAGATTAACTTCGCGCCTCATCCCACTTTAGGAAGTACGCGCCTAATCCTTCAGCACATAGAGGCTCACGCTAACGCTTTTTCAGTGCCAGATAGCTGCCATTTGTCATTTTCTTTGCTCACTTCTCCCTACGACACTACAGCATCATTTTTAAAAACTGCGCATGATATTGCGGCAGACTTAGGCGCCGATGTGCAGGTCTCTGTAGCTTCACGCCCTACTCCATATGGAGAATCTTATGAACTGGTAACCAACAGCGGATTTGCAAAAATTCTCCTCTCAGACGTATTGCTGCCCGCTGGAGCTAAGCCCATGTACACCTCCTCCGTCGCCGATGAAAATGTCTTTGCAAATCGGCTTAAAATTCCAGTCATAAGTATAGGGCCTACGGGAGATGGAGATCACACTAAAGACGAATGGGTAAGCCTTTCTTCTCTCAGTAATGTTATACAAATGTATAAAAAGTGCCTCGACACCTTTTTGGCACACTCGCAGACGAAGTAAATTAGGATAGCTCAATGCCAAAACCACTTATCGCCATCACAGCGCTAGCTCGAGTGGAGGATCCAATCCACCCACCTGTTGTGGGTGCAAGGCTTTCGTATATTCGTGCACTTCTATCTCTTGGCGCTTCTCCGCTCATTATTCCTCTTGGCACCGATCCTCTCGAGATCGACCGCATACTCTCATTTTGTGACGGACTATTACTTACCGGGGGCGAAGATGTCGATCCCTCCCTCTACGGAGAGGCCCCACATGAAAAGCTTGGCGCCATAGATCCCCGGCGCGACGCGCTTGATATTTCAGCCATTCAAATCGCTCGAAGCCAGCAAAAGCCTATTCTTGGCATTTGCAGGGGTTGCCAAATTTTAAATGTCGCTTATGGTGGCAGTTTATATCAGGACATCGACGCCCAAAGGCCCCAGCATGACGAACACAACCAAAGCCGTCAGCAAGAATTCGCTCATTCATTACACCTCGTGGCTACAAGCAAACTAGCTTCGTTTCTCGGACCTGAGGATATTCGAGCTAATTCCTTTCACCATCAAGCAGTAAAGGCAGTTGGTACCGGACTTGTTGCAAGTGGACAGAGCGATGACGGCCTAATCGAAGCCATAGAAGATCCATCAGCAAAATTTATTATTGGGGTGCAATGCCACCCAGAGATGCTTTGGGATAAAACCGAAACGCGCTGGAAAAAACTATTTACAAGTTTTATTACGTCTTGTGGGGGCTAATCCCAACGATTCTGTCCTGCCCTATCAGCCGCCGCTTGCATCAGCAGCATTAAGTGCCCGAAAAATGCTTTCAGCAGCTTTGGACGAGCTGTCACTATCCACGTAAACGCGTTTATCTTCACCAAGCAACCCATGCTGATGGCGCAAAAACTCCTGGCTAGCACCGCCCACCATAACTACCGTCTTAATCTCTGGCCTACGCGCCGCAACAAGGTCATTTGCTGCGTCCCCGCAGTACCAAGCATCTACAGTAAGTTCAGACCCACCGTCCCGAGCGTGCAAAGCATCTGCCGCTTTCTGAATTGCTCTCATAAAATAATCAACGGGCAACCCTTTGTGGGTAGGAGTAATATCTAAGCAATATTTCATTGGGTGCTCAAGCAATTCGCGAGCCTGTACCTCTGCCGAGTAATCCTTCTCTTCACAGCATACAACGGTTAAATTTGGAAACTCGCCACGAAACGCGTACTCAACCTGATCTCGCTCGGCAACCGTATTTGCAAAAAAATACAAGCTTACGCGCGCAAATGGCGACTCGCCCTCCGGATGTACATGGGGCTGAAAGTAAATTCTTTCCCTTGGGCTTTGAGGCTGGATCTCATGCACTTTGGAAAAATCGATAGCCGACAGCGCCGGCCCCGGAGTGCCTCTTCCTTGGTTGATATTGTTTGCAATAAACCTGGCAACTCCAAATACGTTTTCTGCATGAAAGCTTGCACTAACCGTCGACACCCATTGTTGGTACTGGGCGTCTACAACCTTCTCCCCTTGATCCGAAGTTCCAATTGCTGTCTCTCCACCGCTTGTCACCAGAGCATCACAATTCGGCACCTCTCCATTTGCAATTCTCTTTTTGACAGAAGGAGTCGTAGCGGTATCTACATCCCACGCACTACCGGTGATAACCACCAATGCCTCGCCTCTTTCTTGCATTCGCTCCAATAACTTTTGGACAACACCCTGATTGTGTTGGCGTGCTGCAAGCGCATGATTTTGGCCAAGGACAAGAGTATCGTCGAGATCGGAAAAAACGACCCGAAGCCTTCTTTCTGAGGCTGTCCAAGCTCTTTCAATAACTGCCAATAAGCGCGGGTAGGGTGCTAATTCCGGCACAAGCTGCAATAAGCTACCCTGATTCTGAGAAACAGGGGGAACTTGCAGTTCGCCATCAGCATTTCGAACAATATGAGCTTCAGGTTGATTTAAATCTTCGTGGTTTTGACCGAGCGACATATAAGCCACCAAAAATAGAGTGCCAGATCATAACAGGGCGGGAGGCACTACGCAAAGTTGACTGTCAGAAAATAAGGGCCAACGGTCAGCGCAACTCATCAATTTTACAAGTAAAATCTATCGCCAGGTGACATCTGCTGTCTCTAATTCGCTCTAACTTCTTTTGCTCAATACCAAGAACGAGCTCCCCAAAGGGCGTAATTGGATCCCGCGCCCTCTTCCGTCTATGCTCAAGGGTCTCGGCAAAATTTGTATTTAGAAATACGCGTAGGTTTGTGCCCTCTACGAGGCCTGACCAGGTGCCTTCCAAAACAAGGACATCAACTTCCTTAAAAGAGACAGGTCGCCAATCGTCTAGCACCCGGTGAGTGACCGTGTCCATTATGCGAAGTGGAATCTCTGTCGCAGCATCTCTAAAGCTGTGCACAATTTCGGCGATTCTATCAAAATCGATTTCATTTGGCGTCCCGAGATACTCCTCCAAGCCAGCAGCTCCCTGGGCAGCATGAATCCGTTCCCGATGCTTATCATTGGCTCGCGGCGGCCTCCATGGATAGTTATCGCAGGATAGCACATAGGATGGCCGTGACCGCTTGATGAAATATGTGCCAATTAACGATGCAATTTCTGACTTTCCACTCCCCGATGGACCACAAATGGCAACCACACTTTTAGGGGGAAGCTTCTCAAGGTAGGGCATTAATTTTTCTGCACGAGCGATATGATTAGGCCCAATAAGTGGCTTATCGCCAAACATATCGCCCTTAACAAGTACTTCAATATCGCTCATGACTACCTCACTACTACCTAAAATTAATTTACCCCTGTTTCTTGTGACCAAATAACTTTGCCGCCCTGGAAGACAAACTTTCCATGCTCAGCCATCAAACTCTCTAAAATTCCACCCCAGGTATAGGCTGGAATAACTCTGCGAAACGCTTCCTGACCCAATTGAGCGCGCAGTGTTCCACCATCATGCTGCTCGGCAAAAAGCTCATTTAAGGCACGTGCCGCCGAACGGAAATCATTTGGACGGATCATCCAAGCACCGCGCCCTTTCACAATAACAGTGCCATCCGGCTGAGCATCCTCAACTCGATCTTTCCCTACCAATAGCTCATCAGTGATTGGAACAATATCGGTTGAAATTATGGGAAGACCGGAGGCTGCTGCTTCTTGCACTGCCATACCCCACGTTTCCATGGTCGCACCTGACATAAAGACATCAGCAATCTGACAAAGTGCGGCACACTCCCCATTCGGGAAACTATCTTTATAAATTACTCGTCCCTTCAAGCCAAGTTCATCAACAAGATTGCGAAGCATCCGAGCATATTCTTGGTCATTTGCTGAGAGGCCTTTACTTGCCGGATCTCCAATACTGATAACCAAAATACGATCTTTTTCAGCATCCTTAATTGACTCTGCAAACGCTCTAATAACTGTTTCCTTGCCCTTAGTTGGCACAGTACGACTATATTCCAATACCATCTGCGCGTTCTGCAATTCGGCAACCGATCGCCCCGATAGTGCGCTTAATTGCTGCCAAATTTTATCATATTTCGGATGCGTCCGCTCAACACCTACCTCCCGCGGATGAAACCTTTCCGTCTCGACACCGATTGGAATTTGCTGCGCCACCTCACAACCATAATGATCTACAACTGAGTGGGTAATTGCATCCGAGGTGGAAAATACTACGGCGCTCTCGTAGACTTTTCTCTCAGTCTCTGCTCTGTTCCCAAAATTGAAGCGCGCAAAATCAGACTCTGGATGCCCCGCACGTCGCAAAGTTTCCTCTTTAAGCATCCCGGTGGAGTGCGGTATATGCCACACAAGCGGATGATTTTTTGCTGTTTTGTCCCAAAGTTCGGTAAAAAGCCGAGCGACCTCTCCTCCATCGGCGTAATGGCCGATTACTACCTCAACATGCGGCAAACCATCTAATTTTACAGCAAGGTCTTGAGCTAAAGTGGCACAAGGTCCCGAGCGAACACGACGCAAGGAAGAAAAACCATCAGTGCCAGGAGCTGGTTCAAACTGATCATACATATTCTCCTTGAGGACAAACTCTGGACTGCCATCATCGACAAACAACAAGTCAACACCATCGGCATACAAATGCAGTCCGTGCCTCACATCGTTATTCACGGGATGATTAGGACCACCGCGATTAACGTTAATAACGTGGAATCCTTTTGCAGCAAAAACTGCTGAGATATTTTCGATGTATTGGTCCTGTCCACCCGTGTCCGTAAGCGACATTACCAGTCGCTTTGAACGTTCATGAAATCCTTGAGGACTCACATTCAGGATGCAAGGCTTCGCATATCGCTCCTGCAGCATCCCCTCTACAATTGAGACGACTGCATTAAGTCGCCCCTGTAATTGCCCAGAGGTATCCCACTCGGACAGTTGCGAGTCCCCCAAGAAAGCGTGCAAATCAAGGCTTGAATAGCGGACTCCCGAATGAGTTTCCTTTTCGCTCACTATATTCACGGCCAACATAGCACTACCATCAGGTGCCGTAGCCCGAGTGATGTGTAGAGTTTGGGCCACTCCCTCGGCAGAAACAGGGAGCTCCGCCGAAAGATATTTGTGGGGTCCTAAAATTGATTCGACCCGAGCTGCAAGCGCAGCGCTTCGAAGCTGGGGGACCTCCTGGTTTAGTTCGAGGCCTTTGACAGCTAGTAACTCTAGCGGCCTTAACTCTGCTTGATTATTGCCCACGACAGAGATTGAAGGGACCGAGGGAACGGAGTGCACACCAAGGGATTGTCTCATTAGACAAGCTCCAATTAACTAGAGCGTAAGGGCTCCTCAACGCTGGGGGACTTAAGTCCACTCCAAACCGCTACAAACCTAACGGGAGTACCCTCAAAAAGCGGGTCCGGCGGGGGATGCCATCGCACTATATTAACACGACACGATTATGTACTTAAGGAGCTGGTCTTGAATTAGCGACCTTCATATAGTCTTAACATATTCGTAAAGCAATGCAATTGGGCATTCCTTCCCCCTCTGGCGCGCTTAACTAGCTGAATTTATTACATTTTATGCAATATCCGGACACATCAGCAAGCATCTTCGCCTGCGCTGCCCTCTTGGCTTTTACGGTGGAGGCACTTTTCGCGAAATACGTGATTGATTACAGGTGGTTAGGATTACTGCGCCTGAATGCCTGGCGCAACATGGTCGGTCTGCCAGTCTACCTACTTATCTTCTTGTTCTGGGAGGTCCAGGAGAGCCCTCCTTTCCAGCTCGACAAATTAGATTATGTAAATTTGGGATTGGCCAGCGTGTGCTACGTCGCCTCCAACCTACTCTATCTTGTCTCCCTAAATGGCTTAGATCTCTCGGTCTTCGGGGCGCTTTTTAATTTACGCCTCGCCTTTAGCGCTTTGCTTGCAGCGGCCTTTGCCGGAGAAACACTAGGCGCTTTCGAGATTACAGCCATCTTTTTCATTCTCTTAGGCAGTCTGGGAGCAAACTACCGGCCCTTCGGAAAAACTTTCCTTAAGTTAGACTTAAACTTTGCGGCAGCTATTGGGTGCATGACCTGCCTTGCTTTGATGGGTCTATTCATAAAAAAGGCCGCGCTAACTAGCCCACAACACATAATTACCATAGGCTTACTTTCGGCTTCTTTTTTATTTGCGCTTCTCTCCTGGCCATTTACAAAGGCTAAAGCGCTGAACCTTCCCGCACGTCAGACAAACCGAGGAGTCTGGAGAATATCCGTTTTTGCTATGGCAATATGCGGGCTCCTCGGCACTGTATTGGTCAACTTCGCTTATGCACATAACGTTGCGATTACCGCCGCCATCATTTCTGTGCCTTTGGCGTCCTTTGCAGCCATAGGACTCAGCGTGCTTCGCCCAGGCAGCCTAGAAGCACACCCTAGAAGAGTGTACCTAATTCGCGGAAGCTCTGCTCTAGTGGCAGCAATTGCCGCTGCCTCGCTTACTTTGTTATAAGGTCGCCGGTATGCGTATCCTATTACTCTTCCAAGAACCCGACCTTTGTGAAGCCCATATTTTTGCAGAAATCGCTCGCCAGGGTTGGAAAATAACAGCGCTACTTGCACCAAACGCGCGGCATCGCCCGATTCTTGAAGCGGCGGGTATCCGGTGCATAAGTTGGAATTTACCTTCGCGGTTTTCGTTTCGCACAATTCGCACCCTTCGAGAAATCATGGCGCAGAATGATTTTGATATCATCCACTGCCTTGCAAATCGAGCAATTTCCAATCTTCTCTTAGCGGGTGTCCCAGCAAAGTCTGGGGTTGTAGTATACCGTGGAACTATGGGTCACATCAGCAGGCTCAGTATTCTTTCATGGTTCACGTACCTAAATCCTCGCATTAATCGAATCATCTGCGTCTCGGACGCAGTACGTAAATACCTTCTGCGCTTCCTTAGCCCTCAAAAATTAGTACGTATTTATAAGGGCCATCGATCAGAATGGTATACCTCCCAGCTTCCCATGCCACGAGCCTCACTACATATTCCACCAGATAAAATTGTAATCTCTTGTTTGGCTAATATGCGCCCAGTCAAAGGGGTAAGATTTTTGATTGATGCCATTAAAATATTGGAGGACAAGAATATTTGTCTCTTATTGGTCGGAAAGAACGACGACTCCGAGCTCTCAAAGATCATGCAGGACCCAAACCTTAAGGATACTATTCGCCCTTTGGGCTATAGGACAGACGCCCAAGCCTGCATCGCGTGTAGTGATATTTTTGTGATGCCAAGTGTCGCGCGCGAAGGCTTGCCTAAGGCATTAGTTGAAGCCATGTCTCTTGGTATTGCCCCAGTTGTGACAGACGTAGGCGGAATGCCCGAGGTGGTGCAAAATGGAATTTCTGGCCTGGTGGTCCCTCCTAAAAATCCGCATGCACTCGCACAAGCACTAAAACAGCTCATCACCAATACCGCAGAAAGAAAACTCCTTGGTCTCCATGCTAAAGAGCGAGTCCAAAGTCTTCTTTCACTCGACGCCACAGTTACCCAAACTTTGTCGGTTTATGCCGCCGTCTGCGAGGAGCAGCGCGCTCGCGTGCCGGGTACTTTGCTGAAACAATAAAATCAACACCTTAGCATCTGAATGCATTCGAAAGGCACGCGAAACAAGAGCTTCTTCTGGCTGGCAGCTTTTCAAAAGACTTAATCGCCGGGAGCGGGCTCACGATTGCAGCGCACCAAAGCTCACGCTAAAGTTGGGGGCCTTAAAAAGTTGGCTTACCCCTGTATCTAAACAAGGTATGACATGTCTTCATTTTTAGAATCTGCTACCCCGCCTACCCCCAATCACAACGGGGTAATGTTCAATGCGTACCCTGATAGCATCGGCACCAAACTCTCCGATACAGTAAGTTTCCTGGCGCATCAAAAAGTCCGCGGCGCCTTCTCAAACTTTTACATCCTCCCGACCTTCTTTAACAGCGATCTTGACCGAGGATTCTCGATTATCGATTACCGGATGAATGAGTCGCTCGTATCTTCAACGGACCTTGAACGCCTACGCGAGCTCTCAATTGGATTGAAGTTTGATTTGGTACTGAATCATCTCTCAGTGGGGTCTCCGCAGTTCCAAGACCTCCTTAAAAACGGAGAAAAATCCCCATACAAGGACTTTTTTATTGATTGGAATAAATTCTGGGAAGGAAACGGCACGCTGAACGCAGAAGGTATAATGGTGCCAAATCCTGAGCATCTTCAAAAACTTTTCATGCGTAAACCAGGACTACCCATTCTAAAAGTTCGCTTTCCGGATGGCTCTGAACGGCCGTACTGGAATACTTTTTATCAGCAGGTCGACTACCACAGAATTACAGAAGCAGAACTTTCCAGTATCAAAAATCTCAACCCAACTAACTACTCTGCTGTGCTTGATAGTATCAATACAGCCATTGCTGCCAAGTCTAAGATAGGCGACCTCAAATTAGGACTCTCAGCAAAACTTGAGGCCCAAATAATTGATTTGGTAGAAAGTAAACGTACCTATCTTGGCCAAATGGACCTGAACGCCCGCGACGAAGCCGTCTGGCGTTTTTATGAGGAAACATTTTCGGCTCTCAAAAGTTACGGCGGCACTCTCATTCGTCTCGACGCCTTTGCATATCTCCACAAAGAACCAGGGATGGTTAACTTCTTCAATAAACCGGAGACTTGGAACTACCTGGCGCGACTTCGAGATCTTGCTGCGAAGCACTCACTCGCGATTCTACCTGAAATTCATTCGGAATATGGGAAAGGCTTACACGCTGAAGTCTCAAACCAGGGCTACCCAATATATGACTTTTTCTTCCCTGGCTTAGTGCTACATGCGATTGAATTTGGTGCTACGCAACCTCTGCTCAAATGGGTTCAAGAAATTCAAGCATCAGGTATGCGCACTATCAATATGCTCGGCTGCCACGATGGAATCCCAGTTCTTGACCTCAAGGGCTCAACCAGAGACGGCACTGTACATGCACTTCTGGACGATTCTGAAATTGATAAAGTAGTCGAAACTATCTTGGAACGCGGCGGACGCGTAAAAAATCTGTATGGTCCTGATGGTAAAAAAATTGCCTACTACCAAGTTAACGCCACATTCTTCAGTGCTCTGGGAGAAGATCCACGCAAGCTCCTCCTCGCTCGTGCCATCCAGATTTGCATGCCTGGAATACCGCAAGTTTGGTATCTTGACCTCTTTGCGGGTAAAAATAATTACCTGGCGGCTGACTCAAGTGGAGCAGCGAGCCATAAAGAAATAAATCGCACGACTATCTCGAATGAAGAGGTAGCGGCTGGACTTAACTCGCCGCTTGTCTGTCGTCAACTAGAGCTACTTAAACTGAGAAACTGCTCCCCTGCTTTTACGGGGACCTTACGCTTAAGAGTTCCAGCTGAATCGGAATTAGAATTTGAATGGAAACACCCCACGCATTCTGTGTTACTAAGAGCAAATCTCAAAACACATAATTTTGTGCTCCACCACACTGGTCCAGGAATCAACCAAACAATAAGTAACCTTGAGAAATGAGTGGCGTTAGAAATGAATAATGGCGCACAAGATGCACCAGAAGAGATTCAAAAATGCAATCTAGTGTGACAAATACTCCGTATCAGCCATATCTCGGTGTTTACCAAACAATGCGCTCAGATACCCTCTCAGCTCAGCTTGATTAATCGGCTTGGGAATAAATCGGGAGACGCCACACTCAAGAAGATCTGTAATTTCATGCAATCGAATAACGCCAGAGGTAAGTATAACTGGAATTTGCGAGAATTGAGCTGATTTTCGTAAATGTTCAACGAACTGGCGCCCATCCATTTCAGGCATCATATAGTCGGTAATGATGCCGGTGATATGTGAGTCGTCTGCAAGCATATCGAGCGCTCGTTTGCCGTTTGAAGCTTCAAGTGGAATAGCGCCCCACTGATGCACAATTTGAACTATTTCTCTTCGGAGTACCGCATCGTCATCTACCACAAGCAGCTTTAACATAGAGGCTCCATTTCACATTTTCACAAAGGTTTTAACTGTAGCTCTTGAGCGGCTTTTTCAAGTAGCTCTACAGAGGCAGTTAATTGAATAATTGCGACCTGAATTTGGTCAGGCCGTGTATGCACACAACGTTCAAGTTGCGCAGCGCACTCAGATACCAATTCAGCACCGACGCTAAGCGCAGAAGAACGAATAGAATGTGCGAGACGATGCATGTCAGCGAAACTCTCTTCTTGCCGCGATTTTTCTACTAATTCAAGATTCTTACGCACATCTTCTCGAAACACTCCGAGCAATTCGCGATAGAACTCCACATCACCCTCTAGACGTTCTAAAGCGCGATGATAGTTGAGAACTTCAGACATGCAATATCTCGTATCTCTAGACTTGTTGATCTTTTGGGAATTCAAAATCAGGCCAGCTTGCCTTTAGTTTCTCACGCCATTCGTTCTCATTTGATTCAGATTGTCCACTTTGCTCTTTATGGCACCAATACTCAGCACATTCTGATTTTTTGCTGTGTTTATTACTGAGCGGGGTACGGCAAAGTACATCACCAGGTTCGGCGATATATTTGATCCAATATTTTGCTTTTTGCAAATCATCGCACTGGAAAATTTCTGTTACTTTTTTCTCAGTCGAGAACCTATAAACTACGAATGGAGATTTCCATGCCATACACAGCACCTCATTTCATTTTAGAAAATACGGCTTCAAGCTTGGCCTGAAGTTGATCTGCCGTGAATGGCTTTACAATATAATTCGACACTCCAGCCTTGGCAGCTTCAAGCACGTTTTCTTTCTGGGCTTCAGCGGTCACCATGAGGAACGGAAGAGCCTTCAGCTTATCATCTGCGCGCACGGCCTTAAGTAAGTCTATGCCCATCATGTTCGGCATATTCCAATCGGAAATGACCAGCTTAAATTCTGAGCAGCTCAGTTTACTGAGCGCCACTTGTCCATCTTCAGCTTCAGTAATATTTTCGAACCCAAGTTGGCGCAGACACGTTTTCACAATTCGACGCATCGTCGAAAAATCGTCAACCACCAAAATAGGTATCTTTTTATCTACGGCATCCAACGCTCCCATGTCGCACCCTCTGTAATCACAATAGTCCAAAGAGGATAATCGACCAGGGAGGCGGGGAACTTAAGTGTTCAGAATCGAAGATTTCAGAGCTATTAGGAGGGTTTAGAGAGATTGGTTTCGACTACAAAGAGGCCATCAGAGGTGGAAAATGGCACGGAGCACACTTGTGAATTCGAAATCAATCGAAGCTCCATATTTGAGCCCTGAACTACCATAGGAGTGGCAAAATTAAAGGATATGCCCCGATCACCGAAGTCCTTTTTTGCCATGCCACAAATCATATTCGTAATTTCGCCGACTGCGTCTGCCACTTCGGAATTAACCTCAGAAAAGGGCTCACCGAACATCTTGCTCACAATTCCAAGAATTGTAGCTCGCTCGAAACTCACTATGAGGTTTCCTGATAACTGCTCGCTTGCCATTCCAATCACACCAGTAACAACGCCATAGGTCACTGCGTCTTTGCGAACCACAGGCACTCCCGCAGTTGGTACCGTCTGCGCAAAGGTTTCGAGTACCTTCACAGTTGCTGCCGTGAATGGCGCCAACAGTTCATCTATGGTTAAAATCGCTGTTTCCGTTGCCATAAGCGTTAGAATCCTTGAAAGTCCCCATCATCAAGAGGAATAATTTGGCTTGGTTTCAAGGAAACAACCTCATTGGCTTTTTCACTTGATGCATGAGCTCCAACTGGGTTCTTGATTGCATTCCCTGAGGATGTTTTGAATGACGGTTTTGCAGGTGCACTCATTTTTTTATCTGAGCGCTCTGGCTTCATGGTATAGGTAGGCACAGCCTTTTTCGCTTTTTGTTCGGTTTTAACCAACATAGCCGCAGAGCCTCCTGTCACCAACTTCAAGAGCTTGGAGACGGACCTATCTAAGGCCCCGGCTTGAGATGTCAGCTCTACTGCAGCAGCAGAGGATTCCTCCGCAGCTGCAGAATTTTGCTGGGTCACTTTATCAAGCTCTGTCACAGCGGTGCTCAATTGACCCATGGCTACTGCTTGCTCTTTACTCTGGGCCGCGATTTCTTTAACGAGCGCGCTCGATTTTGTGGCGTGCTGCCTTATTTCTTTTAAAGCGGCTCCTACCTCTTCCGTAATACGATACCCACCATCTGCTAGTTCACGAGACCGCTTTATCTTATCAGCCGTTTCTTTGGCTGCTGTAGCGCTGCGTTGTGCAAGATTTCGCACCTCTTCGGCAACCACGGCAAACCCTTTCCCAGCATCACCTGCCCGCGCTGCTTCCACCGCAGCATTTAAGGCAAGGAGGTTAGTTTGGAATGCAATTTCATCGATGATCTTGATGATTTGAGCAGTCTCGTCGGCTGAAGCCTTAATGTGGGTCATTGCGTCAGTCATTTGACCCATAGAAGATTCCCCAACTTCAGAAGACCTACGAACCGATTCAGCCAATCCAAAGGCCGCCTGCGAGTTCTCTGCGGCATGTTTTGAGGTGGAAGCAATTTCTTCCAATGTAGCGGCGGATTCTTCAAGAGACGCAGCTTGTTCTGTAGCACCTTGGGCCAAAGATTGTGCCGCACATTCGACCTGAGTTGAGGCCGAACGCAGCTCGCTAGATCCTTGAGTTAGCTCTTTAATGATTCCACCAATTGTATTGCTCAAATCACGCACAACGAACCAAGATATCAGGAATATGCCCAAGAGCGACGCTCCGAAGATCCACATCGAGAAAGTGAATTCGGCATCAATAAAACCGAATACAGAGTCTCTTGGGTATCGAACCATTGCGCCCCATGGCATTCCTTTAAAGCCTAATGCTCCGCGAAAGCTCCCAAAGCCAACGAGCTCCGGTTCAGCGCCCTCCATCGCAACTTCTACAACACCACTCTTGGAGGCGGCGATTTCTTCTGCAGGCACGTAACCATCGGCCTTAAGGTTTGATGCACCCTCATCTCCAAGGCGCGTTTCAAGGCGCTGCCCTTTGCTTTGTCCCTGCCGGGTATCAAAAAGCATTTCTCCGTTCTGGCGAACAAGAGTAATACGAATATCTGCAGCACCCTTCTGCTCACTTGCTCGAATGGTATCTGAGACAATGCTCTCAACGAGCGCAAATTCGGCAAAATTTTTCCACACGGCAAAAGGCTTGCCGTCAGTATCAAACACTGGTGCGGAAAAGCCCATCACAAAACCAGCATTCTGGTGAACTTTGGCGACATCAGAGTCTAAATATGCGTCTTCGAGTACGGTCCCCGTGAGGCCGCCCTCCATGGTGTAGAAATTTCCGCTCAGGGAATCTTTGAACCAGGCTGAATCTTTGAAATTTTTCCCATAAAGATAGGCGGAATCAAGCAAATTTCCCTTGAGATCCTTATCATTTACGGCAATGACTTGTCCTTCCAGATCTACAAGAATCATTAGCGGATACAACCCATACGCCGCAACATACTTATTCATGACCTGAGCAATCTGATTTGCTTCCGAGCCTTGCTTGTACCAGCTTGAACGGTCTAAAAGAGCGGTGTTGTAACCAAAAGCCTGAACGTCGCCGTATCGTTCAAAGAGGTTTCGATCAATTTTGTCAGCTAGGGCCTCAGCTGCTATCTGATACTGCGCTGGAAACTTCTCTATGAACTTCTGCTGCGTCGAAATTGCTCCCCATTCCAGGAGCAGAGCAGGAACGATACCGACAAGAAAAAATGCAGCTACTAATTTAAAACGTAAACTTCTATTACTCCACATGGTGTGAATCTCCAATTATTGGGCCTGATTCAAGGCAATTTTATCTGAATCGCTGAGTGCTTTCTCAATATCTACCAAAATATTGAGATCTGAATTTTCCCGTTTCGCCATACCAACGATGAACTTTGACTCTATCTGTGCCCCATAATCCGGAGCTGGTTCGATTTCCTTCTCTTGAAAATTGAGAACTTCAAGAACCGTATCGACGATCACACCGATTGAGATGGTTTGTCCTTCTGTAGGCAAATTAACCACCACAATGCAGGTTTTTTCGTCATAGGGCACCGGCTCGAGCCCAAACTTTAAACGCAGATCAACAAGCGGAATAATTTTACCGCGTAAGTTTATGACCCCTTTGATGTACTCGGGGCAGCGCGGTATGCGAGTGATAGCAGGCACTCCTATTATCTCTTGGACTTTAAGAATTTCTAACCCGTATCGCTCTGTTGCAAGAGAAAAGGTCAAATACCTTCCTGCAAGACTGGCCGTTTCGGGTGTTTGGCTTTGGTTGCTCATATTCCTCTACCCCCATTACATCATTGTGGCTTCTAGTTCTTCGCCCGCTTCCATAGAACTGCGCTTAACTGATGGCCCTTCATGGTCATTGACGCCAACTCTGAGAGCTTTGTGTGGAGCTCCGTTACTTCCATATATCAAGGAAGACAGTACTCCAATCTCACGATCAAGCACCTTAGCTTGCTCAGAAAGATCTACTCCAGCCGCAGCCGACTCCTCAGCTGCTGCTGCATTAGTCTGAGTTACTTTATCTAGTTCGCACATTGCGGTGTTCAGTTGCTGCAAACCAGAACTTTGTTCTTTGCTTGCCGCTGCAATTTCTTTGACCAAAGCAACTGCTTTTTCAGAGCTTCCTTTGATTTCGGAGAGCGATTTTTCAACACTGCGAGAAACCTGCACCCCGTTAGCAGACAGCTCCTTGGAACGCCGAATTTTATCGGCAGTTTCTTTGGCGGCAGTCGCGCTACGTTGCGCCAAGTTACGTACTTCTTCGGCCACAACAGCAAATCCTTTACCCGCTTCTCCAGCACGCGCGGCTTCAACAGCCGCGTTAAGGGCCAGCAAATTGGTTTGGAAGGCAATCTCATCTATTGTACGAATAATCTGAGCGGTCTCATCGGCTGCAACTTCAATCGCATCAATAGCTGTGCGCATTTCTTGCATCGCTTGCACTCCAGACTGTGACGAAGTCAGCACTTCGCTCGATAGTAAGTTAGCTTGTTGGGCATTGGCCGAGTTTTGTTTTGCAACAGAGCTCGCCTCTTCGACTGTCGCAGCAGTCTCCTCTAATGACGCCGCCTGTTCCGAGGCACCCTGAGCTAGTGATTGTGCCGCTGAGGCAACTTGATCAGACGCATTAAATAGCTGGCTTGAAATAACGTTGAGTTGTTCAGTGGTATAACGCAAGACCCGGGTAATGCCTTTGTCGGCGAAATATAGCGAAACAAGTCCAATAAGGAGTGCACAGAAGATACATACTGAAATAACCCAGAATCCTCGCTCTGAGATCTGAATCCCCTCTTTCTCGATTTGTGCAGCGTGCGAAGTAATGAGCTCACTAATATGTCCCAAATTTTCTTCAAGTACTGAGAATTGCGAGTTGAAGGACTCCAATTTTGAAAAAGCCGCTTCTTTGTTGCTCATGGACTCTAATACAAGATCTTCGGCTAGCGCTGCATACTTTAGTACATCACCTTCGGCAGCAACAAATTTTTGGTGTATGTCGTCATCTAAATTAATTTTGATGTTTGCACGAATGGCATTTACAATAGTGGAAGAATGCTCTTTTGTATCTGAAAGTATTTCTTCGTTTGTTCCTACGCGTTCATCTTGAGTATTTGCCAGCAACAAGGCGCGCATCACGTCAGAACGCAAAGCGTCATGCATCATATCTGTTTCTTGCTGGTTGTGAGAGGCCTGATTGGCCGCTCCCATCTCCTGTAAAGATTTGCTTAGTTTTGAGAACTCAACATAGGCAATGCCGCCAAGTACACAGGTCACAAAAATGTTGGCACAAATTATGGCAAAAAGACGCTTCCCGAGACTCATATATTTCCCCTTCATTCCCGAAGTTGCCCTACTCAATCAGTGAGCACTCTTCAAACAACAATACTGGCCTGTTGCCAAATCACGAGCAAAATAAACAAATAAATCGGAATGTTAGCCCCGCTATTCGTGCACGTGTTTCCCGTGCTGGAGATATCGGTACTTCACCTAATTTTCTGAAGGGTCCTTCTATTTCGCGATCTTGTTCTAGAAGGCTTCATTAGAGATTACATAACGCACTTTAAGTTTTTTCTGGAGTTCGTCGATTCCAAGGGCGAACTACTTTGCCTACTTTGGCAAAGACATAATTATATGGGGTATACATGAAAAATTTTGGATTGGTCCTGGGGTCAGCGCTTTTATTCGCTGCACCGGCTCTCGCTGAAACTTCAGCATTCAATGCCTCGGCTAGTGTATCTTTTAATAGTGATTACATGTGGCGCGGTTTTAACCTTTATGACGGAAGTTCCATTCAGCCAAGCATCAGCGTTGATTATGATACCGGCTACGGAACAGTTGGTGGGAACGTATGGTCACACCTCTCAGCTGAAGGTGGGACTACGAACATCGATAAATTTACTGAAATAGACTATACGTTAACCTACGCTCTAGCCTTAGACCCAATTGCCGTCAAAGTGGGACACCTTTGGTACACCTATCCAAAAGACAGTGACAACCTTGAGAACACTGCGGAGATTTTTGCAAGCGTCGTTATCGATGACGAAGCCCTTGGTTCGCCTTTTCCTCTAAGTCCAACGCTGTCGGCCTATCATGACTATGACCTCGTGGATGGGCAGTATTATGAACTTGGAATTAGTCATACTTTTGAACCAAAAGGGCTTGGCGATGGATTCAACTTCACCCCTTATGCAGCTTTTGGTTTTGCTGAGGACCAAACGCCTGTTTATGCAGCAAATGGATTTGTTCAATCAACTTTTGGTGTGTCAACAAGCCTAAGCATGGGTGATGTTGCAGTGACGCCCTCACTGAACTATACCGCTGAGGCAGATGAAAATCTAAAAAATGAATTTTGGTTTGGAATGACTTTTGGGTATACGTTCTAAAAGTCAGGTTTTAGTTTAAATTGACTAGAAAAGGGAGGCGGCAAGCCTCCCTTTTTTGTCCAATAAATCTATAGGTAGTCAATAATACTTTGATTAAGCACTCGTGCGGATACGGCCAGCGAAGCTTCCAAAACTGTCTGCGCTTGGGTCAACAAGGACGCAGATTCAATCACATCGGCGTTCTGAAGCTGATCGAGTACTGTTTGCGCATTTGTTTGGGTCAACTGCAGGAGTGATTCGGCTGTGTCGAGTCTCCTTTGACGCGCAGCGACTGAAACGCGTTCAGTCTCGATATTTGAAGCACGTGCCGTTTCTAATAAATCCATAGACTCTCGAATTGCAGTAGTTTGTGCACTGAACTGGGCGGGAAAAGTATAGGCCACTCCTCCCCCTGTTGGCGCTCCTGTGGCCGGTAGAGTCTCATAGCCGGCCAATGCCCTTCCCAATCGTTCAATTGCGTAAATTGCATTATCAAAAATCCCGTTTGCCGGTGTATTGGTAGTAATTGAAAGCTCCTCAGTCACATTAACCGAGCGAGTGACACTAGTTCCAGCCTCAGCGTCAAACACCCAGCGCTGGTTGGCTGGACCGGTGGCTGGGTTGGTATATAAAGCGGCATCATACGGAGGGTCATCGTCGTCAGCCCCGCCCCACACATATTTTCCCTGGTACTTGGAATTAGCAAGACTCACCAAATTATCACGAATCTGAAATACTTCTTCAGCAAGCTGCGCTCGCGCCGTGACTCCATTTGTTTCGTTTCCGCCCTGAGCTGCAATCTCTTTTGCTCGATTTATAAGGTCTGATACTTGGGCCAAAGCCTCTTCTTGGAATCCCAGTGAACTTTTTACCGATGCTGTTCGATTGCGATAACTGTCGATGCGCTGCATGACTCCCTGGTACTGAGCAACTATTGCAGCCTGATCGGAATCCCCAGGTTTGGTTACTTTATACCCCGTGTCTACCTCATTGCTATAACGCGACACAGCCTGTCGATTTTGGCTAATGTGTAGAAGATTGGTTCTGCTTAACTGATTCTCAGTAATTCTTGTCATATCAGGCTCACAATTTGGTCAAGCAAGTCTTGCGCAACTCGAACGAGTCTTGCTGCGGCTTGATAGTTCTTTTGCGATTTAATTAGCGTAGAAAATTCTTCATCCAAGCTGACTGCTGACACCTCATCACGACTATTCTGCGCAGTGGTGTATTTGTCCTCGGCTACATCGGCTTGCAAGGTGACTGCGTTACTACGCATACCCACATATCCGACTGTCTCATTATATTGCTGATCGAAAGTACCTGAAAATGAATAGGTCCCGAGTGCATATGTAAAACTTTGGGATTGCAGCGCAGATAACGCCAACATATTTCTTCCATCACCCGGAGCAAATACCGCAGCGGCAGGAGCTCCCGTGCCCGAATCTCTGGCAGTGGCGATCGCTCGAGCATTCGTAGTTGCCAGAGTAAGACGCGATGCAAAGTTATCCACACCAAGAGCAGCTAAGTCATCGGGAAGCCCATTTCCATCGGCATCTCGGCTGCCGCTAAATGTAAAACTAAAAAGGCCATACACCGAAGGTGTGTTACCGTCTAAATCTCCAGAGGAAGGATTATGAACTGCAGTACCGCCATCGCGGTCTGGACCTAAATAAGTCGTATTGACTGCAGTCAGCAATTGCCGAGCTAATCCTTCAACTCTTGAGGCAATTTCTACTAAAGAACCATCGGCATCAAATGCTGAGGTATTTGTGGGGTCATTGTATCCTCGCAATGCCAGCAATCCGCCGATGGTGCCGCCCCCAGCTTGTAGAGTTTGGGTTAGATCGATCTGATTAGTGCCTGCCCCAGGGTCATAGTCAAAAACGACATAGTTAAGTAGTCCACCATTCAAAGCAGGAGGAAGCGGCCCAGTTGCAAAGCTTGGACTTTGTGTGAGCGAAAGCGTTCGTTGCTGCGTGCCGGTGACGAGGTTGAATCCGTTCGCAAGCGAAATAGAGACCGTGCCGTCCGCTGACTCTAGCGAAGTAAAGCTAACCTTTTCGGATAATTTACGCATGAGCTCGTCGCGCTGGTCGCGCTGATCTGCTGCCGAACCACCACTTTGCTCTGCGGCTCGAATAAGCCCGTTGAGTCCCGCAATTTGGCCCACCATGGAATTTACAGTTTGCACTTCTGTGACTAAACGCTGATCCGCTTCAGCCTGTAAATCCGCTATAGTTCCATACGTGTCGCGAATTGAGTCAACAAACTCTTGAGCACGTTGAATAAAATTTGAACGTAATGGAATGCTGGCTGGGTCGGCTGCTAAGTCGTCGGCGGCAGCAAAAAAACTTTGCATAGTGCTGCCGAGAGTTGGGGACTCACCGGTCAAATCAAATAGCTGCTCAGCTCTGCCGAGTAGGTCGCGTTGTATATTAAAATACCCGCGATCCGAATTTGCCCCTAGAAGTGCTCTCTCAAGGAACTGATCAGTAACTCGAAGGAGCTGTCCAATTTGAACACCATTACCTACTTCGAGCTGGCCCGAAACATTCCGGCTCGATCGAGTTTCAAGGTCAATGGTGCGACGGGCGTAACCAGCGGTGTTTACATTGGCAATGTTATTAGAAGTGGCGGCAATAACTGCCTGCTGCGCAGCAAGCGCCCCAGTCGCATTATTGAGGATTTTTGCACCAAAATTAGCCATTTAGCCCCTCTTATCGCCCTCCCCCAAAGGCAAATTATGCCTAACAAGGGGGGGCCTATACTTATAAAGCAAGGCCTAGGCCAAGCCGACGAGGCAAAAGGGCTTAGAGAGAGGAAAAACGAAACGGCAGCTGCGGGACCCGCGGCCAAATAATCATTTGGGTATCGGCATCCACTTGAGCGCCTAGCTCACCGACATACATACCCTGAGCA
This sequence comes from Bdellovibrionota bacterium, assembly GCA_044347745.1. Classification (GTDB taxonomy): domain Bacteria; phylum Bdellovibrionota_C; class UBA2361; order UBA2361; family JAFLCA01; genus JAIBBV01. The sequence goes on from JBIKUD010000007.1 coordinate 42,981, forward strand.
TCAACGCCTATAACTTCTTTGTACACTGCCCCTCCAACGTCAACCTCTATTCGCGGGCAGGCGATGTCGTCCATGTTTCTGACAGCGGGGAGTTCCCCCATTTCAAATGCAAACTGCGGACGAATGAAAATTTTGGGAAACTGGGTCGCAAAATCTAGCGCATACCGCATGGCATCACTTGAACCAAACGTGTGGCTCTCTTGCTCGATGAAATCATAAAAGCTGCGCCCAGCACCGTAGGAAATAGGAACAAGTTCTTGTGGCTTCCAAAAAAGCATCATGGGTTCAGTAAGTCCATGGGCTTCCGCTCCAAACGTGGAGGCTAATTGAGAAGGCTGAAATGAAAAATCTACACCAAAGCCCAAACTTCCGTCGATAAATTTAGTAACTAATTCTGCTCCAAGTAGCACTTCTTGAAATATATTTACCCGCACTTCCCCGATAAGCGAGCGAGAGCTCAAACTCAGGCCCTGCACCCTTTTGCCATCAAACTCAAACTCCTCTCGCTCAAATTGACCGAAAACTCCGGAACCTACTAATTGCTGTGATTTTAGAAGATACCTCTTTAGTGCATATGTGCCAGAATCTCCTGTTGAGCTTAGTTCTAATTGGAGGAAGCTGTCGAGTATCCCATCGGGTGTATACAATTCCATCTGAATGGATTGCAGATTACGTAACTGTGGAGTGCAATGCCGCACAAAGTCCTCAAGAATTACAGGACGACTCCTCTCAATCATAGAATTGGGGCTAAAAACTAGATTAAGAGAATCAGGACCTTCAGGGATGCTAGAATTAAAGGTACGACAACTAGGCGCTACCAAAGCGGCTAGAGACAAGAGACCAGCACTCATCGCGAACGAATAATTCATCCGGTTATGATAATGGTCAGTCGAATTCAAAGCAAAGAAATTTTATTGAGTCGCTGCGTTCAGTTACGCCTGTTTCAGCACCCCTGAATGCCTTCCACCCTGCGTGTTATAAGATTCTCTCACTTTGCCCTTCCGCGTATAAGAGCGTGTCACGTTTTGGGTGGCAGACCAGAATAAAGAAAGAACCCCGTTTACCAGATTGAGTGTGAACTGCGCGACCTGGCCGAATTCATTTCCGCTGGCGCGATTGGCAGCCACTGCACGCTTTAAACGTTTAATTTTATCTTCTAAACGTTTTGCATCTGAGGGATGGCAATGCAACTGCACTAGGTCGGTTAAGCGCTTCCCGCGGAACTCGGGGAACTGGCGCATAAGTTCAACACGCACAAGCTGCGCCTCAGCCATTTCCTTCGATATAAGCTCGCGCTTGGCGGTTAGTTCAGCTAAATTTTCAGTTTTAAACTTTGGGAGAAGCTCACGTTCTTGCTCAAGCGCTGCCAGATATCTTGTTTGCACGTCGATTTCAACATCGAGTGCTGCCTCTAACGACCGAACAAAAGCGCCTTGCTTCTCGAACATGCAGTTTACTCCTCAAGAAGAGTGCTACTATCTAAAATCTCAAAAAGTATATCTTGTCCGACTGCAGCAGCGACCATATCTGATGATGGATTATACTCGCCAGACGCGATTGCTTGTTTAAGGCGCTCAATTTTCTCTTTTCGCTCAGTGATAAGTTTTGCTGGGTCGAGTTCGGATGCAATCGATTTGGAAAGTGCAACGTCCACAGTATCGAGGCGTTCTCCAGCGACAGCACTGTTTCCACCCTTAGATGATTGTCCCAAGGCCTTTTCACGCTGCAGCCTCGCAGCAGTTTCTGCTTTGGTCTCAATCCCTTGCTTTCGTATTCTAATTTCGTCCATCCCTAGAACTCCTCTTCCTTGCAATGCCTCTTAACCATTCAGGCAACGTACCTTAAGCTATCACTTACCTGACTTAAGATGCTCAAACTTCTTTCGGTGCTTCTAGATTAGAGTAATTTCTCAAACCGGAGAGCTTACATAACTATCTGATATTAATGGGTTTTTATTGACCCCTCTTTTGTAGCCTCTGCATGTCCTCAATTACTACCCTTTTTATTCCCAAACCTGGTCCCTCGGCGATGTTCTGCGCGAGCGCATCGTTAAACATATCCCGATACATCTCTTCCTCATGACTACCCGAAAGAAGTCCCTCTTTTGGTACCGTTGCCCACATTGACTTGACCATCTCTCCAACCAGCATGGATTCAAATTGGGTTGCGGCATTTTCTAGCTCTGCCTGAGCAGTAGGCGTGGTGTTTTTTCCTTGTTGAGTTAACTTTTGAAGACCTTCTAGTTGGCTCTCTATACGGCGAAGCGGCAACATCTGAATCCCGGAACTTGCCATCAACTTTGAGTCACTCATACATCACTCCTACATCACAATAAGCTCGGCTTGCAGAGCTCCAGCGCGTTTTAACGCTTGAAAGATTGAAATAAGATCTCGTGGAGTTGCTCCAAGCGCATTTAATGCTCCCACTACTTCACCAAGTGTTACCTGACCACCAATTATCCCCAACCGACGATCCTCCTCCGCTACATTAACATCGGTGTTGGTGACCGTTTGGGTCTGACCTTCACCCAACGCATTGGGTTGTGAAACTTGGGTTTCTGAGCGAATAGAGATGTTTAAGTTTCCGTGTGCAAGTGCGACTCGGCTTATGGTAACCGCTTCGCCCATAATAATGGTCCCCGTGCGTTCGTTGACGACTACTCGAGCTCCGAGATCCTGTTCGACTGACACCATTTCAAGTTTCGCCACTAAGCCGATGGGATCACGCGCTAAATCGCCAACAAGCGGAATTTCAACCGACGCGGCGTCTAGAGCGGTTGCCAGCGGCCGACCTAAAGATTGATTGATTCCAGCCACCACCCTGGTAATCGTGGTAAAATCTGGATCACGGAGCACAATACGGACTCGTTTTGATTGGAATAAGTCAAACGCAAGCGCTCGCTCTACAGTAGCTCCCTGGGCGATGAGTCCCACAGTTGGATGATTTTTTTGGGCAGAATCTCCCCCACCCTCAACCGCAAACCCGCCGACAGACACAGCTCCTTGAGCAACCGCGTACACATTGCCATCTGCGCCTTTAAGCGTGGTAAAGAGCAAGTTTCCGCCTTGAAGACTTTTTGCATCTCCAAGCGACGAAAGTGTTACGTCAATTTTTGTTCCGGGCCTCACAAACGCTGGCAACTCAGCAGTAACCATTACGGCTGCTATATTTTTTACTTTAATGTCCTTGGGATCGAGACGAATGCCCAGCTTCTCTAACATGTTGGAGACGCTTTTTGTGGTAAACTGAGCGCCATTTCCATCACCTGTTCCATTAAGGCCAACAACAACACCAAATCCGAAAAGCTGATTACCCCGTACTCCTTCCACATCTGCCAGATCTTTTAGGCGAGCTGCGTGGGCTGGGAACGAAATCGTCAACACCAAAAGAATAAGCAGCACAACCGCACAAAAACTGCGCCCCAGTATTTTGCTTAGATTTAAAATGGCCATACAGTCCTCATCAAACGTCCAAGCCAGCCACCAACTTGTGATTCACCCACAGTTCCTTCACCGTAGTAATCAACTCTGAGCTGGGCAATTTTCGATGAATCAACCTCATTTTCAGAAGAAATATCTTTGGGTCTCACCAAACCGGAGATAACCATAATTTGCTCTTCACTATTCACCGATATGATTTTTTTACCTTCAACTCGCAAAATGCCAGATGGCAACACCTCAGCAACCATAGCTGAAATACGAGCGGTTAAGCTTCCTTTACGATTTGTTTTGCCTTCACCCTTAAAATCATTCTGTGCTGAAGCGCTAATTAAGCTTCCCGGAAGAACGTCTCCTTGTGCTTTCCCTTCAAGCCCACGCTCCAAATCGGTTTCGTAGCCCAATAAATTTTCTATTGCGGCCTCAACCGTGCTTTTCTGTTTAACTTCGGTATTTGCTTCTTTTTTACCTTCAGATCTTTCTGTAATTACAATGGTAATGAGATCCATTGGCTGCCAAGCTCTGTCATCGCGAAAGAGTTCATTACCAGCCCGACTTTCTTGCCACAATGAGGACGTAACCCCTGGTTCGCCAATACTCAAAGGACTTTGGTAGTCTCGCTGGAGTGGCATGGTACTCCGCTCCATGGTAAATCCTTCTTGGCTAATTTCTCCCTCATGCTGAGGAGAGAGAGCAGCAGATTCTGATTCGCTTGCGTCTTGCGCAGACGCAAAACGTAGTCTTGCCCTACCCTCATCACGCCCTTGGGCGGCAACAATAGTGTGTATGTTTCGATATTCTCCCGAGCGTTCTAACGCTCCCGGATAGCGAACTTGCCTCTGAGCGTACTGCTGTTGCAAATTACGCGTATATTCCTGAGCTGGAATTGACTGCATCACATGTTTAGGCGCTGCGCAGCCCGAGAAAATTAATGCTCCTAAACTTGCGAATGGCATAATTCTATATATATTTTTTCTCATGGCTTCACCCCAACTAGTCCAGGCTCAAGTACCGTTGCTGCTATAATTTTTTTCGATGCTTCATTCCGAACTCGAATCTCATGTCCACGCCCACCTGCCTCAAGCGCAACTCCAGTTGCACTCACCTCAAATAAGCCGTTTTTATAAACCATACTGACCTTACTTCCCGCTTCAATCACCGGAGGCGTACTCAGTCGTTCGCGTCGGAAGGGCTCACCTGTTTCAATTGTTCGAGCTGCACGCTGACCGACAATTTCTCCTTGTTCACTAACTGCATCTCGCGGTAGCAATAAACTGCTGAGTCGAGCAAATGAAATATCTTCGGCCCCCACAAGTTCTCCGCGTTGAAGTGTGCGACGAGCTACCGGCATTTCAAGCCACTCATCTACTCTAGCTTCAATTGTACGCGAGCTTATCTCACGACCATCAACGAGAACTTTTATTAAAAATGGTAATAGGCCTTGCGCAGATCGTGCTGCCGGCTCGGCTTTAAGCTCAGTATTACCTGGTGGAATCCACATATTCCCGTCATAGCGAATTTCCCTGAGCTCAATGCTACGCCCAGAGTTATCAAGAGAAGTGCGAAGCGCAGCTCTAACCTCCTCTACACCAAGTGGCCGACCAGCTCGGCGTACTACAATGGTGGGAGGAAAGGAGTAGCCCACTCGGGTCACATCAACCCCAGCTGCTTTCATCTTATCAACCACAGATTGAGCGCTGAGCTTTAGTTCAGTACCTGGAGCTGGACTTGCTCCAAGATAAATTTTCTTAAGGCCTATCACTTCATCGTCATGCTGTAGATCGGTCGCCATCACATCAGCGACATCTCCAAGCCGAAGCGATGGAGTAGTCACGGTTACTTCAGCACGGCCAGTTGCAGTCACTTTAAAGGTCTTTGTATCAAGGCCATGCGCCTTGGATACGAGGAAACTGCTGAGCAATGCGGCATAAAGCACGAAGTGTTTCATACTATTACCTCTTCAGGTTAATTCCCTGAGACAACATCTCATCGGCAGTGGATATTCCCTTTGAAGAGGCTTCATAAGCGCGCTGGGCGGTGATCATGCTAACCACCTGCTCAACGACGCTCACATTACTACTCTCCAAAAATCCCTGATTAAGTCGCCCCACTCCATTCTCGGAAAATCTACCAGCCTGTGGTGACCCCGAAGACACTGTTTCTTGATACAGATTTCGACCAATAGCTCTTAAACCAGCATTGTTGGTAAAACGAACGGCCGTAAGCTCACCTAAACTGGTGGGTGTGGTACTTCCGGGTTGTGTTACGCTGACCGTTCCGTCCTGGCCAATTGTCACAGACAAGGCATCACTTGGAATGGTGAGGCCCGGCGCAAGCGCATATCCATCAGAAGTTACCATCTGGCCATTCTGATCCAACTGAAACGCGCCTGAGCGTGTATAGGCGGTGCTCCCATCAGGAAGTGTAAGTTGGAAAAATCCATCGCCTTCTATCGCAACATCGAGTTGGTTACTCGTGGAAGTCAGATCGCCTTGGGCAAATACTTTCTGAACCGATGCAGTTTTAACACCCAAACCAACTTGAATGCCGCTTGGATTGCTCGAACTTGATGAAGTTGGGGCTCCAGGCTCAATCACATATTGGTACATTAAGTCTTGGAAATCCGCGCGGCTCTTTTTGTAGCCAGTAGTGTTTACGTTTGCCAAATTGTTGGCAATGACATCGATATTAGTTTCTTGGGCACCCATTCCGGTTGCCGCAGTGTATAACGCACGAATCATATGATTCTCTCCTTAAAATTCTAATTATGACGGCCTACGCCCCACCTGCGAAATTGCGGTTTGGTTCATCTGATCAATTGACTGACTTGTTTTAGTGTAAAGCTCAAATCCTTTACTTGCTGAAATAAGCTCAATCATCGAAGTAATCGCCGACACATTCGACATCTCGAGCGACGCCGGAATTACTTCAGGTTCAACAGCCGCTGGCGCGGGCTGCCCAGGGGCTACGGTAAAACGCGAACCTCCTTCACGAAGCAAATTGGCCGGATTCTCTACTCGAGCCACTTGCAACCTCCCAACCTGAACGCCATTTGAGAAAACCGCACCACTCGGAGCTATCGAAACTCCCCCATTTGGAATTGAAATGGCTCCACCATCACCCTGCACCTGCATGCCGTCCTGGGTTGCAATTTCACCATTAGAATTGAGAGTAAAATTTCCAGCTCTAGTGTAACGAACTCCCTGAGGCGTATTCAGCACGAAAAAGTCATTCGGATTTCGCAATGCTACATCCAAGACATTCCCCGTTGCTTTTATTGGGCCTGGAGTAAAATCGGTGACGCTGCCCACATGCACAGCCCCGGGAGAACGAGCGTGATCCCCCTCTGCAAAGGGATCATTCGATGCCACAGCAGCAGCCAATGTTTGGTCAAAGGATTGAGTTGAATTGACTAGCATCTCCTTTTTAAAGCCAACGGTATTGATGTTAGCTAAATTATTATTCACCACATCAAGCTTTCGAAGCTGAATGAGTCCACCCGAGGCTGCTATGTATGAACCACGTTCCATCGATCGCTCCTATAAAGTAATAGTTTGGCGTTTCATCGTGGACATAACTCCAAGTCGCGGATCCTCATCTACCACTTGCGCAATGTGCCCTTCCTTATTCTGCGCCACGGCTCTTTCACCGATAATCATTTGAGAAAGTGCCCGAATTTCACTGATTGGTAAGTTCGTTTGCGATGCTACTTGAGCAAGGCCATCTCCAGCACGTAACAGTTCTTCGGCTTTTAAATACACATCTTCAATGGCTGCCTCTGCTTGTTGAGCAGCGGGTGGTTGCTTTGGCGGTTTTGGCATGGAACGTTTTGGAGCTTCGGGTTCAGTGACTTCGCTGACTTCTTTTTGAACTTGGGCTTTCAGGGGACTATATGTACGCATTGCGCGTTGCTGAGCCCTACCAGGGACCTTCCCTGATGTCTGTGATTCAGAAATAGCTTCTGCAGCTATCGGCTCTCCGTAAATATTTACTTTCTTCCACTCAACGGGCGGCTCTGAAGGCTCAACTTCAATTGAACGTCTTAATTTAGAATTTGCCGCTACCGGAGCTGCTTCTGGCACCGGCGGTGTCACCGGAGCTGCGACCGGACGCGAGACTTCGGCCTGTTGTTGCGCGGCTAATTTGGTGATTCGCTGCTCGGCGAGATCGGCGTCTATCAATGCCTTTTCTAGAGCCTGCTGCCTGCGCATGAGCTGATCATTTAATGAACGACCAGCACCATCAGCTTCGCGGACAAGCACACGTAACGCCCCCTCAAGCTCACGTACTGCTCGGAGCTGGGCATTAATACGCGGTGAACGCACAAACTGAAATGATAAATATACAAGTGAGCATAGCAGCAACACATCTGTAGCTAACTGCCAAAATCCAAGGTTCACCATATTCGCCTCTTCGCTAGAAAGTTACCCATAAATCGAGCCTTTGCTCTTTTTATGAATCACCTCACACTTCACCCGCACGCGGGTCACATTCCTTTTCTGGTTAGGCCTGCGCTGTCAGATTTCCGTCGCCGTAGCGATGGCACGTCAGCTCTTTGACGTGGACAACACAGCTAACCACCTGAATATTCGTGCACAAATGCACTTCCATACCCTAGAGTAGCAAGAGCCTTGCCGTGTTTTGGCATCACCTGGCACGTTGGTAGGTGCCGGCTATCATAGCCGCTCGAATCGACCTATACTGTCCTTGATACCTTAAATTACCTAAGTCTACCGCACCGACGCCGCACCTATGTCTTTTTATCCAAACTTTGACGAAATCATCCAAGGAACAGAGCGTGAACAGTTGTTGCTCGTCAAACGCTCACTGCGTTCTGTCATCCCAAACATTTTTTATTTTTTTTGTGCCACGGCTATCGTCGCCGTGCTTGAGTATTACCTTTACGATGTGCCCATGCCGGACCTCCCGGTCATTCGACACCTTTCTGTCCGCTGGCTAGCGCTCATTCCAGTAGTATTTCTCCTTGAAATTGTGCGGCGTTATCATGACGATCTCTATATTTTTGGAGAGCACCGACTTACTCACTTAGAGGGACGCCTATCACTCTCATACAGTGTCCCTATGATCAGCTACGTGGATGTGCGCGCTATTACGGTGAAGCAAGACATCTTTGGAAGACTGCTTGATTACGGCACCATAGAAATCGGAACTGCCGCCGTTGAAGGCAATGAAGTAACCATTCAAGGCATTCGTGCCCCCGTTGAGCTGGCGGCTTTAATTGACGAGTTTCGCACCTTTAGTAAGGCAAAACGCCGAGAAGAGGCAAAAAGCGAAGGAAATGAGGCAGTTAATCTAGGTACGTCCTCTTCCGAGTAGAGTGTAAAACTCAACAAAACGATGCGTAGTTAGTTCTCTCAAGTAAATTTAAGAAAATGTCGTATATCCTAAGTGCAGGAAGCTCTGTGAAGGTTGCCCCATCTTCGTAATCCAGCCTGCGTACCTGCGCCTGGCCCTAAACAGTCAGGCGCGTATTTAAGGGACGGTTATATGATCAATCTTATTGTGGCTGACGATCACGCAGTATTAAGACAAGCGTTGTGCGAACTACTACATAATCGAAATGGCAGATACTCCGTAGTTGCTCAGGCTTCTGATGGAGAGGAGCTTGTTTCATTGCTTAAGTCGCATCACCCCGATCTTGTAATCATGGACGTCGCTATGCCTAAACTCGACGGACTTGCTGCTCTTGAAAAATTGACAAGCGCTGGCGTTTGCCCACCGGTGCTCATATTGAGCGCAAACGACGGGGGTCGCAACGTGAAGGCTGCGCTCAAAGCCGGAGCACGCGGATTTGTGCCTAAAAATGCAGGAATTCAAGAACTCGAATTTGCAATCAATTCAATTCTCGAGGGCAAAACGTACTTAAGTCCTTCGATCACCACTTCATTGATGGGAGCACCAGGAAGCGAAGGAACTATTGATAATCCGCTCGCTGTTCTTACTAAGCGCGAGCTTGAAATTATGACGCACCTCGCCGATGGCAAGCCAAACAGAGAAATTGGCAAGCTCTTGCATATCAGCACACGTACGGTCGACACACATCGCAGTAACATTCTTAAAAAGCTCAAATTGAAGACCAACGCTGAGCTCGTAAAACTTGCGATCAGTCACGGGCTCATTAACGTTTAAGCGCCCGCCAGCAACTTTCGGCTATATCATCTGCCACTATGCGCGGGCTATCTAAATTGTAGCCATCGAGCCAATCACGCACGTATGCAAGGGGCACTCCAAAAAGAAGGCTCCATAAAATATTAGCTTTTAAATCACGAATTTTACCTTCGCGAATACCTCTTTTAAGGGCATGAGTGAGCGTGCGTCCAAGCTTATCAAAGCCGACCATCGTCGGATGCTTAATAACCCCACCCATAAATTCATTGTGGCGACACAACCAAATATATTTCGAAAGCTGAAAGTTTACCTCAGAAAACTCCAAAAAAGACCGCACAAGAGTTTTCACGAGCCGCTCAACATCATCGATTTGAGCTACTGAGGCCTGCAATGCCTGACGGAATGCCGCAATGCCCTCTTGATAGAGCGCTGACGCAACTTCCTCTTTATTTTTAAAATTATGATAGATCGAACCAACGCTACATTTACTTTCGCGACTCAGATCAGGAACATTTGTATTAAAATACCCCTGCTCCACAAACAATTTTAAGGCCGCAGCCAGAATTCGCTGCCGGGGGCTATAGTCGCTGAAATCGCGATCTTTTAGGAGGCTGACTAAGTGAGCAGGCTTTTCGCTTTTCATGTCCCCATCTTTGGCGCGTTACTCTAAAAAGATCAATCTGTATTAGTTTTTAGCCCCAAACACCGCTCCAGGGCTTCCCAGCCGAGTAATGCGCAGCGAATTCGAGCAGAGAACTTTCTTACTCCTTCGAGTGCCAGCACATCTCCTAATTTGTCTTTTGCACTTGGCTCTTCTCCCCGCATCATCTCCTGAAAACTAAGAATTAACTCTTTCGCTTCGCCTATGTCTTTTCCCTTGCACAGCTCAGCCATCATTGAGGCGGAAGCCTGAGAGATCGAGCATCCATGCCCAGTAAAGGCCAGATCAGCTATTTTGTCGGCTTCAAGCCTTACAGTCAGCGCAACCTGATCTCCACACAGCGGATTAAATACATGACTGTGAGCCGAAGGGTTTGGCAGACAACCTTGGCAGCGCGGATTCTTAAAATGATCCAGCAGTAATTCTTGATATAGTTCGTCTAGAGCCATGTGTGAAGCATAGCCTGTTTCACACAAAAAGAACACGCGTCGCTAAGCGATTGGAATAAAAAACACCAAGAATTGCTGAAACTTAGAGGCTACTTTTCTTTAAGGCGTTTGAATGCCTTTAAAAGCTCTGTCTCATGGAAGGGCTTACTCAAAAATTCAACTTCGCCGGCCCGAAACATTTTCTCAATTTCAGGCAGCATTTTTAACCCAGATACAACAACAATTTTTGCACCAGGATTTATCTTACGAATTTCAACACATGCCTCATAACCATTCATTCGCGGCATGGAAACATCCATGAATATGAAATCAATTTTTTCTTTGTTTTCGGCGTAACGCTCAACAGCGTCAATGCCATCAACCGCGGGAATGACTTTTCCACCATTTTCTTCAATCATAATCGAGGTTACCTCTCGCATGAGGTCCTCGTCATCTACGACTAATACCGTTGGACTGCCGTCTAAGGTCACCGTTACAAATCCCTTATCTGAAACCCCGCATCCGTGGAAAATTTCGTCGTTCGCCATGTGCCCTCATTCTTGGAAAAGTGCGCTCAATACAGCTCCACCAAATCTATCGGCATGTTTTTGGATTCGGAATAGGGGCATTTTACGTTCCTCGGCAGAGGAACTGTCGACATAACATTGTTATAAATAAACTACTTAGGCCTGCGTACCGGAGGCTAGGTTCGTAATCAGTTCGTCCAAGGTTCTCGCATGGGTATAGGTGCCCAGTAGCCGCGAGCCGAGATCTTTGGCTTTGCTCGCCGTTACGAGAGCCGAAATTTTATCTCCTAAGTGATAGTAGGCTTCTGCCATAACATGAAGTTCTCGTGGCGAAGACCAAGAAGCACTTTGGCAAGCAGTAGTGGCAAGCTGTTTCGCATACTCTGGATTATAAAACGGTCCACTTCGCAAATAACTTTCGGCAAGCAAGGAGAGCAGACGTGGATATTCAGGTGACACGTGTAGTGCCCGGCGAAGCAATCTGCGCGCATGGGCAATTTTTCCCTCTTCAATCAGAACCTCTGCAAATAACAGCGACACCTCAAATGGGGCATCAACATGCGCTGCTACCTGAGCGAGCTCAGTTCTTGCTTGACTAAATTCTACTGAATTATTGTGTTTGGAAAGCATTCGCGCCCGCGCTTGAAGTGCTTGAATTTTGAGTATCTGCAATTCACTTAATTCTCCACCCTCAGCTGCATCTAAGCACCGCAGGGCTTCCTGAACCAAATAATGTGGGGCACGAGAATCAAGGGCCGCATACAAAAATAGACACGCCATGTCTTTATCAAAGGTCACATTTCGTTGAGCACGGCGCATGGTCCAGGCCGCTTCTAGTGACTGCCCGCGCCACATCTGAAGACGTGCAAGACGAAGATATCCTTCTTTGGAACGTGGCAAATGGTGAATAACGTTCTTCAGTTCTTCTTCGGCCGAATCGAATTTTCCATTTTTAAATAGGCAATATGCTAGATCGAGACGCGCACAGTGCTGTGCTGGATGGGTGAAACATTTATCTAAGCCAGAACGGTAAAGAGGCTCGGCTGCACGGTACTGGCCCTTTCTGTATAGGGCTGCGGCTTGCACCCACGGAAGCACCGGAAGACTACCCCAAGTACGCCACCACTTAAGCATTAATTTTAAGGATTGAGGAGAAAACAACGCCATAAAAACCCAACTGCAAAACAACGGCCCCATGCCTTACCCTCTTATCCGCCCGAAAGGCTCGCGTGCTTCAGTTTAAAAGCAAACTAAGTTCGAGCACTTAGAGTTTTGTTTCAGTAAGCTACCCCGGCACGTGGGTTAAGAGAAATACGCAGAAGCCGTAGAAGATGAACCCGAAGTGTGGACACCCTTCGGTTCATAGCGAGCAGTCTGTCCAAAAAAGAATCAGCACCCGATCAAGACCAAGCGATTTGCCTTTGGGCCTTAAAGGGGTGCTCGAGGATACTGAACGATCTATCAGTTACTTCACAGGCGAATATTCTGAAGTGTTAATTATTTCGAAGTGCCGATTCGAATTTCATCAGCCATACCACTGCCACCTGACATACTGCGTTTCACTGTTCTTACTGATGACTTCGCCCTTGAATCTGAGGAAGCTTTTAATGCGTCAGTGCGTGGCATCGCCCGCGCAGTATCTGAATTGGTCATATCGCTTTTCTTACTGCCATAAAGGGCAATAGAATCGGCCGAAGCACTGCCTCCGCTAAATGAACGCTTCACTGCTCGCGTTTCGGCGAAAGCCTGCGAGGAGATCAGAAGAGCTGCACAAAGAAGAAGAACTTGAACACGCATAAAATCTCCATTGATTTCAAGTAAAACTATAGCTGTGTTATGCATAGAACTGCCTCCTTTGTGGCCTATCAGCAACCCCCTGTATACAACCACCTGAAACGTTTACGCATTTGAAGCAATTCCAATCGGAAGGCATAAAATGCTTATCGAAAAGTGTACTGCGGTTTTTTGGTCCGTCCCACCTCCAAATTCTTGTGTCTTCACATTCAGACACTAACCCCAACCATCTGATTCTTATGACTTTATTTTTACCATTTGCTTCAAGTTACTTACACCATTCTGCTACAGCAATGGGCACCTCAGACTCGACTCTCACAAATATCGAGCGCCAGATTCTAACATTCAAACTCTGAGAGCCGATTACATATATTAAGAGACAAATAGGTTAAGGCTCGCGGCTTAAGCCATGTACGTTTCGGGGGATGGGATATGTTTCGATTTTTATTCAGTATTCTCGCGACTGTCAGTGTAGTTCGCTGGTCGTACCATGAAGCAAAAATGATGTTTCCTGAATCTGCCCCTCTTATAGAGGCTGCAGCAGAGTACGTACAAATTCCAACCCACGATAAATGGGGCAATTACGCGTTGGGACGGGCGATGCTTGGATTTCTAGAATCGAACGGCGTTGCCCTCAATGAGGGAGCTAGGCCAATAGCGAACACGTCGAACAGCGCTACGTTATCCCCCAAAATTCCGGTAGTTAATTGCGGCACTGAAGGCCAAAGCGGAGAAATTCAGCGCATTGCCGCCCAATTTTTAAACACGGCGGGCCACCTCGATAAATTCTAAGCTTAGAAACAAAGCGTATGGTCTTTTGAAAGTCCGTTCACTTTGTTTGTTCATCGTACGTTAAGAATATTATCGTTTATATTTGCGTTCAAAGCGGGCACGCAGATAAATAGCAAACGCATTCATGCTCAATAGCAACATCAGCAGCAACACAATAGCTGAAGCCGCGTTCGCATGAAAAGCTTCCTGCGGACGAGAAAGCCAATTGAAGGTCTGGATAGGCAAAACAGTAAAAGATGAAAAAATGCTATCGGGTGTAAACGCTACGTAGGTAAGAGCGCCCATCGTAATGAGCGGTGCAGTTTCGCCAATGGCACGTGAGAGACCTAGGATACAACCGGTCATTATTCCCGGAAGTGCCAGCGGAAGCACATGGTCACGAATGGTCTGCCAGCGCGTTGCTCCCAAAGCCATGGATGCATCACGCAAAGATTGAGGAACCGTGCGTAAAGCCTCGCGGGCAGAGATAATAATCACAGGCAAAATAAGGAGCGACATAGTTAAAGCGCCAGCCAACAAACTGCGATCTAGATCCGCCATTCGAACAAAAACTTGCAAACCTAAGATGCCATAAATGATCGATGGCACTCCGGCCAAGTTCGCAATATTGAGTTCAATCAAGCGGGTAAACCAGTTTTTTCGCGCATACTCTTCAAGGTAAATTGCCGCGCCAACTCCGCAGGGTATTGAAATAAGCGCGGTAAGAAGCATTAAATAAAAACTTCCAACGAGTGCTGCATAAATTCCGGCTTTATGCGCAAACCGGGACGGGAAGCTGGTGATAAACTGCCAATCGAGCCGAGCAAACCCTCTGGTAAAAACGTCAACAACAAGCGCCAGCAACAGAAAAAGTGCAAATCCTACGCACAACAGCGCCACAATCTCGAAGGACTTCTCTCGAAGCTTGCGAGCACGTATTTCTGTGTCTGAAGAAATGAGCAATGTAGCTTGGTTCATACGTATGCCCTCTCAAAACGCTGCCGAATACGAAGGCTAATGTTATTAAGCACAAGTGTCATCACAAACAGCGCACTCGCGACTGCAAATATAGTTTTATATTCGAGGGTGCCATGCGGCGTGTCACCTAGTGAAACTTGCACGATGAAGGCAGTCATGGTTTCAACTGATTGCAATGGGTTCAATGTAAGAACTGGCTGCTGTCCAGCTGCAACGGCAACAATCATGGTTTCTCCAATGGCGCGGGACATGGCCAATATGAATGACGCCGTTATGCCTCCCATTGCGGCGGGAACAAGAACTGTAAATACCATTTGAAGTCTGGTGGCACCGAGTGCATAGGCAGCATCACGCAAACTACGTGGTACGGTATACAATGCATCTTCACTTAAGGATGCGACCATTGGCAGAATCATTAATCCCATCACAAGTCCCGGGCTTAAAGCATTAAACCCCTGAAGCTCAGGAATAAATTTTTGCAGCAGCGGTGTTACGAATATCAGCGCAAAATATCCAAACACTATAGTGGGAATTCCTGCTAGGATTTCAAGAGTGGGCTTTAAAATCATTCGCATTCGCGGCGATGCAAATTCAGATAAATAAACCGCGATAATGAGCCCAAAGGGAATGGCAACTGACAAAGCTATTGCCGAGGTAAGGAAGGTACCACACACGAGTGGCCAAATGCCGAAATTTTTATTGATAAAAAGTGGGGTCCACTCCGTCTCACCTAAAAAGCGCCAGAGTGAAACTTCTTTGAAAAATGAAGCACTTTCGAAGGCCAGAACGAGTACGATGCCAATGGTGGTCAAAATTGAAAGAGACCCACATGCAAAAAACAGCGCATGCATAACACGTTCAATCAGGTCTCGACGCATTTTTGAGCTCATGAAGCGCTCCTTTTTATATACCTGCTGCGTTTCGCATCTTGCGAATTAAAACTTAAAAGGCTTGGCACAAGAGGAGCGTCGGGGGAACTACCCCGACGCTCGCTGAGAACTAATGAGTTTTTGCACTAAGCAAGGTCTCGAGACTTACTCCAACTTGATGTCCCTTTGCGAAGACCGTACCAAAAGTACGGTTTTCAAAACGTTCACGAGCAAGGCGAATAACTCCTTGGGCAAGAGGCACATAACCAACTTCTTTGGCTAATTGTTGACCGTGTCCCAGATAATAGTTCACAAACTCATGTACCTCTGGTCGCTCAACCGATTTTTTAGACACATAAATAAAGAGCGGACGTGACAATGGGGCGTACATACCCTTTTCGACATGCTCCGCATTTGGTGTCTGGGGTCCAACACCATTGGCTGGATTCTCATCATCAACAGCCAAAGCCTTTAGTTTATTCTTATTTTCCTCATAATACGCCAACCCGAAGAATCCCATTGCTCCCTCGCTGCCCTCTACACCCTTAACTACAACGTTATCATCTTCGCTGCTGGTATAATCTCCCCTACTTGCATCTTCCTTGCCCACTACTGCTTCAGTAAAATAATCGTAGGTTCCTGAGTCAACGCCAGCTCCGAATAACGCCAATGGTTTTTTAGGCCAACTTGGACGCACCTGATCCCAAGTCATTATTTTTCCTTGAGCGTCTGGTTCCCAAATTGTTTTAAGCTCTTTTACCGTGATGTCTGTAGCCCACGAATTTTTTGGATTCACCACAACTGTTAATGCGTCGTAAGCCACTGGCAGCTCAATAAACTCCACTCCATTTTTCTTGCAGACTTCCACTTCAGCTGCCTTTATGGGACGGGAAGCATTGGCAACATCAACCTCGCCAGCACAAAATTTCTTCATTCCTCCGCCAGTGCCCGAAATTCCAACAGTCACCTTGACTTCACGAGCCTGTGCACCAAACTCCTCAGCAACTGCCTCCGTAATGGGATACACCGTCGAAGAACCATCTACTCGAACCGCACCTGACAGGGCTGGCGGAATAGCTGCCTCGACAAATTGTGGTGAAACCATGAAAAACGCCCAAATAACTGGGGCAACTGCTTTGGGGGATAAGAAAAAGTCCTTGCGCATAACTCAATCCTTAAAAAAGAGTCGTTCTAGGGGCAGGAAACAACATCGTGACGGACAACGGACAGCCGAAGCATAAGCCAAAAGTGAAAAAATTAACCTCCTAACAGAGTTAAACATTCGCAAGTATTAAGTTAGAGATATGTTAGGAAGAGGTATGTTAGGAGCTGTGTAGGCTACTGTTGCTCCGCCCTCATCCAGGAAACCATTTTAATGGAGTTTTACAGGTGTTATTGCCGGGACGATTCTTGGCAAATAAGCACCTAGGGGCTAGAGCCTTTCGCTCTGCAGCACTTTCAACTGTGCGTGCAAGCGCAGACCAATTTCGACGTTACCAAAATCTGTTTCAACTAGAAAAGCCCCTTCTCCTTTTGGTAACCTCGAAATTCTGGAGATTGAGACCTCCTCGGGACCAAAAGGAACTTCTTGAAGCTTATCCTGAAGAATTGCGGTCACTCCATCTACAAGGAGCTGATAGGCATATGGCCGCGAATGGTAGTTATATAATCCTGAAAGTCCACGCTCAGCCACTTCACGCATTTCTGCCTTATATGCAGCCTCAGAGTAAATGGACTGCACACTTGCTGCACCCTCCTCGGACGGACGCCGCTCGAGTGGGCAAACGACTCGCTGAATTACCTGTTCACCAGGTTGATACACAAATCCGAATGATTGATGGAACGAAAGCGGCGACCCATCGTTGTTACGGACCCGCAAAAGTACGGCAGTTGCAAAATCGAGTGGTCCAGTCTTTACAAGAGTAACCCCAATTGGCACCACCTGAACTGAAGCCAATTCAGACTGCCCAGGCAAGAAGGGGTCAAGCGCGATACTCGAAAGCAAACCACGATACCACTGCACCATCTGCTGCGAGTGGCGTATTACTTTGGCTTCAAGATCAGCGGAAATTGCAAACTGCCTTGCTGCACTATGGTCCTCGGCGGTCATTAAATCAGGAGAAAGATGTTGACCGACCCAACGATAACCGCCGCCGGTACGCGCAGCAAACATACGGCACCAAACACGATGGGAGTTTATAAGGTCCCCATCTACCGGGCGAAGTAGTTCTACAGCTCCCTGCCCACTAAGTTCGTCAATCTGCTGCAGGGTGTCTAACGTGTCAGCCTGTGACTGCCTCGAGGGAGGGTTTTCTCCTTCAGACCAAAATTTGAGGACAGTGCTGGAGATCATAAAGGCAAAAGAATTTAAAATAACAAACCGAAAAATCCACCGTAACCAAGGATAACCCCCCTGATTGATTCCACAAGTGTTTCGGCTTAGGGGGAAGCAAGACTAACATACCGCAGCCCCAAGATAAACTGTGGAAAACAAAGCTAACTATTTAATTTTAAACGCTATTACTGCGCTCACCTAAATTTAACAGCCTGATAACTGAAAAATGAGCTCAGGCCCAGAGCCTACCTCCACTACCCAGACCCAATTTTTTAACGGAATGGGCCGGACTTTTAAGTTCTCGCTCCACAGCTACGGCAACAGGGACCAAGGAAGTCATTAATGCCCCAAACTCATCGGGAGTTAAACTTTGATTACCATCACTCAGCGCAGTACTTGGATCTATGTGCACTTCAATAAGCAAACCATCTGCTCCACAAGCGATGGCAGCTTTACTGAGTGCTGGAACATAGCGCGCCGCTCCCGTGCCATGACTTGGATCCACAAGCACTGGCAAATGAGTCCTCTCCTTGAGAACAGCAACGGCATTTAAATCTAAAGAATTACGCGTTGCTGTTTCAAAAGTACGAATTCCCCGCTCACATAAAAGTATCTGGCTATTGCCCATGGCCAAAATATATTCAGCCGCCTGCAAATACTCTTCAATAGTACCCATCATCGAACGCTTGAGGAGCACCGGCTTGTTGGCTTCGCCAGCGGCGCGAAGAAGAGAGAAATTTTGCATATTACGCGCGCCAATTTGCACCACATCAATATCGTCAAAATGGGCATCAAGAGTTTCAACATCGAGGACTTCACTCACTATTGGCAGGCCTGTCTCTTGCCGCGCCAATCGCAATAAACGAATACCTTCTTCCCCGAGACCTTGAAAGGAATACACTGAGCTGCGTGGTTTGAAAGCACCTCCGCGAAGCGCACACGCTCCGGCCCGAGCCACCGCTCGAGCAGTAGCAACAATCTGCTCCTCACTCTCGACCGCACATGGTCCCGCAATTACACCAACAGGCTTTGCGCCAAAACTCAAATCTTCCCCAATTTGGACCTTTGTTGTTTCTGGCTGAAAGAGGCGAGAGCCTAACTGCACCGCACCATCAACTTTACAGATGCGTTTTATGCCAGAAAAATTTCTTAGTGCAGGTTCTACCTGAGAACTTGCGAGTGGAGAAGGGACCACAATAAAAGTGCCCCAGCCAAACTTTACGAGTTTAGCTTCAAAGCCGAGCTGACTAAGCTCATGCAGCACATTTTTAACGTGCCCCGCAGTGTTGGTATCTTCAAGCTGGAGAATCATGGCAAAATTATAACTAAGGTTACACTCAACTCAGCTTCCCTATTCTGCCATAGCCACGCATGAAGTATAGTGTCCACTGCAGACTTTTTGAACATTCTGCGATAAATGTAGGGGGTATATGCCCACCAAATCCAAAAAAATTGAGCATAAACCGCTAAGCCCAAACGAAGTCTTGTTTGGCTCAACTCAGCAGCCAAGCCTAGACCTCCCCTGCGACCATTATGCAGGCAACCCGCGCTTTGCGGCAAAAGCCATCGAGCTTCAAGCTACGGCGCATGGGCGTTTTGATATAACGCTGGATCTCGAAGATGGGGCTGCCCTCGGAAATCACCGAGCGCTTTGTGACGAATATATTGATATACTTCGCTCGCCAAAGAACAGTTATCGGCGTATGGGCATACGACTTGGGGATTTAGAAAAGTCGGATTGGAAACAACACACTCGCGCACTTATTAGTGGCGCTGGCAAAGAACTTGCCTATATTACGCTCCCAAAAATAAAGAGCACCAAACAAATAGTTGCTTTTCATAAGTTTGTGCGCGAACAATCAAAAAAAGCCAAACTGAAACGCATAATTCCACTCAGAGTTTTAATTGAAACTCCCCAAGCACTGGCTGAGGTCAACGCTATTGCTGCGCTTCCACAGGTAATTAGTCTCGATTTTGGGCTCATGGATTACATGTCAGAATGGCAGGGCCGCATTCCTAGTTATTGCATGAAAAGCCCTTGGCAGTTCTCGCACCCATTATTGGCACACGCTAAAATTCAAATTAGCAGTGCCGCTGCATATTTTGGTAAAAGTGCCTCACATAACGTTTGTGTTGATGTTGCAAATCCCGAACAAGCTTTTCGCGACGCCCTTTGTGCAAAAAACGAGTTTGGCTTTAATCGCATGTGGAGCATTCATCCTGACCAAATTACCGCAATTATTGCCGCATTTACCCCTTCACAATCAGAATTAAACGAGGCCGCACTTATTTTGCAGCAAGCCCAAGCGGTAGACTGGGCACCCATTCAACACGCTGGTCAGCTTCATGACCGGGCTTCCTATCGCATTTTTTGGCAAAAAATTTGCCAAGCAAAAATGCTGGGTGTCGATATGACGAAAACTTTCTCAAGTTAAAAAGCTCAGCGCAGTAGCGTTACTTCTCTTTCGCCAAGTTCCATCGGCCTCTTGTTCCAAAAAAGCACTTTTGGGTTGGTTCCTATTCTTAAAGCTGACAATGCACCGGTGCGCATTTTTACACCTGAATCGGCAAGTTGATCGTCAAATGCGGAAGGAATGAGATTTAAAAAATAGCGCAAGCGACCA
Source organism: Bdellovibrionota bacterium (assembly GCA_044347745.1). Classification (GTDB taxonomy): domain Bacteria; phylum Bdellovibrionota_C; class UBA2361; order UBA2361; family JAFLCA01; genus JAIBBV01. Next base: position 63,534 of record JBIKUD010000007.1, read on the forward strand.
TTGCTACTCACAAGAAGCGGCATTCGTGCATCACCTTTAACCAATTCCTCAGTCAACGCTTCAACTTCGTTCGTAAACTCCTCAGCCGAGCCCTTCCAGCCCCCCACCTGAGGCCACCTACTCCTTTTTTCCCAAAGCTCAAGCGCCTCGGCTCCGAATTGGCGCGCGACTTCATCAGAGGTCAATCCGCTCCACTCACCATAATCAATTTCGCCGAGACGTTCATCTACACCAACAGGAATCGTCGCGCCGATAATTCCTCTGCAAATTTGTGCAAAATTTAGAGTTCTTGAAAGCGGACCTGCAATAATTTTTTGGGGCTGCACATGGTTAGCCTTTAGCCATTCGCCCACATCTTTCGCCTGCGCTTCTCCGCGACTTGTCAGCGCGAGGTCATTTCGAGCCCCCACCCAGGTGACTGGCTCACCGGGAGCAAATGTATCTCCATGCCTTGCCAAAAGAATAATCACAGATCCTCTTTCAATTTTCTAAAACCGAGAGCACATTTTTATATGACCACACTTGGCACTACCCGATGTCACTTGCCGTTAAAAAACTTCTAGGGAACAAGCTCTCCCTCTGAGGCAATAATTTTCTCGGCGATAGCAACATCCTCCGGTTTATCCACCGACCAATGCGAACGCCCCCCATACTCAACAGGAACAATTTGAATTGGAATTCCATGCTCAAGCGCCCGCAACTGCTCAAGCTGCTCAGCTTCCTCAAGCGGTGTTGGGGGCAACTTAACTAATTGCTCCAATACTGCGTACTGGTAGGCATAGAGTCCAATATGCCGGTAAACCGGATGAGAATCGGCATCTGCACGACGTAAAAAGGGAATGCTACTCTTTGAAAAATAGAGCGCTTGTTTATTCAAATTAAAGGTTACAAAAGTTCCACCTGCAGCAGACCCGCGAGCTTCAAGCATTTGCTGATGCTGTGCCTTTCCGAGCCGAACTGCAGGTGTGGCGAGGAGCGGAGCCTTTGGCTGCGTCATCACCGCTACAAGCGCATCAAGCACATGCGGTGGCGTTAATACCGCATCGCCCTGCAAGTTTAATACTATTGAAGGTTTGATACTTTGCGCCTTTGCGACTTCAAAACAACGCTCGGTACCGTTGCGGCAATCTGGGCTCGTCATGGCAACCAGTCCACCGAATGACGTCGCATGCTCAGCTATTCGCTGATCATCGGTTGCAATAAATACAGAATCTACCCCACGTATTGCGTTTGCAATTCTCCACACTCGCTCAATCATTGAGCGCCCTGCTATACGAGCAAGAGGCTTACCAGGGAAACGACTTGAGCCAAAGCGACAGGGAATAATAATTGCAACACTCACGCTGCTCCTTACTTATCAAAAATAAGGCTCTTACTCTCAACGAGCTGACAACCCAAAACTGCTTCCATCTCAAGCTCAATCGTTAGGCGCGGGTCTACTAATTTTGCAACTTGCACAATTGAACTGGCAGGACGCACATCACCAAGAATTTCTCGATGTGCTTTGGCGTAGTCATCCCAACGTGACATTTGAGTAATATAAAGCCGAGTTCTTACCACATCAGTCAGCGAAAACCCTGCGGCTCCTAAAATTTCTCGGCACTTAAACAAAATATATTTAGTCTGCTCATAGGGCTCACCTGCAGCATGCACCTCACCTTTTGCGTTAATCGCAGTTGTTCCTGAAATAAAGAGGTGATTACCAGCGCGCACCGCTCGCGAATAGCCACGAAGTGGTTCCCAAGCTAAGCCAGAAGAAAAGTTGGTACGTTCAATACTCATGTCACAAACACCCTAAAAACAGCCATTTCGTGAACTATGCAGGCACCCCGTTACTTTAAACTATCGTACAAGAGAGGCAAGATTAAGAGCGCGTGACAAAAATTACAGTTCTGGCCCTACATTATGCGGGGCGGAACATGAAGAACACGGCCCCAACCAGACACAAAAAAGCAGCCACATGGTTCCAACCCATCGGTTCTTTTAAGTACCACACCGAAAAACCCGCAAACACTAATAAGGTGATTACCTCTTGAACTGTCTTAAGCTGAGCCGCGGACATAGTTGCATGCCCCATTCTATTCGCCGGTATCATCAAACAATATTCAAAAAAGGCGATACCCCAACTTACGAGCACTACTTGCCATAGGGGCAATTCTTTGAATTTTAGGTGTCCATACCAGGCAAAGGTCATAAAAATGTTGGAGGCACAAAGCAGCAGGATGGTGTACATAATATGGTTTGTTAAAAAGCTCATTCAGAGGTTACACTGCACTTTATGGGCCTAACCTATTCGAAATGAGTACCGCTCCCCATGTCCTTGGACAAGTTCAAATCAAAATCCTTCTATGAATTGCTTGGTGTGCGCTCTGACGCCTCAATGGAAGAAATTAAGCGAGCGTACCGTGACATTTCGCGCATTTACGATCCAAGCTCCAATTTTTATGCCGATCTGATTGACGATCCGCCTAAACCTCGGGACCTAGAAATTTTTAAGCTCGTGACTAATGCCTATGAAACGTTGGCAGATGAAGAGAAACGCAAAGTGTATGACCGCTCACTTAATCCAGAATATTCAAGTGCTGCTGCGTATGCCGAAGCTTCATCGTCAACTGTCGAACGAACTCCTCTGCTTAAAAACTGGTCGCTCTGGGGTGCCGGGTTACTTTTAGTGGCGCTTGTTCTTGTATTGCGTTCCCTCTAGAACTTGTCTCATAAATATCCTCCCTGGCATTTATGAGAGGGCTTCTACCTACGTTTATTCAGTAACTAAAAAGCTCGTCATGGCCCTTTGAAACTCAGAAAACTCAACTCTTGAATCAAAATTGACCGCTCCAATTTGTGTTGGCAAGGCCCACAGCACTTCGCCCCTAGACTTCTTTTTATCAAGTGCGATAAGTCGCCATAAGGACTGAGCATCAAGCGTATAGCCAAGTTTGGTGGGCAACTGCTGCCTATGCAGCATTAAGTTAAGCTGGGCGAAACAAGCCTCCTCACAAAAACCTTTCGAAAGTGCAATTGATGTTTCAATCAACATTCCTAAAGCTACTGCTTCACCATGCAACAAAGGGTTTGCGGTTTGATTTGATACAGCCTCTAACGCATGCCCTACCGTATGGCCAAAATTAAGCACACGTCGCAGACCCGTTTCAGCAAAATCTTGCTGTACAATTGAAATTTTGTGTTGAATTGCTGCTGCAAGCAACTTGTGAAGGTTAGAATGTTCTGGCGTAACAGCAGAGGCACAAAGCTGCTCTGCCATCACCACATCACAGCAGCACGCAATTTTAATTATTTCAGCTAAGCCGGCCCGAAACTCTCGTGCGGGCAAAGACCGCAGCAACGACAAATCGCAGAGCACATAAGAGGGAAGCCAAAATGTGCCCACGCTGTTTTTCACATGTTCTAAATTTACGGCAGTTTTGCCGCCAATTGCGGCATCAGCCATGCCCAGTAAGGTGCTGGGTATCAGCACTACAGGCACTCCTCTATGAAAGGTACTGGCAGAGAACCCCACCACATCACAAAGAGCCCCGCCGCCCAAAGCCACTACAAGCGACGATCTATCCAAATTCTGTCGCTGGTAAAAGTTCCACAATTCCTGAAGCACAGCTGCGGTTTTTGTCTGCTCACCACCCTCAAGGAAAAAGGTAGATGAATCGGCTATGTTATGTACCTGCCTAAACTGGCTTAGTTCATCCCGAAACCGTGATTCACAAACCAATACACTCTTTTTGTCTTTTAATATTAAGTTCCAAAGAGATTTGTCGGCCAATAAATCAGTGCCGACACACACCTGGCATTGCTGAGTAGGCGGCTGTACGGAAAGTGTAAGGACTTGGTTCTCTTTTTCCATGCACAACCAACTCCAGTTTAAGCACTCACCAAGTTTAGGTGAGCTCTATCTCAATAGGAGCTCCGCTGCTTGGTCTTCTAAAGGTCTCCCAAGCAGATGATCCACGTTGAAATATTTCCCAAAAACGGCGGCTATGGCCACTGCTTCCTGGTGAAAAAGCAATATCTCCTTCGCGCACATTAAAACTTCCAGTTGCCACTGTCATGGCAAATCGCACGCCATTAATTCGGGCAAATACACGCTGCCCTGCTTTGAGTCCTTTGACTAGTTTATCGCCTGTACGAATAGTGGTTTTTAAATTTCCGAAAGAATCGACGTAGGCAACGGCCGATGGGGGCGGCGGTGGAATCACTTTAATTGGGTCCAAGCGGCGATTTAAGAAATCCACCCTACCCTTGGCAGCCATGCCCACAACCGGCGGAAAGATGTCTCGACTACGAAACTGCGAGCCACCTTTATTAACGTTTACCGACCAAAGTTCTTTAAAACTGTCGCGCACGAACGACAAAGAATAGCCGCTGTTGACAGCGACCACCGGCACACCATTTCGCAAAACACCGTAAAGTAATCCTTCACCTTCATTGTTTTTGCGAGCTGCTGAGCGATCTTTTCTTGGCGCACAGTTGGCATACACTATCATGGGATCGGGTCTTAACTCAGGCTCTTGGAGTCCCAGCTGCGAAACAATAAAGCCCGTGGCTACAGTCTCAAAACTAGCCACGGAAGTCATATGCCAAGCATATTCTGCAGGTAAATGCCGCGCTAATGCCGAGCAAATTTCAGAAAAAGCTAAGTCACCAGGGGCGTAATCACAAACAATATGCAGAAGGGCCTTCATAAGCAGCCTAAAAACACAGTAGTATTAAATAGTTACAGCAAAAAGGGGAAGGCACTTCATAGTAGGCCAATGCAGCTCCGCATCTACCCGGGTCATGTGCCTTAAATGCGGCGGGAGTCTACAACAGCTACCGTTCCTAATAAAGTAGGCCACCTAAGGCCATCCATGGCTCTGTAAACAACGTGCCAGATGTGCCTATGACGCAATGGCTCTAATATGCCTTTGCGAAAATGGCGTCAATTGTAGCTGGTTTGCCGGTGAGCACACAAGCGCCTTGAGTTCCCGATTGTTCAAACGGCAGGCAACGAATAGTCACTTTAAGTTCAGCAAGCATGGCTTCTGACGCAGGATCTCCGCACCATTTCGCTTTTACAAAGCCACCATGAATTTCTGGCTTCTCAGAATTTTTTGGAGTGAAAAAGGCTTTAAACTCTTCAAAATTTTTAATGTGCGAATAGGTATATTGATCGCGAAAAGCTCGAGCTTGAGACAAATAATTCGCCTGCATCTCATTGAGAATCTCAACAATGCGGCTCGGCACGTCATCAGCCTTCATCACAATTTTTTCTTTGTGACCTTTATCGCGTCGATACAAGACACAGTTTCCAGATTCTACATCTCGCGGACCCACTTCAATACGCAACGGAATTCCTTTCTTAATCCACTGCCAATTCTTTTCTCCACCGCGCAGATCTCTGGTATCAACATGCACTGCAAGGTCACGCTCACCATAGCGAATACCACGCAACGACGCAGATAATTTGTCACAGAAAGAACGCACCGCAGCTTCTGACTCAGGCTTAGGAGTAACCGGTAAAATAACAACATGTTTCGGCGCAACTTTGGGAGGAACCCGTAACCCATCATCATCGGCATGAGTCATAATCATGCCACCAATAAGTCGAGTGGAAACGCCCCAAGAAGTCGTGTGTGCGTAGACGAGCTCTCCTGCCTCGTTGGTAAATTTAATCTCAGAAGCATGGGCAAAATTTTGCCCCAAATAATGCGAAGTTCCAGCCTGAAGGGCCTTCCTATCTTGCATCATTGCTTCGATGCAGTAGGTGTTCACAGCTCCAGGGAACCTTTCACCAGGAGTTTTTTCACCAGCAAGCACCGGCATAGCCAAAATGTTCTCAGCAAACTCACGGTACACCTCCAGCATCTTCATGGTTTCAATACGTGCATCATTCTCATCAGCGTGCGCGGTGTGCCCTTCCTGCCACAAAAATTCAGCTGTGCGTAAAAACATTCGGGGGCGCATTTCCCAGCGTACGACATTGGCCCATTGGTTTATAAGCAAAGGCAAATCTCGATACGATTGCACCCATTTTGAAAAAGAATCGCCGATAATAGTTTCAGAAGTTGGGCGCACAACCAGTGGTTCATCAAGTGGCGCAGTGGGAACTAGTTTGCCGTCTTTGGCTTCAAGGCGATGATGCGTGACTACGGCGCATTCTTTGGCAAACCCTTGCACGTGCGAGGCTTCTTTTTCTAAAAAGCTAATCGGAATAAAAAGCGGAAAGTAGGCATTCTCGTGGCCGGTATCTTTAATACGTTTATCAAGTTCACGCTGAATATTTTCCCAGACCCCCCAACCCCATGGCTTAATAACCATGCAACCGCGAACAGGAGAGCTTTCTGCTAAATCAGCAGCTTTAATAACTTGCTGGTACCACTCTGGATAATCTTGGACTCGGGTTGGGTTAATTGCTGTTTCTTGGGCCATGGTTCACCAAATAGGAGTTATCGCTAAAAGCCACTATTAAATTAGCTTCGCATTGTAAACGAGCATCGTAAACTAGCATCATTTCTACAAAATCCATAGTGCATGACAATCAGCATATTCCCTGGCCAGGGTCCCCCAACGTAAACTAAAGAAGCCATCGGACCAATTGCCAAAGAGGCGTTGCGGACGATCCGATTTATAGGGTGTATGTATGAGACCAATGCCAACAATTTTAGACGCTATGACCCCTTTCCCCCACTCAATAGAGGGAACTGAACATTTGAGAACCGCAGTAGCGCTTATGTATGCCAAAGAAATTCGGCACCTGCCAGTAACAACTGCTGGTCAACTCACCGGGCTACTTACCGACCGAGACGCCAAGCTGGCCATGGCGATAACCAAAAATAAACGCGAGCAAGATGCTATGCTGGTTGAGGAAGTTTGCATCGTAGATCCCTATGTGGTGCCTCACACTGAAAAGCTAGATGTGGTTGTCCGCTCAATGGGCGAAAAGCACATAGGGTCGGCTTTAATCACCCGCGAGGGGAAACTTGTTGGAATTTTTACAGCCACCGATGCAATATATAGGCTCGCAGAGTTGTTGAAGGCGCATTATCCGGATGCTTAAGAGCTTTAGGCTTGGCCAAAACGGGTTCGGCCACATCTCTTTCGGAACGAGAGCTCCTTCTTACCTGGCGTCTTCAACCATCCTTTTAAGATTGCGAAGCCCCTTTTCAAACTCACCACCAACCATCTCGTCGCAGCTTACAAAAACGCCAATTAGTTTGAAGAAAAAGTTGCGTTCGCCGCTCACACTCCATCGTACTTTTGTTCCAGCCTCCGCAGGCATAAGCGCTATTTCGGCCAACTGCTGCATTTGAAATGGTTTGGTGTAAGTGAGCTTGGTTTTAACTACTTGGTTTGGAATTGAGTCTATAACTAAAGCCTCGCCAGTGCCCATTTGGCCTGGGCTATCCCAGGACGATTTAGAGCCTATGCCTTCTTCGGGTCCAGAATAGATAAGCACTACATCGGGGTCAGAATCCTTCCAGGGCATCCAGTTGTTGGCTTTTTGGGAATGGTTAATAAAGGGGAATATTTCATCGGGGGTGCCGTTTATTTCAATAGTGCGAGTTATCTGCATTTCAGCAGGCAATGAGGCCACATACATCAAAACCCCGGCCACAAGTGTAGCGAGAGCAAGGACACATTTCCTAAAAGACATAGAGCAAATTTCTCCTAAGCTAAAAATTTAACGTCGCAAAAGCTTGATGTAACGCAGTGTTTCTTGAGCTGCGTTGGTGAAAAGCTTGGGGCTTCGATTGATCTTGGTCATAAGCATGCCGCCTTCCATAACCGCCATACATAAATCCGCAAGCGCGTCGGGATTGGCCGCTGGATCAAGCTCCTTAGCTGCCCGGCGTTCAGCGAAAAATCTGGCAAGCTGACTGGTGCTCCATTCAAAAAATGTCTTTACCGCTAAGCGCAAATGCTCCTGCTCGGCGGTAATATCATTTCCGATTGTTCCCAGAGGACACGACAACTCACACTCGGTTGCAGTTTGAAACTTAATGTATCTTCCGAACCAACTGTCAAAGTCTTCCCAAGATTTAAATGTGTAGTTCGAATCAACTTGGCCACTTCGAATAACTTCTTGCAGATACTCGACAACAGCCAGGACCAAACCTTCTTTATTCTTAAAATAATGAGCAAACTGCCCCTTTCCAGCCTCGGCCCGTTTCAGTACCTCATCAATACTGGTTCCCTTCACTCCCTGGAGGTGAAAAAGCTCTAAAGCTGCTTCAACAATTCGTTGCTTCGAACTTTTTAACTCACTCATTTTAACCCAGCACGTTGTACTAATTGGTATAATACTATCGCATATGTTTTAAAAGAACTAGTTATTATTGCCTTTATTTGGTTGACATTCATCTATAAGCGCTGTACTATTTGGTACATTCTTTCTTACCTTCATTTGGAGAGCCTGCAATGGGATATGTTGATGGATACGTACTACCCCTCCCTAAAAAACACATTAAAACCTTCCAACGTATTGCAACTGCTGCGGGCAACATTTGGATAAAGCATGGCGCGCTCGACTACAAGGAATGTATTGGTGACGATTTAAAAGTGAAGGGTATGACGTCTTTTACCTCTTCATGCAAAGCCAAGGCTTCCGAAACCGTTGTGTTTGCTTTTGTCACTTATAAATCAAAAAAACATCGCGATAGTGTAAATGCAAAAGTGATGAAGGATCCCCAATTACATGCGCTCTGTAATGAGAAAAATGTGCCGTTTGACGTCAAAAGGATGATCTACGGTGGATTCAAAGTTATTGTTACGCGCTCTAAGTAAACTGCTAAGTTTTGTATTTGTTCCTCAAAGTACGGAAACACTATGCCGACCCAATCGCCCCATACCATCAAACTTCATCGAGGACTGCGCGCCCCCGCCGAACGGGTCTACAGAGCGTTTATTGAGCCAGCGGCGCAAATAAGATGGACGCCTCCGTATGGGTACTTAGCCGAAATGCAACATAGTGATGTGCGAGTTGGCGGAGGCTACCGCATGTCTTTTACCAACTTTCGAACCAAAGAAACCCACTCATTCGGCGGGACGTATAAAGAGCTAACTCCATTCCAGTGCATACGCTATTCGGACAGATTTGATGACCCTTCAATGCAAAACGAAATGCAAGTGACTGTTACCTTTACCCCTGTCACCTGCGGTACAGAACTCACCATTATTCAGGAAAACATACCCGCTCAAATTCCTGCGGAGATGTGCTACTTGGGCTGGCAGGAGTCACTCTTGCAGCTTGCGCAGTTGGTTGAGCCTGAGATTCCCTAAAAGATCCAGCTCTCTCGGATGCAGCAACGGCGCTTAGTTAACGCCTAAGATGCCCACACGCCCTACAATTGAGAAGCGAAAGCGTGTTGCGCTTAAATCTTGGCGGGGCTCTCCATCAATCTGCACCGGCAAGTTACTAGCTCCGAAAGTTTCAAGTTCCCAAGCGTCGGCACTGCCGAAGGGCTTTAGTGAAAGCGGGGAGATTTTAGCACCAAGCACCATTCTACTGTAATCAAGCAGGGAGCCAACCGAAACAGCTTCTAATAGGTTATCTTCTGCCGAGCTTTCTAGGTTGGATTTTCCTAGCCCAAGCATGGATTGAATGTTGGCAATTACGAGACTCTTAGTTCCCGACAGTACTAACTTTTGAGCAGTATCAAGATTAGTAAGAACTGTGCCTGGCGGAATTTGGTAAGCCACATGCCGCATGCCAGCTAATCCATAAGCCAAGCGATTACTCCATACCCCACGATACTTTAGAAACAAACCCTGACTGCGCATGCGGGAGAAGGTCTCGACGACCATCCCATCAAATCCAAATGAAATATAATTTAGAAAGTAGGACTTTACTCCATTATTTGCTTCAAGCATCCCAAGGGCGAACGATTTGGGTTGAAGGCTACTAAAAAAGTTCACACAAAATTGTGGGTTAAAAAATGCCGGCAGCGGAGGCATACCGAGCTCTCTGCCTAAGTCATTTCCCGTGCCAAGTGGCAAAAATCCTATCCGCCTATGGGTTTGAAAATTACCAATTAAACGCGAGATAGTGCCGTCTCCTCCCCCAATTACCACTGTGTCGGCTGAATGAGCCTCGGCAATTTGCTGATCTATATTGGCTGGATCTAGCACCGCAACCCGTATATCAGGAGCCGTGCGAGCAAAGTTAAGGAGCCCTTCAATAACGCGCGCGGTGCCTTGCCCTCCAGATTTAGCATTGAGAAGAAAAAAGATGCGGGCGTCAGATGACATTAGATTAGCTTTTTAAAGAATTGATTTCATGAAGCTTCAACTTCGAGCAGCAATCACTGAGGAGCTACACTAATTTTTCGAGAACGCTTAGAGCAGGAACGAGTCTAATTCCGCCTGACACCCGCTCGGCATCCGGTTCTAAATCTTGCACCAGCTGAATTGCTTCGGCTTCAGGAAAACGTTTTGCAAAATACTTTAACGAACTATCAATTTCGGTGTCGGATTTTTTGCACTCAATGAGAGTGGCCACTTTTCCATTTTCGGAAAGGGCAAAATCAACTTCGCGCCCAGTTGAATCGCGCACATAGGAAAGCTCAAGGTCCCTTCCAAATACATCTTGCTGATAATGCACCCACTTTAATAAATGCCCTGCTACTAAGTTTTCAAAGCGCGGCCCCTGCTTTTCCACTACTGACCAATTATAGAGGTAGTATTTCTGGGATTTTCGAAGGGCCTTAATTTTGGACGAAGCAAGCGGGGCGATCCGAAACACTGCGTACAATCTCTCCAGAGCTGCAAGCCAGCGCTCAATGGTTTTGTGCGCTACCTGCAAGTCCTCCCGAAGACCATTAATTGACAACGGACTTCCTACCAGTTCTGGAAGTCGCATAGCAAGTAGCTCTAATTTGCCTAGATCCTCGATTTGTTCAAGCGTTCGCACCTCTTCCTGAATTAAACGCACCCGGTACTCCCGAGCCCATCTCCTCGCCTCGTCCACAGAGCCAGAAAAGTACGGCTCAGGGAATCCTCCGCGATCGAGCAGTTCTTGCAAGCCAGCGTTTGATTTTATTCCTAACTCGCTGACGGAAAAAGGATGGAGTCTTAACAGGTGGTATCTGCCTTGCAAAGAGTCGCCACCTTTCTGGAACAGATCGAGCTTGGCGCTACCTGTGACTAAAATTTTAAAAGATCTTTTTGGGTCATCAAACACCCCCTTCATGTAAGATTTCCAACTTCTAAATTTGTGAATTTCATCGAACATCACAATTTGCTTCGCAGGGAAACTCTGCTTGAGGATGCTCTCGCGCCCACTTGCAACATCCCAGCTGAGGTAGCCAGCTAAATCTGGATCTAAAAATTCTTTACCTAAGGTGGTTTTACCTACTTGCCTTGGGCCAGCTATAAAGACCATTTTTTTGCCCAAATCTTTAGCAATTATATCAAACAGATAGCGCTTCATCAGAGTAATTTAACATATATGTGAAATTACATCAATGTAATTTCACATATATGTTAAATTACTTGAGCTTAAGGCACAAAGACCTCGGACCTCCAAAAAAATGAAAGTATTTTAATAGGTTAGCTAACGCAAGTGCCTTATGTTTCACTGAACGCAATAAGCTGGGACAAGCCAAAATTGTCTCGGCAAAGCACAGCCTACGGATCAACACACAGATAGGTATAGCCTTCAAGGGCGTCGCGATAGCGCTTCTGAATTTTGGCAGAGTCCTCGGGCGAAATGCGACCTTCCCGCAGTGCCCGCTCTACCGACAAACGCAGGCGTTCAACTAAATCTTGCTGATCGTACTGCACATAGCTCAGCGCCTCCCGCACCGTGTCTCCCTCGACAACGTGAGTAAAATGCACTTCGCCTTCCTCGTCAAAATCAACATGCACCGCGTTGGTATCGCCAAATAAATTATGAAGATCACCCAATATTTCTTGGTAAGCGCCGACTAAAAACATCCCAATGTAATAAGGTTCATTTGGTTTCACCTGATGCAATGTTAAAAAATTACTGACGTCTTTAAGGTCAATAAAGCGATCAACCTTACCATCACTATCGCAGGTCATATCGGCCAACGTCGCCCGGCGAGTAGGCTCTTCCTTCAAACGTTGCAGCGGCATAATTGGGAAAAGCTGATCTACTGCCCAAAAATCGGGCATGGATTGAAATACGCTAAAATTACAAAAGTACGTGTCGCGCAGCTCTTCATTAAGGCGCTCAATTTCTTCTGGGACAATTTTGAGCCCACCCGCAATTTTTCTTATTTTCGCCATTAGATGCCAAAAACAGCTATCGGCGTAAGCCTTTTCTCTTAAGTTGAGGTCGCCATTGATGTACTTTTGCATCACCTCTTCTCGCAAGGCGACGGCATCATGCAGCACCTCACGACAATTTTTAATCGAAACATTGGCATACATTTCTTGAAAGTCTTTAAGCTTTTCGTGATCACTAGGCGGTACAGGCAGTTCAAGCACCACTTCCATAGCAGGCGCCACGTCAACCACTTGCACCACTAATATGGCATGATGAGCCACCAACGCACGTCCCGCTTCGGTAATAATGTCTGGCGCATTCGGAATTCCAGCATCTTGGCAGGCCTGGGAAATTGCATAAACCACATCTCTCGCATACTCTTCAATGGTGTAATCCATTGAAGCAGAAAAGTTAGTGCGCGACCCATCGTAATCAACTGCAACACCACCACCGACATCAAAAAAACACAGGGAAGGGCAAAGTTTAGCCACTTCGGTGTAAGTACGCGTCGCTTCTCTCAACACTTTTTTAATGGCGGTAATCGAGGTTATTTGGCTTCCGACATGGAAATGCAAAAGCTTCAGCCAATGGTCTTTGCCCTGTTTTTTGAGGCGGTCGATAGCCCAAACCATTTCGGGCGCTGTGAGTCCAAACTTGGCCTTGTCACCACCTGAAGATTCCCAATGACCGCTGCCTTTTGCGGCAGGCTTCATGCGAATACCAATTTCAGCCTCGACACCCAATTGGCTCGCAACCTCTAAGACCTGGTCAACTTCTGAAAGCTGCTCGATAATGATTATGGACCGCCTGCCAAAGCGCCGTCCCATTAACGCTAGCTCAATGTACTCTTTGTCCTTGTATCCGTTGCAGAGAAGCAACGCATTGGGAGTGTCATGAATAGCGAGCACAGCAATAAGTTCGGGCTTACTGCCCACCTCAAGTCCAAGCGCAAATTCTCGCCCGGCCTTGCGAATTGAATCAATCACGTGTTTTTGCTGATTTACCTTAATGGGGAATACCCCCCTATAGGCCCCGGAATAATTGTGTTCTTTTATGGCGCTTTGAAATGCGAGTTGAAAACGCTTCACTCTATCGCGAATGATCCCGTCAAAGCGGACCAGCACGGGCACCTGAATGCCACGCTGCACAAGTGAACGCACTATATCATTAAAATTGACCTGTTTGCCGTTACGGTCTGGGCGAACAATCACTTGCCCCTCAGCGTTTACGTCGAAGTACCCCTCACCCCAATTAGCAATTCCGTACAAATTTACGCTTTTGGAAACGTCCCATCCTTCCATTTATCTGTCCTTTAGGTGAATCAAGGGTTGATCTTGCCGCCATGAATAATACAGTCTATTCCGATCTACAAGGGGAGACTCATTAAACTAATGACTGAAGCACCCAAAAATAGCTCGAACTTCTACAATCTAGAAAAAGCTCTGGCCCTGCCCGCACAGCTTCGATTCGGTTGTAGCAGCTGGGTGTATCCAGGCTGGAAAGGGCTTGTCTATAAACGCCACTACAAAAGCGAAGCAGAATTTAAGCGCGAATGTTTGGCTGAATACGCTGCCCATCCGCTTTTTCGCAGCGTTGGCATTGATAGTTTTTATTACTCCCCACCCAAATCAAAGGCCCTGCAGCTGTATAGCCAACAAGTAGGGCCGAACTTTAAGTGGATTAGCAAAGTATGGGAACGAATAACGATCACACACTATCCTTCGCATCCTCGATACGGAGCCTTTGCCGGCAAAAAAAATCCCGATTTTTTAAACGCTGACCTTTTTATCTCGCAGGTGCTAGAGCCTTGCACGAATCCGGAGATACGGCCCCACGTGGGTCCCTTCGTGTTTCAATTTTCGCCATTTGGTAGAAAAGTCCTGTCTCAAATTAATTTTCAAGGCCAGCTGGACAACTTTTTAGGCAAACTCCCAAAAGACTTCCAATATGCCGTCGAATTGCGAGACCCAGAGCTACTAAGCCCCGAATATTTCACGACGCTCAATCGGCATGGGGCCACGCACTGTTTTTCACATTGGAACTTTATGCCTCCGTTGCATGAGCAAATGCGGGCCGCAGCTACGGTTGGGGGCCTAAGTGCCCCCTTCTATGTCGCTCGGCTTTTAACGCCCTTGGGCTTAAATTACTCAGAAGCAGTTGAGGCATTTCAGCCCTACACGCAAATTCAAGCGCCCAACCAACAAATGCGTAAAGACACTCTGCGCCTAGCAAAACGGGCCTTAGAGAGGGGATTTGATGCCTATGTTATTGTCAATAATCGCTCAGAAGGCTGCTCGCCGATGACCATTGCAGACTTGGTTGAACAGCTAGCTTAATGATGATTGCGCTCATCTTTTAGGGGCACAAAACGAACTGCCCCAAGCTCTTGGGAGATCAGCCCCTCGGGCGTTTTCTCTATAAAACAAAGGCACTGATCGTCGTCGCCAATCGGCAAAATCATTCGACCACCAGTTTTTAATTGTTTCACTAAATCGCGCGGAATCTCGCGGGCTGCGGCCGAGACAATAATCACATCAAAGGGCGCTCGATCTGGCCAACCAAGCCAGCCGTTCGAGGACCGGCATTCAACATTGTCATATCCAATTCCTTTGAGCAGCTGTTCAGCTTTTACCGCCAGGTTTGGATCAAGCTCGACTGAGCACACGCTGCTGGCAATCTCCGCCAGAAGCGCTGTTTGATACCCCGTACCGGTTCCAACTTCCAAAACTCGATCAGTTGGCGTTACGCGCACGCTTTCCAGCATCAAGGCCACTATGTAGGGCTGGGAAAGCGCCTGGTCGGGGCCTATGGAAATAGCAGCATCAGCATAAGCCTCTGCCCATTTTTGCTCGGGAAGAAAAAAATGACGCGGCACCTTTTTCATGGCCTCGAGCACCGCTTCATCGCTTATGCCCCTCGCAAGCAATTGCTGCTCGACCATCTGCTGCCTCTGCTGTTGAAAGCGCCCGTACTGTTCACTCATTAACTTCGCTCAGTAATACCTTATGCTGAAGAATATCATGTGCTTATAAAGCCGCTCTTTTCCCCTTGAGAGCGCTGCTGACTGCTTGGGCAAGAGACTCTGTCGTATAGGGCTTATCAAGAAGGTGTTTCACTCCAAGCGCTTGATACGCGCGCTCGCCTTCCTCTTTGTAAAAACCGCTACTTGCCACAATTGGGATATCGCCGCGAACTTGAGAGACTGCTTTTACAAACTCCAGTCCAGACATCCCCGGCATGGCCTCATCCGTCAAGATTAGATCAAACTTCTTGGGATCCCTAACAAAATAATCTAGAGCCTCTTTACCATCGCTAAAGGTCATCACGCTATAGCCAAGCTCCTCCAGGGTCTCCTTGCCAAAGAAAATGAGTGCTGGCTCGTCCTCCAGAAATAGGATCTGCTGCCCCTCTCCCCTTGGCAATTGGTCCTCTTTCTGGATGTGGATCACAGAACTTGATTGGTACACGGGGAGCAGAACACGAAAGGTAGTTCCCTTACCCAACACGCTTTCGACCTGAATTGCACCCTTGTGGCTTTGCACTATTCCCTGCACTACCGCTAGACCAAGACCCGTGCCTTCTCCAGCGGCTTTTGTGGTAAAAAAGGGCTCGAATATTCTCCGCACAGTCTCATCATCCATGCCGGTTCCAGAATCTATTACGGAAATACGAATATAATTACCTGAAGAAACCTGAAGCGTCCTGGCCTTCTCAGGGGAGAGAAATTGCTTGCAGACTTCAATTTGAAGAGTACCGCCTGCAGCCCTCATTGCATGCAACGCATTCCCGCATAAATTTAATAAGACCTGATGAAGCTGGGTTTCATCCGCCAAGAGCTGTGGCAGAAACTTGGGAAGCTGTTGCGAGATGCGCACCTGTGAAGGGCATGCGGCCTTCGCCAAATTGGCGACTTCTTCAACGATAGAACAAATATCGCAGACTTTACGTTCATCTGCCTTTTTACGACTAAAACTAAGGAGCTGCCGGATAAGCAATCGGGCACGTTCATTCGCTTTTAAAAGTTGATCGGTTATCGCACGAACCTCTACCGGATTTTCAGCACGCGCCCGCAAAAGCTCGGCCATGCCGCTCATTCCGCCTAACATATTATTAAAATCGTGAGCAATTCCGCCTGCAAAAGTACCAACTGCTTCCATCTTCTGCGCTTGCCGCAATTGCTCTTCCATCCTTGCTCGCTCATGCTCGGCCATTTTCCGTGCACTAACATCTAAAACAATACCCTCAATTCGAGCAGAGTCGTTCTCGCGGAACACTTGGGATCGCTCCCACAACCAACGAGACTCTCCTAGGTTCGTCTTCACTTGGTACTCAAGTTCAAATGTGCCTCCAGAATGAATTGCCTCAGCAATTTTTGCATTCACCGTAGGTATGGCCTGCGGCTCAATAACACAAGCGGGATATCCACCTGGCATTTGCACCAATTCTTCACCAGAAACGCCCAATACAGATTTGCAACTTGGGCTGACAGCTGTAAGTCTTCTTTCCCCTTTCTCGAAGGTACTACGAAACGTAAACCCGGAAACACTACCGAGAAGAAGCTGATACGCTTTATCAGCTTCTCGTAATGCTCGCTCAATGCGATATCTCGACAGCACCATTGCGCTGAGGGATGTGGCAGCATCAACAAGTTGTAATTCGAGCGAACTGGGGTACCTCGCTTCCTCATAATAGAGGGTAAATACTCCGAGCACCTCGCCAAGCGGGGAGAGTACGGGTTGCACCACACAGGATCGCAGCCCAAACTGCTGGGCCAGCGGTCGCACACTTTCCCATAGCGGATCTACAAAAGTGTCAGAAACTATTACCCTTTCTTTTCGATAAATCGCAGCGCCATAACTACCTTTAAGCGGAGTAAGGTCAATATTCTCAAGGCAGGCATCAAGCTCAGAAGGTAAATGCGGACTTGCCCCTCTCAATAAACGTTGACGCTTGTGGTCAAAGAGCAAAATTCCAGCTCGCATAAATGGAGCCTGTAGTTCTATGCCGCGTGCGATTACGTCGAGCACCTGCTTCAGCGGCGCTTCAGAGCTCATGAGTTTAAACACTCGCAACTCAAGCGCTAATAGTTCACGCTGCCTATCACGTTCCGATTTTGCCACAGCCATTGGAAATCCAACCAACAAAAGCATGGCTAAAACTGACTGAATACCCATGCCTTCCAATGAGGTTTCGGGAGTAAATCCAAATCGATTGCCCTCAATGACACCAAAGCCGACTAAAATACTAATAAGGGCAGTAGCTCCCAATGTGCCAGACGGGCCCAACCGAATACTAGCCCAAACCATTAGTGGAATGAGAAACGCTTGTAGGTAGTAGAGTGCCTGTAGGTTGGCTGCGTCACTATAACCAAATATAATTACGGACCCTGCCACGCTTGCATAAATAAGCGCAGCCTCAGCCGCGCGTCGCCACGACTGCATCTTTAATGGAATACTCGAGGCGACTAGAGGTAATCCACAGACGACGAAAGCAGACAACACTAGGGCGAGAGACCATGACAAAATTGCAACAAGCCCAGACTGCGTCTCAGGCATTAACCAAAAAAAATGCAGCAGCGCTGCTGCAATACCCGCAGCACATAAAACTCCGAAAGCAAACTGGATGGCATCGCCCATATGTCCCAAATGAATTTGACCGGGCTTGTCGTGGGTAACTATTTTGGCTGCAAGCAATACGGTAAAACTTTCAACTGCCGCAATCGCAATCAGCGCATTTGTTTCAATCCCAAGCATTGCCCCCGAGAGCACATGCAAGGCAAAGCTGCTTGAGATGAGTATTGGCCAGTAGGCTCGATGACTCACAAGTAAAAAAAGCAGTGAGGCCCCGAAAGGCAACCAGAGGAACGGTAAAGATTCGGGCACTGAGGTAGCTAGGTAGGAAAGACGCACGAGTACAGCAAAGCAAAGCAGCTTTATGCCCATCGCCAGCGTTGTGCGTTTAGTTAAATCCACCCGATTAACCCCTGAGCCTGTTTAATGGCTCTATTCCATTTCAGCACATGGAAGATCGGAATTTTGGGTAAATTTCTTAACTACTTAAAGTACTTGTCAAAATAGGTGAGAGGTAACAGTGGCAATTACTATAGAACCCCTTTAAGGGGCTCCCGAATGGAAATAAGCCTGAATGGAAATAAGGGAGTGAAGGCAAATAGCTATAAGATAAGGCGCCTTTGTCTAAGCCAGAACAACGTATAACGAAAAAATCGAGGTATAGCTAAGGTTAGCGCTTTGGTAGCAAGCACCATAGGTCGCCTGTACGGCAACTTATAGCGAATTTATACCAAAGTTCTTAATGCCAAACTTACTCAGCGGCTACCGCTGGCTGAGCGTCTTCACCCTGCTCTGCATCAGCTACCGCTTCCACAGCATCTGGCCAGAGGCACAATACGTCCTCGCCAGTAACCAAATAAATGCCAAGCTCGTCGCCGTTACGCTGGAATCCATAACGAACGGCACCACCGTTGTCTCTCAGCAAATCGCGACATGCTTTGTCTTGACCGCTAAACCAAAGCTGTTGGTATTTTTCAAGCAAACTTGCGTCATCCAATAACTCTCTGTCGATCATCGCCAAACAGCGCGTATCAACATACACACGCTTAGATGTATCTTTGGCTTGCTCGGTGAGCTCTTCCTGCGTCATGCGCTTCCCTTCAGGGTGCACAACGATTGAGAACGCAAAGGGATCTCTTTCAATTCTATAGGTGCCCGGCTCAAGCTGCACAACGCTACCGCCGAACTCTTCAATCAATTCATCTTTTGCTGCAGGTTCAGCGTCGACCAATGCTGGCAAACGCTCGATAAACTGAGGATTAGCCAACATAAACTGGTCAATCAGCACGAGGTATCCGCTCTCTATGGCGATTCGCTCTCTTTGATTACCGCTTTCTGCACCAGCTCGTGGCCCGTGATGACGAGACCTACCGCCGCGACGCCGACGATTTCCGCCGCCCCCGCCGCCTCTGTAGCCGCCGCCATTGCCGCGTCCACGCCCATTTCTAGAACCGCCTCGACCAAATCGCTCACGTCGCATGTACTATAACCCTAAATAAGGACTAAATAAGAACACGGTTAATAACATAAAAGTGCCCTGCCGCAAACAGTTAGCCTATCTGATTTCCCAGTTGCTGGCTGAGAAGCCTTAAGACCTAGCTCCAACAGGTCGATATCCAACCTAAGTCGTGGTGTTGAGTCACGGTAGAGGCGTTTAGGTGTTGAACGGAAGTAACTCGCGGTACCAATCATGTCGCAAGACCTATCAGAAACACAAGCAATTGATCTTGTTCATGAAGTTAATGGACTTGATGGCGTATGTTTTGACCCCGAGCATGTCACCTTAGAAGGCGGCTACGCCGACCAACTGTCAGCCTATCGAGCCCGAAAAATTTGGGCTGAGACACTTGCGCAAAGCTTTCTCCTTGAACGTGATCACGATTTCAAACTCTCAGTAATTGAGCTTACAAATTGCTGTAGATACGCCTTACGCTGCCAGTTCCTAACTGCTTGCGCTCGTTACGCTTTTTGGCGACTTACGAATAACCAAGCACCTGAGGCGCAATACATTATTGAAACCGCCCATATTCCGCATGCTGAGGCTCGGCAAGAAGAATTTTGGACCGCCCCTGACCTAAAACTTAAAGGAGATCCAGCCGCTTTGGCTGGGCTTGAAGACGCCATCTCCCACAATAAAATGGCCAGCAATCGAATTTCCTCACTACTTGAGCGCCTGCGCGATCTTATCACCAGAAAATAAGCCAGCTCGCGGAATTACGAACAATTTTATATATTTATAACTGTAATTTCCTGGGTAATTGTGCCTACCTTTTGCCCTCTTCCAGCATAACAACCAGTAAGGTGCTTTTAGTTTTCCGTCACACACAGGAGCCAGGCGCGATATATGGCACGCAAACTCGAAACTGGGCGTTACATTATTTCCGCTGGCGAAATTGGTGCTTATACCGTGTGCCCAGAAGCTTGGCGCCTCAGCACGGTTGAGCGGGTGCAATCGGTTCACGCAGCCAGCAGAGGCCAAGGCGTAAAACTGCATAAATCTTGGGCGCAAAGTTTCGATGACTCAATTTATTTTCGACGCGCCTCTCGGGCCCTGTTGTGGCTCACACTACTCACCATACTTATTTATATCTTATTGAAGAGCTAACGGTGGCAGAGCAAGTTAGAGAATATATCTACAAATTGTTAGGCGACATTGTCGTCGCTGACAGTCAGCTCGTCATGCTCATGTTCCTTATTGTAGTGGCTCTTATTGTGCTCGATGCAGTCTCGGCCTACGCCAAATCAAAGCGCAAAGAAACAGGCATTGATGTAAGATCTGGAACCCTCAGCATAGACGGCAGCAAATCGCTTCCCGTGCGTAAGTATGTATCAGAGATGCAAGGGCTTTCAGGCTCACCGGATGCCCTGATAAGCGAAGATGGCTATCTTATTCCGGTAGAACGAAAACCACTGGCTCGAAAATTACGAGACCGGTACGTAGCCCAGTTATTGGTCTACATGCGGCTTGTAGAAGAATTTGAAGGCAAGCGACCACCGTACGGATACCTTATCTTAGGTCCGAGCTGCAGAAGATTTAAAATTGAAAACACACCTGAGCGCCAAGCCTGGCTTCAGACCATGATTGATCAAATGCGCTTGGTGCTTAACGGAGCTCCTGCCCAAGCTACCCCTCATGCGTCCAAGTGCCGCAAATGTAGTGTGCGGGATGCATGTAGCTTTAAAATAGAATCGCCTAGCGGCACAACACCAAAGACTCAAAATATTCCAGATAAAAAACAGATCCATTAGTTCACTGGGAAGAAGTCAGTTTTGCCAAAGTGTTGAGGTAAACTCAGCATTCCCATGTTTTTGTTCGTCGGCAAAATCCGTTCAGACGAGGCGAAAAGCGCCGTTTGTTACTAAAGTTTCAATTCCATACTGCGGAGGCTCTTTTCCCTTCGCAATATCAAGCATAGCCTCGTCACTGACACGAACAGCTTCGACTACCAGTTTTTTTTCAGTCTCTGAGCTCGGCACGGTAATTTCTCGCCCATGATAACAATGGAGGCGCACGACATCCTTCGGTATACTTTTGTCTGCCGCATGGGCATCTGGTGTTGACGGCTCAGCAACGTGCAAATCGGCCGTGACAGCAGTAATTCGATGCCAAACGCCGCTTGGTAAATTTTGGATGTCTCCTGCTTTCATAAGACGAGTGCAGATTTTTCCGTCTATGACTAACAACACCCAGGCCATACCGCGCAACACCAACCAAGACTCACTCTTTTGGTGATGATACTGAAGGCTCAAGCACCCTGCTTGGCCAACTTTGGGCTGCAAAATTTTAAAAGTATATTTATGCGCTGAGTTAAAACCCCAGATAATTTTTTCGGAGCCCCAAACCCAGACATCCTCTTTAATGGGCGGGAAGTTTGACATCTGACACTCAACTATTGAGCAATTGGCAATGCAAGTTGATCACTCTCAAGACCTAAGAAGTGAGCAATTTCGGTCAATATGGTGCTGAGCTCACTTGGCCAGGTACGAGTGTCGGAACGCATGCCACGAATACCTTCAGGCACAAGCTCACAAGCTAAAATTTTCTTATCCCGCGGGTGACTAATTTGAATCGCACGCTGATTTATATCCCACCTAAAAGTACTAACGTCTCGGCGTAAAGCCCGCCCTTGATTCACGAACGCCCGCGTTAAATAATCTCGGCCACCAGCTACGAGGCTCATATCAGGAGCAAATTTTGTGTGATACCGCTGCGCCGCTATGCTCATTCGCACCGCCGAAAGTAGCAGCCTACGTAAATATTGCTCATGCTGCTTATTGGCAAGATCTGGGGTTTGCGTGCCAAAGCGATTGACAAATGACTCGCGAGCAACATCGAAAACAGCACTGCCTTTATACTCTGCTCGAATTAACTCGTGGTCTTTTAAAGAAAGCACCCAGCGTTTACTCTCGGTCACATCATCTGGCAGTAAGAAGGAAGATAAATCTTGCACGGGCACGCCGCTCCAGGCGCTAAGCGCACGCTGGTCGCTCATGCAGCTAAAACAGCTTTGCATGCCACGAACCCAACTTGTATCAGCATCACGATCGCACATGGAGAAAACACCATTGCACCGAAGCTGCACCACCTCAGGAAAACTTACCTTTAGAAAGTTGGCCAAAAGGTACATGAGCCCAGATTCCTGACTCTGAGATCCGAATGGAACAAAAACCGAGATCTTCATATAGCTCACCTATAGGCAAGAAACAGAAACAGGGCGACGAGTAACTACATCACGATACATAAGGTAAGCGGCAACTCCTAGAGGTGGGGGTTCGGTTAACCAAATTCCCCCAGAACGTAAAAGTCCCCAACTGCATTCACGCGGAGTTTCATCGCTTGCAACAAACTGCTCACCCAGGTCAATTTCAATAACGTTCTGCGCGGCAAGCGGTTCAAGCGAGAGCCCTTTTCCAAATTCTCCTTGTGAGTTACTGCGGACAGCAACTTTTGGGTTGTACACAGCATCCGAGCCATTTACGAGCACCAAAGACGTTGTATTAAAGGAATCTTTGATGCCAAGCGCGGGCCCATGCAGATGCGGCTCTGGGGTCAAGGCACGTCCCTGCACATCTTCAGGAACTATTAATTGTAACGGACGAAAGCGACAGGAATGCCCTCTGCTGGAAAGCTCAAGAATACAGCCTGAAGTTTGCAAATCTGTGCGAGGCTGATTTGATGAGATCGAAAACTCAAGCCCAAAAAATCCACTCGTGCCCTCTTGAAGTGCAGGGAAAGCATCATCAAGCCTTACTCCGTCTGGCTGTCCAAATCGCGCCCCCTCGAGGACCACAGTCTTCCGCGTACTGTCTCGACCAAACAAAGTTAAAGAGCATTCTGCGGCATACGGCGCTGCCACGTTCGCAGAAGATGGGAAAAAATGGACCACCGATCGAGTCACGGCATTTGAAATGCAGAAAGATAACCAACGTACATTTTGCATATCTATTAACCTACCGCGTAAAACACGCCGCCTTCGGCTTTTGTTGTATGTCGCTCGACAAGCTGAGCACCAAGGACACCTTCTGACTTAGTGCTCAATCGCACATACGCTTGCAACTGTTTGCCCGTATCGCCACCGGCGTAATCAGGGAATTCTGTTTCAATGTGAATAACTCTCGAGCCTAAGGGAGGAATAGTAATAAGCGTCTCGGGAGAGCGCTTGGCACTAAAAAGTCTGCATTTTACGGCAGCGTGTGCTTTGGTTTGATTCACAACCGCGACAAAGTAGCTTCGCCCCTCATCAAAGGTAAGCGGGAAAAAAGTGCTATGAGCTGCTGAGAGTAAAGATGGGGTTCCGAGTAAACTTGCCCCTTCGCGTGTGTGCATTCTGCAAAAGTGGGCATATCCCGCCGGAGACTGCACCAGAGCATGACCATGCTTTAAACCAGCCTCAAGCTTGCAGGCTCCCATAAGGTTATCGAGCTCCAACATCCCAACTTCTCGGCTTGGGAAGGACAAGGTAAGCTCATTTGCTATCTCGCCGTCGGCGTCAAAAACAGTCACCAAACTTTCTGCCTGACTACCAGAGGTTTCAAGCGGTGGAACGACAAAAAGAGTACTGTCGACAAAGGGATAGGCGCAAACCCAGAAGTGCGTTGAGGAGGAGTTTTCCATGTGCTGGACTGTAGCCAAACTTTGTTCTCAACTCAATTCAAAGATTTGGTTTCAGTAATATTTTTGTGTTGATCTTTTTTTCTCTTGCTTCTTACAAAATATTGTATTCAAGACTCGCTTTAGCCCTTTCCCCAGCGTTAGGCCGGAGTTAGCCTGGGGCTACGAGACTTAATTCCCATGGCTTTTGGTGAAAAAATTAATCGCAGCGAGCTGGAAGTTGCCCTTCTTAAGTATGGGGCCTGGGCCCTCCTCAGCTTCCTTATTGTCCTTCTTATACTGATTATTGGCGGACCCTATATGCCAGAGACTATGAGGCGCTTGGGATTAGACTGGATGATCCCTGAAGAGGGCGGCATCTATGCTGATTGTAGTAAGAGCTCCAATAAAAATAACCCGTACTGCGGCGGAAGTGGTTATGTAAGAGACGAAAAGTGGAGGGGCTTAAGCAATAAGACGGGAGGATCGAACCCGTTTGGGATTAATGAATAGATTTTTCTATTAACTGTTTTCCGTTGAAGAGTTTGTCAGTCAAACAGTCGTCCGTTTCAGTCCCCGCCGCCCGATACAGATCCTGACCCAGCCCCTGCTCCCGCCCCCCAGCGCCTGAAAAGATTATTTTACCACAGGGTAACGCAGAGGCACGCGGGGGATGACGAAACAAATGTAGTATGACACTTGGTCTTAAACTTTGAGAGCTTTGTTCCCTCTCTGTGTTTAAATATTTTTTCCGGGCTAGGAGCTGTTGCTGGAATCAGAGTTTAATTAAGCCGAAATCGCCAGCTATTTCATGCCCACCGGATTAGCAGCAATTCCCTTAGTTTTCTTCGGAGCAAAGGTTGGCTCGCTGCCTTGACCAAGACTTCCTGCTCCAGATTCTTCAAGATCATAAATGCGTCCGGCTTCAGATTGCCCCATGGGCATAGGGTAGGACCAAATTCCTACGTGCCGTACTGGAATTCGCTCGAGCGTAGTAGCGAAAGCACCACCTCGTAACATACGGGTTAACTCGGCTGTTTTTGACATTTCCACCGAACCAGATGAAAGAATCATCGAGCTCGAGGGGTCAATTAAGCGCGCATTTACATACACCCGCACTGGCGACACAACGTAGGTGCCTACCACCACTGCTCCAAGCTGACGCACTGGGCGAACTGATGAAACATCTCTTGAAAGCGCAAACTCGCCGCGCCCGGACATAAATTGCAAAGCATCGCTATGCCGCAACTCAATTACATCGAATCCGCGCATGACAAGCTCGCTCATCACCTGTTCAGCATACATACGACCGAAGCTGGAAGTTGAGTACAAGTCATCTGCATTAACGAAGGTAGTCACTCCAATAGGTCCGGGGTTTACACCGCGGTAGTGTTCATCAATTTGATCGACGATATAGGAACTCTTAAAACGCCCCACCGACTCATTCTCATAGTTACCCATGGGAAATGGCGAATAGACCGGCACATCAGAGTAGCGCTTGCTGCAAGACGAAAGCAGGATAATGATAAGAGCGACCAGCAACAACTGGCATAGTCTTTGTAATACTTGGCGTGAGTAGTTTAATTTAGTTGAATACTCTTGTGTACCCATAGACCCCAATCCTTTAGAGAACAGGCAGTTATGCTCCATTTGTGTGCTGTACATTCAAAAATGCGCGTCAATATTTTGACGGTGATGCTACTCAGCTGCCTTTCTGGCTGCGCACTCACCCAGCAATACGTGTTAGATCGATGCAAAACTCGTGCTTACGTGCGCAATATTGTGCCCGATTACTTAAGTGCTCGTTTTCATTCAGAAGCACCAGTGCGAATGGCGATAATTCCATTTTCACCTCCGGCAAACCTTGCCTATAGGGGACCAGAAGTGCCTGGCCTCGGAAACCTATTGGCCAGCCAAATTCATTCAGAACTCGTAGCAGCGAATCAGGTTCCGATTGTGGAGCTTTTTAACCGCCAAGACTGGCCTGGGAAGAAAGACGAATTTAGTACCGGAAACTTTGGCGCAATTCGGGCTTCAAGAGACGCTGGATACGATTTAGTGCTCGTTGGTAAAATGCTGCCCATGCAGGCGCTCGACAGTATCTCTGTTGAATATAAGTTAATTGAAGTCGAAGCAGGTATTACTCTCTGGTATGGAGTTACCACCGCCCGCACTTTTGCACAGGGCGTAGATCGTGAGCTAAGCAACTTCGGCATGGGGTCAGAGGTTCCCGCAAATTTAGGAACTAATGAACTTGCCTCAGAAGCAGCGCGCTGTATAGCGAAGGAGCTGAGCTCGGAAGATGAAGGTGGCTGGCGCTGGCCTTGGCAGTGAAGACGCAGACAATACAGCTTCGAACCCCGAAGAAAAATAATACCGGACAAACTTCGGATTCTCAGACCGCTCTATTGGCAGGCGCACACCCCCCTCTCTCATAAGATGAAATCAGGACCATTCAGTAATTGCCGAACCCGAGTGTTCATCTCCCCCTTCCTGGGTTAATACTTCGAAACTACTGAGAAATTATAATTTTTTCAGCACCCTCTCTTAAGCTCCGCTAAGTCAAGCGCATTCCATAACCAATACAGCTGTTTCTTCTGTATGGATTTGCCGATTGTCTAAAGCCTTGCTCACTAACTTATGACCTCCTTGCCTCCAACTACACCAAACGCGAACCAACACCAGGATGCTGCTCCTTCTTGTTACGAAGGGATGGTGACTCCTAGTGATCAAGTCGCGTCGATTTTAAAGATTCTGCACGATGCGCAGCCTGTTCCCCTCGATCAAAGCCGCTACCGAATTATCGCAATCTCGGGACTTACAGTTGACATTCCATTGCCCCAAAAGTGCCTCACCCAAAATTGGCGAGAAGCATCTAAAGCGCTCTCCGCATTTGATGGCGAAATTAAAATTGAGGGGCGCCTACCATCTTCAGGCAGCTTCAACCTTGATTGGATCGAACAAAAACACTTTCCCTATGGTGGACGAGATGTGACCCTTGTAGTGCAAAAGGATACAGTTCGATCTCTTGAAGTTCTATCTGATTTTAAAGATCAAAGTGGTCGGCGATTACGAGAACTCATTCGAGATGAATCAAATGGATGTGATAAAACCGAGCTTACTTTCGATCAACTCCTCGACTCCATACGCAAACTACCTGACTACGATAAACGAACAAGAGAAGTAGAAATCACCGTTGAAGGAATAACCACAAATTTAAAGAGACCACTAAGCAACGCTGCCACAATTCTCGAGCGACTACTCGGAGCTCAATTGAGCAAGTTGCCAAATGTGTTGCTAGCACTCAACATAGAATCGACAAATAGTTCCTGTTTTGGGTTAGCTTTCCGGGATTCTGAGTCCTGGTTCACAGGATATAGGCAAGTACTTAAATTTACGAAGGGAGAGCTTGTTCAAAGAACAATATTTTCCGAGCTGTATACTTCTGAAGACGGCGCTCCGCGAAAACTGGGGCATCTCATTGAGCAAGGAAGAAAGAAATGGACAACTGAGCTATCTGTCCCTGAACTGATTTCCGAATTTGAATCGCTCGATCGAAAAGGGGAAAGGCATGCGATACTCTACATTGATGCTTCAGTTTACGACGTGCATACAACTCCACGTAGTATGCCTGAACAATTAATTGGAGATGCCCTCACCCGGGTAGACTCCTTCGCAGTTGCAAAACCAGTAAACGCCGAAGTGTCTTTTTCTGCTTTCAATTATCAGGTAATTCACGGCCACAAAGATTTAGATGGTCTGCCTAACTTATGGGCTAAAGCGTTCTTTCGTGACGGGAAACCCGTTTCTATAGAGTATTTTCAGCACGGATCTCCAGAGGAACGGTCGTCCCAAAGTATCCTCAAAATCGATTTCATAACAGGAGGAAGAACTAGCACGCTATCAACCGCGGAGATTCTAGCAATCTTAGAGAGTAAATATGGGCGTCATGAGGAAGATAACCAAGGCTATGTCATTACTTTAGGGAACGATCGATTTAGGTTGCCCGCGACTTTGCCCAGAAGAACCCTACTTCAACACGTCCTAGCTGAGCGCCTACGTCAAGCGCAGAGTGTTTCAATACAGGCGGATTTGAGTCCAGCAGGATCTGCAAGCGTACTAGGCTTAGGGGTATCCGCAGGCCCACATCATGCCGGAAAACGAATCGAGGCGCATTTTCAGTCAGGCAAGGTGGTTAACTATAGGCTCATTGCGCCCGTGGAGCAGGTTACTGGCAACGTCAATGAGCAGGTAATCCTGGTCGAAAAAATGCTCCAAGCTGCTCGTTCTGAGAGACCTGATTTTACTTCGGCTATTAGGCTTCTTGATGGGGGAGAAAATATAAACTTGCCCGCAAGGGAGGGAAGAATCCCTTTAACACGTAGGGTGGTATTTGATTTCGTCAAAGAAGACCCTCCAACCACCTCAACACGCCTAGACCGACTTCGGCTTGCTTTCTCTCGCATAGAAGGATCTGAAAAGTGGGATGCGCTGGCAAACGAATATGTTGCCGCCCTTCCTGGGCTATCTTCCTTTTTAGCTAATAGAATGATCCTACTATTCCTTGGGCAACTTGCTCATGAAGGAAAATGCTGCTGGCCAAAAAAAATGGTTTCGGTTGGGGCTGGCCCTGGCGAAGTTTTTCAAGGTTTTCAGGATATCCAAACTCATCTCAAGAGAAATTTTGGATATACGCCCCCGGACATTGTCGATCTAGATTATTCTATAGCCATGCTTAGGCGATCACCAAATCCGTACGGCCGTGTTTTAGCTCTTGGCAGTCAAATACCTCTCGTAGACGGCTCACTGGATGGTCTTGAAATATCCTCACCATACAGGTTTAAAAATGGCCAAGAATTGCTTGGTTCTCTAAAAGAAGCATCGCGGGTCTTATGCCACGGAGGTCTTCTGTGGATGAAGGTAGAGGCTCTGTATTTCGCACCCGAATTCGGAAAGAGCCTCGCCTCACTAGGCTTTCAACTCATCACACCAATTAATGCTAGACTTGAATTCCCTCGAATTTTGCAAGAGAAGCTTCCACCGGAGATGCGTGAAAAAGTAAATCAGGCTCTTCATCAAACTCATTTCTTAGTTGCAGTTAGAGACGGTTCAAAGGTAAGGCCTGATGTCAAACCTACATTTGAATTTTTAAAAAAACCCTCACTTGGGGAAGAAGTTGATGAAATGCGACATTTTATCAAACAGCTCTTACGTTCACAGAGCGATGACTCGGTCATAGCGATTGGGAGAAATTATTGCAGTTATCTTGGTGAGGCCTCTACCCAAGCACTCACACAACATCCAGCCCTGGCGTTAGGGACAATGAAAACGTTTCTTCTCAAGCTATTCCCCCGAACTGAAGTAGGACCCATCAAACCTCTGAGTAGTATGAGCACCCCTGAACTTGCTCGGGAAACAAGGCGACTTAGGGTATTGTTAGCGGAAGCGCAGCAGAGTATTCGGGACGACGCACTTCATCCAGCAGCTGTTTACATCGATGAACTTTCCCGAGGTTTACAAAGCTTAGAAGACGCCTTTATTTCTTAAAACTAGCTAAATTTGGGAAGGTGGGGGTGGAGCGGACCTTAGATGGGAGCACAATTTCCGCGGAGCGAAGGCAACGAACAAGCCATTCTGCTTCAAGCCTGCAGGCAGAAAAGCTCCCTCCCTGGTTAGGCCTGGAGCTCTCAGTCTGAGTGCGGTATTGTTCGGTCGTATGTGTATACTGAGCGCAACAAGAATTTCCACGTTTTTGATATCTTTGAAGCTCCGTATATTGCGGAGCCGGAGGCGCGCGAGCAACAAATATACCGCTCACAGAATATAGAAACTAATTCCGCTGAACATTAAATGAACACACTACGGTTGGCAGTCTCCTCTTTGCGCTCAGTATATTTCCACCTGGCTTCGGCTCCACCTCGCAATCTATCGCTCACCCTAAGTTTGGGGGATGAATACGGAAACTCATTTCATGAGCGATATATCCGCACTCACATGCAACTTTTGGGTTTAGGGCTTTTTTGCCTGCTTTTGCTTTTGGCAGGCTGCTCTAAACAACCTACCAACCAAGAGAAGCCGCCGATAATTTTAATCGTACTTGATACACTGAGAGCGGATCACCTTGGAGCATATGGGTACTCCCGTCCTACGAGCCCCGAGCTTGATGCCTTTGCTGCATCGGCCACACTATATGAATATGCGATGAGCCCCGCTCCTTGGACTCCGCCCGCGGTCGCCTCAATTTTTTCTGGGCTGTATCCAACGAGCCACGGAATGATGCCTCCAAAAGATCGCGAAACTGCGCGAAAGGCATCAAAGCGGCTTCCAGATGAGGTGCTTACCTTAGCAGAGCGCTTGAAAACGTCAGGGTATTATACTCTCGGTCTCTCGGCCAACCCTTGGATTAGTAAAACGTATGGATTTGCTCAAGGATATGACGTTTTTTCAAACCAGGTAAAAGCACGGGCGGAAGAAGTGACTAATAGAGCCTTGGCACTTTTAAAATTGGCGCCGCAGGGCAGCTCTCCTTTTTTGTATGTCCACTATCTCGACCCTCACGACCCTTACGATCCCCCTGCTCCGTTTCGAACTATGTTTGCGCCAGCCCCTGGATATCCACCCAAAATGGCTACCGCCATTGGGCGCTATGATGGTGAGATACGATATTTAGATCAGCATCTCGGACGCTTTTTTGCTGAACTCAAAGCACGCGAAATGTTTGATAAGAGCCTCATCATTATTGTGGGCGATCACGGCGAGCAATTTAAAGAACATGGCCACCATCGACATGGCTTTCATCTATTTAACGAAGAGATTCATGTGCCTCTTATCGTTAAATATCCGCAGCAAACTCAAGGCAAACGCGTAGCCCACACAGTGTCTTCAGTCGACATATTACCTACAGTGCTTGCAGCACTTAAAATTCCTAAAGAGTCTTATCTTGCTGGATCTGCACTTCAAGACGAGTCGGCCTTAGCCACTCGCATGGGCGTACTAGCGGAAATTTATCGAGTGTATGATTTAAAAGCGTACGTCACTCCAGAAGGTAATAAATTATTGCTTGAAGGAGAAAAAAAGCCGCTGAGTTTTGACCCTACACGTGTCGCTGATGCGTGGCTAAAGCCAACTCTTTTAGGTATTTTTGGAAGATCAATTGGCATTCGCGAGACCCCAAAAATGCTTGCATCTGAAGTTGCCAAATCTCTAGAGAGAAATTTTACTGTTCTTTACCAAGATGCAATTCAGAATCAACTTGAAAATGATGCAGTAGTGACTTTATCTTAGGCCGAGCTCGAAGATTTGCGTTCGCTTGGGTATATTAAGTGATGTATTGAGGGCTGTAGAATGCTGCTAAGCATTTTGCGTATGAAACCAAATTCTCGTTGCTCGAGGAGGCAAGTTTTATTCGAAATGACCCAGCTATCGCAACTGTCTGTTTTTACTCAGCAAACCTCTAGTTTCTCGTTCGTAAATTCCTGTCAAACGCCCGGGCATACCTTTTGCTTTATGTATAGCCAGTGGAACAGACGGCCCAAAAAGTTTTGCTTCGAAGCAACTCTTAAGGTGTGAAGTAATGGGGTGGGCCTCTTAGGTTTGTCAGGGGAATAATGTTTCGATTTTTGTGTGTGCTCATTTTTTGTGGGCTTCTATTCACTTCTTTTGCCTGGGCAGACACCTACGCCCCCAAAAAAACATCGCCCTATCTCTGTGTGCAAACAGGAGTTAGTGTTGAAGACCCCGTTGGCAAAATATCTTTACGCTCTAAGACCAAGGGCAAAAAGATCGCAGGAAAAGCGACCTGGAATTATGCAGCTTTGCAAAAGGCGTTAAAAAAAGCTGGCAAAAACAAATCCCTTAAAAAATCGCTGCAAGGAATATTAAAAGTTCTTTACTCTTGCTACGACAAACGCTTTTTACCAAGACCGGGCACCACACCGTCTCCAACACCAACACCTCCGCCTCCAAGTTTGGCTGGGGCGTTTGCTGAAGTTGCGCCAATTCTTCAAGCAAATTGTATGGGCTGTCACGCAACTCGCGGCTGGGTCATGGAAGAGAATTATTTTCTAGATAACGATTTTGTTGAACCTGGAGTGCCAGGACTCTCGCGTTTATATAGGTATCTGCGCGGCAACCCAGAAGCGTATAGTCCAGGCTCAATGCCGCCGATGGGAAATCCAATTTCCTCAAGTGATGTGGCCGTTATCCGTAACTGGATTGTCGGTCTCGGAGGCCCACCAAACCCCGGAGCAACTCCAACTCCCACAGTTCCTCCAGGTCATTTTGGATGTATACCAAGCACTCAAATTGCCGCTAATAAAATGAAGCGCATCAGCAAAACGCAGCTTTATAACTCTACTCGCGACTTACTTATTGTTGGATCAATTGGCTCGAGCATGACCGATGCCATCTTGGGCACGTACGAGTGGTCAGAGTGGAGACTCATTCCCGAAGACTATAGCGCGTTGGGCCATAACCGCCTTGACGATAGACTTGATGAAGCGCATTTGGAGGGCTTAGTTGTTCTTTTTGATTCAATAATTGGCCGGCTTCAGTCCTATGGGCGCCTTGATGACTTGGTCACCGCCTATGTACCGAGTTGTAACTCCACAAATTACCAAACGGTAACTTGCCGCGAAGAATTTTTGCGCCGCTTTGGGCGACGAGTCACTAAAGCCCCATTAAATCAGGCAGATTTTGACTTTTACAGAAGCCCAGATGGCGCTGGGGTATCGCAGGCTAGCATTCGCGAAATTATGCTGGCTCTTTTGAGTTCCCCTCGCTTCCTGTATTTCCTTGAAGACAAAGGGACTCCGGTAGACTCTTCAGGGTTGGTCCTTCGAATATCACCTCGCGAGTACATCACCCGGCTGGCCTACACGGTGTGGAATACGATTCCCGACGATCAGCTTGTTACCTTTGCTGAAAACGGCACTGTTGATTCAAATCCAGCACAAGTCGTGTCTTATGTGCTTGACACTCAAGCCGCCAAATCAAGAGTGGGCTTAAGAGACTTTTTTGATGGCTGGTTAAAGGTCCACCATTCGATTGAAGAGCTCGCGCGCTACATGGAATGGAACAGTGAAAACCACCGTCTTTTAAGTGTAGACTACGGTGGCAGCGATTTGCCGCTGGTCACCGACCCAAATAATGCTTCTGCCACGGCCAATGCGCTACGCGCATATAAAAGCGCCGCAGCTGATGAGGTGGTTGATATTGGAGCCATTCTCACGGTGTATGGAAATGGCACCATAGCAGATTTATTCCGCACACGCATAGCGCCCGCCAGCGATGAAACCTTAAGGCGCGCATATAATTTATCGAGTCTTTGGGATGGGAATATCAACAATATCCCGCTGGCTCCAGCAACTCGCGCTGGCATACTGACCCGCCCTGGTATGCTACTTTCAAGTGGGCAGCGTAACCGCACCATCTTAAGAGGTGCCAGACTTCGCGATGTGCTGCTCTGTGATTCAACTGGATTACCTACGAACAATGCAAATCCGCCCGGCACACAAACAAATAGTTATGCCTACGTGACAGGCTCAACCCAAAACAGAGTGCGCACCATTACCGAGCAAGCCGGCACCCAATGTGCATCTTGTCATATGCAATGGATAAACCCACTGGGCTTTCTGATGGAAGAATTTGACTCCAACGGCAGAAGGCGTCATGGAGGCCAAGAAGTGGTATTCGAAATGCCTCCCGGGCCGAATCAAAGCGTCACCGAATTTAGAAATAATATTGATACGGTATTGGCTCCATATGTGAACCGTAATGACTCAAGCACCGTAAGCGGCGTTGCAGGATTAAGCGAGCGAATTGCAACCAGTACAGAAATGCAAGCCTGTTATGTACGTAACGTTGTGCGCTTTGCCTTTAACCGCGTTGAAAGCGACGCTTGGGATGGCTGTTTTATGAATGAAATGCTGTCTAATACCCAAAATACGAGCATGAAAGAGGTGTTAAGAAGACTGTTCCTTAGTCCGTCCTATAGGTTAAGACGCTTAAATGAAATTTTTACGGGACAATAGCTTAGAAAAACATACAGTTGGGGCTGAGTTGAAGTTATGAAATATTGCAGAGTTTCCCGCAGACAATTTCTTCAGGGCGCCGGCGGATTTACGCTCAGCTTACCTTTTTTGACATCGTTAATGCCATCTGAAGCCCAAGCACAATCTGCAACTCTGCCAAAATTTTTAATTCATTTTTCATCTGGTCATGGTGGATTACACCCCGACAATTGGCGACCAAACATTGCAAATTATCAGTGGGCCAGCTCAGAGCAAACTGAAATCTTTAGCGGAAGTGAAATGGCTGGGGTACGCCATGTGATTCGCCATAAACCCTTGTCTCAGCTTTTATCAAACGGACAAATCTCCGCAATCTTCAATTCCAACTTTACTCCCCTACTTACCAAGATGAATCTGATTGAGGGATTCGGACTGCCCTACGGAGGAGGACACCATCAAGGTGGATTTTTGGGGAATTTTCACGGGAATGATGGCCGAGATTTTAGGACCGGCATCGATTCAAATTTACTCTATACTCCCCCGCTTGAAACGATTGATCAGGTGCTCGCAAGATCAGCAAATTTTTATGGGGCGGCCGATCCACGCACGATGCCGCTTTTAAACCTAGGTGGAGGAGGCCAGTCTCCTTCTTTTCGAAAGTTTAATGGCAGCATTCAACCAACAACGCATGTATGGTCAATTCAAGAAATTTATAATTACATTTTTGGTGGAGCTGCCGGGCAACAAGCTGCGCAGTCACGAATTGGCGTCGTAAATAAAGTATTTGCCGATTATCAAAGATTAAGAAGTCCCGTAGCTATGGGATCGCGGATTAGCTCGGAAGATGCAAGCGCCGTTTCGCAGCACATGGATAGTCTTGCTGACGTAGAGCGAAGGTTACAAAATATTACCCAGGCTGCTAGTTGCTCGGCAATTGGAGTCTCCAATACCAATTATGGACCCACAAATCCAAACAGCAATCAAAATGCCTTCCAGCAAGCAACTCGGCAGCTTTTTGCCCAACAATGGAGCATTTATATTGATTTAATCGTCACCGCCATCAACTGCGGATTATGCCGCATTTTCACAATTCCGCTCGGGGTGCCTACCGACTACACGGCTGATTACCACCAAGACATAGCTCATCGCTGGGATCTTGCCTCAGTGCAACCAGTCATTCGCGACGCACATCAGTATATGGCCAACTATTTTATTTTGCCGATGCTCCAGCGTCTGAATGACATCGCCGTTCCTGGAGGGCAACGGTTACTTGATAGAGGTGTTGTGCTTTGGCAGCCAGAAAGCTGGTATGCCACCCACGATGGGCATAATTTACCAATGATGATGGCAGGAAGTGCTGGTGGTTTTTTCCGAACAGGATATTTTCTCGATTATCGCAACTTAAGAAATCGAGGATTACAGTCAGCCGCCTGGGATTGGCAAACTCAAAGCATTAACCAAGCCCATCCCTATGCGCTACATTACCCCGGTTTGCCTATGAATCGCTGGCTCCACACGCTACTTGAAGGACTGGGCATGAGCCGCACTGAGTATTTGGCCCAAGCAAATTTACCAGCGGGAACAGTGATGTATGGATATGGCGATCACACCGTAGGCTCTTGGGGCACTCAGCTTACATTTATGAACACAATTGGCAGCATGAGTCAGCAGGTCACTCATTACGCGTGGCCAAGTCATGTGCTGCAAAGTAGCAATCAAAGATTGCCATTCATTACGGTCTAAGACTGTAAACCACTAGAGGCAGTTTATTGTGGGGTCTTTTTCTACAATTTCAGATTACCCTTGGCCCAAATCTAAGCCTTCCTTTGTGGGAGGGCAGAAGCGGCTTTCACAACCTCACTAAGAGCGCCTTCGGAACGCTATATACCGCTCACGAGATGAATTTCCGTCTTTAGCCACTGTAAACTTGAGGTGAGCGGTATATAGCGAGGCAGAGCCGAGCCAGGAGCAAATATACTGAGCGTTATGTAAATGAGTCGCCGGCAGGGCGTCAAAACCCTTAATTCTCTTTCTTGTT
>JBIKUD010000111.1:0-2816 GCA_044347745.1 Bdellovibrionota bacterium
TACTGAGGGGCTATTCTGCTCCCAGCAAAAAAGTAAGGAGTTTTTATGAGCGAACAGCTGTCCCCAGCCCTTGTTGACCTCATCGCGCTTAGTAAGGCGGACGGTGGACTAGCTCAGGCCCTCGCCGAAAAAAAGAAGCTTGAAGCGGAGTTAAAAGCAAAACTGGCTGAACTTACCAAATGTGAGCAGGTTGGGGGCATGAAGCGTAAGCTCGCCGAAGACAAGCGCAGTCTTTGCCGACAAGAAGAGAAAAACTTAAGTGAAGAGCGCTCACGCGTAACAGAGCGTAGAAAGGCTCTTAAAACTCTTGGCACCTACAAGTTGCAGCAAGCTGCGGAAAGAGAAATCGATTTAACTGCCAGGCAGCTTAGCCAGCGTGAAGATGGGCTTATTAAAATGCTTGCGGAGGCGGAGGCAGCCGATAAGGAGCTTATTTCTGCAGACCAGGCAATTCAGGCCAAGCGTGCGGAATTGCAGGCCTTTGAGACGGAAGCTCGAGCCACAATGCTGGTCTTGGAGGAGAGGAGTGCCGTGCATCAAGGGCATAGGGAAGAGCTGCTCCGAAAAATAGACCCCGCATTGATAAGCCAGTACAATAAGGTCAAAGATAAGCACCCAGGTGATGCGTTGGTAGCTGTGAAGCACAACTCTTGCACAGGGTGTTTTATGCAAATTGGCCCTCAAATTATCGTGCAGATTGCTCGCGGTGGTCCGCTTCAGCGCTGCCCGGGATGTGGGCGAATTTTGTACCTCGCTCCGAATGATGAGAAAACGGAGAAGGGAAAGTAAAGAGAAGTAGCGCACGCAATCGCTGACGTAGATAACCTATTGGGGTAACCCTGTAGGTTCTATAGTTGGAGGAAAGTCGGGACTTCATAGGGCAGATTGGCTGTTAACGACAGCCCCGGGAAACCGGGGGAAAGTGCCACAGAAAAGAAGACCTCCATGGAAACATGGGAGGGGTGAAACGGTGGGGTAAAAGCCCACCAGCAGCAGGGTAACTTGCTGGCTTGGTAAACCCCAGTCGGAGCAAGGGCAAATATGAAAGCTGGCAACGCCTAAAAACGTTGTAGGATGCGGCCCGCGTCTTGCTTTCGGGTAGACCCGCTTGAGCCTTGCGGCGACGCAAGGCCTAGATGAATGATTGTGGTCTTCTTGCAAAAGAAGATACAGAATCCCGCTTATAGCCTACTTCTCTTTAGTTTTTCGCTACTGCTCGTCGGTTAGCGTCCTGTTCGGCTGGTTCTTGCGATCGGGGAGCGGCGCTTACCGATTTAGCCTGGCGCGTAAACCCTACAACATTGCTTAGTTGCGGTTAACCAAGCCAACAAACTAAGTAAATTACTTAGATGCCAGCATTTTTAGCCACAGAATCTCATAAATCCTAATAACGTCCCGATCTTAATGACGAGGACCCCTCGCTTCGGATATTCCGAAATAAGGATTTTCGAGGGGGAGTTGAAACAAGGATGTCTTAAGAGTCGTGGCTATTACGTTTGGTAAAAACATTTCCGTGCTTGCGTCTTTGCGCGCACTGGATAAAGCCACATCAGAAAGCGGCGCGATCTCGCGGCGGCTTGCATCTGGGTTACGTATCAATACTGCTAGCGATGATGCCGCTGGATTAGCAATTTCATCTGAACTTTCATCCCGTACACGAGTTTATTCTCAGGCTATTCGCAATGCCAATGATGGTATCAGTGCGCTCAATATTGCTGATTCAACCACCTCTAATTTGAGTGATGTCGTAATCCGGCTGCGAGAACTTGCTGAGCAGGCAGCAAATGGAAGTTATAGTTATTCGCAACGCAGCGCTCTTCAAGCTGAAGCGCAGGCCATGTCTAAGGAGTATTTTCGCCTCAGTCGCTCAGCCTCTTTTAACGGACTAAATGTTTTTGATGGAACTTTGGGGGCGGGCTTACGTATTCAGCTCGGGTATGGAACTAGCGGTGGCATTGCCACAAGTATAGGAGGAAGCCTTGGAAATGGGACACTGGGAAGCGGGAGTGCGCAGGGTGGCACCGGGGCGGCTAGATCCTCTGCATCGGCAGACCTTAATGGCGACGGAAATATTGATTTGGTCACGGCGGATGGCGGTTCTAGCAGTATCCTCATACAACTTGGCAACGGGAATGGATCACTTGCTGCGGCACAGGTTACTACGAGTGCGGCTACCCTTGACTTAGCGCTCGGTGATTTGAATAACGATGGAATAATTGACCTTGTCACTACTGGCGCATCCGGTGCCCGCTTACTTCTTGGTAACGGGGATGGATCTTTTTCTGCTGCGACATCGATTGCGGGGCTAAATAGTAGTTTGACGCTTTCTGATATCAACAAAGATGGCAAGCTTGACTTGATCACCGGCGGACCTTCCGGTGTGCAGATTAACTTGGGTAATGGCAACGGCAGCTTTCAGGCAAGCGTCTCTCTATCCGCGGGCGTAATCGAAAACATCGATGACATTGGTGTGGCTGACTTGAATAACGATGGGCGTCTTGACATCGCAGTGTGGTTGAATGGGGCTTCGTCAGGGACGCTCGGTGTTGCTCTTGGTAATGGTAATGGAACGTTTGGCGCTATTGCAGCGGTTGGATTACCAGGAGGAGAATCATCTGCAACGTTATCACTTGGAGACGTGGATAACGACGGGGATGTTGATATCCTTCTTTCCGATACTGACTCTGCTGCAATTTCAATATTGCAAAACAACGGAAATGCCACGTTTTCACAGGTTTACGTCGGAGACTCAGACGGACCCTCAAAGTTAGCAGATTTGAATGGCGATGGACTTCTAGACATTATTAGTTCCAACA
>JBIKUD010000112.1:0-2810 GCA_044347745.1 Bdellovibrionota bacterium
GTTGAGGTTCCAGAGCATTAAAAAAATCTGGTCTGCGTCCCTTGCTGGTATCACCATACAAAGTGAACTGCGGGACTAAAAGAAGTTCTCCTTTGGAATCGAGAAGCGAAAAATGCAGACGCTCACGATCATCGGGAAAAATGCGAAGGTGCAGTAATTTACTGGCCATTTCGGCCAAGTGAGCACGGGAGTCTCCCTTTTTAAACCCCACCAGCGCTACTATGCCGTTATGTATTGCAGCAACAACTTCGCCCTCAACCTCAACAGAAGCATGAGTCACTCGCTGCAAAAGTATTCTCACGATTTTCCCCCTCGAATCTGAGCCAGCTTCTCTGAAATTGCTTTTTCAAGTCCATGAGACGAAGGCTGGTAGAACCTGCTTCCCCGTAGTTCATCTGGAAGATACTGCACCCCAGGCACAAACCCTTCAGCATTGTCATGCGGATATTCGTAGTTTTTACCGTATCCAATTTCTTTCATTAATTTGGTTGGCGCATTGCGTAAATGTAACGGCACACTCACTTTAGTTTGAGTTCTAACTACCGATTCAACTTCGCGCAGTGCTTTGTATGAACGATTCGACTTGGGAGCCGAGGCCAAATACGTTATGCACTGCGCAATTGGAATTCGCCCCTCGGGAAGCCCAATCCGTTCGAAGGCCTCCGCAGTTGCCACAGCCAACTGCAAAGCCCGCGGGTCTGCATTTCCAATATCCTCACTGGCAAAAATCATCATACGCCGACATAAAAACCTCGGGTCCTCTCCATGCTCAAGCATCCAAATACCCCAAAAAAGGGCCGCGTCTGGGTCTGATCCACGAAGACTTTTAATAAAGGCAGAAGCCACATTGTAATGCTCTTCTCCATCTCTATCGTAAAAGCCAGTGCGCGAGTCTGCCAGAAAACTTTTGACTTGCTCAAGGTTTATAGATTTCCCCGGAAAGGCTTCGCCAATTGACTCGACTACATTTAATAGCCTGCGCGCATCGCCTCCAACAAATTGGGCCAACCAACGCACACACTCAGGATCAAGACTTACAGCAGAAAGCTCTGCTCCCCTTGCGGCAATATCTAAAAGCCCTGCCTCAGAAACCCCAGTCAAAGCAACAAGGCGCATACGAGAAAGGAGCGCCGAAGTAAGATAAAAAGAGGGATTTTCAGTAGTCGCGCCAATGAGGCAAATGGTGCCAGCCTCTACATGCGGCAAAAAGGCATCTTGCTGACTCTTTGAGAACCTATGAATTTCATCGACAAACAAAATAGTAGCCTGGTTCGATTTTTGTGCGAGCTCAACTACTGCGCGAATTTCTTTTACACCACTGAGCACAGCTGAAAGCTCTTCAAAACGGCAACTAAACGTGCGCCCAATAAGTTTTGCCAGCGTCGTCTTTCCGCAGCCTGGTGGCCCCCACAAAATTAAAGAGGGCGGAACCCCCTGCCCCGATTTAAGCCTCGCAATAAGATGTGAATCAAGATGCTCAAGCCCGCGCATTTCATCCCAGGTTTGAGGGCGCACTCTATCCGCAAGAGGTCGTTTGCGCGCTTGGTCGGCAAGTTGCGAGGACACTTGGGGTCTAGAATCTACAAAAAGACTGAGATTTTCACTCATAGGGAACCTAAAAATTGGCAAGCAAAAAGAAAACCTTGCCGAATATGTGCCACAGAAAACGACTCATTTGGGGCATGCATGTTGTCATCTTCTTGAATTAGTCCAACTAAAAGCGGCTTAGCTTTGCTGATCTTAACCAAAGCACCCAGAACGGGAATTGAGGCTCCTTCCCACAACAGAACAGGCTCCGCACCAGCCGTCTCTTTAATAGCCGCGATGGCGCGTTGCACATGGGCTTCAGATAAATCTACACGCAGCGCATGGGTCTGCGGAGGACTAGCTTGAATATCAAGCTCAAGGCCTCTCAGTGGCTGCGCCTTCAAATGAGCCACCAGGGACTCAAGGCATTTTAGAGGATTTTGTCCATCAACAAGGCGCGACGTAATTTTAGCGGTGGCAAATGCTGGAATAATAGTTTTTCCGCCAGGACCACCGTAGCCTGAGTGGAAGCCGTTTATGTCTATGCATGGCCTGCAGCCCCGGCGCACAAAGGCTGAAAACCCAGTTTCGCCTCCAAGGGGCAACACCCCGACTTGTTTCTGATACTCGGCAAGCGCTAGCGGATTTGCCTCTATACGTTTTAGCTCTTCAGCACTTGGCGGTTTTACGCCCTCGTAATATCCATCCACCGCAATAGAACCATCGCTATTATGCAAAGAGGTAATTAATCTGCATAATTCTGTAGCCGGATTTGCCACTGCGCCGCCATGAATTCCCGAATGTAAATCTTTACTCAGCCCCTTAACGGTTACTTCAAGCCCAATCAAGGCACGCAACGACATGGTAATTCCGGGGACGCCTTGCTTAGCGGTTGTGGTGTCGCTTACCAGCAAAATATCAGCCTCAAGCTCTTTGGCTAAATCTGGCAACACTTTATAGAGACCTGCAGACCCGCTCTCCTCTTCACCTTCAATCAGCAAAGTAACGGGCACATCAAAATGGCCGGCCTGGTGCAACGCTTCCAAAGCCTTAAGCAAGCTAAATGTCGGTCCCTTGTTATCAGTAGCACCACGAGCCCAGATTCGCCCATCGCGTTGAACTGCCTCAAATGGCGGAGATTGCCACGCTGAAACTGGATCCACAGGCTGCACATCATAGTGCCCATATATTAAGACTTTTGGCTTTCCAATTTTTCCGGCCCTAGAGGCGAGCAGCACTGGCTTCGTGCCGGTTTCAACCAGCCGAGAGGTAAATCCAAATTT
>JBIKUD010000072.1:0-9716 GCA_044347745.1 Bdellovibrionota bacterium
GGTTCACTCAAAATTACTGAATTTTCGTAGTCATATGCCTAGGAAACAAGGAGAGAACTTACAAAATGCTTGGATTCTTTAGTTAAAAAGTTTAGCTGCCTTTACCTTTCGAACTATCAGTCGATGAGTATCCTTATGAAGAACAAAATATCGAAAAGAAGTTATGCAGATGAAGGCGGCGCCACAATAGTTGAATACATTCCAATTATTACCGTCTTTTTGCTGGTTGCGGTTCCTAGTGTTGAAAGGCTGGGAGTGAATGCATCCACCCATTTTTGTGAACTCAGCAATCCTCATTTGGCACACATGGATAGGCCATGTTCTTTGAGCGTAACCATGACGATGGGCGGGAATCCCAAATTCCACAGCACACTATTTTAACTTCTTAGTGATAATATACTAATACGCATACTTGCTGCCCTGATGGTCTTAATTCTTGCGAGTTGGGCTTTTGAATCAGTCCATGGTTATGTTCGTTCTGTGGCTGACCTTAGGCGTGGAAAGCTTTTGAGTTGGGAGTAGCTTTTAGGGCACTCAGAAGCTAACATACTCCACTTCCATGAATACCGAACCACTTCATTCGTTCTACGCGCTTACTCCAGAGAGAATTCTTATTGCTGTTGAGCGGCTGGGATTTCGCTGTACCGGGCGTTCCTTGGCGCTTAATTCAATGGAAAATAGGGTGTATGAGGTAGAGATTGAGTTGCCTGCCGGCCAAGAGGCGCAAAGCCGATTTGATATGTTTAGGGTTGTGAAGTTCTACCGCCCCGGTCGCTGGACTAAAGATCAAATTCTTGAAGAACACCGCTTTTTGCATGATCTTAAGGCCGCTGATATCCCTGTAATTGCCCCCGAGCAAAATGAGCATGGTGAAACAATTTTGCTTGATGAAGAAACTGGAATGTTTTTTTCGGTGTTTCCGAAATTTGGCGGACGAGCCCCCGATGAACTAACGAA
Source organism: Bdellovibrionota bacterium (assembly GCA_044347745.1). Classification (GTDB taxonomy): domain Bacteria; phylum Bdellovibrionota_C; class UBA2361; order UBA2361; family JAFLCA01; genus JAIBBV01. The sequence goes on from JBIKUD010000072.1 coordinate 958, forward strand.
TGAGCAGGCTGAGCGGATTGGTAGGCTCATAGCCCGTCTGCATACGGTCGGTGCTTCTCATGATGCTCCCCACAGACTTCGTTTAACCCCACAAACCTATGGTTTAGATAATCTACGGTTTTTACTTCAGGGGAATTTTTTACCGAAAGAAATTGCGCCGCTTTATAAAAATTTGGTGGAACAACTTTGTGCAACAGTAGCGCCTTGGTTTGAAGGGGTGCAAAGTCATCGTATTCACGGAGATTGCCACTTTAGTAATATATTATGGGGGGCTGAGGGCCCATTTTTGCTCGACTTTGATGACATGGTTGTGGGGCCGGCGGTGCAAGACCTGTGGCTTTTAATCCCGGGTCGAGATGAAGAATCCTCCCGAGTTCTATCGGTCATGCTTTCAGGCTACGAGCAAATGCGCCATTTCGATCGTAGCACTTTGCGCTTAATTGAGCCTTTGCGAGCGCTGCGACTTATCCATTATTCGGCCTGGATTGCCAAGCGCTGGGAGGACCCAGCCTTTCAACGTGCTTTTCCGCATTTTAAGACTCCGAGTTATTGGAGTGAGCAAGTAGGCGATTTACGTGACCAGCTTGGCGCGCTGCATGAGGGGCACTGGGCGGTCTCTTAAGGGTTTTTCCGGCTACTTATTTAGAATGGATTCAGAGTGAGGGGTACTGAGTCTGCAGTATCTTGAGACGCGGGCTTCGCCAAAATTTCAACAAGTTGACTACACCAATCGTCAATCGCAACACGCAAATGGGCATAACGTTGAAAATCTTTTAGGCTAAAAGCTGAGGCCTTATCTTCTTCACGATCTTTAAAACGCTCGAGGTATTCCCCGCTGAAAGAATCAGCGATCATTCCTTCCATAGCAATGCTCCCTTTTCCGGCTATCTTTATGAGCCCTCCTCCAGGCACCAAATAACCGGCCGCTGAGCCCACTAGATTTACAATCGGGTTTGTGGGGATGAGTTCTACTAATGCAAGTTCAAGAGATAGTGCATTCTCTGTAGTCTTATCAACTAGAAGTAATGGATGTTGAGTGTAGCTTTTGAGAGTAAGTTTACATCGATTCGCAAAGTATTTTGCTAGCTCTCGAGCTTCGTCGATTTGAATCTGTCTTGCCTCGTCGTTTTGGATGAGCGCGGCGTACCGTTTTTCGAGTATCTCCGTATTCACCGGAGCAATGAAGATCTGTGAGCGGATTTGCCTGATAGATGCAAGTGGCTGGCCGGCTACCCAAGCCTTATGGAAGGGGCGATGATCCGGCTGCTTCGACATCAGCTCAGGCATAGGCACAAATCCAAAGTCCGGAGCCTCTGAAGCTTTAAGGAAGCTACAGCCGACAGCATGAAGCTGAATAAGCATGAGGAAGAGGAATGTAATGCCGCTATTTCTCATCTAACGCCCACTCGATAGATTGAATTAGTCTATGGCTCATAGGGCCAGTAAATGAGCCGAAGCGAGCGATTAAACGTCCTTCTTTGTTGATCAAGAACTTTTCAAAATTGAATGTTATTTCGCCCTCAAGCCCCGTATCTCGCTGGCTAGTGAGATAGCGAAAGAATGAATTTTGATGCGGTCCTGTTACTTTGGTGACTCCAAATAAAGGAAATGTGACGTTATAATGGGTTCGACAAAAGGACCGAATCTCAGCTTCTGTTTTTGTATCCATAGGTCCAAAGTCTTCTGAAGGAAACCCAAGGACCAAAAATTCCCTGTCCTTAAATTTTTGATACAATTCTTCAAGCTCACTAAGCTGCGGAGTTGTGCCACACTTTGAAGATATATTGACCACCAGCAGTACTCTGCCTTTAAAAGCATTGATTAACTTTCCCTCGATGCTCTCTTGGGCGAATGAAGTTTCGAAGATTGTCTTGGGCTGTTTGTTTACAGAGCACCCAATTAGGAACACTCCCACCATAAGCGTTACAATAAATCGATAAACGAGAACGGCATTAAGGTGGAATTTCATAACACGCATTTTAAGAGGTTTGGGCAGCAAGTGTTCAAAAAATAGATTGTAAACTATTTGCGAATTTAAGTTTCGACATTCTAGATAGTACCGCTACTCTGATTCAAATGCGAGAAGGTTGTTGTGGAGTCATGCAGCTACCGGCGGCCACTAGGGGTACTTAGGCTGCCTTGTATTTTCCAATACAGTCCACTAGAAAATCCATATCGCTTCTGGTGTGCATAGGAAAATTAGCAACCCTAATTTGATTGTCTTTGAGGCTGCCGTAGCCTGCGCCAACTTCAATCTGCTTAGTTTTAAGGTGTTGCACCAGATTTTTGGCGCCGCCTCGAACTTCAATAGTTATGACCGTTTGAGACCTTAGCTGTTTATCAGTAACAAAAGCTTCCATGTCATTTCTTGATTCAAGAAAATTATAGAGCAATGAGGCCTTTGCTTCGGTTTCTGCTCGAATTTTATCTGCGCCTATTGTTTCATATTCAGCAGCCACCCGTGACAATAAATAAATGCCCAGCACATTTGGAGTGGTAGGTGTTTGAGATTTGCTTTCAAAGCTGAGCAAGGTAGGGAAATTATGGTGGCAGCCAATTGAATTACCAGTGCTTAATATTTCTATCGAACGAGCGATTGCAGCGTCATTAACGAGCAATACTCCTAATCCAGCAGGTAAGCCAAAACACTTCTGGACCGAGAAAAAACAGCAGTCTACCACGTTGAAATCCAGCTTAGGGTAGGGCGCTGAAGAGACAATATCAACAGCCAGAAACGCATGAGGATAGCGCCGCTTGATCCATTCGTAACTCGAAGGCGGTGTCATGACGCCTGTTGATGTTTCGTTATGTGTGACACAGATAAGTTCGGTTTCCGCAGGCATCTCAGCATGATCAAAATCAAACCCCTCGCCAAGTTCGGCATGAATTTGGCGAGCGTTTTTTCCAAGCTCCTTAGCAGTTTGAAAAAATCGTTCGGAGAAGGCTCCATTGACAAAGTGAAGAGTGTTTTTTACCGCGCAATTTTGAACGATGCGCTCCATCGCTTCGGTGCCCGACCCCAAAAAGAAGACATGCATCTTTTTAGGCGCACCTAATAAATTACGCACGCTATTTGCAGCGCTCGCATAGATGCCGTCAAACTTTGGCGAACGATGGGAGATAGAACAGATATCTTGGCTCAGCGCTTCTTTTATAAATTCTGGCACTTTTGGGTGTAACTGGGTTGGGCCAGGGGTAAAGTAGCGCATAAAATGTTACCTTTTTTAGTAGAGCACTCGAAACTTTATGGTATCGGGCACTTTGCGTAGAGACCCTACAATGTCCTCACTGTACTGTTTATTCACGTCGGTAATTACGTAGCCAATATGCTCATTCGTTTTTAAATATTGCCCAAGAATATTAATTTTACCATCCGCGAGAATGCCATTTATTTGAGCTAGTATTCCGGGGACGTTGCGGTGAATGTGGAGTAATCTGTGTGCTTTCTGAAAAGACGGTAGTTGGATATTGGGGAAATTAACGCTACCAAATGAGGAGCCCGTATTTACATACTCCATAAGTCTCTGAGCGACGTGCTCGCCAATATTACGTTGAGCTTCAAGCGTGCTGCCACCAATATGAGGGGTGAGTATTACGTTTGGTAATCCTCTTAACTCAGATAGAAATTCTTCCTTGTTGCTGAGTGGCTCGTACGGAAATACATCAATGGCAGCGCCAGCCACTGTTCCAGACTTAATTGCATGTACCAGAGCTGGTATGTCAACGATATGTCCTCGACTTAGATTTAAGAAGATGCATCCCTTTTTGAGTTTTTCAAATTGGGCTTTGCTCATAAGTTTTCGATTGGAACTGCGTCCATCAACGTGTAGGGTAAGGACATCGGCAATGCCGAGTAGCTCATCAAGAGTTCTACATTTGCGTGCATTTCCTAGGGCAAGACGTTCAACAACATCGTAATAATACACCTCCATGCCCAAGCCTTCGGCGAGAACTGAAAGCTGAGACCCTATGTTGCCGTACCCTACAATACCGAGCTTTTTGCCGCGAATTTCGAAGCAGCCAGAGGCTGATTTCGTCCATCTGCCGGCGTGGAGTCCGCTACTGCTTTCAAAAACCCTACGCATGAGCATTATTGTCTCGCCAATAGCTAACTCAACGACGCTGCGAGTGTTGCTGTATGGAGCATTAAAAACTGCAACGCCACGTTGTGCCGAGTCGTCAAGTGCAATTTGTTCTGTTCCAATACAAAATGCTCCAATTCCCATCAGTTTCGGAGCTGCTGCCAACACTTTTGGTGTAACTTTAGTTTTGGAGCGAATACCTAAGAGGGAGACGTTTTTAATTGCAGAAATAAGTTCTGCCTCTGAAAGCGCATCGTTGCGTGTTTTGACGCTAAAGCCCTCTCGTTCGAAAGCACTTATAGCCAGAGGATGTACTGCCTCGAGCAGCAATACTTCAATTTTACTTTTTGGATAGGAAACTTTTGTTGGTTGATGATGTGCGTAGAGCACCTCATCAAAACTACGGGCGACTCGATCGGCATTGGCAACTACGATGTCGCGGTGTGCACTCTCAGTGAATGCAATAAACTCTTTGACCAGCCCTGACTCCTTCATTTCATAGTCAGTGTAGCCATCTCCAATAACGCAAATATCACCATCTAAATTTAGGGCCTGAAGCTGAGCAATTTTACCTCGGGCGTGCGCCAGGTGATTGTTGCTACTGACGCCAACTATGTTGCCTTTTTTGTCATACTCAAAAGTATTGGCATACACCTGCTCGGCTTTTAGTCCTAATTCCTTGGCAATAGGTAGCACATATTCTTTGAAGCCGCTTGTAAAAACAAAAATATCCTTGGCTTTCTTTTTAAGAAAACTTTTATTGTTCTTGAACGAAGGGCTTATCTTTTTTTTGAGCAGTTTAATCAGGTGCTCTATATGGTTTCTATGGGCATTGAGAAGGCCAATTCGCTGATGCAATGACTCAGCAATTGAAATCTGCCCCTCCATACCGGCTTTGGTAATGTCTCGGATTCGAGCTAGGGTAGCCTCTCTATTTGGAGCATCTGCAAGACTTATAGCTGCAAGTTCATCCAGCGCTTCAACTTGGATTATGGTACTGTCAAAGTCGATGATGTATTTCCAATTTGTTTTCATGTAGGCCATCATCCCTTAAAACGCTGAAATTATCGAGTGGGAGTAAAGGACAAGCGCATGAGTTTAGCCGAACAATTTAGTGACATATTGCCACCACAGGCTATGAGCAGTGTAGCGAACGATTTAGTATTTTATGGCTGTGACGCTTCTAAACAATTTAAAGGGCGGGCGGGGCTGGTTTTGTTGCCAGAGACTGAGGAGCAGGTCCGTCAAATTATGCTGCGCTGCGCCGAGCGACGTATCTCGCTAGTTCCCTCTGGTGGTCGAACTGGTTATAGCGGGGGCGCCACTGCGATGCATGGAGAAGTCGTAGTCTCCATGAGTCGAATGAATAAAATATTGGAAGTCCAGCCCCAGCAGGGCACCCTACGCTGCCAAGCGGGGGCTACTACAGAATCGATACGACTTAAAGCAGCGGAGCACGGCCTATTTTATCCACTCGATTTTGCGAGCAAAGGGTCAAGTCAGATTGGTGGCAACATCGCAACCAACGCCGGTGGTATTCGAGTTATTCGATATGGAAATACGCGAGAGTGGGTACTTGGTCTACGAGTGGTTACGGGAGCGGGAGAATTGCTTGCACTCAACGGGGCGCTCATTAAGAACCAAACAGGCTATGATTTAAGGCATTTGTTTATTGGATCCGAAGGCACTTTGGGAATTGTTACCGAGGCGACGCTTAAACTGACCAGCCCGCCAAAAGATGGTGAGTTATTTATTGTAGGGCTTACCCAACCTGCAAGAGTACTTGAGTTGCTTGAGCGCCTAAGGAAAGCAGGGCTTGCGGTAAATGTGTTTGAGTATTTTGAACTTAATGCCTTGCGTCTTGTGAAAGAGGTGACCGGCCTTCCTGCTCCGTTCGCCAAGGAATATCCAGCGTATGCTCTGATTGAGTTGGAGCTTGTTGGAGAGCAAGACAAAACTCAAGCCGCTGAGTTATTTGGTTCCCAACTTGAGGCGGGCCTCGTTGGGGATATCGTGCAGGCGCAGTCGGTAAAACAGCGCCAAGGCATCATGGGATTACGTGAACGGATAAGCGAAAGCATTAATGCCAGACATGTGCCGCATAAAAATGACATTTCGTTGCCGATTGGAAACATTCCGCATTTTTTAGCGGCTTTTGAACGGGAGTATTTGGCTAAGCATCCAAGGCTGCAAGCGATTGTGTTCGGGCATATAGGGGACGGGAATTTGCACATAAACCTACTTAAGCCCGCTGAAATATCAGAGGCTGACTTCTTTAAACAATGTCAGGGCTTGGATACTGAGCTTTTTGCCCTTGTGCAGCGACTTGATGGAAGTATTTCTGCCGAGCACGGGGTTGGGCTTTTAAAGCGAGATTATTTAGGCTTTTCTCGCAGCGCCGCAGAAATTGAGTTGATGCGACAAATCAAGCGAGTGTTTGACCCGCAAAGCATTTTAAATCCAGGCAAAATTCTTGCCCCATAGCGTCGGGGGTAGCTTTTTAGCGCGATCCCGGGCATAAAATGATACGCAGGGCATTTCTATGAGAGGCCGTATGATTGACGAGTATCGAGCTGAACGAATTAAAAAAATGAACGCCTTTATGGAGCGGGGAATCAATCCGTTCACGGCTGGGCCCTTTGAGAAACAACCATCTCAGCAGGTAGCTGAATTAGCTGTTGGCCAACCCGCAAGAGTCGGCGGACGCATCGTATTGTTCCGCGACATGGGCAACATTGCTTTTGCCACTATCCAAGATGAGGCCGGAAGAATTCAGATAGTCCTCAATAAAAAAGAATTTACCGATGATTACAAGTTTTGGGTGCGTAACCTTGATCTTGGCGACTTTATTGGGGTGGAAGGCGAGCGCTTCGACACTAACAAGGGCGAGCGCTCAGTTTTGGTTCGCAAGTTAACTCTTTTAACCAAGTCTTTGCGTCCCTTGCCCGATAAGCATAAAGGATTAGCAGACGAAGAAATTCGACTTCGTAAGCGCTACCTCGACATGATCTTTAATCCAGAAGTTAAAGACATGGTTTATAAAATTGACCGCTTTTGGAACTCCATGCGGAGTTTTCTAAAGCAGAAGGGATTTGTTGAAGTATTTACTCCTGCGCTTGAAAACGTGACTGGTGGCGGCGATGCACGGCCCTTTGTTACCCATCATAATGCGCTTGATATTGACGTAAATTTACGCATCTCAATGGGCGAACTGTGGCAAAAAAGGCTGATGGTTGGTGGTCTTGAGAAAACTTTTGAAATTGGGCGGCAGTTCCGCAATGAAGGGATGTCTGCAGAGCATCTGCAAGATTACACACAGATGGAGTTTTATTGGGCGTATGCCAACTACCAACAAGGCATGGCACTTGTTGAAGAGCTTTTTAAACATGTTGCTCAGGAAACCTTTGGAACTTTAACTTTTAAAATGCGTGGATTTGAGGTTGATTTGGGCAAGCCGTGGGAGCGCTACGACTATGCCGAGACGCTTAAAAAATATACCAATATTGATATTCACACGGCTACCTTGGAAGAGGTGACGGCCCGTTTGCATGAGTTAAAAGTTGAATACGATAAAGCTGGTTTTAACGTGGCGCGCGGCGTGGACGCGCTTTGGAAATACTGCCGCAAGAAAATTGCTGGACCAGGATTCCTTGTGAATGAGCCACTGGCACTTTCTCCCTTGGCAAAAAAGAGCGAAGCCAACCCTCAGGTGGTTGAGCGCTTTCACGTGCTGATTGCTGGTAGTGAGCTTGGAAACGGCTACAGTGAGCTTAATGATCCTATTGACCAGGCTGGTCGATTTGCTGAGCAGCAAAAAATGCGTGATGCAGGCGATGCCGAAGCCCAAATGAATGACCATGATTTTGTAGAGGCGTTAGAATATGGAATGCCTCCAACCTGCGGCTTTGGTCTCAGTGAAAGAGTGTTTGCCTTTTTAATGGATAAGCCGGCTCGCGAGTGTCAGGTTTTTCCGCTGATGAAGCCCTTATAAGAGCTGTTCTACGAATTTTTCGTAGAAAAATCTAAGTTTGGGCATCATTTTGTAAATATATTTAGGGCTCTATCAATCTTTCCGCCAGTTCTCCCGAAAATCTGTCCTTGGGGGTTGGTTAAGACGCGATCTTAACCATGACGTAAACCTTAAGGACCGGAGACTGGCAGGCTTGTTTCAAATCTTGAAACATTTTGGTGTGCTCCTACTATCTCTGATAGTAGGCCTTTCCGCTGCTCATGCAGTTCCGTATACCGTTAGAATCACCAACGAAGCTGGGGCCGGCGTTGTTGCTGAGCTAGGTGGTACTAATGGCCTAAATGGAATTCCAGGTTTTTTCACTGGACCAGGTGGTACGTTTACGTTTGATCCCGCAGATGTTGGGGCTCCTGCTGATGCTTCCTCAATAATTGCTCCAGTGGCTCGCGGACTACGCTTTGAGCCTGCAGAGCTGGCTTTAAGTAACTGCTCCAATAGAATTTGTAGTTTTAGAGCTTACTCGGACTACTCAACAAGAAGAGTAGCATGGACAGCAATTAATGCTCAGGGTAATCCGGTTCCCGGAATACCCCTGGTTGTTCCCGGCGCTGAGCTGTCTTGCCCAAAAACAACCGACAAAAATGGGTATGCTTTTTTTATAGTAAGAGAGCGAGCTAGCGCCTGTAACGATGCTGATTCTAATAGAG
>JBIKUD010000113.1:0-2804 GCA_044347745.1 Bdellovibrionota bacterium
CTGAGAAAAACTTTGCGGTAGTCACAAAATACTTGGCGTTTGCGCGCCGTGCGCATCCAGATAATGAGGATGAGTGGCAGCGCCTGTCGGAAGTACTAGAGCGACTGGCGTAGGTTGAAGTGAAGGCGAGGGTACCGGAGCCACAAATCTCACTAAGTTTATTTCCCACCCAGCGGGTGAAATTATCTTTTTGTTTACGAGAATACAGAAATTCAAAGAGGCTATTTGGGTAAGTGGCAGACGGGCATTATTTGGTATGATTAAGTTCAATCTTGCTATACACGGGCAGCACCGTACTACTGCTACGCATCGAGCAACTTCTCTCCGGCTGGCGGGGCCGCAAGAAACCCGAGGTTTCGAGTCTTAGACAGGATAAGTGGTTAGATTTCCAGCTACTTCCGTCTGTCTTGTATTCCCTCGGAGACTGCCGCCATTTTCTATGCCACCTCCCTGGGAAGTATTCCCATAATACTTATTAGGGAAGCATGAACATCTTCAAGCGCATAGGCACCGTTTTGCTCCCAAGAGGTTGATGTGTGAAAAACTCATCTCCGTCTACCCATTTCCACCAGAACAAATGTACGAGGGGGTGGGGTTAATCGAAATTCCAATGAGTCATGTGCCCATAAAGAGCCGATAGCAGATAATCAGAAGATCAGGTCATATTATACATCTAAATTTTTTGCTTTCAGAACGCTATGAACCGCAGCCCAAAAATTGAAATTCCATTCTGTCAGTTACTCACTGAACACTCATTTGGAGCAAGTGCTGAGCGGCAGATGGTTGGACTAGCGCAGCTTGGTTTACGATATTTTGGATCATTTCTCTCGGTAGGCGAGCAAGATAGCGTCATGAAAACAGCTGCAGCCGCTCCATGGGAATCCCTTGGGCGACGTCAAGTGAGTCAGTACGGGTTTCAGTATAGCATCGGGGATAAGCAACTCACCCCTTCTGTAAATGGAGAGCTTCCTGGTTGGAGCGCTTTTATTCTGGATAAGGCTCGCCCACTCGAAGGTGCCATAGCTCGGACCAACCAACTAATAATCAACAAGTATTCTCCAGGCGAGGGAATATCACCGCACATAGATAGACCTGATCTATTTGGAGAGCGAATTTATATCATCTCTCTTGGTAGCCCGATTGTTATGAACTTTAAGGCTACCGACGGAAGCAAGTCTCGTTTTAGCATTTTGCTTGAGCCGGGCAGCTTAGCGATTCTGGAAGGTGAGCTGCGTTACAAATGGAAGCACTCAATTGATCGACGCCATATCGACAATATAGCCGGCGTTTCCTTAAAAAGAGAAGAAAGAATCTCTCTGACATTTCGCGAGGCACTTCCAGCAGCATGCTCAAATTTGCAAACGTTGTGCTGAGATAAGCCTTACTTGGCTACGATCTCAAATTTGGCTGAGTCACAGCAAATTTTCCACGGATCAGCCACATCAATACCAAGCGCAGACTGACCCATTGTGCCCATAAGATAAAATTCTTTTTTGTTGCTGTTTTGATCAGGCCTATCCAAGTCAGTTAGCTCTCGTTCCGCACCAAACGCCACTGTTCCATCTTCGGCGCTATCTCGATTTTGCATCGTACGCTTTGACAAAGAAACTCCATAAAATGTTATTTTTATTTGTGGACAACTCCACTCCACCTCTCTTTTGTTAGCAGGATTATTTTCAACAATCCCCACATTCGAGGCATAAACTATCAATTTATCTCCCTCAATCTCCGGCGCGGAAAGATTCGCTTCAGTAAAATCGAGATCATCCTGTACGAAATTAAATTGGCGCGTCTGAACTGGCTCCATAATTACCTACCTTTTTTCGTTATACTTGTAACTATTGAACACGTTCAAAAACGAATACCTTAACATTTCTTGTGGCAAACGGAGTGCTTCCATCAGTAGTCCTTGCAATATACCCTGGAAAAGCTTCATTAAAGGGCACCTCCCCTACAAGTTTGTAATTACAATCACGACTCAACACGTTAAATGTGTCCCTTGCGCCAGCACTTCGGAAATTTCCATCAGGCCAACGCTGGGCCGCCAAATAAGTTCTTCCCCCGGGCTTTTGAACACGAACAATCTCCGCACCAGGCTTATACCCTTTTGGAAATATGACATAGATATCGCCAACTGAGCTGCTAGCTAAAGGAAGCGCCTCTGCACTTGCTATAACACCCCCTACTCCTCTCGCCAAAGGATCAAAATTGAGAAGACCAAGCTGACTTCTTGGTCCGCCTCCCAATTCAATAGCTATCCCAGCTTGTGGACAATCTTTACAAATCCCCTTCACCACCGCCGGACTCTGCCCTGGATTCAACGCTGGGTTACTTGGTCCACGACTATTAGGGCTTTGCGGGCTACCTTTGGCAGCATTCAGAGCATCATCGGCTTGGGTATTTGCCGATTTGGCAGCATTCAGAGCATCATCAGCTGCGCTAGCACCCGCTCTTGCCCCACCGCTGGAACTGGCTCTCAACGCACCTGTACCACTTTTTACCGCTTGTACTCCCGCTTTCCCACCAAGGTAGATAGTGGGGGCAACAGAACCGACGAAATGACCCATTTTACTAGGATCATAAGAACGAAAAGCATCATTTGCGCCCTGCAAAAGTCCCTTTACATTATCTCCTCTCTGATAGCCCCATTCTCCGGTAACAGGATTTCTCGCAAGATATTGAACCGCTGTCCCCATATTGCCGCACAGGCCTCCGGAGATGAGCGTATCGATATCATTAATCGTTCCAGCCACCATCGTAATACCGGTGTTCAACATATTGGCACCGCATTGCCACTGTTGATT
>JBIKUD010000114.1:0-2762 GCA_044347745.1 Bdellovibrionota bacterium
CAAGAAGGCAGTCAGGTTTGGCAGAAGCTAGACTGCCTAGGAGCTCATGTATACAAGCTTATTAAAAGTACGGGCTGAGGCCCGCATTTTTTTTCTGAAGAGCAGTCCCAGTTTTCAGTTTCCGTTGAACGGTTCTCAGTCAGCCTGTTCTCTGTACACCAGTTAGTCCGTCACCGGTGACCTGCTCCAGTTTCCAGCGCCTGCTTCCCCTGACCCTGTCGAAGGGATCTCCTACCCCCCAAAACCCACTATTCAAAATAATTCCGCATCGTTTCAACAAGAAGCGAAATCGCAGTGTCGTAATAAGGGATATAAAAAAACATTAGCCCAGTGGCAACCATCACCACCCGTAGCATGGTGAAAATGATCAATAATTGGAAAAAGGTAAATAGCTTATCACCAAAAGTACTACTGCCCCGAACAGGACCAATCTGTGGGCGTTTACGCACATCACCATTAAATCTATCAGGATTTTGAAAAGCCATGCAGTTTCTCTAATTTTCAGTAAATGACCTAATCAATTGCTAAGTCCCGCGCTTTGCTCCTCTTTCGATGCTCCGCAACAGCACTTCGCAACAAGTTTCTATCAATATTCCGAGCCGCAAGCATCTCGAGCGCCGGGGTTCGGTTCCCATTACACGAGATCATACGCGGAGCTGGCAAGTTTAAAACTGTAAATCCATACTTTTTATAGAGCTTAAGAATACGCGGAGTTGCTTGATTCGAAGCTAACACTGGCCCCTCATGCGCACGTAACCAGGTTACCAGCCGCTCCTGGTCATGCCAACGAAAGTCTTCTGAGGAGTAGCGCGTGAACTCGACATCATAGGGAGGATCAGCATAAATGAAATCCCCTGCTTTTAATTTAAGTAATTCAAAATCTCCACACACAAATTTCCAACTGCGGAGAAGGCCTCTATAGTCACTAAAATTATTGCGATACCCAATTGAACTATAGCGGCCGAAAGGCACATTAAAAAAGCCTGAGGAATTAAATCGGCACAGCCCATTAAATCCAGTTCTATTTAGATAATAAAATAAGCCTGCGGCCAAAGCCGAATCGTGGACGCCACGCCGAATACACGCATTAAATCGACTTCGCGCGTTTTCGTAATACGTTCGATCGTTTTGCATACGAAGCGAGATTTCTAAACCTTCCTGTAACCATTTATAGAAATTTATTGCATGCGGATTAATGTCGTTAAGCAGAGCATGTCGAGGTCGTAAACCAAGGCTAACCGCTAAGCCACCTGCAAAAGGCTCAACAAGTCTCTTGGGTTTTTGATTGTCAAAAATGTGCCTAATAACCGGCAGCAGCCAGCGCTTACCCCCCGCCCATTTTAATGGGGGACCCAATTTATTAAAATCTGGCTTTTGCAGCTCCGGCACAATACGACGCCGCATAGGGTCCTACAGTTTAGGATTTTTTCTTTACTGCCGCGCTCTTCTTTTTCTGCTTCATATTGCTTGAGCTTTCGAGTTCGCCAATATACTTCCGATACGCAGAGACCCAATCTTTACGTAATGCTTCTTGAGCATCCTGCAGCTTTACCTGACCGGCGCAAACCATCTTATTAAGGTGATTTTCAAGCCTGTCTTTATGGGACATATTCCAGTCACCAGTACGTTTTTGTGGCCAAAGATTGGGAACTTCAGAAGAACCGCCAGTTCCCTTTGAGACAAGATGATCGATCTCATACCCTTGGCGGTTTTTAATGCCGTATAATCGGTAAGCTTCTGCCTTATTTTCCTCAGTCGCACGGGGTAAATTACCTACATACCCCGGCTTACAAATTTCCTTTAAGTTTTTTGAGCGAATATCACCCGGTGTCAGCTCACGATCGGGCAAATACATTGCATGAGGGACACGCTCTACTTTAGGCAAAATCTTGGGAGCTGCCTCCTTTGCTACTTGTGGAGCCTCGGTGGGTAACACCTTAATTGGCTCTATCTGGCCAGGCACTTTAATTTCTTGCTGCTCTTGAGGACACGGGCAAGAAGAACCAGTGAAGCCGTCGCAGCAAATGACCCCACCGTCCTTACACTCACAGACGCCTCCATGCCCTGCACAACAGGCTCCGAATTGTGCGAAAGCGGAAGTGGCAATAAAACCACTGGCCAAAACAGACAATACTTTTACATAGCTACGCATATCTCTCAGTCCTCATAGGCTTGGTCAGTAACTAGCTTTTCATGCCAGCGGCGGTCCGCACAAGAGCTCGCAAGCCATCGACGAAGGAAACTGCAGGCCGATACCCTAAAAGTTGCTGAGCGAGGCTCACATCGGCAAGGGAATGTCGAACATCACCCGCCCTAAAGTCTTGCAACACCGGGGGCTGAATGGTGGGGCATAATCCAAAATCTTTTCCAAATTGCCACAATAAATCATGAAGCTCACGTAAGGTGGTACGTTCTCCGCACGCTATATTATACACTCGCCCGAAAGCTTCAGGCTCAGCGCACGCACTCAGAATGTTAGCCTGAATGACGTTCTCGATATAACAAAAATCTCGACTTGTCTGCCCATCTCCATTAATGAGACAGGACTTGCAGTCCTGCACACATGATAACCAACGCGGGATCACGGCAGCATAGGCCCCCCGAGGGTCTTGTCTCGGCCCAAACACATTAAAGTAACGTAGTCCAATGAGGGGCAACTGATACGTGCGATGCCATACATCTGCATATAATTCATTGATTGCTTTGGTAGCTGCGTAGGGCGAGAGCAAGTTTCCTTCACTGCCTTCAATTTTTGGCAAGCT
>JBIKUD010000073.1:0-9554 GCA_044347745.1 Bdellovibrionota bacterium
TAAGTTTGAGTGGTCTGGGATCATCGACTATGATTGGAGCTCAGCAGTTGAGAGACGGTTGTAGAATCTAATGTTAGCCTTCATTGCGAGGATTTTATGACAGGAAAACAGCCAAAAAGGCTTCCGCGCCCGGGTGTTGATGAGTACGGACGTACTCCCATGCATTATGCCGCCCTTAGCGGAAATGGTGGTGAGATTCATCGATTATTTTTAGAAGGGGCAGATCCTAATGCACAAGATGACAACGGCTTTACTCCCCTCCATTTCGCAGCCCAACAAAATTCGGTGGTAGCTACTGAGGCGCTTTTATCCATTGGAGCCCAGATGGAAATAAAAGATGCATATGGTAATACTCCTTTATTTAAAGCAGTGTTTAGTTGTACAGGAAGCGGATCGGTTATAGTAATATTGCGTGAGGCGGGAGCGGACCCTTATTCGAAGAACAATTATGATGTAAGCCCGTTGAGTCTCGCTCGGACCATCGCCAACTTTGATGTTGCCCAGTTTTTTAAAGATTTGCCATGAATTGTGAAGGCTAACAAAATGCACGAGGCGGAGAAAGGGGCAGCGAGCTAATTTAAAGTTTAGAAAGTTTAGTAGGCCCCTTTCCCGCTCAGCTTTAACGTTATCCGCCCAAACAGAAATGGCTGAAATTCAAGCACGCGAAATTACCTGGCCGTCTAGTGAACACCTGATCATACGGTGTGCCGTTACGAAAGACGCAGCATCGTTAAGAAATCATATCCTTTCTATACAAATCAATAGTGACGTAGTGGTAACCCAACCGCATGAGTACCCTCGCAGCGTAGACGCACAGGCCCGCTGGATCGAAGAGTACAGAAGCTCTCCTACGAAACTCGCTTTGATCGCTGAGTTGAGTGGCGACCTAATCGGTGAGTTGAACTTCTCTAATTACGATCGTGAACGACTCAGTCACGTGGGCTCATTTGGCATGTCGGTGGGTAAGGCACATCGCGGCAAGGGGGTAGGCAAGGAACTCTTGAGTACGCTTCTCGCCTGGGCGAGGGCGAATCCGAAGATTGAGAAAGTTGGTCTTGCGGTTTTCTCTTCCAACGACGCGGCGATTAAGCTGTATAGAAAGATGGGCTTTTGCGAAGAAGGCAGACGCCCGAAAGAGATTCGATTGCGCGACAATTGTTATGTAGATGATGTGCTCATGTATCAATTTACAAAGGACGGATAACAACCAAGTCCACCAGATTGTCGCGCGCGTGAATAAAGTGGTGATGCGTGCTACGGTGTGGCGCGACAACTGGTGATTTTAGTCGTGTGTCGCTGTGCATGATGAGTAACGTTGGCGGTGACCCGCTTTCGCTGAAGCTTCAGCGGGGCGAGAAGTCCGCTGTCCACGGAGGTGAACCGGAAGGGTTAGATAGAGGCAAGGGTAGTGCTGCGAGGTGCTACCTGAAGGAAGCCCAAGGGCGATGGTGCCGAGGTGATGAACCCGCCTACGCCAGAGGCTATGGCGAGACAAGTTGTGAGAGGAGTGACCCCGTGAGGGGGCACCCTATCTCGATTATCAAGCAAGCAGAATGCCTTAGTCTGGATTCAGTGGTGAGTTTCGGTGGCGCGATCCTCTATAGTGTTTCAGCCTCCAGCAGCATCTTCGCTACCGGCGGAAGGGCAGTAAGAACCCTTTCTTCAGGTGCAAAAGTCTGACTTGCCGCATAGGCTCCTTCAATCAGGAAAGCTAGTCCGTTCGCCAGGCGTCTCGGGTTCTTGGCGCCAGCGGCTTTGGCCATGATCCATAATCGGCGAAGAAGTTCCTTCTTATTTTTGGCAACCGCCTTACGGGCAGGGTGGGAAGAATCGGCAAACTCCGCCGCGATGTTTACGAACGGGCAACCTCTAAATGTGTTACTACGACTTCGAATCTCCAGGTCGATAAAGAACTGTAAGATCTGAGCGCGTGGATCATTTGGATGCTTATCGGCACTTGCTTCGAAATGCCCCCAGAAAATCTGCTCCATGCGGGCGAGATACTCGAGAAGAAGAGCGTCCTTCGAGTCAAATTGACGATACAGCGTCATTTTATGCACGCCAGCACGCTTTGCAACCGCATCGACGCCGACAGCGCGTGCACCTTCCTGATAAAAAAGATCATCAACGGCTTCCAGTATCTGTCTTTTGCCAATTTCACCCTGTTTCACCTTGCGACGCTGCTTAGTGGATTTCTCGATTGAAGTCATATTGAGGCCCTCACTTGACATGTTACCGATCGGTACGTAATATGGCAATATGTTACCGAGCGGTAACACAGTGGAGACTTGTTATGGAAAATCTTACCCTCTTGAAATGCGTTTTGGTGATTGATCACACCTTGCCGATAGGCTTGGCTACTAACACCGCAGCGGTCTTATCGCTGAGCGTCGGTAAACAGTTCCCGCACCTTATCGGACGCGATCTTGAAGACAATAGCGGTGTTCGACGGGCAGGCATTACTACCGCGCCTATCCCTATTCTCAGGGGAGAAGGGGAGTGGCTGCGAAACTCTCGGGAAGCAATGAAGGCGCATGAGTCCGAACTCTTGGTCTTTGAACTAATTAGCGCTACGCGCACGACAAAATCGTATGAAGAATACGCCACGAAAATGCGAGACACTCCGATCCAGGAGCTCGAATACTTCGGACTCGCATTGTGCGGTCCTGTAAAGTTGGTGAATAAGTTCACTGGAAGCCTTCCTTTGTTTCGTTAAGAGGAACTATGAAATTTGAAGGATATTACATTGCTCAAATGAACATCGCTCGTATGCAAGCGCCTTTGGAGGATCCGGTTATGGCAGGATTTGTTGCCAGACTGGAAGAGATTAACAAACTTGCCGACGGTTCGCCTGGCTTCGTTTGGCGATTTCAATCTGAAGGAGGCGACGCCACTTACTTGCGCCCATACGATGATGATCGAATTCTTTTTAATATGTCCGTCTGGGAATCCGTCGATTCGTTAAAACTTTATGTTTATGAATCGGCCCATTCCGAAGTAATGCGAAATCGGCGCGAGTGGTTCGAAAAAATGAGCGACGCATATTCCGTGTTATGGTGGATAAAAGCTGGGCATATTCCATCAGTGCAAGAAGCAAAGTTAAGGTTAGAGTACTTTCAGAAAAACGGTCCCAGCTCACATGTGTTTACTTTTAAGAAATTGCACAAACCACATGACTTAGTTTAAAAATCGTTTCTAGTTCCTACTAAGTTAACATTATGTGCTTGATAACTTTTAATTGAGCAGCGCTCCGCATCTGCTCCTATCACTTGTTCGCCGGAACCTCGCCGTAAGGTGAGCGTAGGCGAACAAACGGATGGACTTCAGGCAGAAATGCTCAGCGTTGGTCCAAGTCATCCTTTCCGTTAGACCGCCTCGCGATCAGTATCGAACGTTATCTTCAAATCAGCTGCCTTCAAGATTTGATTTAGAGCGGAAAGCTCTAGCCCCCATGGTGCGTCCCAACGCAAATCCCCTGGTGCGTGACCCCATTTCAGGCTGCGCTTACCTAATATCGCTGCTGATATTCGCCGTCTTGCCGGCAATGCGAAATTCCAAGTTATTGCGCACTCCTTAGCGGGGGGCTCAAAGTGGACACAAAAAATGATGCGAACTTTTTAGTACGGCTGGGGCCCTGTAAAAACAATTATGCCGCTCAAAAGCCTTTCTGGCGCCACAGGTCTATCGACTATTAATTTAAAGCGCTCGCCAATCTGCATATCTTGAAAAACGAGGAGTGACGGAATTCCAACTAGGCTGCGAGGAATGCGATTGCCAAAGTCTCTATTGAGCGAATAGATGGCAAGGCCAGAATCGCTTATATCAAGCTCAGGTCCTGGGTCCTCTTGCCTGGTATCGTTATCTTCTCTATTGCGACTGAATGAGACGAGCAGGTCCCAACGACCGGTTTTTGATTGGAGTAATTGAAAATTGAGTGTATGCCAAAAACTTGAGACCCTAAGGGTTTCGAGAAAAACAGGCGGAGCTCCTTCTTTATCTGTGCGTGAGCGGAAGCTTGGAGGAAACTCAAACGCAACGGAGGAATCTCGAATGTCAACTCTCCCATAGCCTATCGTAATTTCAGGGGATGCTTCGCACAAACGCCACAGCATCTCTCGGTCTACAGCTGTAAGGGGCTCGAAAGAGCGTTCTCTTAAAGTTGGCGCGGCATCCCGGCCCTTTTCTACAAAATTAAAGGACAACGAGTCCCAGCGTAGATACCGCGCATCGACGTCATGTGGAGACCATTCAACGGGTTTTCCGCTAAATAGCTCCTTTACTTCTGGCTGGGCTGCAAATTGGGTCATTGGCGAAGTATGTCTGAGTGGGGAGGTGGTTTGCAACACCATGCTAAATTTAGGACACCCAGGAATCTAATCAGGGAGCACTGAGCGAGACTGCCAAGATGGCGAATTTAGTTTAATCAAGTTAAATGAGAATTCGCGAATTTTGGTAATAAATTAAACTGGTTGGTGCAGAGCAGTGGCGCCGGTAGTAGGGAAGACTCCATGTTGGGACGGACCAGGGGTAGACTAGCGGCTACCGATTTAGGGGCAACGGGGAGGGCCGAGGTGAGTAGGCCGCCAGTCTTTGGTAGGGTACGGCCCAGGAGTGTGTGTGAATGAAACCAACCCATCAACCTAATATCGCAGTAGTTGGAGCGCAGCTACTGGAAGCCTCAAAAGTAGATACCATAGGGGGCCGCGACTGGGATGCCCTAAAGGCTCAGCTGGCAGATCCTTGTGTTTTGTTTGACGCGGTCGATATCGCCTTTCCGCGGCTAGCAACTGCCAATGAGGCTTCTGGGCTGCTTGCCCGCACCAAAGAAGTTCTTGCTATGCCGTTTCAAGTACGCGGCGACCTTGGCGCGGTTATGCAACATTCTGTCGAAGTTATTTTAGCTATCGACCTGGCAGAATCTAGGAGAGGACTTTTGGGAAGTCGGGATCTCTCTATTGAGTTGGCCCAGACGGTTTTGTCCCATCAATCAGCAGAAACGGTTGACGCATTTTTGCGAGCTTGTGCTCACTTTTGTTCCAAAGGAATTGGCGGCGAACACATTCTGAATGAGCTGTTTCGAGGCAATATTAAAGTAGGCGGGATTAGCGAGGAATTAAAAGGGGAGCTTCTTGCAAGTCTTTGGGGTCGCTGCCTTAAGGATTTAGCGTCAGGTCACCCTTTGTCGGGGCTTACGACTGGACTGCTTATGCAGGGCTATCCTCCAACAATTCAATATGTGGCAGAGACTATTGATCGTGATAAACAGCTTGTAAATGCAATTGCAACAGTACCTTTTTTGTCAGTAGACGATCGGGCTTCCCTGGTAGAGCGTATCGAAAATGAGCTAGCACATTCAGTAGGCAGATTTTCAGAACGTATCGCACCTGCTGAGCCCATTGAGCTTGACGAAGGATTTTATCTATTGAGGTCTGCAACCGAAGTTCCGCTCACGATAGGATCAGATCCAGTTCAGGTAGTGTTTCGCGTGCCAGGCGACGAACGGGCTGCATTGGTAACTAATGCTCAGTGGGCGGCACAGGATCAAGGAGATGAAAATCAAATTCGTATAAATCTTTCCAAAATATTTGGCGCCCACGAACAGGCAAATTTAGTTGCATTTGTCTTTCTTCAACAATTTGAATTGAATGATAGAAGATATCGCAGCGCATGCCTGGAAGCTGCTGGTAGAATTGTTCCTAAGGCGAGAGTTGAATTTATTCCGGTGAGTGCGAGACAGGACGAATTTCGTAAACCTTGATGCCTAGCTACTTCAGTAATGATTATTTTGACCAGCTAATTTTGTGAATGCACAGCGGACTCTGCCGTGTTGATTGTAAAAAATTCCTGAAATTCCTGATTGAGTTCTACATACAGATTTGCTCGAAGCATCCGGCTTGCCTGTGTTGCTGAAAAGAGGGTAAGCACTCTCGTTAATGCAATTTCCTCGTCGGTGTGCCGTTTGGCCCACGCAAAATTAATTGGAAATCCCTTTTCAAGAATTCGCACCTTGCCGCTCGGTAGCTGGAGCTCGAAGTCGCTCCCTCTTGGTGTCAGCGAGGTGGCATTGGTATCTAAGAATTCGCTAAATTCAACATCATCCGAACTGCAACTTGCAAGAGTTTTAAATCCAGAAATGCCGTTCAAGTAGACAGAAATATCTACTCCAGTGCACCCAAGTATGACTGCAGAATCTGCAATAAGCTGTCGTGGCTCATCGTAAAACGTAACCCTCTTTTGTAACGCCGATGCAAGCTGTGGGTTTGGGTCAAAGACTCTGACCCTGACTTTAAGTGACGCCAGTTCCAAACTGACTGCGGTTCCTATGCTTCCCAAGCCAATTACTGCAACTGAAAGATTTTTTAAGTTTGGAACCATCTCAAAAAGCGCAGCAACAAGTTGCCGCCCTATAATTTCGCTTTCAAGCTTTTTTTTTACATGACTCCTTGCCATGTCGATACAGGGAAGGAAATTCCTAGGCACACGCAAAATGCCTTGGCTGGTGTGCTCAACATATACAATTGGAACAGCAAGCTTAGTTGGTTGGGTTAATCGAAATACGCCGCCGTGATCTATACCAATTACCCCGGTTATGTCCCGCCAATTTTTTGTTGCACTCCAAATTTTGGCCGCCGCCCATTTAAGAGACTCATAATATTGGCCGGGTTGATTTTCTGCCGCTAAAATTACGTGTACTCCTTGAGTACGCAACCATGCTGCTACCTCATTACTAGTGGAATAACATTTTGCAAGTACTGCGACGCGAGATGGATGAAGGCCTAGCGTAAATAGGGCCTCAAATAGGGGTACTATAGACGGCAAAAGGTGCTGAGCAACAATTGCTCCAAAACCTCGAAAGGGAGCTTCCTGTTTTAAATTGAACTGCTGAATTGCGCGCTCTAGAAGCGCGAATTTTGGACATATCACATTAACCGTAGCAGCACTGCTTGTCATGCGTGGCATGCTAACGAATATGACAATCTTGAGCGAAATATGTTATATTGAGTAGCCTATGACTATTCATACAAATCAAAACAACATTCGACGGCTGACTCCGCGAGATTATGAAATTTTGGCGTTTGCATACCATCATGCGCAAACTTCAGCCGCGGCCATTGCAAAACGGGGAGGGTATCAAGTTCATACCGTTCGACGCACACTTGAGAAGCTTACAGAAGCGGGCATTGTAGTAACAAAAGCATTTGTTGACGTGTATCGTCTAGGCTTTACTCAGTTTGAACTATGCTTTGGAATTGCCTCTGCATCGCAAAGAGCCGCGCAGGCTTTTCTTCTAAAACTGCAGCAGGCGCCCCAGGTGGCTTGGATTGGAGCTTATGCTGGGGAGTATCAGTATGTGATTACTGTGTGCTGCAGAAATCCTCAAGAACTAGTGCGATTCATAGAGGAGACCACTGCACAGGGCGCAGTGTCTATCACCAGTCGACACCTGGCCGTTAGAGCGAAATATACAGAGTTTCCGCTACGAAGTTTCTCAGATCGCGTTAAGTTAGATAAGGCCCTCGTTTTTGGAATCTCTGGAAATGAGAAAATTGATCTAAAAGACCATCTTATTCTTGCGGCTCTTTCTGAGGATGCAAGTGTGACTACTCGTAGTCTAAGCAATCAATTGGATATTTCTCAAAGTGCAGTAGTCCAAAGAATTCATTCGCTCGAGAAGAGAGGCATTATCGCAGGATATACCTATGTAATAGATTTTTTTAACCTCGGCTATCAAGCCTTTAGTATCATGCTGAGCACCAAGCGACATACGTTAGATCTCACCAATCGAGTTATGCAATTTGCGCGCAGCAAACGCAGCATTTTGTATGTGGCTGAGTCGGTGGGTGCATATGATTATAAACTTGGTGTCTTGCTTAGAAATCCTTCAGAAATTCTATCGTTGGCTCAGGAGATATCTGAGTTACTTGGAAATGAGCTGGAATGGCTAACGACACTTACCGCCTTCGATTACAAGAAAGTGATGCGGTATCCGTTTAAAGCGCTACCAGAAAATTAAGCGCAGCGCTACCGATGGCGCAGGGTCCGCCGCGTGAAGTTGGTACGCTTGATCCTGCTCCGGTACATTGGTAGCTAAAATGACGAGGTGCTCATATGCCTCAGGCCTTGCGTGGCTAAGTACTTAAATTCATTGCCTGAATGATTCTCGCTGCGAATAGAGCAGGAGCGCCAGAACGCTGCTCCGAAGGGTATAAGCTAGCATGTCTTTAGGCTCGCATAACGCTCTTTATAGCTTTTGATGTGTTGCTTTGGGCCTGTACCCACTAGTTGGAAGTAGCTGAAAAGCCTAAGGATGCTGCTCTGATCTGCCGATAAAGTTCATGGGTCATTTACTCTCTAAGCAGGTTGTTATCCAGCATGGGCAGACACTTTAAAAAAAGTTACCTGGCCATTCTGTCAGCCCTCCTATTTTGTTGGATTTCGCCAGCGGTGGTCCTTGCTGCTGAATTGGGAGTAAACCCAGGTAACCCCATAAAATACCCTATACCCAAAAATTTTAAAAAATTAAAATTAAACGACCAGTTTGTTTGTTACTTTAAGGCAAGCAAAGGTAAATCCCAGTACGGGAAAGTGAAAAAGGGCGATCTTAAAGATGGAAAATTTAAGCTTATCGCCATCAGCGAAAAAAGTTTAAAATCTGCCCTAAAATTATCCCAAGCCAAGATCAAGATTAACCCGTCTCCCAAGTATCAGCTTGAGCGTAGCTTTTTTAAGAAGCAGCTTGAATGGCGGGCGTCTTGTGTCGCTTGGAATGGTCCCTCGGAATCTACCCCGACACCGGTATCTTCTCCTTCAGTCACACCAAGCCCTACCCCAACCTTTGATTCAGGCGGAGATGTAACAGGAGATGAGCCCGAAGCGCCTGCGTCGCCAACACCAACCGCAAGTGGAGCCGCAACAATAATTCCTTCAGCTAGTCCAACCGCGCAAAGCACAGCAACTGCTACAGCATCGCCAGCAGCAACTGCTGCCAATACAGCAACTCCATCACCAAGCCCAAGCGCTACGCCAACACGAACTCCGACACGGACGCCGACGGCAACAGGAGTAGCAACTTTTACCCCGACAAGAACACCAACGCCTACCGCTACTCCGACTGTAACGGCCGTATTTACAAGTACGCCAACCGCAACTCAGACAGCGACTGCAACTGCAACACGCACGCCAACGCCAACTGCAACCCGTACACCAACGCCAACTGCTACTCGCACTCCTACACCTACAGCGACGCGAACGCCCACACAAACTCCAATACCAAGTGCCACCCCTAGTTTAACTCCAACTCCTACAGGGGCATCGAATGAATGTATCGACGGGCAGGACAACGACGGCGATGGATTGGTTGATGCTAGTGACTTTGGGTGTACCGGGCCGAGTGATCAGAGTGAAGGGGGCTTGGTAACTGGTACAATCGAGAACCGCTGGACAGTGGTTGAGCCGTCAGCTGATACAAGAATCATCTATGTGAGCTCATCAAGCGGAAATGACGCAAATAATGGCTTAAGCCAAGCTACGCCAAAGCGAACAGTAAATGCGGC
>JBIKUD010000008.1:0-97861 GCA_044347745.1 Bdellovibrionota bacterium
ATCAGTTTTCTTATCTGCTTAGCAAGTATTGCATCTCCCACCTTTGAGAGATCCTTATCAAAATTTTCGTGGAAGTGAATCTTCACTTAGCCACCCGAGACAAAGTCGCAAATACCTTTTCGCGGCTGACTTTTCGGCCCGGTTTGCAATCCTTGATTGCTTTGCTCATCACGGCATCTTCGATGACGTCTTCAACAATCCGCTTGATAACGCCTTCATTCTCCTCAATAATTTCATTAATGACCGACTTCAATGCCTGGCGAAACGGATCTTTTTTTGATTGAGATTTGGTCATATTTTTTCTCCGTATATCCAGGATATACTGAGCGCAGTTTCAATTTCCACTTTTTCTCAAGGAGCCGGGCTCCTTTGGGGTGGTTAAGGCTATGGGGGCGGACGGGTAAGGTGTCCGCAAATTCGCCTTTTTCCTGACTACAGCCCCTTGGAGCGCAGCGCCTCAAGTGCTCTTTGTGCTGCGGTTTCGGTGAGTCGAGCCGTTTTGTATAGGTCCCCTTGTGATACTGCCACCTCACCGTGAATAGAACCGTCAGCCATTTCGCGAACCAGGACAGAGGTGAAACCGATCCGGCCGACGAACCCCTCTCTGCAAAGCTCGCGGTCAGAATTTTCGGCAGAACCTGAATCATGGTTAAAAGAGCGCCGATATCCACCAAAGTTGAACTGTCCTCCCCGGAACTCTGCTCTGGGGCCCTTTTCCCAAAGGTGCGGATCGCTGTCACCGATCAGGGCCGGTAGGTCAGTGACTGCGCGTTCCACTTTTTCACCAAGGCTCAGTTCGATCCCGCTGGCAACCCGATCGAACAATTCGTGTTTGGAGTTCCAGTGATGAGAACCAGTCGAGCCGATGCGATCGGGATAGCTAGCCGAGCCGGGTGAATTGTCGTAATCCCTCTGGACTAGGCGCACCTCTATGCCGTTTATTGTCGTGAGTAGGGTAGTTACTCGACAGTCCACGTCGCTAGTTCCTCCGCGGCTGTTTGCAACGGACCAGTTAGCTGCTGGATGCTCGAGGATTTGGCGCTCGGTCACATCGGGGGACGGCGATTGGGGGGATGGGTTCAGACTCTGTGCGGCGTTGCTCATAAGAGCCTCCTCGAAAAAACGTACCGCGAAGGTAGGCCTTGCGGTGCTTGACCTACCCCAGTCGCTTCGCCGCAGGGGTTTGCTTCAGTTTTTTTTGGCGCAGTGGTCATGAGCTTGGTTGCCCACTTAAACTTTGTGTGGCGTAGCCAATGAGAGTGTTGTGCTTGCCTTATGGTACCGGCCGGCTAGCTAGCCCCATGGTGCCAACGGGCGCTGCTGCCTCGTTTCGAGGTGCGCAAAGGCTATGGGGGCGCCAAAGTAGGGTGTCCGCAAATTCGCCTATCGAAACCCAAGCATAAGTTACTGAAAATACTGCTTGGTTAGAGCATCTGGGAATAATTCCCGGCTAAAGCACTACTCTCTGAGAAAGCTCCCATAACTACAGTTGGGCTTACTTTGTCCACCCCCCAGCCACAGCGCTGACTAGCTTGTGTGGCAACTTAGCTGCCCTCTTTTGAACCTTAAACTGACCTTTGTGCAATGAGTTCCATTACCGATACACAACCTGCAAATCTTAAGCACGCGGGGGTAAAGGCTGAGGTTCCCTACTCAGAGATGCCGCTGTCTTTTCCGCCGCGTCCAGCCACAGCAGCAGAGACCCACTTAACTCTCGAGTGTATCTATGCGCAGATACGTCTTGTAGGTGTTCATCAGCCCAATAGCCCCATAGATCTTTCCAGTGTTATTGGCGGGAATGGGGCAACACGAAAGACTTTTCTGCTCCCAGGTGGCGGAGGCCTGCCCGGAAGTACCGGCCTCGGGCTAGGCACATATAGCAGCAACCCAAGATTACTTGCAGCGTTTAAAGATCCAGAAATAGACGCAACCTGGCTAAAACTTGCTGCCACTACTAAAGACGGTTTAGAAGTACAAAGCTATGTGCTGCTTGATAACGAGAGATCCGGCAAAGACGCTTTGCTCAAGGTTTATTCACCTGCACAGTTTAATCTTTATTCGGCTTATCGAACTGCAAGAGCTACGGGCTCCTTTACCTCCAATCCTCCTATAGATCTTTCTGACTTAATTCAGAAGAACGGTACAGCGCAACAAGCTTTCCTACTGCCAAGTGGCGATTCCATGTCCGCATGTACCGGCCTCGGGCTAGGCACATATAGCAGCAACCCAAGATTACTTGCGGCGTTTAAAGACCAAGAACTAAATGCAATCTGGCTAAAACTTGCTGCCGACACAAACGACGTAGAGGTACAAAGCTATGTGCTTCTTGATAACGAGGGATCCGGCAAAGCGGCTTTGCTAAAGGTATATTCACCCGTCCAGTTTAACCTTTATTCGGTTTATCGAACTGCAAGAGCTACGGGCTCCTTTATTCCAGATCTTCCGTTAGACCTTTCTAAGTTAATTCGGAAGGACGGAGGGGCTCAGCATACTTTTCTACTCCCAGGTGGTGATTGCCTGCCCCAAGGTACCGGCTTCGGGCTAGGCATAGATATCAGCAACCCAAGATTGCTTGCAGCGTTTAAAGATCCAGATATAAATGCAACCTGGCTAAAACTTGCTGCCGACAAAAATGGCGTAGAGGTACAAAGTTATGTGGTCTTTGATAACGAGAGATCCGGCAAGGAGGCTTTGCTAAAGGTATATTCACCCGTACAGTTTAATCTTTATTCGGCTTATCGCACTGCAAGAACTACAGGCTCCTTTACCTCCAATCCCCCGATAGATTTTTCTGAATTAATTCAGAAGAACGGTACAGCGCAACAAGCTTTCCTACTGCCAGGCGGCGGTTCCTTGCCCGTTGGTACCGGCCTCGGGCTAGTATTAAACATCAGCAACCCAAGATTGCTTGCAGCGTTTAAAGATCCAGAACTAAATGCAACCTGGCTAAATCTTGCTGCCGACAAAAATGGCTTGGAGATACAAAGCTATGTGCTTCTTGATAACCAGATATCCGACAAAGAAGCTTTGCTCAAGGTATATTCACCCGCACAGTTTAATCTTTATTCAGCTTATTGTGCGGTAAGAACTACGGACTCCTTTATTCCAGATCCTCCCCTAGAGTTGTCTGACTTATTCGGCAAAAGGGGAGGAACACAGAATACTTTTCTACTCCCAGGTGGTGATTGCCTGCCCCATTGTACCGGCGTCGGTTTAGTAAGAGATATCAGCAACCCAAGATTAGTTGAGGCGCTTAAGGATCCAGATTTAAATGCAACCTGGCTAAAACTTGCTGCCGACAAAAATGGCTTGGAGCTACAAAGCTATGTGCTTCTTGACAACGAAAAATCGGGCAAAGCGGCTCTACTAAAGGTATATTCACCCGCACAGTTTAATCTTTATTCAGCTTATTGTGCTGCAAGAGCTAGTGGCTCCTTTACCCCAGATCCTCCTATAGACGTTTCTGAATTAATTCAGAAGAACGGGGTAGCACAACAGACTTTCCTACTGCCAGGCGGCGATTCCTTGCCCCAAGGTACCGGCCTCGGGCTTGGAGAAGTTTCCGCTCCTAGATTACATGAAGTACTGCTTGTTAAAGAGGGACTTTATCGTCTGCACATTACAGGAACTAAGCCAGATGGCGCGCAGAGATCTTCTTATCTGCTTGTTAATAGCTCTGGAATCGTTTCGCAGGGAAAGAGTGATATTGAGCTGGCTCAACTTGAAAAAGGGCGCTGCTTTGATAGGTATCTGGCTCATCTTGTTGCAGACGCCAAGATAGAGGGGCTTTGTGCCCAGGAGTATCTGGGCTCAGTGCTCACTCATGAGCGATTTAGACCAAATATCTCCCTTACTGCCCCTTTAGCCATCCTGCATGGAAAGTGGGGGCTAGACCCTCAAGATGTCCTCGACTACGCGCGTAGATATATTCGCATGAGTAGGTGGAATGGCTACCCGGGGCCCCAAGAGGGCGAAGCTGCCGCTAATGCCCCTTTAATTACCTTTGTGCTTGCAAGAGACGCAAAATTTGCCGAAATAGAGCAGGCGTTTCAAAGCTGCGAAGATATTTTTAAACGGCCCTTAGTGCTTAAAACCGCAGCCGGTTGGCATTCAGATCTGTCGAAAACCTCTTCATCTCGCGAAATTGAAGTTGAGATTGAGAGAATTGAAACCCTGGCTGCCTGGGGTTTAGTGGAAGACTTGAAGGCTAAGAGCTACCTTCCAAGTTTGCCTTATGGTTCACATCTAGTAGCAGAAGAGAGCACATTAAACGCTCAGTCCATGTGTGAAAGAGTTGATAAGCTCCTCAGCCCAGAAAGTATTGACGGATTGATTGTCGACCTGGATACACATATTGAAACCTTCTCTCCCTACTGGGAGAAAGCCTATCACTTGGAGTTAGCCGCGCATTGTTCTTACTTACTAGACTCTATTAACGACAGCTCAAACGAAAAGACAAGAGCTATAGCACCTGCAATCAAAGAGCAGCTTAAGCAGCGCGTGCTTAAGCTTTATCCAGAGCTAAGTAGTTATCCTGGTGCCTGGAAAGTGCTGCTGCGCTCTGAACTGCTGAGCTCTGGCGAAGCGCAGATGGGGGTAGGTGAGGGAAGCGCTGGAGGAGGCTCTTTAGTGGTTGAATTTAATCTTGAGAAGGAACTTGAAGCGAGGAACGCAGCAAAACAGCACGCTTTACTAGCTACAGGCAATTTTTCTCCAAACACTTTAAGCCTAGCGCCTCGCGAAGCGGTTTTGGCAGAACTTGGGCAGATTAAAGACCCCATCCAGTACACTCGCATGCTTTTGGTTGCTACTAACGGAAGGCCAGACAAGGCGAGCTTTCAGTACTTCGCAGTAGAGGGATTCTATAGGGCAGCACTTACAGCTTCGCAAAACCATAAACTACACGCGGCGCTTTCTGAGATAAAAGGAAGCCTCTCACGTGCTGACGATTTTTTGAATTTGCTTGAGCGTTTAGATGCTGATGTCTCTATTCGCTATCGGGATTTCAGTGCCAAAAAAACAAAGGCAATTGGCGCTGCTGAGCTTTGGGGTTTATTCTCGCAGTTTCGTTAGCCAAGGTGAACACCTGTTCAACAGTTGCCCGTAACATATGATATGCACTTCAGTTTGCGAAAAAATTGCGAGCTTCGAGCCGCTCAACCAAGACGGGCCTGCTTACAGACTCTGGTTCTCGCAATCCGTTCGGCCAGTCCTCGTTTGCTGAAGACAGTAGGCAGTTCCGCACCAATAAGCATGCACAGCGGGAGACTTAAGGACCAGACAATGTAGTGGCTAACCCTTGGTTTTTTAAAGCCCTCATTTACGAGGCGGAGCCGGGCAAGTGATAGTCCCACGCTGCTTCGATATCGCATAAGCGCAGTGATGAGGTAGGCCGGATATGTGGCTACACTTGCTGCAATCCAAACCGAAAGAAGAAGGGCCCAGTCGCGAGAGTCCTCCTCAAGTAAGACAGAAAAAGCATCTTTCCCTTGAGAGAGTCTAAGCGCAGCTAGCGTAATGATAAGTGCGATAGCGATGCTCAAGCCAAAATCAACCGAGGTGGCAAATAAACGTTGAATAATATTGCCAGGTTGTAGTTCTTTAACTTTTTCTTCTGCCTCTTGAATGTCCGCTTTTGCACGTGCCGCTTCAATTTTAGTTTTAAGGCCAAGCACTGGTGAGGAAATTTTCTTTTCGATGGCTCCCAAAATTTGAGAAAGTCCTTTTGCTTCCACCTGGCGTTCGTCGCTGCGCCGCATGCGGTCAACTAGCTCTTGCTCAAGATTGGGATTCTTAATTACTTCAGCGGCTAAATTAAAAAGCGCCTGGGCTTGTTCAAATTGGCGTGGGTCAAAGACTTGTTCTGAGTTCAGTTCAAACGCTGAGTCGGCGCTTAGGGTCTGAACTTCATTGAGGGCTAGATTAAATAATGAGTTAGTTGCGCTTTTTGAAATGGGGCGTGTAATGGGGCTTGGCGTGGGTGGGGACACTCTCACGGGGACTGTTGAAGGGGCCGCGCTTATATTTTGCAGTGGTGGCGCGTCAGTGGGCAGCTCTCTTGAGACTTGGGGAGAATGGGGGGCTTGGGGACTTGCGGTGTTTGCGTTTGCAGAAGGAGCCGGCGCTTGCTTTTGAGGCTGGATTTGTTTGAGCAACTCCTCGTGAGTAGCCCAAGGATAGCTAATCGGAAGGCTGAGGGCTTTTTTTGCGGGGCGCAGATCAACGAGGCATCGCACACAAATGTCTCTTGTGTCTGGGCCTACGTATTCACAATTGGGGCAACGCATGAAGTCCGCCGGGAAAAAACCAATAAACGCAGAAAAACTGCAGGACAAAAATTACACAGGCGAGAAGATGCGAGTTTTTAAATCTTCCAGCTCTTTTGAAAGTACTCCGTGCTGTATCTTGCTGCAACTGACGGCATGCATAAGAGAAATAAAAGGGTGATGAGGCTCGAAGGGAGCTTGTCGAAGGGCCTCAGCCCGTGCTCCTCATAAGCTTATCGAGGTAAATTACCGCTCTTGTAATCTGCAAATAAAAATTTAACACAGAGGAGGGACTGAGAAAAAACCAAGTTCACAAACAGTTTAATGACGCTCGACACTACGTCAAATAGTCTTCAAGAGCTTTTATTCTCTTTGAGCTCTGGGTGCTCAGTGTTAAATTTTTCCTTCAGGCAGTGCCTATTTTTGTGCCTGAGGCTGTCTATCGACTTACGTAGAACAAAGCAATCGAAACAGAATTCATAATTACCGCATTCCTGGCCTTGCTCCGGCCCGTCGGCGCTCGTCGCGCTGAAGAAGCGGAATGCCCTTAAACTTCCCAGTGGGATTGCACAGCGGCGAGGGCAACGATGGCTGCTGTCTCGCAGCGGAGCACCCTGGGTCCCAGTGAAATTGGCAAAAATCCTGATGAGATGAAGAGTTCTTCCTCGTGAGGGGCGAAGTCACCCTCAGGTCCAACCGCCAGGTGCACAAGGCCTTTGGGTGAGTGAATCTCACGAAGCGGTTTGCTGTTTTTGTGAAGCGAACAAATTAGTTTAAAGTCGTTTGGACTTAGGTCTTTTGATAGTTCGTCCATTAGCTCTTGCTGGTGTGTGGCAAAAGAGACTCTGGGGATGTGCGGATTACCACATTGTTCTGCAGCAGCTTTGCAAATTTTTTGCCATCGGGAGAGCTTTGCATCGATATTTTTTGCCTCAATTTTTACAACGCTGCGCTCGGCTTGCCATAAAATTATAGATCTGGCCCCGAGTTCGCATGCCTTTTCTAAAACCAAATCATTCTTATCGCCTTTTGCCAGGGCAAAAATGAGATGGCCAACTTTTGAAGTCTGGTTTGTTGGTGTTGGAGGGGAGCAAATTCGAGCTGCAAGGCGACCCTCGTGTTCTTCTAGATGCGCTTCAGCGCTCAGTCCAAGGGAGCCCTCGATGACAAGAAGCTTGTCTCCGGAACCAAGCCGCAGCACGCGAGTAAGGTGATGCAGATCTTCGTCCGACAATGGAACGAGAGCTGAGTTTGCAATATTGGGGCAGCGAACATGTATACGGCGAACCGAGTTCATGCCTTCCAACAAATAAAATAATGCGGCACTGCTCTAGGCTGCTTTGTTGCGCTTTAGGCCCATTGCAGTAAGACGCTCGTGCATATAGGCAATTTTATCGAGACCAAAAATGCGCTCTTTGTCGATAACGAGAGTTGGCGTATCAAAAATGCCAAGCTTGCGGCCTCGCTTATAAATGCCTTTTACGCGTTCACGAGTATCAGATGAGGATACCTTGCTCAAGAAATCGCCAAGATCCACATCCAGTTCTTCACAAAGCTCGTTCATGAAGTTCTCGTCATTTGGATTTTCGCCAAGTCCCCACCACTTATGAAATACCTTGGTGTTGTATTCCATTAAGATTCCCATATCGGCAGCAATAAGGGCTCCGCGAGTCACGCGCCCTGGGTCAAATTCGTTTTCAGGCCAGCCTTCTGGGTATACAAGGGGCAAATTGTGCTCGGCTGCAAAGCGCTTGGTATCTTCAAAAAGATAGGCCAGCTTGTCAGGAATGATTGGTGTTGGGGGGAGCTGTTGTCCTGAGGCCTTTGCAGAATATGGCTGCCACAATAATTCAATATCAAACTTGCTCTGGAGTTCATAAATGCCATCTAGCGCAAGATAGGAGTAAGGGCTCTGAAAAGAGTAGTAAACTTCGACATTTATGGTCATACGGGTATTCCCAACAAAATAATATGTAAGCCCCCTACTGAGAGGCTCGAAATGATCGCAATCTGTTCGAGGTAATCCCAAGCATTGATAAGGGCCGTTACACCCACATTAGCGGGCGGTCCTTCTTACGTCCTTAAAAAAGAACGCTGCTAGTGGCTGGCGAGAGATAAGGTAGTAGGAAATGGGGGTATTTGCAAGCAAGTTTTAGACCTGATAGCCGAAGTGTGCGAATTGGGAGTAGTAGGCATCTAAATGCTGGGGTAGCCTGTTACTCTTAGCTCATGAGAGGCGTAAGTTCACACGGCGCTCAGTATATTTCTATGTCATTAGAGAAACTTAAAGCAGTTACCGGTACTCGACCACTTTTTTGCCTGGAGGTGAATCCGCCTCGTGGCGTTTCGTTGGAAGCGAGTTTAAGTCGCCTTGAAGGCCAGCTTGAGGGCGTGGATTTTTTAAACGTCACTGACTCGGCCTTGGCTCGCATGCGCATGGCCTCTATTCCTTTTGCGGCCATAATAAAACAAAGACTTGGTGTTGAGCCCTTAGTTAATCTTTCCTGCCGAGACCGGAATGTTTTGGCCCTCCAGGCTGACCTTTTAGCTGGCTGGGCAAGTGGGGTGCGGTCGATTGTGGCGTTGACTGGGGACGCCATGACTGTTGGTGATAATCCTGACCGGAAGGGGGTTTTTGAGGTTAACTCTATAGGATTATTGGATATTTTTAGAACGCTTGGGGCTGGGACGGACCTGGCTGGTAACCGTCTTGATGGAGCACCACAATTCGTTGCGGGGGTGGTCGTAAACCCAAATGTAAAAAACCAAGCGGCGGAGCTTCGGCGCCTCGAAAAGAAAAAGAATGCCGGAGCCTCTTATGCGCTTAGCCAGCCGGTATTTGATGCGGCGCATGCGTTGCCATTTTTTGCCCAGGTGCAGGCTATGGGTATGCCCTGTTTTGCGGGGTTGATGCCCTGGAAGACTGCTAAAGTTGGACTGGGACTCTCTAACGTTCCAGGAATAAAATTGCCCCAAGCTTTGGAAAGTCAATTGTTGGCTGATGACCCTCAGGCTGACTGGTCGCAAAAATCAGTAGATCACTGCCTCCTTCTTGCTCAGGCTTTGAGGAAGGTGGTAATCGGATTTCACGTTATTGGTGGCGCCTCTCCAAAATTGGGTATTCAACTTGCTCGTAATCTTGTCGGATTAAGCTGGTAAGAGTAGTCTGGCGGCCAGCAAGCCTGTAGAAAGGCGAGAAGCTATCTCATAATTCGTAAATTTGAGATGGGGCAAGGTTGTTGCGCGCCAAGGATGGCGCGCTCGGCGACCGAGCATGTGAGGAAGCCGGTGCGACGCGAGAACGGGGCTTTTATGGGGTCCCCGTTCGAGCTTGGAGCACTCTCATAAATGCCACGGATGGCATTTATAAGATAAGTTAAAGGTTGTTTGGCAAGCCTAAAGGAATTTCAGTTATGAAGCGACGCGAAGAAATGAGCTTTTTGGAGCGAACCTATGTGTTAGAGGTGGCGAAGGGCGTGTTTCTAACTTTTGGTCGCCTCATTCGTAACTTTACGCTTCATGTGCTGCATACCTTTGGTTTTAATAAAGACGTCAGAGCGTCTGCCAGCATTCAATATCCAAATGAGCGTCGCCCTTACCCCGAGCGCTTTCGCGGACGCCATCGTCTTACCCTAAATGCTGATGGGGGTATTAAGTGTACGTCATGTTTCCTCTGTGCAACTGCTTGTCCAGCGCGCTGCATTTACATAGAGGCAGCAGAGCATGAAGATCCGAACATTGAAAAATTCCCGAAGCGCTACGAAATAGACACACTCCTTTGTATTTATTGCGGCTACTGTGTTGATGCTTGCCCAGTTGATGCAATACGGATGGATACGGGTCTACATCCCGAGGTCTATCCTCCTGATCCTCGCGCATTTATTGAAGACAAAGAGGTGCTCATGGAGCGCTCACGGCAGCTCGAGCAGTATGGTCCCGATGTGCTTTTTGAAATGCACATGAAAAAGATCCAAGATCTAGAAAAGAAGCCATTCGCAGAGTAATGAGGGTTTTGAGCCAGGTATCAGTTGCAGGGTTGAGCGCAGTTTTTTTTGGCGCTTGTTGTCTTTGTCTATTTGTTGCAACAACAGAAGCTCAAGTTAAGTTGAGCGCATTACCTCAACGTATCTCCTCTGAAACCGTAGATTCCGTTCGTGCGTATGTTCCCAGTGAGCTTCATGCTTTGTTTACTTCGGGGCAAATTGAGATAGAAGCTGCTTCGCAAGTGGCCGGAATTGAGGCTTGGGATTTAAACCGATTATCCCAGGTAGTAAGCGGTGCTTCATTAACTCTCGATGCGGCCGCCTGGCGAAAAATTTTACTCAAAGCAGAGATTTTGCCTTTTGGCTCGGCCTCATCAATTGCGGCCGATATTGATGCCGAACAGAGTGCTCGCAAAATATTGATGAATTCGTCAGCGGCGCTGGCTCAGCATGGATATATTGAGCAAGATTTGCGCTTTTTTTCGCTGGCTTCCGGAAAATTGGAAGCAATCTTAGATGCTCGGCTTGCTCGCGTGTATCCAATTGCAATCGAAGATGTTCCCCTAAACAGTCAGTTTTTTCGAGAGCGATTCAGTTTTGAGTCTCCAGAAAAAATTCAAGGATATTCGTGGCTCACCTACCGGTTTTTGCCACCAGACGAAGATATGGTTTGGATCTACTCGCCTGCCATTAAGAAAGTGCGTCAAGTGTCAGCCGAAAATCGTTATGATGAAGTTTTGAAGCTTGGTTTTTCGGTGGATGATTTATTTACCTGGTCAGGCGCGTTTCAAGCTGCGAGTGTGCAGAACCTCGGCGAGAGGGAAATCTTTTTCCCGTTTGCACCTCTTGATTGGTATAAGGGAGTTGATGCCGAAGATGGGTGTCGTTCGCTTAGCGCAATAGATCAAAATCAAGGGCTACGTACTCGCTGGAATTTTGCCTCACTCCAATTCCCGCGTGGAGCTGGTTGGTTGCCTTCGTCAGTAGTGTATGTTCCGCGTAAAATGTGGAAACTAGAGATTTTGCCTTCCACTCCCTATGCTGGGTATTCGCGTATCGTGCTTTATGTGGACCAGCAGACTCAGCTTCCAATCTTTAAGTTTGTGTTTGACCTTAACGGCGAATTATCTCGAATGGTGCAGTCCCTTTTTGGGGTGGATGTTGTTGATGGGCGTCCACAGTTTTTTTGGCAGGGGGCAAGTATTTTTTCGCCCCACGACGCTCGGGCACTGGTCTTAAGTTTAGTTAAGCAACGCACGTGCAGAGGAAGCTCTGCAAAACCTATGCTTGATAGTTTTGAACCTCAAAAACTTGGTCCTGGGGTTATACCAGCCCCCCAATAGAGACAGTTTTAGATTTTCCATGTGGTTTAAATAGGTTAGCTGTTTTGGGGGCCGCTCGCTTGGGCCGCTTTTTTTTGGAATAAAGCAAACAAATTTTGAGTTAGATTTGAGCCTCGTTTACAATACAACCTTCTTTGGACCGGTAAGCTATTTTGAAAGTTCAATAGTTCCTAAGTTGTGGCTCGATGTTAGATCCTCAAAGACAAGATTCTCAGCATTCTAATTCTCACGCCGGTATACCGCCTCACATAGGTGGTGTGACGCCTCAAAGCTGGGCCAGTGATCTTTTTTCTCCCCAATCAGAGCTTCGAACGCATTGTTTGCAAGCAATTGAAGAGGCGGGTGGGCTGATTCCTGCTTTGGAGAAAACAAGCCCACAAGTTGCGCTTGAGCTTATTCAGCAAATTATTCCTCGCTTGCTTCAAGTTGCTCCAGCGGATCCTTTGGCCCCCAAGCTTTTGCAGTTGGCATGGTCGCAGACGGAGAGGGGGGTATCGGCTGAAATGCCACTTAGTATTCAGCGGCGTTACGTTCAAGAACTCAATCAACGCGAAGAAGTGTCGGCAAAAGTAAGAGCCTTGGCTCATGAAAGTTTTGCCGGCAAGCTTATTGAGCTTGGGGAGTTTTCTGAAGCGGTGTCTGTTTTAGGCGCAGCCTTGGAGCTGAGAGAAGAAGGGTATCTTGAAGACGTTGAGTCTCGAATTGATATTAGTTTCGCAATTGCAGTTTTGAACAGCAAACTTGGAGCCGTTGGGCCAGCAGATGTTGCCCGTAAAGGTGCATATCAACTCGTAAGTGAGTTGGCAGCGGAAAAACCTGATAGTGCTATTGAGAGCCTGCGGCGTTTCTCGAATCTTGCCACAATTTATCAAAGAGCTGACTGGGGCGTTGATGCGTTAACGCATGCTGCTACCCTTGCACAGAATAAATTAGGTGTAGCTCGTGATTCGCTGTCTGCTCAGCTTTTACTTGAAGCTGCAGAAATATATGTGGTGGATGGTAAGCCTGCTGTGGCTCGTTCTATTTTGAGAGGTTATCCAAACTACCTCAGCTCAGCTCAGATTGACAAAAATTCCCTCACCGTTTTGTCGGCTCGAAAAGAAGTTCTTCTAATGCTTACTGATATTTCTGAAGGACGTGTTTTACTGCCTAACCGAATTCCAGCCCTCGTGCACACGCTCTTGCCTCAGTTGAAAGTTGCTCCGCATGCCTTTGTAAGCTCCATGTTGTTGTTAGCTGATGCGGCTTACAAAGCTGAACAGATTGAGCTATCCAGCAAAATTCTAGGCTTTATAGTAGAGCGGGCTGAGCTCAGGGGTGCCTCAATTCTAAGAGTGAAAAAGCTACAGGCACTCCATTTAATGAAGTCAGGCAGCGTCAACGAGGCTGCTGAGCGGCTGACTCAGTTGGCTGCCTATTCAAAACCGGGGAGCACAGACTACCTTTGGATTCAGCTGCATAGACTGGAATGTGCTAGTCTTAGAGGCAACACCCCTCATACTGACGATATTAAAGATTTGCTTGAAGGTATTGATCTTAGGGCCACTCAGACGGCGGGCCCCGTTGGGGTGTTGTTACGCACAAAGTACTATCTGCTCAGGGGCTATGCGGCCACGCAAGATGAACATAACGAAGCTGCGGAGCATTTCTTGATGCTTGCCAAAGATGAGGCCAAGTCTGTGAGAAGTTCGGTGGCGGTAGGAATTCAAGCTGGTTTACATCTTTGTTTTTCTCAGCTGTACCTGGCAATTGGAGATGCGACGAATGCGCGTCGTGAAGCTGAAAATGCCAATGTGGTGCTTGCCAGGTCCGGTGCGCAGGGTATACCTGCTCCCACGAGAGCCTATTTAGGAGTTCTCAAAGTGCTTATGGCGGTAAGCGAGAACAGCCGGCGAAAGCAAGACGCGGAACTTTATTTTCAATATCGCCTAGAAGCTGAGCGGGTTGCGAAAATACTTGGTGAAAAAATTTAGTTCACACGCAACTTTTGGCATTTTCTTTCGAATAGTAGATAGAAAGGGGCGTGAAGACGCCCGGTAGAAATAAGCCCATTCCGTAGGAGGCTTTATGAATGCTGTCTGCTGCCGTGGTTTGACTAGAACTCATCTCATAAATGCCATCCGTGGCATTTATGAGAGTGCTCCAAGCTTGGACGGGGACCCCGTAAAAGCCCCGTCCTTGCGTCGCACCGGCTTCCTCGCATGCTCGGTCGCCGAGCACGCCTTCCTTGGCGCGCCTAGAAGCAATCTCAAACTTACGAATTATGAGATGGCTTCTAGCGAAAAAGACTCGCTTTCTTCAAAAGTGCCGGTAAGTGGGTCTCTTCGCGATCGAGTCCACCCCGCGTACTATACCAAATTTTCATTCGTCAAAAATCGACAGGGTGGTGTCGAGTCTCTGGGCTCTATATTTTATTCCGCTCGCCTTAAGCGTGCTTTGGTGGCTATGTTTTGTAGTGCTCAGCTTGTGGTAGTTTATGCTTTCTTTGCAGGACTCTAGTTTGCTTCCCGCGAAAATCTGAAGAACGCTTCGAATCGCCAGAAATTGGGCTTGCTCCAAGCCCAGAAGCTTCAGGCTAGAAAGAGCTTTTAGTTGCAATTTGCCACACAGGTAGTTTCGGTTTTAATTTCCCCACCACAGGATTGATAACAGGCGCGGTACATATGTTCGCAGCGCTCGTAGTCAGCTGAGCAAGATTCGGAGCTGCATTCATACCACTTTGGATCGCGATTTTCGCGATAACGAATATCATCCCGGCAGCGTCGTGATTCACGTTCGGCATAGTCACGGCAACGGCTTGCTTCCAAGTTTTCGATTTGTTCGCATTGAAGTTTCCCCTGCTCACATTGAAAAACGCAGCTTCTGCCTTCTGCAGAGCGCGGAGGGGAGAAGGTATATTTGGTGTCGTACATAGGGCCACAGCCAGCTCCAAAAACAACTAAAAAACAGAGGAGCGATAAACCGATGTGTAATGAATGTTTTGGGATGATCATGGCTCGTTGGGGTCCTTTAAGTTGAGGCAAAGGAGTACCTGTTTATAAACTTTTTGTGTGGACTTTCAAATACCGCAAATTAATCGACGTTACTTTCTTATTGCCAGCGAGGGGGAGTTGCTTTTGCATCGCTATTTAATGCGAGTTAAATGTCCCTTTCGCTTTGGAGTCGCGCTGTCGGCTGTATCGCTTGTAGCATTGCCGGCGTGTTCAGAGCTGGGGGCTGCCCCTAGGGCAGGCGCAGTTTTAGCTACTATGGCGGGAGTTTTATGTGGCGTTGGTGCTGGTTGCATACCCACAGGAGCCGCCTGCGGCCAAATAAAAGTTTCTCCTTTGACGGAGGTCATTCCCCAAATAATTTTAAGGGGGATAACGCAGGTATGATATTCATCAAAGAGGAGTTCAGCAGTGACCACTTCTTTTCCAATGTCGAGTCTGCCTCGATATAACTTGCTCAGCTTGAGTGTGAGAACCTCTTGGTTTCTAAATTGCTCTGGAACTTCAACGCCTTCACTTTTGGGGTTTAAATGCACCAGCGCATATTCATCGATGAGCAGTCTTTGCAGCTGATCATGTTGGTTTTTTTCGGCAATTTTAAGCTCATTCATAGCGTGATAATCAAAGCAAATATGCGTCACTACCCTTTGGTACCGTTATGGCAGCTTTTGCGTACTTCAATCAACTCCTGGGTCAAATCTCGCACCAAGCGCTCAAGTTCGTCCACTTCGTCTTGGCGTGCAGGGGTGACGGTCTGGCCCTCATAAGCGAGACTTTGGCCGCTTACCCACGACCAGGTGAGTTCTAATGCATAACTTAAGCGTTTCAACTCAGCGGCCAGCCCTAACTGAGGTTGTAAGCCATCTGCTGCTGGTAAAATTACTTGAATGCCATCAGTCAGCCGTGGCGCGCTAGCCGGACCAGAACGCAGAAATGTAAGAGGAATTGGTTTTTGGGTGCGAGGAGTACTTGAAGCAGCTTCGGGTTCGGTTTTATTTTGGGGCGAAGTGCTATTTCGTTTGCCCTTTAGAAAAAGCTTCACATTATTTCCACTGGGCGTAACCGATAATTCACAGGGTAACGCCAAGTTTACGACCAAGTCGCTCGATGAGCCTCGGCGTACATGTTGCACTTCCGTGATGAGAGAACCGTACGATTGCTTCTCTCCGGGACGGAATTCTGTGCCTGTTGAGCTAACGCGAACACTCAGTCCGTCAGTGCTGAGGTTTGCGGTGAGCGTGTCGAGTGCTGTGCCAGTTAGAATAACAACTGCGTGCTTTGCCCCGTAGTTACTGACTTCGTACCAAATTGTCTCAGATTGGGCGTGGCTCGAGTTTCCCCTCAAAACAAGGACCAGAGAAATTGCTAGTAGAATAAATCGCTGGTGTAGCACCGTACATTCCTTCCAATTGATATGATGAGTATTTTTGGCCAAACAGAGCGAAGATCTCTGATTAAAAAGCACGCAGATAGCGCTCTCAATAAAACAGCGGTTTGGTCGTATAGGTAAGGTATTGAGGGAGTTTCTAAAGTAACTCTGAGGAGTCAGAGAAACTTATTTTTAAACCCTGTTTTTTAGCACCGTGCCCAGGAGTAACGCACAATGATTATTTAAGATTTTGAGCGTGTACGTCGATCTTATCGCTTTGAGGGGATAATACTCGCATGATTGGTTTCGAACCTGGCGCTCTCTTTGAGGGGCGCTACGAAATAGTTAAACATCTTGGAGCCGGCGGCATGGGCGCCGTGTACTTAGCCTGTGACCCAAGACACCGCGATTTTTTAGTAGCGCTCAAGGTTTTGTATCCTGGGGTAATCAAATCCGAAGAAGCAAGGCTGCGTTTTCGTAATGAAATAGTAGCTTCGTATCGGGTCAATCACCGCAATATTGTGCGCGCGTATGAATATTTCGATGAGCCCGAATTCCAAGCCTACGCTATGGAATACGTGGATGGTGGCGACTTGTTAGATCGCATCTCTCAGGGGAGTATTTCGATTCCCGAGGTAATTGAAATTTTGCGACAGGCCACGAGCGGATTAGAGGCCGTGCATGCAGAGGGCATCTGTCATCGTGATCTAAAGCCAGAAAATATTCTACTTACCAAAAAAGGGGTGGTGAAGATCACTGATTTTGGTGTGGCCCGCTTAAAGGGAGGCCAGGGGCTTACCCAAGTTGGAGCCATGGTAGGCACCCCAAAATATTTGGCTCCTGAATATGTAGAAACCGGCGAAAGTGATCATCGCGGCGACCTCTATGCATTGGGCGTGATTGCCTATGAAATGCTTACCGGAGTATCCCCTTTTAGAGCTGAATCTAAAACAGCGCTGATGATTGAACGCTTTCAAAATGAATTTGCACCAATTCTGTCGCTAAGGCCTGATTGTCCTGTTGCTTTGGCAAAGATTATTGAAAAAGCCATGAGCGTAAAATTGAGCGAACGGTATCAGAGTGCTGAAGAAATGCGACTCGATTTGGAGCTGTTGGCAGAAGCGGCTCCTGCCACCTTGGCCATTGAAAAGCCGAAAGTGTATTTCGAAATTCCTCGTAAAATTGAGAAGCATAGTCCCATTCAGATGGCATTAGGTGAGGGGCCACCACGCGCAGGTGTTAACCAATTCTCGTTCAAAAAGCTCTTGTCTATTGTTCTTTTTTTATCTTTAGGAATAGGCATGGCGGTTGGAACTTGGGCCTATGTTGGTTCCCAAAAGCGAATGGCGTTCACCGATTTGCCGCTGGGAATCTATAGTGGACAAGTAGTTGGTCTTTTTGCGGATGGGCAATCAGAGCCTATTTCAATTTGGCACACTAAGGCGGGAGTCTTTGCCTTGTTAGGCCGGCCTCGTTGTGAAGTGACGCCAGTTAGCCCGCAGGGAAGGTTTTTTTGCGGCGAGCTTGGATTTGAACTTCATTTGCAGTCGGTTGAACGGGGTACTGCAATCGGAGTGATAAAAGAACTTGGTTGGAATCTGACCGCGACTTGGTCCGTTACCGAGGAGGGGTCACGATGAAGAGTTGTTTCATCACTCTAGCTGCAATTATGTTCTTAGCGGTTGGCTCTGCTGCCACAGCACAAGACGGGGAGTCTCTTATTGCGCATGTGCCAACTCCGGATGTTGAGGTTGACGTTCCCCAAGTTGAAGTTCGCGCAAAAGCCTTCGGTGCTGCTCGAATGCGCGTTCTGGTGCAGGAGGAGCACGGATTGAGGGTAGTCACTATGACGCCTCAGGATGATAGTTTTAGCGCAGTTTTGCAGTTTAAGAATCTTGCTGAGCTTCGATATCAATTCCAGGTTCAGGGCCAAGATGGGCGACTCAGTGAGTCAAAAGAGTTTGTTGTTCGCAAACGAAGTGGTTCAGAACTTGAAGCTGAACTTGCTCAAGCTGCCCAAATAAACACGGATTTGCGGGTAAAAATCACCCAACTAGAAAATACCGTTCAAGGGTTGCGTACCACTGATCCAAAGGTATTGGCCAAACAAAGAAATGTAGAGATGGCTAAAGTGCTTGTTCTGCTCTCTCAGCGCGAGCGAGAAGTGGCAGAAGCTGAGGCAAAACTAAAGCAGCCACAAGGAGCAAGACCATGAGGCTTATTTGTTCAATTGCGTTAACATGTGCGGCATTCTTTTCTTCAGTTAAGTGTCAGGCACAAGCCCTTAGCGCACGCGTACCTTTTTTAGGAGAGCCGGTGCGCGAGTGGATTGTGGTTGTGCAGTCTGGACAGGGACGATTTTTGACTGCCGATGTTTTAAAAAGCCCAGATTCACTGCATCTATCGGCGGTACTTCCTGGATTGAGTGGTGAGTATATTATAAGCGGAGTAGTGGAGTTTGATGATGGTCGGGTGATTTCAACCCCCTTGCATCAGCCTGAGCGTGTTACTTTGCCCCGAGAATCGAGCCAACTCGCCCATGCAGAACTTTCGCGCCTTACCCAAGAACGTGCGCAGCTTGAAAAGCGAGGATCAGAACTTGCCGAAGAGAGTAAGCGACTAAGGACTTCATTGCGTAGTGCGGCGGGCCTTGAGGACGTAGATAGATTGTATGAAAAAATCGCAGCCCTTGAGGAACGCCTTGCTGAGTTGTCTGCTTTGCCAGGAGAGGGCGTAACTCATTAGTTTTGCTGTCTGTTTTTGGGCCTTTGTAGGCTTCGATACATTCTGAGTCAGACAGAGTAGTCACCGAGTCTAAAGCTATGTGTAGTTTTGGTCGAAGACTTAAGACACATGGAGATTACCGCTGGTCTCTCGAAAGGGAGCTCGACGGTACAAACTGACTCCGCATATCTCCTACGTTTGGAGCAGTTAGGATTGGGGAATCGCCCCCGCGTTGGCCCCAGATTCTGTTCGGTAATATTTTG
Source organism: Bdellovibrionota bacterium (assembly GCA_044347745.1). Taxonomy (GTDB): domain Bacteria; phylum Bdellovibrionota_C; class UBA2361; order UBA2361; family JAFLCA01; genus JAIBBV01. Next base: position 18,939 of record JBIKUD010000008.1, read on the forward strand.
ATGAGAAGGTTGACCATGAAAAACGAAAAAGGTTCCATTGAGCTTATCGTGCTAGGCTTGCTTGCTGCGCTAATTGTAGTGCTTGCCGTTCCACTCCTTACCGATATCGGTACCGGTGTGGAGAACCAGTTAGATACGCTTAACACCAGCGTAAACCCATAATCTATAAGCTCGTACAGAGATTATAATTCTGGATAACTTCTGGCTCCACGTCCATGAGAGGGCGCTGGAGCCAGGAGCGTTTACCAGAGGTTACACAACCCATGAGGGTTCATCCCAGCATTTTCTCGCAAAAGGGACGTCAGTGGCAGTATCCCGCCGCTGTTGGCCTGCTGTTGTTTTTGCTCATTCTTAACTTGTGGCGTGGTCCAAAACAGACCGTGAATGCCGCCACTCAAGCTGCTCCGCTTGAAAAAAAGATTGAGGTTCTGGTTGTGCGCGAAGCGTTGCAGCCAGGTCAGCCTCTTGAGAAAGCAAAAATTGTGCTTGAGCGTCGCCCGGTTAATACTCTGCCTTCGGATGCAGTGACCACATTTGATGCACTGAAAGGCAAAGTTGCTGCTGGTCCAATTCCTGCCGGATACCCCTTAGCTGCGGCGCTTTTAGCCGACCCGGTTGCGGTGGTTCCAGTTTCGGAAAAGCAAAAAGAATTGAAACCTGAAGATCCCATTGAGACCCTGCTCAAAGAAATAGAACAGGACACCGTAGCGGTGTCAGTGACGATGGCCGCAAATCCGCCGGGCCGAGGTTCACGTATAGCGCTTATGCTGAGCAACCCGCGTGGTGAACCCATAGTCGTGGTTGAGGATTGTTGGATTTCAAAGGCGAGCGGCCGAGATGCCTTGCTTAGACTTGAGCCACAACAAGCCCTTTTGCTGCAATCGGCAAAGGGCTACGGTAATTTTAATTTTATTGAAATTCCACTTGAAGGTCCCAGCCCTTATGCGGGTAAGGGGGTTGCAAACCGCGACGAGCTTGTAAAGCTGATTGAAGGTGAAGCTCCAAAAGTAACAGCCGCAAATGACGATGAGAAAAAGCCGAAAATGAAAGGATATGCTTGGATTACCGGTGAAGGTGTTCGGTATGGCCTCGAGTCTGACGGAACTATCAAGGTAGTGCGGCCTGAAGCAGACCAATAACCTAGCTAACTAGCTGATGTAGTTTTCTAATTTTGCATTGGCCGCAGCTCGCCTGCAAATCTATTTCACTTAGTTTTTTTACCTATCTTGCCGATATTACTCATATCTAGAAGTCATTTTTTAATAGAAATTGACTTCAATCGAGCTTGGAGCGCTTTTTAAATGGCCATCGATGGTTATTTAAAAAATGAGCACTAGGGGATTAGGCAGACATGGCGGGATTTCTCAGCAGAATTGAGCGCAAAAAAACTGGCGTAAAGTCAGACGCTGATGTGCTGGTGCGCTCTGGTGCGGTCAAAGTGAATCCAACTAGCACCCAGCCCGCTCCTACGCAGGTGCTGACCACTGACGCTACCTTGTCATCTCCAGATGACTTGCTTGCCGAATTGCAAGCCGAGAGTAAGTCAAAAGTAAAAATTGCTACGCCATCGTCAACTGCGATAATTGCGCCAAGTGCTTCAGGCGCACAGGCAGGCGAGCAGGCCGCGCCACGCGAAATAACTCGAGATAAGAAAAAAGCAGACCTAGCAGATGATGCCTTGCCTTGGTGGTTAACTGAGGCTGCTGCTTCATCCCCACAAGTTGACGTGCTGGTTCCAGCCAGTCGCATGGCATTAAACGATTTTATTAATGATAACATGGGCGATGCAGAGCTTACGGAGGCTATTCGTAAAGCGGTGCTTGTTGCTGCTGAGAGGCTTTCCTCTGAAGTAAGATTTTCTCAAAGAGATATTCAAGATTCGATTCAAGAAGTAATAAGTTTGATGTTGGGAAAGGGGCCCTTACAGCCCTTGTATGACGACCCGCTCGTCACCGACATTTACATGGATGCCCATGACAGCATTAAATGTGTTCGACGTGGGCAGGCGCTGGAAACTCCTTTTCGGTTTCGTAGTGCCTCAGAGTATGAGTCGTATATTACATCCATGCTCCAGTCAGTCGATCGAGTATTAAATTTAACTTCTCCAATTGTTGACTGCGTGCTTTACGACAAATGGCGCAGCCGTATTAATGCCGTTCACTCATCACTTCTCGATGGCGATGAGCCAAGCTTGGTTATTCGTGTGCCGCGACTCCAGCAGATTTCATTTTATGATCTGCTGCGCACCAAAACCTTGCCTGCAACGTTAGCAGCCTGGCTTGCCGAGCTCGTGGGCTGCGGTGAAGTGAATATTCTCGTCATGGGTCCAACGGGCTCTGGTAAAACCACAATGACGACGGCTTTGCTGAGTGCCGTCGGTTCAGATGAACGTATCTGCACTATCGAAGACGTTCCAGAAATTTTTGTTCCCACGACGCATCTTGAAAAGCTCGTGAGTAGACCAGAAAATTCTCAGGGCGAAGGTGCGGTAGGAATGGAGCGGCTCTTGCGAGCTGCCTTGCGCCGAGCGCCGCATCGTATCGTGGTGGGTGAAATTCGAGATCGTGAAGGTCCGTTATTTCTCAAAGCACTTGAAACTGGTCACGCCGGCTCTGTCGCCACCATCCATGCTGATAATCCACGTGATGGTTTATGGCGTCTTCTCGACGTCGTGCAGGCGTTTGAAACCTCGCCCCAAGATAGTATTCAGCGTCGTATCGCACGTTCGCTTCACGTGCTGTTAGTTATGCACAAGGTAAATGGTCGTCCCTGTCTCACTGAGATTGCAGAAGTGCGTCCGCCGGTGAACGGCGAATTTGTGATTAAGCCAATCGTAAAGTTTGAAGGCGAAAGTAATGGCAAGCGTCAATGGCGCATTATGGCCAATCAATCAAAATGGATTGATCGCCTCAGTGAGCGAGGGATGGAGCTTCAGCCGGGACCTAATTTGCTGCCATTAAGCCCGACTGCTGACGCACGTCTCGACAGAGAGGAGCACTAAGTTATGCGCGAGCGTGAGCGACTTATTGCATTAAGGCAACAGAGTGCTCCCATTCCTGGTGAGGAAGGGGGAAAAAAGAAGCGCAAAGATAAATCGCATGAACTCGCAGCTAAAACGCCTTTCGCACGTAAGTTGTTGCAAGCAGGAATTGAGACTCCTCCGCGAATTTATGTGGGAGCAGTGCTCCTGTCGGGGATCGGGGTGTTTTGGCTTGGCATGTTGCTCGGAATGCTTTTCGCTTTGGTGCTGAGTCTTGTGTATGTGCAATTTATGCTTTCGGGATACCTAGATGAGCGAGCCCAAAAACGCAAAGCCAAAATGATACCCCAACTTGCTCCATTTATTGATGCTATCGCATCAGCGCTTTCAAGCGGATTTAATATAGAAGCGGCACTCATGACTTCAGCAGAATCAATACCCGAAGGTGTTCTGCGTAGCGAGCTCGATAAAGTATCGGCGGCGCTTGGACGTGGATTTTCAGTACGAGAATCTATGGCAATTCTGCGCGATCGTATGGCCGGACGCGAGGTGACTTCGCTCTCGGTTGCGCTCGGTCTTTTCTCAAGTATGGGTGGTAGCGTATTGGAGCCTTTTCGGCGGTTGGCCCGCAAGCTGCGTGAGCAACAGAGTGTTGCCGAGCGTGCAAATAGAGATTTGGTGATGGTGAAGCAAGCTTTTTACATTCTGTTTTTTCTCTGCATTTCAGCGCCAGGGCTCCTGATGTTAATTCGCCCTGGATATATGGCGCAGGCCTTTAATGATTCACTGGGTCGGTTGGTTTTGCAAATCGGCGCTATTTTGGTGGTTCTGGCTTACGTGCTTTTTAAGAAGATTACGAGTTTGAAGATTTAGAGCTATGAGCATTACGGCAATTATTATTGTAGTTGGTGGAGCATGGCTCGCCATTGCCGTGCTGGTACAGGTGCGTTACGTAGGTCGCGAGCTGGGCAGGTTCCGCGATGATGGCGGCGAAGTGCTGGGAGAAGCCAGTCGATATTTTGATAGACTAGTGCGCCTCTTTGGACGAAAATTTGGACGCAAGCAAGATTTATCAATGGGAGCGCAGGCCTCAAAAGGCGAACGTGACATGGCTCAAAAGCTTGCTGATGCCGGTTTGGAAGGCGCTGCTGAACAAGGGAAGTTTTTTCTCTTCCGCACACTTTCGTATCTTGTATTCCCCCTCATTGGTGCCTCGGGATATTTGTTTCTCATTCCCTATTACGCAACCATTCTAACTCTCATTTGTTCAGCGGCGGGAATTTTAATGCCGATGTTTTGGCTCAAAGGCAAAATTGTGGGACGAACTGAGGAGATTCAGCGTGAGTTGCCCTTGGTGCTAGACCTCACAAATTTAGGAACTAGTGCAGGCTGGGACGTGTCATCATCGCTCGAGCGCGTGATTGATAGCCTCTATTCAGAATTTCCTAAACATCCTCTCATTCGTGAGCTGAAGCGAGCACGCTGGCTTGCAGCTTCAGGATATACTTGGGAAGAGGCTTTAAAGAGAGCAGGAAACAAACTGAACAATGACACTGTAAAACGAACCACCATGGCGCTTGGCCAAGCTATTCGTCAAGGTGGTGATAGAAGTAAGCAGCTCGAAGGTATCGCAGAAGATGCGCAGCGGGTGTACTACGGAGAATTGGATAAACGCTTAGCCGCCTTGCCTGTAAAAGCTTTGTTGGCAACCATGATGTTAATGATTGCTTACTTTGTAATTTTATTAGCGCCGGCAGTGGTGCAGATTAAGACTTCGATTGAGCACGTGAAGAGTAGTAAAACAAAAGTTGAGGCGCCGAAAGGCCAGCGTGGTTCTATAAGTATTATTGAAATTGCGATTGTATTAACTCTATCGCTTTCTCTCCTTCTCTCTCTGGCTGTGTTTCAGGGTAATTTGACAAACGTAGTCAACGAAGACGGTTGTATTGTGCAAGCAACCGAGTATCAAGTAGATCTTGCAAGCCGAAATCTTGATATCAGCGCGGCGTGTCCTACTCCTGTTCCTACGGTGGCACCATGATGCAAAACAGCTGGTATCGGCAAATTAAAGCGTTTCTCAGGCCTGAACGAGGGGTCTCAGATCTGATCGCGGTGGGATTTTTCCTGCCTATTGCATTGTTGCTATTTACAGCGGCTGCAGATTTTACTCGAGTACCGGTCACCAAGGAGCATCTGCTTTCTACGCTTGAGGATTCAATGTACCGGGCTGAAAGTGTCTTGGGTGCTGTTTCAAGTGGGCAAGCCTATTTAGACGGAGCCACTCCCGCTGGTACGGCTTTATGCTCGTATGTAGGTAGTGGGGTAGAATGTAGCGATAGTTACACGTGGACTGGAACTCAGGCGTTAATTACAGAAGAAAATGCGAGTTCCCTAATAAACAAAGTATGCGATTTGGCAAAAGATAAGTATCCTGAACTTCACACAGGGTTTTGGTCATTAGGTGATGCTAGTGGCGGCGAATATGCATTTGGGTTTGGACTTGCCAGGGTTGATGTCGATCCAGATGATTGTAGTTATACGGGAATAACTAAAATTGACTCAGCGCAGGACTGTAGCAACACGGCTGCTTTTTTTGCGCTGAGTAATCAGAAAGTTTTTGATTATGACAGTATATACGACAAGATGGCTGCTGCGTTTGATTCTGGCGGAAGCCAGAGTCCAGGCGCTTGGGTGATTGATAATGACTCGAGCGCAAATGGTCCCTATGCTACGAGTCCACGAAAATGTCTTCCCTCGTACTGGATGGTTGGTATTGGATTTGCTCGAGTAGTGCATTTATTTGGTGGCTTTTTCGCCCAAGATGATTTGGTGCTAGAGTATTACTTAAGGCCCCTTAATAATCCTGCTGCTATTCAGTCTGCTGATTTAAGTAGTTAAATGGGTGCGGTAGAGATGCTGAACTTTATAGAGGGTTAAATTTAGTTAAAGAGTCATGGCAAGAGTACTGATTATAGAAGATTCCCCCACACAAGCGGCAATTATTGCTGACATTGTGAAGAGTGCTGGGCACGAAGCCGTCGTTTGCAGTGACGTGTCTAAGGGAATTAATCAAGTTATTAAACCAGTCAATCCTGATTTAGTCCTTCTTGATCTTGTGCTTCTGGGTCCCGATGGTAAGCCCATGGGCGATGGATTTCAGATTTGCCGAGAGATTAAGCGAGTCTCCAAAAATACGGTGCCGGTGGTTGTGATAAGTTCGAAGGGAGATGAAGAATCGGCCGAATGGGCAATCTTGCAGGGGGCTGACGCCTTTTTGCAAAAGCCTTTTGCAGTGGAAGATTTGTTAGCGGTGCTCGCGCAAGTGCTTGGTAGCTGAGCAGTAAGGGGAGCTTGGGATGGAATTAGTAATTTTTGAAAATGAAGCAGGGGTTCGAGCTGCGGTGAGTGCCCGCCTGCGCGAAGCGTTACGGCAAGCTGAAATAGAAGATTTTAGCATTGCAGACTTAGATTCTGCTGCCGCGGCCTCCCATGACTGGTCGCGTGTTGCAGGTTGTTTCATCGGCCCAAGTGCATTTTCTGAAATAGATGATGTATTGGCGACACTTCGATTAGTTTTCCCTTCGGGCAAAACAGCTATAGTACTCGAGCCAGATCATTATGCCCGCCAAGGGGTGCTTTTGCGAAAACGCCTCAACCTTACCGTTATTTCATCTGCAGACGTTGCCCAGATGGCCAGCTTTGCAATTGAGTGCCAATTGTCTGCCACTGCTGTACAGGCTGGCCCTCGAGGGAAAGGCATTATTGGTGTTTGTCAGCTTAAGGGAGGCGTGGGTGCTACCACCATTACGACAGCGCTTGCTGCATGCTGGGCACGACATGGCCTTAGTGTGTGTGCTCTCGATTTGGATGACGTCAACCCGCAGCTCACCGCTTGGGCGCGTGTAGGCATTTCACAAAGAACTGTTGCCGCTGAGCTTTTAAGACAAGGCGAAGTTCCCGCCAATCGTATAAACGAATTGGTTTTTCCTGTTGAGGGTTTTGAAGGTCGCTTGGTCGTTGTGGGGCAGCCTGAGTCTTACAATGAAGGCTTTCATTTTAAAGCAAATGTGCTTGATGGGGCACCAAGCTCGAGTGAATTTATTAATTCTCTAATTGGAAATTTAAGTTCAGAGTTTGATGTCATTATTGTGGATCTTGCTCGTTCGTGGGGGATTGCAACTTTTTCATTGTTGACGATTTGTCAGCATATATTGCTGGTCACCGATGACGATGGAATGTCAGTGCGCCGCACCTTAGATGGACTGCATCGTATGCGTAAGGAGTCTGATGACTCTGATGAGTTTGATATGAGTAAGTGGTCATTGGCGCTGAACGCCTATACCGGTAAGCTCATTTCTCCAAAAGATATTGCGATGGAAATTCAGGAGATGGAGCTCTTTCCCTCTAACGCCAACCTTTTTGCGGTGCCTTTTTCAGAAACCGGAAGGCAATGGGGAGCTCCCGGTAAATCATTTTACGACTTGGCTGATCCCAAAACTCGAGAAGTGATTCGAAAAATTGCCGGAACCTTTGTGCCCTTTGCCGAACAGGCTGAACCGGCTGGCGCGGCAAAACTTATTAAGTACGTACAGGGCCTGGTTGGCTCACGTTGAGCGGCACTTACGGATTTCTTCGCCTAATCTCTTGCGCGAATTCATACAGAAGTACTTAAATGACATGCCTCGAATCGGTTTGTGCGGGTAATGCATAGGCTTTTAGGTGTGGCATATTTAAACAGCTATCTGTGGATAACTAGTCTAAGCGCCTATTATTGCTTGCCTTATTTGATTCTGTGGTTGTTGATAACTATAGCCAATACACAGCGGCACATGTTACAGGATTAACTCGTGCGAGGCTCTATTATCTTAACCAAACCTTAGAGTCGTCATTCTTGAAGATACTGAGGGCGATAATTTCGGATTATTCGTCGGATTATACGAAGGACTAGGTCCATGGCAGTAATAGACATTCAGCTTCCTATTGAATCTCGTGATCGATATTTGACCTATGCGTTAAGTGTGGTGTCCGGTCGTGCGCTTCCAGATGTTAGGGATGGTCTTAAGCCTGTACAGCGTCGCATTTTGTTCGCCATGTACCGCAATCTTGGCTTGAAGCCAAGTTCTAGTCACCGAAAGTCGGCTGCGGTTGTTGGTGAAGTGCTTGCACGATTTCATCCGCATGGCGACACCGCTTGTTACGATGCCATGGTTCGTATGGCTCAAGATTTTTCGCTCCGCTATCCGCTTGTGGATGGGCAAGGTAACTTTGGTTCATTAGATGGCGATAATGCAGCGGCTTACCGATACACAGAGGCCAAACTGCGAGAGCTTGCACTCGAGGTTATAGGTGAGATTGAAGAGGAGACCGTTGATTTCAGAGACAATTTTGACGGTACTCAAAAAGAGCCGGTAGTGTTGCCCAGCCGTGTGCCTAATCTGCTGATTAACGGAGCAAGTGGCATCGCTGTAGGTATGGCCACGAGTATTCCTCCGCATAACTTGAGAGATGTGGTTAAGGCGCTTATTGAGCTCTCGCAAGATCGTGATATTACCGACCAGCGCCTTACTACCATTGTGAAAGCACCAGATTTTCCAACCGGTTGTCAAATATTAAATACACGAGCCGAATTGGATGAGATGTACAAGACCGGACGCGGCGCGGTGCGCATGCGCGGCGAATGGAAGGTTGAGGAGGAATCTCGTGGGCGACGCCTCATAGTTATTTCCTCCATCCCATACGCCGTAAACAAATCTCAGCTTGTTGAGAAAATAGCTGGACTTATTATTGAGAAGAGATTGCCACAGCTTGTCGATGTGCGTGATGAATCAACAGATATCGTGCGCGTGGTGCTTGAGCTTGCAAGCGGAGCCGAGCCTGAAATGGCAATGGCCTTTCTTTTTAAACACACGCCTCTTGAGAGCAATTTTCCCGTTAATTTAACCGCATTGGTGCCGGGAACCGAAGGTGGTGTGTTGCCTCAGCTTTTGTCTCTGAAGCAATGTTTGCTGCATTTTTTGATATTCCGTGAGCAAGTAACAGAGCGACGCCTTGTATTCGAACGCAAAACCCTGCTTGAGCGCATTCATATCTTAGAGGGCCTTGTTAAGATTTATGATGCCCTCGATGAAGCGCTTAAAATTGTGCGTAAGAGTGAAGGACGCTCAGACGCAGCCGAAAAACTGATGGCTCGGTTTAAGCTTACTGAATTACAGAGCTTTGCCGTTGTTGATATGCGTATTTATCAGCTTTCGCGCACCAACATTGAAGAAATTCGTGCGGAACTTGCAGCTAAAGAGAAGCGAGTGGCTGAGATTGATAAGCTTTTAAAGAGTAAGGCAAAAATACAAGAAATAGTCCGTAAAGATCTCGAAAGTGTTGCTGAGAAGTTTGGCGATAACCGACTCTGTAAGCTTGTAAAAGACAACGTCGATATTGAGTTTCGAGAAGAAGACTACGTGGTGCATGAAGATGTCTACGCGATTGTCACTGTTGATGGGTGGCTCAAACGTATTCGTCAGAATAATGAACTCGGCTCTACTCGTTTGCGTGAGGGAGATAGCATTTTGCGTGCCCTGCCGCTTTCTACCGTCGATTCGGTGGCGTTTTTCACTAACTTAGGCATGTTATATTCGCTGCGGGTATCCGATTTTCCAGCATCAAGCGGATATGGCGACCCTGTTCAGAAAATCCTGAAGTTTAAAGATGGTGAATCTATTGTGGCATGTTTTGGAGTGCGAGCCACGGAGGCTAAGCAAACCGAATTTGTGTTGGGAGCTGACGATACCTTAGCGGAAGGCGACACAATGGTTCTAGTTTCTCGCACGGGCACTGGTTTCGGTCTTCAGGTCAAAGATTTGCAGGGACTTAAACGTAATGGCCGTCGAGCTATGAAACCTCGGGATGGAGACTTTTTGGCCGCGGTTACCAAATTAGAGAATAAGCTCGCTCTTTTTAGCCGAAAAGCGGCAGGCTTAATTATTGAAAAATCGGAGATTCCAGTTCGTGACAGCGCGGCAGTGGGCGTAGCGCTTATGGGTGTACGCGACGATGATGCGTTAGTGGCAGCAATAGGCTTCTCTGGCTCTACTACCTTTTCGGTTTTAAATGATGCTGGAAAGTCTACGGATCTTAAAGCTTCTGAAATGCTGGCTGGGCACAGAGCACTTAAGGGCAATAAAGTTATTTCGCGTGGTGAAATCAAAGCAGTAAAGAGGGTCCATGGCTAAGGCAGGAGCATATTCAGCAGCCGATATTGAAGTATTGGAAGGTTTAGAGCCGGTTCGAAAACGGCCTGGAATGTATATTGGAGGCACCGAGGGCCCTGCGGGGTTGCATCACCTTGCAAAAGAGATTCTCGATAACTCTGTTGATGAGGCCATGAATGGGCATGCGGACACCATTATCTTAACCCTGCATAAAGATGGTGAAAGCATCACGGTCAAAGATAATGGACGTGGCATTCCGGTTGATATCCATCCAAAATTTAAAAAACCGGCTCTTGAGATTATTCTGACTACCCTGCACTCGGGCGGAAAATTTTCTGATAACAATTACGTTTCCGCAGGCGGATTGCACGGCGTAGGATCCTCTGTAGTGAATGCATTATCCGAAAAATTTGACGCGCATATTTGCCGCGATGGTTACGAGTGGAGCCAGAGTTTTTCTCGGGGAAAGCCAACCGGAGGCATTAAAAAAGGTGCAAAAACCAAAGAGCATGGCACCTCCATTTTCTTTCGGCCAGACGATCAAATCTTTCGCGCTATTAAGTTCTCGGCAGAAAGACTTGAGCGCATGCTTGAAGAGAAAGCCTTTCTCAATAAAGGCTTACGGTTAACTTTTGTAGATGAGACCAGTGGCTCAAGCAAAACCTTTTGTTTCGAGGACGGTCTTAAGTCCTATCTCGCTGATACTTTGACAAAGCAGAATCTTAAACCCATAGCGAATGAGACATTTTATTTAGAGCGATCTGCCGGAATAAAAGTTGAGTGCGCATTTTGCTGGACAGAAGCCACCCAGGAACGGGTGCTCTCATACGTGAACGGAATTAGCACCGGCCAAGGCGGTAGCCATGAAGATGGTTTTAAAAGTGGCCTAGGCAAAGCTTTGCGAAATTACATGTCGGTGCACGACTTGGTTCCAAAGGGTGTAAAGGTAGTTGGCGAGGATCTGCGCGAGGGGTTGGTTGCGGTTCTTTCAGTTAATGTGCCAGGTGCAGTAGCTCAGCTTCAATTCCAGGGTCAAACCAAAGACAAGCTGAATAATCCAGAGGTGCTTCCTCCAGTTGAGGCGCTTCTTAGAAGTTTTGAGAATACCCTCAATTCGACACCGACACTGGCAAACCAAATTGTTGAGCGAGTGCTCCTTGCTGCTAAGGCGCGAGCCGCCGCACGCAGCGCCGCCGACAGTATTTCACGTAAAGTAGGGGTGAGTCATAAGCTCAATTTGCCTGGCAAGCTGGCTGACTGCTCAGCGACTCGCCAAGATAAATGCGAGCTATTTATCGTAGAAGGTGATTCGGCTGGTGGCAGCGCCAAACAGGGGAGAGATAGAGAGACGCAGGCCATCTTGCCGCTGCGCGGAAAAATTTTAAATTCAATTGCTGCAGGCGAAGATAAACTTAAAGATAACCGCGAAATTTTGGATCTGGTATCTGCTTTGGGTGCCGGAATCGGAGAGCAGCTAAAACTCAACAAACTGCGTTACGGGAAAGTTATAATATTAACCGATGCAGATGCTGACGGCATGCATATTTCGTCGCTATTAATGGCCTTCTTTTTTAGATTTATGCGCCCCTTAATTGAGGCTGGGCACCTTTATATTGGTATGCCCCCCTTGTATCGCATTAGGGTGGGCTCTGGCACCCGAGAGGACACCCATTGGGTGTATAATGATCAGGAAAAAGAGAAAGTATTAAAGACGGTAGGGAAGAGCAAGGTGCACATAACTCGCTTTAAAGGTCTTGGCGAAATGAACCCGAGCACGCTCTGGGAAACGACCCTAAACCCGCGAACTAGAAACATTTTACGTGTAACCTTTAGTGACGCAGCCGAGGCCATGAAGATGTTTGATAGCCTCCTAGGCAAGGATAGCAGCGAGCGTTATCGATTAATTCAAGAGAATGCCCATAGACTTGAACTAGATCTCTAAAAAGATTAAGAATTATGCCATAGTGTAAAAGGCCGTTTGCGTTGTCCTCGCTTGTTTTGGAATGCCAGGGTGTTCTATGCAACACTGCGAGGGTAGGCCAAAGTTTCGCGACTACAGTAAAGGGTTGCAGCGAAACAGCGGTAAGTGAGGAAGAGTGAGTTCTAATCTGTCAGAGTCTCTGCAAGCGATATATGCCGAAGTGCAGCGCAGTGCCGATCGTATGGGTGGTTGCGATCCCCAATGGCTTAGAAATTCCGAACCAGTTCAATTTAGCACAGTTGAAATTCCAACCAAGTCAGTTGATGCTCAGGTTCCCGAGTTAGTGCTGCTGCACGGACTACTGGGTGCTTTATCAAACTGGGACACAGTAGCACCCTTGATGGCAGAGTATAGTAAGCCGGTGGCCCTCTCGTTGCCGATTTTGACCGCCCGTCGCACTGAAGTAAAAGTCAAAGCATTGGCTGCATATACTGAAGTTTTTATTCGCAGCAGAAAACTAACTCCGGTTGCACTTTGCGGGAATTCACTTGGCGGCCACGTGGCAATGCGCCTGTGTTTAGCAAGGCCAGAGTTGGTTGATTGTTTAATTTTGTCAGGGTCCTCTGGACTCTATGAGCATTCGGTAGATGCCTTGCCTGTGCGTCCTGATAGAAAATACCTGCGCGAGCATATGGCCAGAGTCTTCTATCAACCGCAGTTTACTACCGATGAGCGCATTGAGGAGATTTATAAAATTGTTTCAAAGCGTGGGAATGTGCTGAATTTAATTCACACTGCTCGCAGCGCCAAAAAAGATAATCTTTTGCAGGTGCTTAAAGAGATAAAGGTTCCGGTGCTTTTGTTGTGGGGAGAAGACGACCAAGTTACCACTATGCAAGTGGCTGAACAGTTTCATAAAAATTTGCCCAATTCTGAGCTTGTTTCGATTAAAAACTGTGGGCACGCGCCAATGATTGAGTATCCGGAGTGGTTTGCCGAGCAGGTGCAGCGTTTTTTAAAGAAACATTCTCGTTTTTCAAAAGTGAGCTCGTAGTACACATATCTTAATTAGAGACGGTCCTAATGATTAGAGAAAAAAGTAGCGATAAGTTCCCGCTCTTAAGCCCCATACCTGCATTTGCTTTGCGAAATGTAGATGGAGCAATGATATCTCAAAACTTTTTTCAGGGAGCAAAGGCGTCCTTGGTGTTTTTTAGCTGCAACCACTGCCCGTATGTGAAAGGAAGCGAAGACTTACTTGTTCGCCTCGTGCGTGAATTTGAGCCTAAGGGACTCCGCACTGTTGCCATAAACTCGAATGATGCTCAAAAATATCCTGATGACTCATTTGAGATGATGCAGCAAAAAGCTAAAATTGCAGCCTTGCCCTATCCGTATCTACATGATGAATCACAAGAAGTGGCCCGTAGCTTTGATGCTGCCTGTACGCCAGAGTTTTATTTGTTTAATGCTGCTGGAAAACTTTGTTATCACGGAACTATTAATGATAGTCCAAAGGATGCCAGCAAGGTGAGCAAGCAGCATTTACGCACAGCGCTAGAGCAACTTTTTTCTGGAGCGGAAGTAAGCCCAGGCTATGTGCATCCGCTTGGCTGCTCGATTAAGTGGAAGTGAAGTTCTTTTTTTGATGCGCGGGCTCGGATTTCAGTGTCCGTTGAGCGGCACTCCGTCAAACTGTTATCTGTACAACTGTTAGTCCGTAACCCGTGATCTGCTGCTCCCGTTCTCCGTCGGCCCGTATTCAGTACACCAGTTAGTCCGTTTTCTGTGACCTGCTCCAGTTTCAGAAACCAGTTTCGAGCTCCTGAGAAATAAGGGGCTCTTAGCCCCGGTACATTAATAGCTTATAAAGATGAGCTGCCAAGCAGTCGGCTTCTGCTACAAGATGGCTGCCACTTGCTCCAAGCTCAAGTATGGCCTGGCACTCATTTTCCGTTGAGCCGAAATCCGACAAACCGGGATCAGCCCACTGGTCTCCGGCACCTGACTTGGCAAGAAGGCAGTCAGGCTTGGCAGAAGCTAGACTGCCTCGGCGCTCACTTATATAAACTTATTAAGAGTACGGGCTGAGGCCCTACTTTTTTTCCGAATTTCAGTTGCTGTTGGGCTGTCTCCCGTTGGCCCGTAGCCTGTCCTGGACCCTGGTTTTCCAGTCCCTGACCCGGATCCGGAAAAAACGGTCTCGGAGTTGGGCACCAGATCCTGAAACTTCCATTTATCTTAGTAGATAAAAAAAAGGCTAAGTGGGTGGGGGACCCACTTAACCAGGAGTCAGGCATTAAATATTTCACTTTGAAATTATCGCCGTGAATTAAAGGGTATTTCTATCCATTGCGAGAAGTGTGCCAATTCCCAGGTTGTGTTATCAGTACCAAGGTTACTAGTTTGTTAAGGTAACTGTAAGATTTGGACGTAACGTAAGATTGTAAGAAAAGTTATAAATTATATAGTAAATTCAATAAGATAAACTTAATCGCCAGCTTCTGGCCTGTCTGGCCGATAGAAACTAAGGCAAAATTGGCAACTCCTCAGAAAAATTGGGAACCAGGATTACGAAGGTGAACTACATATGAGTTTGAACATCAAAAACTTAAGCAAGTTGGCTAATGCCGTCCGAGTGCTATCAATTGATGCCATTGAAAAAGCAAATTCGGGACACCCTGGCTTGCCGCTCGGCGCTGCCGATTTCACCACTTTGCTTTGGGCAAACCACCTGCGTTTTAACCCCAAGAATCCCGGATGGATTGGCCGGGACCGCTTTATTTTGTCAGCCGGACACGGCTGTATGCTTTGGTATTCTTTGCTTCATTTGTTTGGTTATGACCTTGGCCTAAATGACCTTAAAAGCTTTAGGCAATGGGAAAGCAGAACACCAGGACACCCTGAATTTGGAATGACCCCTGGTATTGAAACCACCACCGGGCCACTTGGGCAGGGGTTCGCAAATGGTGTGGGCATGGCACTGGCATCTAAAATGCTGGCTGAGCGTTATTCGCAAAGCTTGTTTGGTTCAAAGGTTTTTGCCGTTGTCAGTGACGGAGATGTAATGGAAGGTGTCGCCAGCGAGGCGGCTTCATTGGCCGGACACTGGGGCCTCAATAATCTAATTTACCTATACGACGATAATCATATCTCGTTGGCCGGACATACCGATGTTTGTTTTACCGAGTCAGTACCTCAAAGACTTGAGGGCCAAGGTTGGTTTACTCAGTCGGTAAATGGGCATGATATCGCTGCGGTTGAAGCCTGCATTCAAAAGGCAAAGGCAGAAAAAAACAGGCCAAGTATTATTTGCTGCCGAACGACTTTGGGGTTTGGTAGTCCCAATAAAGCTAATACCCATGACGTACATGGAGCTCCGTTGGGAGCCGAGGAACTGAAGCTCACCAAAAAAGCTTTGGGTTGGCCTGAGGATAGTCAGTTTTTAGTTCCCGAAGATGTGCAGGCTTATTGTAATGAGTTAATTGAAAGCAAAATTGCTGAGTACCAGAAATGGGAGAAAGAATTTGCAGCTTGGGAGAAAGCTGAAGGTGGAAAAGCGAAAGAGCTGAAGGCTCAAATTGCGCGAGAGTTACCAGCAACCTTAAAAGGTAGTTTGCTTGCAGCTTTTGCTGAGCCCAAAAAAGATGCTACCCGCAATCTTTCCCATAAAGCGATTCAAGTTATCGCCAAAGAAGTGCCTTGGTTTGTGGGCGGATCCGCTGATCTTGATCCTTCAACCAAGACCAACATCAAAGATGGCGGAGATGTACAAAAGCCAGCTTTTAGTGGCAAAAACATAAAGTTTGGTGTGCGTGAACATGCGATGGGGTCGATTGCAAATGCGTTTGCATATACCCGCGCATGGGTTCCCTATACTGCAACCTTCCTCGTTTTTGCCGACTACATGCGGCCGCCAATACGGCTTGCCGCCATTTCGCATTTACAATCACTCTTTATTTTTACTCATGATTCATTTTGGGTTGGCGAAGATGGGCCTACTCATGAACCAATTGAGCATGTCATGAGTTTGCGCGCGATTCCGCAGTTGTATGTGTTTAGACCAGCGGACGGAATTGAAGTTGCCATGTGTTATTACGAGGCGCTGAACCTTAAAGAACGTCCGAGCACCTTAATGTTTACTCGTCAAAATGTGGCCCCACTCGAAAGAGAGGCAAATTTCAACCCAGATATGATTGGGAAAGGGGCTTACATCGTAAGTGGCACGGACGTAGAAAGTTTGGTGCTTGTTGCCACAGGTTCTGAAGTTGCCCTAGCTTGCGAAGCCAAGAAGCTGCTTGCTTCTAAGGGGATTAAGGCCAGAGTGGTTTCAATGCCCTGTATGGAGAAATTCTTTGAGCAGCCTCAGTCTTATCGCGAGGCGATTCTTCCCGCTGCTGCAAAGAAGGTTTCAATTGAAGCTGGAATTACTATGGGCTGGCATATAATAGTTGGCTCAGGCGGATTAACAATTGGCCTAGACCACTACGGAGCTTCGGCCCCTGGTGAACTATTGGCAGAAAAATTTGGTTTCACACCAGGTGCTGTTGCTCAGAAAATTGAAGCTTGGCTTAAATAGTAGTGGTGGAAGCGCTGGTGCAGGATCAGGAGCCGGATCAGGTTCAGGATCTGGCGACGGGAAAACTGGCAAACTGTTCAACGGAAAGCAGTTGACTGCAAAACTCTGCAAGTGATTTTCTGATTCCCGAACCCGAAATCAGTATCTGGCGGCGGGATTACCAACAACTGTTGACCGTAAGCTATTGCTGCAACAAAATTTCAATTCGCCAAATTAATAGCACTGCTCTGTTCTCATTCGCACTATTCAGCAACTAAAGTGTACGGATTTAGCCCAACCGCAACTCTGGCGCAGGCAGCCGCTTGTTCAGCTTTACTCTGTAGAGTTGGCGCGACAGTAAGAGCATTTCTCTGGTCATCGCAGGAGCCTCCTTGCGGGCATGGTTCACGAAATCGACTTTGGAGCACACACGGCGAGCAGGCATGTAAAGCTTTGTTACAATCATTTGCTGGATTTGCGTCTAGGTCAGAATCGCAGGCGGCGCCCCCTCGATCGTTGTAAAAATTTACATAATTACTTACTGGACCGGGTTCGAGCATTGGGCAAATAAAGCCACCGGTATCAATAGCAAGCTGTGTAAATAGCCCTACAGGAGAGCCAAAGATCCACCCAGTATTTCCTGCGGTAAAATTGTTAAATGCTTGGTCCAGAGCAGCAGTGGGAGCTCCAGTATCATCGTAGCTTGCTGAACTTACGAACGCTTGTGTGCCTCCGCCCCCTTGGCCAGAGAAGCCAAGCGCGCGGGCTTGGTCGTAACTTAAATAGCAAGCTGGATTGTCGGTAGTAAATCCGGTGCCTGAAGTCCAGGTGCCGCAAGCGGGGTTGTTGCTTGAAATATTAAAATAATTGGGGCGAATGCCGCTGCCGTCTAGAATAGTGGTCAGCGAAATTTCTCTTTGTTGTAAAAGTGTTCTGATGCTTGGAATGCCAGGTCCAATATTATTAAAAAGGAGCTGTGCCTCAGCGCGCCGATAATACGAAAAAGTTGGTGGGCTGCCCGCTGGTAAAATAGGCACATAACCAGTTCCCGTAGAATTGGAATACAAACTGGAGACCCCATCGGTAGCCAGAATAATTGACTTACTTGAAAGTGGGGGGCAAAAGTTTGTGAGCGTATTGGCTGCATCTAAGAGCGCCAAGACAATATTTGTATTTTGGCTGTTTGCCGAAGGAAACCAACCCTTATCAACAAAATTTGGGTGAATTTTAGGATGTGCAGGGTCCGGTACGTTTGCTCCAGCGCTAAACACTATCCGTCCAGCATTGTCCATGTTGGTAAGCTGGATAAGGTACCCTAAATCATTCGTAAGGCCGGTGCCGGGCTCTTTATCTCGAATGACATCGGAAAACATTACGACAACGCTGCTATCTGTGCCCGATTGGGTGGCCTGCATTCGTCTAAGACCAGCGTTAAAAGCTAACATATTGTTCGAAAACGGCTGGGGCCCTGTGTACGCTGGTGGTGCGTGGAATTTTTCAACCCACACAGGCACATTGGGCCCTCCTGGCGTCACAGGGGCTGATTCAAGTTCGTAGTCGTCTTGATAATGGCGAATATCAGGCGGGGTTCCCGTGCCATAAGCGGAGGTTCTAAATTGCGGATAGTTGCACCATGCTATTCCCTCGGCGCTTAAATATGGATTGCTTAAATTAGGAGACTGGCAGTTGACTGGAAGGTTTGCCTGAGTAAGTGCATAAAAGCCAAAATTGTCTTTGTTCGGCCCACCTAAGCTTTCAGGTAAAGCCATTTGCGAGGGAGCGCAGCAGGCAGTCCCTACGCAGGTGCTCGGAATCTGGTTACAAAACTCAACCGGAAGCCCCCCGGGGTTAGTAGGATCACAGCAGCTTGTTGGGTTTGCTGAATCATACTCGCAGGAGCTGGTGCTTATGTTAATGCAGGGGTTTGGTGGGGCAGCCCGATACGGCTTATGAGTTTCTACTTGAACTGAGATAGAAAGATCCATTACATAGGCCGCGCAGCGCGGCACAATAGCGGCAATTGCACTGGCGTTAATATTAAATCCATTTAGCCCAAAAAAGTTACCGAACGGAAAATCGATGGGATCATTTGGCTCGGTATTTACCGAGAGCTTAACTGCATTAATTGTGGTGCCTGGAGTGCTGCTTGGGTTTCCCTCAACAAAGCAGGGGTAAGCTCCGCCGCAAGGGTCAATTCCAACGGGTTGTGACTGATACCAAGTGCCATAAGCAGCTACGCCGCCGCTGCCAACTAAAGGACTATAGCCAATGTTTTGAATCGGATTTTGGGTGCCGGCTAACTTATTTGCCGCAAGTATTTCTCTTGCGCGATTAATGCCGTCAGCCACACGGGCATCATGCATACTCGAGGGGTTTGGGCTATTTACATAACCCTCTAGGGCTGCAAGGGCGGCCAAATTGGTAGCATCAAGTAATCTTGTTTTGCTTGAGCTTAAAATGCCAAGTCCAATTACTGCGCCGGTAAGAAGCACAATTGCGGTAATAAGCAGGGCGAGGAGTACCATAAAAACTCCCTGCTCTTTTTTATTTTTCAGAGGTTGCAAGTGCTTCATAGCAAAACTCCATTAAAATTTCTTGGTACCCGCTGGGTATCAAACTCCGGTGCACCCACAACCTAAATTACAGCAGCGGTTATTGGCATTGCATCCGCTAGTACAGTAGGCACCTTGCGGCCCGCTACATTGACTACAGGTTAAGGTAGCTGTCGGAGAGGGTGTGTGGGTTGGTGTGGGCGTTAAGGTGATGGTCGCAGTGGCAGTCATAGTCGGTGTTGGAGACGGAGTGGTTGTGGCTGTAGCTGTTGCCGTTGCTGTTGCGGTTTGAGTTGGACTGCTTGTAGCGGTTGCAGTAGCTGTTTGCGTCGGAGTTGAAGTTGTTGTGGCCGTTTGAGTTGGAGTTCTCGTTGTTGTCGGAGTCCTTGTTGGTGTGCGTGTCGGCGTAACTGACGGTGTTAGGGTGACAGTCGGGGTTAAAGTCACGGTTGGCGTTAACGTAATTGTTGGCGTCGGGGTTACAGTTCCTGTTGCCGTGCTTGTCGGTGTGCTCGTTGTGGTCGGAGTCTGAGTCGGTGTCGGCGTAATAGTTGGCGTCAGTGTGGACGTTGGCGTTGAAGTAACCGTTGGCGTAAGGGTGATAGTTGGGGTGAGAGTCACCGTAGGCGTCGGCGTTATTGTAGGAGTAAGAGTTGGCGTCGGCGTTATTGTTGGTGTGCTCGTTGGTGTTGTCGTTGGTGTACTGGTGCTCGTTGGAGTTTGAGTCGGCGTTGGCGTAATTGTGGGTGTATTCGTAATCGTCGGTGTCAGCGTTGGGGTGTTCGTTGTTGTTGCCGTGGCTGTTGGTGTTGTAGTGGGTGTTAGTGTTGGCGTTGGTGTAAGTGTAGGAGTTGGAGTTGGGCTTACTGTAGCCGTTGGTGCCACGCCGCCTAGACCAAATACTCTTGCTCTACGAAAAGCAACCTGAGCTGCAACAAGTCTAAAATTTGGCACTAAAGGAGTGACTGGACTAAAGTCTACTTCTAAATGAACCACTAATGGATGCAAACCGAGCACATTCGCCCAGCTTTCTGTAGGTCCAGGCCAAAATTGGTTTGTGGTCGAATTTCGCGAAGGGTGCTCTAAAATCGAGTTATCACTCATGCGGCGCACTCTTTCGCCGGGACGCATAAACGCAGCATCTCTTAGATTTGAATTAGTAATGCCGCTGCCCGGAGCAACATACGTAAGGCCCGAGCAATATGGGTTAGAGCTGCAGGTATAATCTGGAGAAAAGTAATGATCGAAAGGGATTAGTCGAGCACCACTAGGCACATTTGAAGGTGATACTACCAGAGAAGCAGTTTGAAGCGCCCGCCCAAGCACGCCTGAATTCGGTACCCCGTTTGTGCCAAACACATCTGCGTGAAATTGGGCACATTTTTGGGTATTCGCGATTGTCGCCGTGCAAAATGTTTGATCAGTGGGAATTTCTGTTTCGCGTTTAGCTGCAAAATCAACTGCATCATGGGCAGCCCAATTCAGCACCACCCAAATGAGAAAATAGCGGGCTATGTCGATGGTGAAAAAAACGAAGAGTAGAAAAATGGGCAGCGTGATGGCCGCCTCGATAAACGAGACCCCAGATTGACTGGGTACTCTAGAGCGAAAAGATGAACGCGGGCCCTGCATAATTCTGTCGACTCAATCCGTAAGTACTCATACTAGGCAAGGGCCAGAATCCATTCAAGCTATAGCTTACTTTTTAAATGACCAGCCATGGCCATTTAAAAAGCGCTCCAAACTCCATTGGGGCCCCACTGCACCCCAACACCTTGCTTTGCCCCGAGCTCACCCTTTTATGGGCAGGTACTTGGCGTACAGCTACTATCTGTGCAGCATGCCCCGCCAACGCTAATCAGGGTTCCATTGCAATCGTATAAACATCCCGGATTTCCAAAGCGATTCAAAGAGCCTACTCCATTACCTGAGGTTGCAAGTATTGGAGCAACAACCTGTGTTTGGAAGTCGCCTGTCACAAGCTGAACAAGTGGAGGTACGTTCGCGTCCATGGTGACGGTAATAGATCTCGCCGGAGCTCCCGTAACGTTATAAGAAGCGTCCATATCTGGAGGACCGCTCAATTTATGGTAGCGATTCATATTTCCGAGTTGGGTATTTCGATAGTTCATGTCATTGACGCCAATTTGCCCTTGAGGCCAGCCGGCTCCCGCAATTGCCACTTCGTAAGCCATATTGTTTACCCAGCTTACTTGGGAATAGAGGCGACCAAGTTCCAGAATTCCAGAGAAGAAGATGAAGATAATAGGCAAGGTAAAAAGAAATTCTACAATGACACCGCCCTGGGCGTCTTTGCGCCAAGCTTGAGAAGAACAGTGTGATGCTAAATTCCACGCCATATTTGTATGCAGGGCCCAGTGAGCCCCTAACCTCTGTACCTTATATCTGGGGTTCAGCAAGAATTGATCCAATTCAAATTGCTCAAAAATCGATATCATGTTGAACTAACTAAGTAAAATTTCTATTAGTCGCGGCAGACAAAAGGCGTTATGCTCAGCTTCTCAGAGTGCTCTGGCGTAACGCGCTGAATTTATTGTGTTTATTGGACTACGAATTTCATGCAGAGCAGCAAAATGGCGGGGCCTGAACTAGTAATTGTAATGCCAGCCTATAACGAGGAAGGTTGTATCGAGCCCGTGGTATCTGGGTGGCTTAAGCAACTAGGGGCTATGGGGCTTAAGGGGCATTGCCTTCTCGTAGTTAACGACGGTTCCCGTGACCAAACCGGCAAAATCTTGGATAGCTTGGCAGCAAAGCAGCCTCAGGGCTTAAAGGTTATTCATCAACCTAATGGTGGGCATGGTAGAGCCCTACGGCATGCTTATGAGCAAGCACTGGCTCTTGAACCGAGCTGGGTTTTCCATGTTGATAGCGACGATCAGTTTATACCAGAAGATTTAAACAAACTTTGGCAGCAAAGGCACACCTCAGATTTTATACTTGGGCTCCGAGCAGTGCGACACGATGCCCCGCATCGACTCGTTATAACCCGCATTATGAGGCTATTAAATTTTTTGGCTTTTGGTGTGTTTTTGAAAGATGCAAATGTGCCGTTTCGTTTGATTCGAGGATCGTACCTCAAATTGTTACTTGAAATTGTGCCTGCGACCGTATTTGCTCCAAACATTTTCCTCTCTGTGCTTGCTGCTCGTGATGGGCAGAATCTTGGTTTTTTACCGGTGCAACATCGTGAGCGAGAAACGGGAAAAGTATCTATCGTGCGCTGGGGACTGATAAAAGCTTGTATGCGTTGTGTCCGAGAGCTTATGGTTTTTCGGGTTCAGCTTGGATCAAATCTGGCAAAAATTCGGCGAGATCGTAAACCGTAAAGTGCCCAAGTTTTATTCACCAACTCGTGGGCCCTTTGGAGAATCTACCTGTGACAAAAATTGACCCCATCGCAGCCAATGAAATGTCTGTATCAAAAAGTTATTTTGCTGGGTTTTCTCGAGTTCAGCTTGTCTTATTTTGGCTCTGCGTTGCGGTTGGATTAGCGCTGCGTTGGATAGGACTTGATGAAAGACCGTTTCATCATGATGAATCGTTGCATGGAATGTACGGGAAGTATTTTTTTGATTGGCCAGAGCACAATTACTACAAATACTCTCCAATGCTGCATGGGCCTTTCCTCTACAATATGTTGCGGGTTGTCTACAATACGCTCGGTGAAAGTGATTGGGCGGCTCGTGCGCCCATTGCGCTTGTAGGAAGTGCACTGCTGTTTGTTCCACTCTTGTTTCGTCGCTGGCTTAGCGTAGGCAGCGTGCTCGTGCTTACCGCCACTGTGTCTCTCTCTCCAACCCTAGTGTATTGGTCCCGATTTTTGCGTGAGGATACGCTTATTCTTGCGTTGATGGCCTTAATGCTATTTGCGGTCACAGAAATGCGCGCGCCTCTTAAAGCGTTCTGGTTCATTCTCGCTTTTACATTGCAGTTTTGTATTAAAGAAAATGCTTATGTGACTTTAGCTATTTTACTTGGCTACCTTGTTTTTGAGCATTTGTATGCATTATGGAAATTGGACGATAAAAATTCATTAGTCCGTTCGATGTTTCGATATGTGTCTCAGCACAAAGTTGCAACTTTCGTTGCGTGTGCGGTTAGTACCTTTATTTATTGTTATCTCTACAGCGCTGGTTTTCGCTACTCTCAGGGAATTCTCGATGGTCTGTATCGTGAGAGCATTGTGTACTGGATGCATCACCACAACATCGAACGTATCAGCGGGCCGTTTTTGTTTCATTTCTACATGCTGTCTTGGTATGAGAGCTTGTTTGTTCTGGCCTTCTTGGCGCACCTCTACTTCTTTTATAGAGCTGCTTCAATGCCAGTACGCGCACTCGCTGCCGCCACTTTAATTTTTGCCTTAACCCTGGGTATTTGGGTATCGACCAACATGGGCGTTGGAGTCCAAGCTACAGGTTCTTTCTTGGACCCAACTAGTATTAACTTTCTTGTATGGAAGTTTTTTAAACTGAAAGACGGCTATGATTTAGTCGGACTTATCATATTTTTGGTTCATCCGTTTATTGTCACAGTGGTGCATCTTAACCGTGGTGAAAGGGCGCTCGCATTTTTTGGCTACTTCTTTACCGCCACACTTTTTACCTACAGCTATTTAGGCGAGAAGGTACCTTGGTTGTCTGTTTACCCATTTGTGTCAGGACTGGCCTACTTTGCGTTGTTTTTTGAATCTGTGCTCGCCAAGTTTGACGTGGGCTATTGGTCTGAATGCAGCACTGCCGCATTGCTACGCAATTTTGGTATTCTATGCTCGCTTCTTGGATTATGGTTCTTGGTAGAGTCTGGGGAGGTAGCCGAGCTGTGGTGGGTCTTTTCTGGCCTTGTTTTTGTGTTCGCCGCTAACGCCGCTCAATCGGCAGGCATGCTCGGCTCGTATAATGCGGCGCGTTTTGGTTTTGCGGTGCTGGCTCTTTTTATGCTGAGAGCCTCAGTATTAACAAACTTTGTATATGCCGGAGATGCACGAGAGTATATTTCTCAAGTGCATACTACCAAAGAATTTCACACCATCATGAAGGCTCTTCAAACTGAGATAAACAGCGAGCTTAGGGGCTATCGGCCTTCGGTTTTTGTAACGGGGGAAGCTACCTGGCCTTCAACTTGGTATATGCGTCATTATCCAAACGAATATAAGTTTACCGCAGCAACCGCTGATTACCCGTCATTTAATTATCTGGTGCTTGATTGGAAAGAAGGTGAGCGTCCTGCTGGTATTCCCGAGCACTTTAGGGTGCTGAAGATCAACTTGCGTGGCTGGTGGGTTCCTGACTTTCGGGAAATGACCCTCAAGAGATTTTTAGCTTATGCGCTCAATCGCACTCCCTGGGGGCCAACAGGATATTCCTACGTTAACTTGGTGGTAAACCCGGCAAAATAAGCGAGGGATTTTGCGCGCATTATTCTACTATGATGAAGGTATAAGCGAATGGTCGAGGAAGTATCTTCCGCAAGCCATGCAAGATTCTTTGGGTGGAAAAGGCATGGAAGTAGCTACCATTCTTGCCGACCAAATTATTGCTGGCGACCTTGATTCAGCTCAGTTGCTTATTATGCCTGGCGGTGCTGATAGGCCCTACATTAAAAAATTAGGCGCTGAGGGCTGTCGCCAAATTCGGCGCTTTGTCAGTTCTGGTGGTACCTATTTGGGGATATGTGCAGGGGCATATTTTGCAGCATCTAAAATTGAGTGGAATACAGGAGCGCCAGGTTCAATTTGTGCAGAGCGTGATCTTAAGTTTTTTTCAGGTAAAGCCATAGGTCCGTTGACAGGACCTGGCTCCTATCAGGCAGATTCTGAAATGGGGGCGCGAGTGCTCAGGCTTCACAGCCCAGATGGAGCCAGTTTTGCCTCATACTATAATGGCGGCTGTTGGTTTGAGCCAAATGGTGAAAGTTATGAGCCGATTGCATTTTTCACGGACTATAAAAACCGTTTGGCCGTGGTGAAAGGTGCTGTGGGGAAGGGCCGGGTAGTCCTCAGTGGTGTGCACCCTGAATTTTCGCCTGCAATGTTGGGCCCGCAACATGCGTGTTACCCAGAACTAAAAGCCCGCGATGCACAAAGGGCAGCGCTTTGGGTACGGATATGTGATGCTCTACAATGAATGAGCGACGGGTGACAATTAGGGCACGTACACCTTGTATTCCTTGCTTCGCACTATCTCCTTGAGGCAGCTGAATTGATTGCTTTGTAGGGACGGGTAGGCCTTTTTTTCAAGTGGGCCGAGCACAATATACGTTATACGTTCACGACGGGCCAAGGTTCGAATATTTTCGCAATTGGGGTCAGTGTATATTTGATTCGTAACTTCCGTGCGTCGATTTACTTCAGCGTAATCTTTGCTGAGTAAATTTACATGATTCGTCCATCCCAAATAGGCTGGTTTGCCTGAGAGAGTGGCCACGTGCGTAGTAAAGTCGTACGCAGGTCCTTGTGCTTCAAGTACAGTGCCAAATCTACTGCGCTCTAAGATTTGGATGGTAGTGGCTGCCCCAGGAAAGCGTTTGTCTATTTCGCTTAGGCCTTGAGCGAGTGGTATCACATCGTGAGCACTCGATTTTCTCACCTGAATGGTGCTGGTGAAAAAGCCGGTCATGAGGGCAATCAAAGTTACTAATATGGGAATTCTTGGAATATCTTTAATCTCGCCTAACCAGGGCATAAGCCAGGTAGAGGTGCGCCATAAGGCGAAGACATGCAGTGGCAGCCATGCAGCAGTGTAGGCTTTAAATACCGTATTCATTCTTTCAACATCGCCACCATACGAGTCGTCGAAAAAGAAAAGTTCTGGAAATATAATCAGAAAGAGCCCAAGTACGCCCAGTGTCTCAAGCACGATAGCATCAATGCTGAGGGCAGATTTAGTTTGTTGTCGTAGTCGCCAAATGTTCAGCGCGAAAGCCACGAGTAGTAAATAAAGTGCTTTATTCGCTGCCAAGCTGGGAATAATAAATATTAGGCATAAAGTCATCCATCCCCAGGTGCGTGAGCTGAGAATTGTTGCACTGAGTATGAGAAAAAGTGGAAATCCCCAATGACGCAGCAAATCCTGCACACTTGAGTGGCCTATGCTGCTTGTGACCGGTCGAAGAGGCATATCGCCGGGCAAAATATTGCGAGAGGAAGCAAACAGACTAATTCCAAGAAAGAGGATAAGGAGCGAGGCGCTCGCTAATTTTAAATCAGCGAAATCTTTAAGGCTTGGGCGCAGGCTCCATACGTACCCCAATCGTGTGGTCAAGCGAGGAAGTAGGAAAAAAAGCACGCCAATTCCACACAGTATGAGCCAAACTGGAACCTCCCAAGCGTTGGCGTTGTAGAGCCAAAGGGGAGGGATTACAAAAACGCTGATACCGATAAAAAAACGCCAAGCATTTTCGGTGGTTTGTTTTAAGAGTGTGTGTAGCGCCACTATACACAAAGGAGTTACGCTTAAGTTCAAATAGTGAGGGTGTGCGTCGCCAAGTAGAAACGACCACGCAGGAAATTCATTGATGGTTCCGGGAATAACCCGTGACGGGCCCCACCAGTTTTTGTCGGCTTTTAGGAAGAATAAGACACCTTCAATATTCGAACCAAGCGCGATTAACGTGCTTGATGCCAGTGCAAAGAGGGGAGAAAATTTTGCGATATCCCGCAGAATCAAAAAACAAAAAGTTAAAAAGAAACTAAGAGAGAGTGCAACGAGGGAATGGTAAACCTCCCAGGTTTGGAGCCCGAATAGTGCATGCAGTACATGCCCAAAACGATACCAATAAAAATAATAATTGAGCGGGGTCTCCGCCATCCAAGGCTCAAGCGGGATAATAGGAGAGTGAACTGCCGAGGCAACTAGGGCATAGTCTCTTAAACGTTCGCCCATCTGGTAAAAGTCTGGCCAACGGAGACAGAGGGAATAAAGGGCTGCATAACTTATTATCCAGAGAAGCAGCGGCAAGCCCTCGCGCTGAAGGTTCAGCTGTGCCCGCTTCCTATATGGATTTGTAAGAAAGTGTATTATCGCAATACCAAGCATCCAAAACACCGCGTACGATACCGGATTTGGGATACCCATGCTGCCGAAGGGGAATGCGAGGATGGGCACAGTGAGCAGGGTTAAGACCGCAGTTAGAAAGGCTGGGAGGCGTAACAAAAATGCGACGAATGTTGCGGTGCTAACACCGAGTATTATTTCCATGGGCGGAGTATTTAGTAAATTTTAATGTGCTTGCCGTCATAGTACGAGCTGAGCCGCATTGGTTAATTCAAGTATTTTTAGAATTCGTTGCCCCCGGAGGGAAAATAAACAGTTAACCTAAAAAGTCATCAAAAAGGAGCTTTAACTATACCTGATAACAAAAGCACTCATCCATGGGTAGTTTTGGGTTGCGAGAAGGACGAGTTCTTCAGGAAAGGCTTATGCCTTTGCCTCCAAGTAAAGAAGCCGCAATACCAAACTGCGAGTTAGTAACTCGGTTCTTGCTGTGACTCTGCTGCTCTTTGAATGGCCTCCAGGAACCGTCTTCGAATTTCTTCGCGGCGTTCATCTAAAGACGAATCTGCCTCTGGGTGGGTTACAGAATCGAAGGTTTGTTGGTGGTTTGCGAGAGCGCTTTGCGGTTCGCGAGCTTCAAATAGAGGCGCAGGGTTTGTCTGTTCCGGGGTTTTAAATTGAAGTAGGGAGTCTGGTTTTAAGAAAGCTGTTTGTATTGCATCACGGATGTCTGCCGGAAAATAATCTTCCTTTAAGCCTTCATCTTGCTGAGGCACTTCTTCCTGTTTCGGCAACACAAAGGTAGGCGCTTTGGAGTCAGTTTGTGGACCGCTCAGAAGATAGGGATGTTTGTAGAGCGTAATGGCCAGACTTAAGGTTATTGTAAAGGCAAGTAAGCTTGCCAAAAGTGTGACGTGAGATTTCACTTCAGGCTTTTTGATTGCGGCACTGAGGCCGGAGAGGTTTTCCTCCCTCAGTTTATTTATCAAATCGTTGTTCTTCGTTGCGTCACTTCCGAAACCAATGGTAGCCGAGCGAGGTCTTTCAAGTTGTACTCGACTGATATACTCATTCTCAATCCAACTTTGAGGGCGATCTGAGAGCTGGGTTATAACAATAATGGACTGGGTTTTTGCCACAAATTTGACCATTCGGTCGGCAAACTCCTCCCTGCGCTGTTCTGAAAGACCCTTAAACGGGTCACTAAGTACATGCACCGTTTCTGGCTGCGCTTCGAGTGCTATAAGCCTTAGAATGCGTTGCTGTTCCAGCGAAAGTTCGGTGCAGCGCCTTTTTTGGAGCCCACCAAGTCCATTGGTGAGAAGTAGGCGTTCGCACTGAGCAGCGTCAATTTGAAATTCTGCAAGATACTCCTGAGTTGAGCCCAGGTAACTTGGGGCAAAATCAGAACCAATTCCAAAATGATTGCAGGGAGTGCTCGCAAAAGGGGTCTGCCCCAAGAGTACTGAGAATTGGCCTGACTGCGAGGTGCCTAGGAGTGCTGCTTCATATTGGGAGCGGTCTGACTGATGCCCACGAAAAACGGTGATACGCCCAGGGAGACAGTTGATGCGCCTCTCAATTTCGCCATTCTTTTTAAGTTTAAATATCTCTAATGATGGGCGCATAGACACTTCAATTCAGTAGTTAAATGCCGGAAGAGACAAGTGGTCAATCTTCTTAATATGGCTGGTGGGCCACCTTACGTTACCTTGAGTGAGCCTCTCCCCTCAAATATCGGTACGTAGTTTTGAGAGCATAAGGCAGGCGTTTAGAACGACGTTGTAGTTTGTGGCTGGTTGCGGGCCAAGGTTATGAAAATATGTAAAAATGCCGAATCATTGAGAGATGCATAGATTGCGCCGCAAACAAAAGCGCTGAAGCGGGGCGACGAGGAACTAGGTTTTTCATGTGCAAGTTCACATTTTTTGAAATAGCTCAGGGCATGTTGCATATTAATCGATGCTTTTTCCTTTTCATGCTGATGTTGTTTTTTGCCGACCGGGCCCAGGCTGAAGTTCGCTTCGGTCCTTTTAGCTGGGCGCCAGATGAAAAATCATTAGTTGTTGTTTCTCCTGCGCCAGAGCGTGCCGGCGTGTTTATCGGTTACGATGCACAAAGTGAGAACGCCCAACAACTTAGTTTATCGCGATTTTTTAAGGGGCTAGGGTTAAGCCTCTTTCTGGCATTCGACACCAAGCGTCATCAATTTACTGAGATTATATTTGGAAATGGCAAAAGATA
Source organism: Bdellovibrionota bacterium (assembly GCA_044347745.1). Classification (GTDB taxonomy): domain Bacteria; phylum Bdellovibrionota_C; class UBA2361; order UBA2361; family JAFLCA01; genus JAIBBV01. The sequence goes on from JBIKUD010000008.1 coordinate 48,417, forward strand.
CCCCATCATGGGCGGAGTGACATTGCGAATTGGTTCTTTGCGAGTCGGAATTAATGCAGTTACTGGTCACACCCAAGAAGCGTATTGGTCAATCTCAGTCGAGTCGAAGGAAAAGCCTCGGATTGCAGGCTACTCAGGTTTGAGAGATCTTTTTTCGTATAGTGGGGCAACTGCGCTTTCCTATTTGGAAGCAAATCAGATTTTGAGCAAAGAATGGTCCAGCTCTGTGCATGAATATGTGGTTAAAGACAAACACGAATTGTTTGTGGGCGGGCAGCCATTTAAGGGCGATGTGCTTGGAGTTACCTTGCCAATTTCAAACCCATGCTTAGACAGTGAAGTTCAGCTACAGACCACTGGGCCGGATGCTTCGATTGGCTCAATCGCCGATTTTCTAGTGATTAGTTTAAGCGAATCAGTTTTACAGGTGTTTAGGCCTGCCGACGGAATGTTCGGTGTTATTCGAGCAAGTGGAGAGAAAGGCAAAGAAACGTGCACCTTTGTTCAAGTGCCAAATTCATAAATTCGCACACCTCCACTTTGCATGCGTAATTTGAAGAGTCCGGGGTTCTCCGTAAATTTTCGTAAACCGACAGAGTTATAGGTTCCATTCGCGTAGAGCTTTTGTTCCTCCGTTCCAATAATAATATAGCGAACGGCAAGAAGTTTTAGATATGTATGTGCAATCTCAAGATTGTCGCTTGAGTAAATGGCATTAATTGCCTGTATTCGCTCGTGTACAGCTTGCCGCGAAGTCCCGCGTTGCTGCACATGATACTCCCAGCCAAGAACTGTAGGCAGGCCAGTGTGCATCGAAAAGCGAGTGAAGTTTTGATAGCTCTGACCATAGGCTTCCAGAATAACGGGTGTTCCCTGCACATTACGTCGCAGCCACTGGATGGCTTGGTATTCATGAAATGCATTTTCCTTTAGGTAGGCAGTGCCATTCAGAGTTGGACGTGGTCCATTAATTCGACGAAAAGAAGTCATGATATAGGCGTTATAAATTGAGCCCGCCATCACCACTAGAAAACAAATTCCGCTTGCAAAGACCACGAAGCAGCTAAAATATCGGCCGAGCAGCTTGTACCTTGCGCCTCGATTCTGAAGGAGTCTTGAAAAGAGAGTTGCATTTGCGATTCCTAATAATAGCCAGATTGCATTGTAAAATTTAAAGACTGTATTCATGTGATCCATCAGAAAGCAGAGCTCGGCGAACGCCATGATGCACCCAGCGAGCCAAAGAGATAGAGCGCCGAAACGCTGACCGCGGCTACTTTTGCTGTTAAGAGCCAGCGCAGCCCCGAGAGCACAGAGGAAACATGAAACAGCAATAACGTCCCATGAAAGTGTTTGTGGTTGATGTGGCGAGCCAGCAGATAAGAGAAGTGGCGGGCTCATTAATATCAGTACGTAAAGAAAATTGCGAAGGCGCTTCCATCGGGAAACGTCTGAACGAGAACTCAAAAGAAGCTGCAAGAAAACACCACAAGGAATAACCAGCCAATGTCCGAGATGACGCAAAATCTGATTAAGATTATTAAGTTCGAATGGGTGGTTGTATCCAAAGTGAGGCGTAAGGTCGTTTGCAGAATTTAATTTAAATATAACCAGAAATGGCAGCGCACCAATGGCGAGTAATGAGCCGTCACGTAAAAGATCTGCGAAAGCGGAGGTAATGCGAGCTATCGCGCGCTTCGGATATCTACCGCGTGCGTGCATACAGGACGTATAGACCAGAATTATGCCAGTAAGTAGGCCATAGGAGATCGCATCCCAGGTGTTGGTAATAAAGATGAGGCCCAAAAGTATTCCGCAGAGAATTCGGTGTAAAATGAGCGTAGGACTGAGGTCAGCGGGTTCTGCTCGGAAAAAGCGTGCCAGAAATAATAAACTGGTCAGAATGACCGGTACAACGATTACATGCGCATGCAGGTCTGCAAATAAAAACGCCCAGAATGGATATTCAGTAATGCTCGGTTCGGTAAAGAGGCGAGAGCTTGCCCAGAATAAATCAAAGCTTTTTTTCTCGGCCTGCAAGGCAAGCAGTAAAACTTCAATGTTACTGCCCACCAACACAAGAATTGTAAAACTAAGCGCTATAAGCGGTTTTTTGGTTAGGTAGGCAAGCAAGGAATACAGCGCCGAAATGCTTAACGCCGCAATGGTTGCCATACTCAAATTGTAGCCAATGGCACTGTCGACTCCACTCATTTTATGAAGGAGTGCCATCATGTATGAGCCAAAGTAATAATAGCGCATCGAGGAGCCCGCGGCCCACGGATCTTGAGGAGGCAGAGTTTCAAGGCGGATAAAGTAATTTAGAAACCCAAAGTCCATGGGTTTTTCGCCCCAGAAAATTTCAGGCTGGAATGATCTTAGAAAAATAAAACCTGCAAATGAGAGCCAGAATAGGATGTCGAGCCTTAAGTACGACTTCAGCTTGGGAACAGTGATGAAATGAGACTTTCTATGTGCGAAATAACCGAGGGTTAAGCCAAGCAAAGTTAATAAAGTAAATAACAGCCAGGCATTTGCTCCTGTTGAGCGCCAGAGATTGAAGCTGGTTCCAATCCATACAGTTCCAGATAACAATGCGAGGCCCAGCACTTTGTCGCATCCCGTGTCGGAATCTTGTTTCTGGGTAAATAAAATCCGAGTGAAGGTATTACCGAGAATCCCCAACGCGACAAGGACCAGCACCCACAATGATATGGCAAGCGGTGTCGACTGACGTGACTGTGCCGTATGGGCATGAGCTGGGCCGTCACGTTTAAGCATATCGCTTCGGGTGGGAAGTGGAGCAAATGCGTACGGCTCAGAAAGACGTCGGGAAATTTGCTCTGTTCCGAGTCTTTCCGAATTTTTAAACACCAGCACTTTGGGATGGTCGTATACAGTGAGACTTTCGTCTGCCTTATCGTTATTCCATACGTAGCCAGCAAATGTAGGCCTTGTTTTTTGGCTATACACTAGTTCGTAGCCAAGAGCGCCACGAAAGAGCAATTGGAACATCTGTGTGCTGAGGGGGTATTCTTCAGGAATGCGAGGGATAGCTCCATATGACCGGGCAGTAGGCAAGATAAGGTAGTCGGAACTGGCTAACTTTGTGGCGTACTGAGTTACTTTATCGGAATTATCGGGATGATATAACTGAAGCTCATGGTCTGCGCCTTCAAAAAGGTATTGGCGAGCATCGAGTCCTGGAAGGCTCAGTGGGAGCCTGTCATCCCAGTCAACTCCCAGTAGTTTTGAACCGGGGGCAATGTTTTGATAAATCCAACGACTCGCGGTTTCATAGGCATGTGGCTCACTGTAAATTTGATAAAATCCGAACCACCGTACAAGTGAAATCGATACGACAAAACAGGGCACCAGTTTACCAATATTTTGGGTGATGCTGTTCTTTAGAAATCCCGTGGTGAATATCGCTGCCCAGATTGCAAACATGGGGTACAGAGGCAAAAGATATCGTGGAAACTTAACGGGAAATCCTCCATAGATATAAAAAGTTACTAAAGACCAAGCGCTTACAATCAGCATTGAGGCAGAAAAATGAGACCTGAGCGAGTAAAGGAGACCGATTCCACTTGCGAGTGCTATAAATGGGCCTAGAGTATAAAAATATATCTGGTGCAAAGGATACAACCAGGGTGTCGTGTGCGCGTATTGAATGATGTACGGAGGTCGCCAGTCACCACGCACCATAGAAATTTGCTCCATGGTGTGTTTGATAAAGAGATCTTTATCAATAAGTGCAAAGGGCTCAGAGAGGAGAAATGAGCACAATCCTACAAGTGGAATGCTGCTGGCATATATCCACCAGTGTGCGCTTTTAAGCATTCGTAGCTGGCAGCCAAAAATAAGAATGGCTAAACCCAAAGGTAAAGCAAGATTAAGTGCGCTCACTTTAGTTGCAAGTGCCAAGCCCCAAAGCCAGCCACTGAGGACAAATGCCCATAATTTTCCGGAGCGAATCTGAAGGATGGCCCAAAGGGTCCAGAGGCTTGCTGTGGTAAGAAAAATATCCACCGCAAAAAAACGAGAAAGCTGAAAATAGAAAGTATTTGTTGCTAGTAATGCGGTGGCTATGACTGCAACCGAGCGAGAGTTGCAAATGCTCCATGCAAGTTTCCAAGTTGCAATAAGGCCCAGCATGCCAACAAAAGCTGAAAGTCCACGACCTATTAAAAAAAGGTTGTCGTAGCTAAAGGCCGCGGGCCAAAGCAGTGCGAGCAATTTCGCCAGGCCCCAGGTTAGGTAAAATGGCAAGCTGCCATACGCAAAAGACAACGGGTTCATTCCGTTTTTTTCGAGGTCTAAGGTAACCATGACCATGTGGCGTTCGTCAGGATGGAAGCTTACCCCGTGATTGATGGTCGTCAGTGCGGCAAAGAAAAAAGCGAAGCAGAGCGCGGTGAGGGGCCAGGCGTCTTTCAGTGTCTGAATCTGCCCTTTCAAAGTCAGTTTTGAGTCTCCAGCTAAATCAGATTGAGGTGTATGCATGTGGTCGTAATCCTAGGCCAAGGCGCTTTAAGTATTCGATGCAATTTAACCTTAAATGCCTCTTTTTGAGCAGGTGTAATATAATAAGCGCGCTTGAATATGCCCATTTTTGAGGGGGTTCACATTTCATTCGGTGCGCAAGATAACTCAGAAGCTGGTACCGCACCCGGCCCAGTCACCCGATTTTCCAGCCCCCCGATCCTGCCCGGACCTCCCTTACTACTATTGTGTGGACTATCAGTAGGACTTGTCAGCCTGGGCAATGTAAATAACCGGGAGAAAGCTGCCAATTATGTACAAGGCGTTTCAGCTTGGGTCAAAAATTGCTATCAATAAGCAATGACAAAACCCGCAGATTCACTTGGGTCTCGAATTGGTGCTTTTATTGGCGCTCACGATATTTTGGTTTTGGTAGCATTTTATAGCATGCTGCTCGTTCAGGCCCCATTATTTGCGAGCGATGCGGGTGTTGGGTGGCACCTTAAGACCGGTGAATGGATTGCCAAGCACTTTTCGGTTCCGTATACAGATCCATTCCTATTTTCCTCGCAGCCTCGTGCTTGGATTTGTGATCAGTGGCTTTCAGATCTAATTCTTTGGGTTCTTTACCAAGCGGGGAATTGGCCGCTGCTGTATGCTTTTTTGGCCGTCATTTTTGGCGCGGTGTTTTTTGTATTGCTGTATAGAACACTGAGAGATTTTTCGGGATTCGCATTACCTGTAAGTCTTGCCCTGATTTTAGCTTTTAAGCTCGCACAGATCCATTTTGTCTTGAGGCCAGTCATTTTTGGAATAGCCCTTTTTGCACTTCTGTACTGCCTAACCCTCAACATACTGAAGTATTTTTCCGTAGCAACCACTCAGCACATAATGCGTGAGTTCCACTTCATTGCCCTAGGGGCGGTTTTATTTGCTTTGTGGGCAAACATCCATCCAACTTTTGTATTGGGCTGGATATTTCTCGTGAGCGTCTTTTTGGGGTTAGCGCTCGATCGGTATCTATTAGAGCAGCATGAAGTTGCCTGGGTATCTCCAAAATTTTGGGCTTTTGCCGCTCTATTGCTGTTTGTTGCAGTAGCTGCCACTTTGCTTAATCCAAATTTTTTGGCGCTTCATCAGAGCATTTATGCCCTCGGCACCAGCGCATATTTTATGCGTTATCATCAAGAATGGTTGGGGGTCGATTTTATATCATTTGAAGGCAAGTTGGTTTTTTTTGTTTCTGCTGCTCTTTGGGTGGCCTTGGTTATTTCGCCCACCTTACGTCGGCACCTTGGATTCCGGTTTCTTGTGCCTTTTTTAGTTTTTTTGTGGTTTGGAATCACTGCGCAACGTGGGCTTCCCTTTTTTGGGATAGTGGCTTCGCTACCTTTTGCACTCGCGCTGGCACACCTGGGAAAAGCCGAGGCATTGCAGGGCAGGAGTTTGAAATCTCGATTGGTTCGGCATTTTGCTGTTATTGAGAGCTTTGAAAGGCGAGCGCCAAGGGGCGCCGCGATATTTTTTGCGCTTTCCTGTTTAGTTTTTGGGGATGTCTTCTTAAATGGGCAGACACTTTTCTACCGTGGCCCCTATGGACCTGCCCAAGAACGTTATCCCTATATTAGCCTCGGAGTGCTTAAAGACCTGGCGACTCCTGAAAATAAGCTTGCTGTGCTGGCTCCCGCCGACTGGGGCGGCTTTATGACCCTCGAAGGGGAGGGCAGTCTTGAGCCTATTATTGATGACCGTAATGTGCTTCTTGGCGAGCAGTTTTATAAAGATTTCCATTTTTTTATGAACCCTACCCGTGATTGGCTTAATTATGCAGTCTCGTTAGGCAGTACCCACCTGCTTTGGCCAGCACAATCAGATCTGGCGCGAAAGATTAAGCAAAATGGAGATGCCTATCTTGTGCATGAGGATGAAATTGCTATTGTTTTTGAACTTCGGTCTACTCTTTCATTAAATGGCGAGGATGGAGACTAATATAAAACATAAAGCTGTAGCGCTTGTCCCAGTACTCAGTGTTATTGGGGCGGTGCTTAGTCTCATTTCTCTGTATCAACATACCGCACTTGTTCATGGTGTGGCGACAGGGCCTTCATTCTGCAATTTAAGCGCTGAGGTGAATTGCGATGCCGTGAATGCGAGTGCCTGGTCAACCGTATTGGGTCAGCCGCTTGCAGCCTATGGCGTTGCCTTTTATTTCTTAATCTTTTTTGGTTGGGTAGCGACCTTGCGAAAGCCAGCACTTTCGCAGACTCATTTTGTTGCTTTACTCAGTTTTTTTAGTGGTATTGCCTTTTTAGCCTCGATAGCGCTTTTCGCAATTTCCAAATTTGTGATCGGAACCCTGTGTCTACTCTGCATGGGGATGTATGCGGTCAATGCCGCTTTGTTTATGCTTGCGCTCCTTATTCCAGCCCAGGGTTCTGGGCTTGTGCATAAATTTTTGCTTGGAATTAAACTTTGCATTCAGTTTCCAAAGTTTTTGCTAAGCTCTAGCGCTCAGCAGTTAAGTGATGGTGATAAAAACAGTGCAGATAAAAACTCCGGCGATAAAAATACCAGCGATAAAAATACCGTGCGATTGCAGGTGTTTGGCATTGCATCAATACTCTGCGCTGTTTTTTTCTTACCGAACTTCATGTACGCCGTCTTCATGCGCGACAAGCAGGTCGAGCGCAGTTTATCGCAGGTAAGTGAGCAAGTGTGGCAGAGTTGGCAAAATGCCCCTGTCAGTAATTTGGGGTTAGATTTTGACTCTGCCATCTCTCGCGATTATGCCTATGGGGCAGACGGGGCAGACGGGGCAGACGGGGCAGCATTTCAGTTAGTTGAGTTTGTTGATTTTGAATGCCCAGCTTGTCGCATGGCGTATCGGGAATTTAAAAAGTTAGCCCAGAAATTTGATGGCCAATTACAAATTGTGCTCAAGAATTATCCGCTTGATAATTCATGTAATCCAAGTATGCCAAGGCCGCTACATGCTTCAGCTTGCTTTCTTGCAAGTGTATCCCGCTGTGCTGGAGAGCAGGGGAAATTTTGGGAAGTTACAGATTATTTGTTCGAGCTGCCAATTGTTGAAGCTGAAGCTTCATTTGAGGAGGTCCGATCCGAGGCGTTTAAGGCTGTAGAGCTTTTCGAATTGGATGAGCAGGCGCTGCGAGAGTGTTTGGGCTCACCGCGAGTACTTGCAAAGCTTCATTCTGATATTGAGCTTGGTAATCAGCTTGGCTTACGGGGTACACCTTCCTTATGGTTAAACGGGAAAAAGCTTGAGGTTTCTCACCCTGAGGTAGTCGAGTCGCTGATAAAGAGAGCGATGCGCCAATGAGCTATGCCGGACAGCTCATCCAAGGGATTTCTCGACACATTTTTACCTATGAGTCGGATCCGAAGATTGCATTCCGATTCTGTGCGGGACTATAGTGCTTTGCCAGGACCCTTGTCTTATCACCGCCCATTGAACTTTGCAGCATTACAGCTACTTTGAGATCGGTTGTTTGTTGTTTTTGCGAGCAAAATCAATGGGTTGAGTACTTAGGCACAAACTCTATTTAGCTATGTGCCTGCTCGCTTCGTATCTGGCGGGGTCCACTACATTTGCATTCGTAAGAGGCCATATGAGCTTAACCACCAATCCGCATGTACACCGTTTTGTTGATGAGACAGCTGCCCGTTTGCAGCCCGATAAAATTGTTTGGATTGATGGTTCAGACGAAGAGTATGCCCGAATCTGTGATCAACTGGTTTCAGAGGGGACCTTTACTCCGCTGAATAAGGAAAAATATCCCAATTGTTTTTGGGCACTTTCTGACCCCAATGATGTTGCTCGCGTTGAAGATAGGACCTTTATTTGCACTCGCTCACAAGAAGACGCCGGCCCAACCAATAACTGGTGTGAGCCTCGAGAAATGTTTAAGCGTCTGAATGGTATCATGGAGTCAGCAATGAAGGGCCGTACTATGTACGTCGTGCCCTATTTGATGGGTCCAGATGGTTCTAAATACGCTCGCGTAGGATTTGAACTTACCGATTCCCTTTATGTGGTAGCCAATATGCGCATCATGGCTCGCATAGGCAAGGTTGCATTGAAAAATCTTGGGGAATCGAGCAACGCTTTTGTTCGAGGAATTCACTCAATTGGAGAGTTGGACCCCGAGCATCGGTATATTTGCCATTTCCCCGAATACAACACGATTGTCAGCTTTAATTCAAATTATGGTGGCAATGCATTACAAGGCAAGAAATGTTTTGCCTTGCGTATCGCCTCAGCGCTTGGACGGCGTGAGGGTTGGATGGCGGAGCATATGCTGATTGTGGGAATAACTAACCCCAAAGGTGTGAAGCACTATGTTTGCGCCGCATTTCCATCAGCTTGTGGGAAGACAAATTTGGCTATGTTGGTTCCTCCCAAACCCTACCTTGACGCTGGTTGGAAAGTGGAGACCGTGGGCGATGACATTGCATGGCTTAATTTTGGCTCCGATGGGCGCCTCTGGGCTATAAATCCTGAAGCTGGCTTTTTCGGAGTGGCTCCGGGGACTTCGTACAAGACAAATCCGAACGCCATGAATTCGATTCAGCAGAATACCATTTTTACCAACACAGCCCTTGATCTCGATACCATGTGCCCATGGTGGGAAGGTATGGGCGAGCCTCCGGCTCGTGCGAAAGATTGGATGAATCGAGACTGGAATTCATCAATCAAAACAAAAGCGGCTCACCCGAATGCGCGATTTACAGCACCAGCTCGCCAGTGTCCCTCCATTGATCCCCAATGGGAAAGTCCGGAAGGTGTTCCCATCTCGGCTATTGTTTTTGGCGGACGGCGCGCGCGCACGGTGCCGCTCGTGTATGAAGCACGAGATTGGCAGCACGGAACGTTCTTGGGAGTCACGATGGCTTCAGAAACCACCGCCGCTGCAACTGGAAAAGTTGGCGAACTTCGTCGCGACCCGATGGCAATGTTGCCCTTTATCGGCTATCACGCTGGCGAATATTTTCAGCATTGGCTCTCGCTTGGAAAGCGGCCTGGCGTGAAAATGCCAAAAGTATTCCACGTAAATTGGTTTGGCCAGGATGAGAGTGGTAAATATCTTTGGCCTGGCTTTGGCGATAATATCCGCGTGCTTGAGTGGATATTAAAACGGGTAGACGGAGCCTGCGGAGCAAAGGAGAGTCCACTTGGCGGCATACCTCAAAATGCAGATTTAAATCTTGAGGGCCTTGGGTTGACCGAGGCTGACGTTCAAAAGTTGTTTGAACTCAGAATCTCCGATTGGACAGAAGAGCTTGAGTCTCAAGAGAAGTTTTTCACCAAAATGGGAATGCGAATGCCCGTTGAGATGTGGGATGAGCACCGCGCATTGAGGAGACGTTTGAATGTTAGTAAGTAGCAGTAGCTGTGCTTTTATACGGTAGGGAGAAGTATGCGCAAGCAGGTCTATGCGCATATCGTAACGTACAATCCAACGAACGATATTTCGCTTTGTCTTGAGTCGGTGCTCGCACAGCAGGATTCAAGCATCCAGGTGACTCTTACTCTTCGAGATAATGCATCTCAAGTTGCCATTCCTTTTGATGAATTGAAAAAGTCTTTTGCGGATCGGCTTCGCATAGTTCGAAATGCCCATAATCTTGGTTTTAGTGGTGCGCATAATCAGGGAGTCTCGGAGTTCTTGGAAAGTTCAGCCGATTACTTTCTGGTGCTTAACTCTGATCTTAAACTTGGCCCTGGGTGCCTCAAGGCATTAATTGATACAGCCGAGAGGGTGGGGGCCGAGTTTGCGACTCCGCTACTGCTACGCTGCAACGAAAAGTTAGAACCTATTGAGCCCGCGGTCGTTGATGCGGCAGGAATGGTGCTCAGAAAAAGTATAAGGCATTTCGATAGAGGGAGTGGATCTCCTTTGCTCCCTGAGTTTGAGATCCCGGCTTTTGTGTTTGGGGGAACCGGCGCTTGCTTGTTAATTAGTCGTAAGGGCGTTCTGGACTGCTTGTTACATTTAGAAGCATGGAAGCAAGACCTCTACGCATGTTATCCCGTACTCGGTTTCAACACAGGCTCTCGCGCCGAGTTATTTGATGAGGCTTTTTTTGCCTATCGTGAAGATGCCGATTTGGCTTGGAGAGCTCAAGCTTTAGGTTGTCGCTGTGTATTTGTACCGCAGGCGCGGGCTTTTCATCGGCGTTGTGTACTACCCGAGAATCGCAGCCAGCAGCAGGCTTTTCTCAATTTGTTGGGTGTAAAAAATCGATTTCTGTTGCAGTTTAACAATTTTTTCCCGGAACTTGGTTGGGGGGCGATACTCAGCGGAGTTCTGCTTAGAAATCTGATCGTATTGCTGGGAGTTTTTGTGCTTGAGCGTTCATCTATTCCTGGACTATTTGAAGCTTGGAAGCTTCGTCGCCGCGCTTGGGCATTAAGGACTCAAGTTCGAAAGAAAAGCTTGGCATCTGCATCGCAACGCTCAATTTCCCGCTGGTTAACCCAAGATAGTGAGCCACTACAATGAATAATAGAAAATTGGCAGTCATCACTGGAGCCTCCTCTGGAATTGGTGCCGAATTTGCGCGGCAACTTGCTAATCAAGGTTATGACCTCTTGCTCGTGGCGAGGCGCAAGCCTCTTTTGGAGTCTTTGAAAGGCGAGTTGGAAACAGCTTTCAAGATTAACGTTGATTATAGGAGTGTCGATTTTTCAAATTCGACGGAACTTCGCCAATTTTGCTTCGAGTTGTCAAAAGTGCCCGTAGATCTATTGGTAAATAACGCAGGATTTGGCTCCTTCGGCCATTTTGACTCTCTTCCGATCGAATCTGAGTGTCAGATGCTTGAGGTTAACGTGATTGCCGGGCTCAGAATATTGCACGCAGTTTTGCCAAATATGAAACAGCGGAGAAAGGGAGGGATACTGGTCACCTCCTCAGTGCTTGGCTTTCAGCCGACCCCCTACATGGCTACCTATGCTGGCACAAAGGCCTTCAATTTGTATCACTCGTTAGCCTTGCGTCAGGAATTAGAGCCATATGGGATTCGTGTGGTTTCGGTCTGTCCGGGGCCCACAGATACAGAATTTGCCGGAGTGGCGCGGGTGCCTGGGCAATTTACTGCGGTGCGCCGAGATAGCGTTAGTCTTGTAGTCAGGCAAAGTCTGAGAGCTTATGAGCGTAATAACGCCTGTATCGTGCCTGGGCTTAGGTCTTGGGCGTTGTCACTGCTTAGTCGCACCCTTCCATTTGCATCGACCATCCCATTATTTGAGAGAATATTGCGGGGTTCGCTTAAATCTCGGTAAACTGATTGCCTATAGGCCGGACGAGATATGAAAGAGAAGGTTGCTGAAGAAATCGCACGACTTGTCCAGGATGGTCAGATTATTGGCGTCGGCACGGGCACCACAGTTGACTGTGCTCTTGAAGCCATAGGTCGCCGGATTCAAACTGAAAAATTGCGTCTATCTGTCGTTCCCACCTCCCTTGAGAGTGCCTGGCGCTGCGAGTCACTTGGATTGCAGGTGCTTCATTCAGCCTACAGTGGCGTGCTGAATTGGGGCTTCGACGGAGCGGATGCCGTAAATTCTCAAAAATGGCTTATCAAGGGAAAAGGCGGAGCGCTTTTTCAAGAGAAAGTTTTAGCTGCGCGCTGCAAAACTTTTCTGGTGATAGTTGATGAATCAAAAATTGTGAGCGATCTTTCAGTTTGCCCTATCCCACTCGAAGTACTTCCTCAAGCTCGCGCGCATGTAGAGAGAGAATTGAAATTGCGTGGCGCTCAATCTGTTACTCTTAGACAAGGTACTGGGAAACACGGCCCAATAATTTCGGAACAAGGCAATATTCTGCTCGATGCAAAATTTGCCCAAATCGGACCAGGCCTCGAAAAAGATCTAAAGACCATAGTTGGAGTTGTTGAGTCTGGCCTCTTTATTGGCTATGCCTCTGAGGTGTTGGTCGGTACGGCAGCTGGCGTGCGACGTCTTTGAATGAGCTCTGCGCTTTATCAAATGACTAACATGAAGAAGTTCAAGTGTAATTTAGATCGGGCGCGCTGATGCGATTGAAAACTCCACCTTTGCTCCTTTTTCTTGTTCTTTGAGGAGGAGTTGGCAGCCGTGCTGAGTGGCTTCATGTAAATTATGGACAGGCCGTAATGCGATTTGCTCGGATTGGCGTTCTGGCATAATGAGAACAAAATGTTCAGTTGCTTTTACCAAAAACACAGAACCTTCCTTTGCATAACTGCCAACCGGTTTTGCAGCTCTGAACGCATCGAGTAAAAGTGGAAAATCTGAATTTTCGATGGTGATTATTTGCATAGGAGTGTGGACTCGTATCCTCTCGGAATTTGCTGGCCAGGCCGCAGCAGATATCCTTTTCAGCTTTCAGTCTGCTGAGCCCATACCGTTTAAAATCGTCAGTTTATTTTAGATCTTGAGGCTTTGGTGCGTTTTTTGTGGTTCGTAAGATATTGTAATTATTTAATTTTGCCATAGAGTGCTCGCCATTAATGACGATAAGATCATAGGGGCCGCGGCATTCACTATCACTCGCTACAATTTTTACGCTTCGACTTTGAATATTGACGTTGTCAAGACGAGAAACAAGCTCCGGAGTTGGAGCACATGAGAAGTAGCCTTGGATAAAAGTTGTAGGCTCTGATAGTTCCAGCTTCCTTGCCACATTCAAACAAGGGACGTCGCTTAGCGGGTGATTTAAGCCAAGTTGGATTCGAAGAGGAAAGTTAGGTTCGATACTCACAATATTCGCTTAAGGGTCTGACAACAATGCAATCACGCAGGCGCTAGTACCAACAAATGAGCCAATTTCTAAGATATTTTTTGGAGAGCCAGCACCGTAGGCTGTAAAAATATCTTCAATTTCCCATGGAAGAATAGAACCACACTCTATACTTTTTCGCTGCAACCCAAGCGAAAACAGAATGTTCACAACTTACTCAAATCGTGAAACAAATGGAGAGTCGTTGGTCCAGGTGCATGGAACTACTGTCATGATTTTTCTGCGCCTCCACGGAGGAAGTTCGAGGATTTAGAATAAAAACCAATATTCTGACCCTTGAAGTTCAGTCGAAAGAAGCCAAGATCGAATCCGCTGGACTGCGCCACAACTGTCAGCCAAGAGAACCAATTGACGCCTTGCGGGGGAGTTTGTGGCTCATCGATTACACAACATGGCAATAAGATGAAACTCTTGTTGAGTTCACGAGCCGCTTCAATAATTACTAAATTTGATCCATGGGCATGCAGGCCTATAAGGAGGTCGTAATTTGCTGCAACTGAGATCTCAAATTTTTGTGAGCGGTGCGGTACCGATTCTTTGGATAGACCCCGTCGGCGCCTATCTGCCAATAGTCTATGCTTCTCGGGTAGCGGTTGATACACTGGATCGATGACTTCGGCATCAAATCCTTGCTGCCGAAGGAGGTATGTCAGCAACCCCTTGCCACCACCCACGTCCGCCACTCGGCACGGCAGGTAGTTTTTGGCGACCCACTGTGCAAGCAAATCAAAGCGAAACTTGCCCATTTTAGGCAGGTTGTCCCCCGATAGTCGCTTCCCAGACTTAGCAGGATCGGGCAAACCCAAACTTTCCAATGATGGAAGCGGTGGATACTTATGTTGTCTTCGCTGGTCCGGCCCGGGGCCTCTGTCACTGTTTGGGTCTACTCTGAAATCAGCCATATCTTAAACGCAAATAGGGGAAGGAAATGGAGTGCATGCCCAATTAATTCAGCGCCCTTATTATATATAAAGGGTGATTTTAGTTCAATTCAAGTACCCATGCCACTGTAGTCCATGCTCTATAATAAAGATTGCGTACCTACAGTGGGTTCAAATTATTGACGCTAAATCCAAAATCTCTCAATGGAGTGACTGGGCGACTGGATCCCAGCTGCGTACCGACGAGCTCCTTCAAAATAATCCGGAAGAATCTGACTGGCATATAGTGCTAGGTCGTCCACTTTGCGATCGATGAAGTTCCCCACAATTAGCAATAACGGTGATGTCCCCAAAGCAATTTCCGCTGCCTGCTTGCTAGCTGACCTAGGTCCACCGACGTAGCACCGATACGCTTACAGTAAGCAAGCTCTTCTGCTTTTTTGATGGCGGCTACAGTGTCGACATCGGTGCTACATCCAGTTGGAGCGAACGGCGTGTACGTGCTGCGACTAAAACAAGTCACTATTGTCCGAGTAATCCCGCCCAATGCGTGCATCGTCGCACCTCAGGAAAGCGCAATATCGTCCGGGTGCGGTGAGAGGCAGCCGATTCCTCTAGTCTCGTCGAGCCCAAGTAACTCAAATAAGGTTGTGGTATCAGCTGCGTCGATCAACATTGAGAGATCCTCCCACTCTGTCCATCGCACGTGCTCTTCAGTGAAGACCTACGACCTGAAAGGGCGGATGCTGAAAAGCAACTGGGCTCAAACTCAGTTGATCTTTTTTGGCATTCCGAAGATGCCCATTTTGCGAATAGTTGTGACTTTATAATGCTAATCTGCATCCGAGGCGATAGGGTCGCACGAACTCTTTTGAGTCTCGTGAAGCCGGAAAATCTGCCAAAGCACACACTAAAAGCTCTCACTGAACCCTGGTATCAAATTTTCCCCGATGATTCATTCAGTAACGTGTCGCGGCCAAGAAGCAGTTGCGCCGTTTTCAGCAGTGCGCCTGGGGGCAAGTTGAGATTCGACCCAATGTTTACGATCTGTTCTAATCCAGAAGCATTTGCTGCTTTGCGGTGCTTGAATGACCTCATAAATGAGCAAGCAATTTCAGTTTGCCTGGAACCAGGAGATTTATTGATTATCGATAATAGGCGATGTGTTCATGCGAGGACTAGATATCAGCCCCGCTTTGACGGTTGGGATAGGTGGCTTCAACGTATGAGCCTCTATCTCTCCCCGCCACCAGCCCACCTCCTTGAGGGGGAGAACGAGCCAATTATTCGGTTCTAGGCCCCGACTGATCCTGTCATATTATTGAACACTGGTCTCCTTTTAAGGTTGAGTCGACAAAGTCGTACGTTCGCGGCGAAGAACCAAAAAAAGTTCTTTCTGGGATAAGCCACGTGAAAATCTGAAAAATACTTTGAATTGGGGGAGGGAAGCTCCTGAGGAGTCTAAAATTATTGCCAGGATAAAGCGATTTTGAGCTCACTTCTAGTAATCCTTTAGGCACTTCATATATTCCCACCCCAGCCGCGCCGCGTCTGTACATACGTCGACGGCGAACAGCAAAGCGGGGCAACCGCGTCAATATTGCAACTTAAGCAAAATTGACGTTATCACATAAAACGCTCATGGCGCGTAATATATTCTAATTATTTAGTTTTCTTGTGCAGTTGTGTTTGGGTAGCAAGTTGCTGACTTGGCGTTATTTCTTACGAAAGCAGGACAAGAGCTTCCCCGTAATTCCCACGGACCTGCGCTCATAAAACAGCACTGACTGGGCGAGTAGCCCTGCATGAAGATGGTCGGCCCCAGACTTGGAAATGAGCACACGAAGTCCATAGTTTCCAATCAAATGTGGTGCCACTATCTTTTCAAGCTGTACATGAAGCGAATTTGTAGAGCTGTGCGATGTTTCAACAAGCAATAGCATTTTTTCATTCTCATCAAGGTCGCTGCCTTTTAAGAATGCCATTTTTAAAATGGAGTGCTCAGACTGCGCGAAAGCGCTTAGCTCGTCTTTTGCCTTCAAAAGAATTTCGTCATTCACCGCCGATACTTTGAGAAGGGAAAGATCTTCTTCCGGCTGATTCTCAGCGATGAGGTCATCGATGCACTCAGGTCCAAGTTTTAGCTGAGCAATTTCCCAGGGCGAAAATTCCTTTTCTACGTTTTGGCCAGGGTTAAGGCAAAGCCACCAGTCTTGCGGCACGAGGTCACATAGTTGTTTAGCGCTTAGTTCCCGGAGCTGTAGTTTTTGTCCAGCCCAAGACTCAACTAATTCTGGCCTGGTAAAGATGGGCACAATTACTCTATCACCGGCATTGAGAGCCAGGACCTGAATTAAATCATTTTGATATTCTGCAAGCTCGTTAATGGGCAGAGATTGTGTGCGAGTTGGAACTTGTAGCATTGAGCTCAAGAATTGAAGCAGAAACGCTCGAACAATCTTCGGTTCTCCTTCAATCGCCTGTTCAAGCAGCTCTTCAAGAATTTGGTTGCTTTGTGAGCTCATGCCATCAAATGCTCGAAAACAAGAGCCTTGCGGCTACTTGTTCATAGATTTAATGACATCTTCAGTGATGTCTGCCGATGTATCACCAAAAAGCACAGGTCCCCGCGCATCTTTGCCTTTATCGAGTACGAGGTCTATTTTTTTGCCCTCTGCGTAGGAGCGAATTGCTGCGAGCGCGGCATCAGTTAAATCTTTATTAATTTTGAGATAACGCTGCTTAAGATCATCATCAGTGTCTTTGACCATGCGCGCAAATTCACGAGCATCTTGGCGAAATTTATCTGCTTCTTTAGAGTCTGGTTTTATATTGTCTTTTTTAAGTTTCTCTTCGGTCGTTTTGAGCGTTTTTCTTTCTGACTCAATTTTTGCCTTGGCTTTAAGGGTTACATCGTCCAGGGTCTTTTTTTTCTCTTTCGCTTCTTTCGATTCATTGAGGACCCGATTTACGTCAACAGTGGCGATGCGATAATCGGCAACAGCAGCGCCCGTAAAGAGGAGGCCGGCGCTTAATGCGAGAGTGGTAAACAGCTTGTACATATGTGGTAGTTCAAAAAGTTGGTATCGACTAAAAAGAGGCCGAGCAAATTTACTATACCCCTCGAGGGAAAACAAATAGAGTTTTTGCCCAAATGTCTCCTAAAGGGGAGTAACTGCACGAACATGCCATTCTGCAGGTGTTCTACAGTTCGACGGGAATGCCACCTGGAATTTGAGGTAGTTTCTGATTTAAGAGGCCTACAACAGTTCTGAATACACGGCGTGCTTCGAACGTGAGGGAGTTGCTATTACCACAGTCAGCGTACAGAGCCACTGGCGTGTCATGATCAGCGTCAATCGGCGAAAGCGCAAAGGCTTTGCTGCCCCAAGGTGAATTTTTTGACTCCTTGTTACCGAAAGATTGTACTTTCGAAAAACATTGAGCCAGCGGCGATAGCGGATCGAGAAGATCAAGTTTTTGCCCATTGCCGATATTCGGCCCACGAGCTACGACCACTATTGCTTCAGTGCGGTCTTTAGAAACTACAATCAAGGCCGACTTTTCAAATGGACCTTTGTCGACAAGCATCTCCAAAAGCGAGGCAATAAGCTCTTCGCTTGTCTTGGACTCGTTACAAATGTTGGTAAAATTGTTCAGCACCTGATTACCGGCAGCGGTGCGAAGTTTTGGAGGTTCAATAAGTTTTTCTGTTGGTTCCACCCTCGGAACGGTCTTTGTATTTTCTCGGTTGCTTTTCAGGCTGAAGCGTTCGTCAATTTGCTCGTTTACGGTGTGAATTGTCGTCGCGGGTTTTTGCACAGCCCCTGATTTTGTCGGTGTTGGTGCTGTCGCGCTTGGCTTAGCGTCTTTGGCTATTGCTCCTGATACCGGAGTGCTTTTCTGTTGAATTAACTCAGAAATTTCAGTGTCCAGTTCCGAGGTCGCTTTAGTCCCGGGCTGCGCAGCAGCTGCGCTGCTTGTGCCTAAGAGAGCATCTTGTTTTTTCTTCTCTTCAAGTAATCGTAGAGAGAATAAATATTCAGAGCAACGCTCGTAGATTCGCAAGTATTGCGTGTCGTTCATTTGCAGCATGCGAAGTGCGCTCTTCGGAGCTAAAGATTTCCCAGGAGCAAGTTTTTCCCAGCGATTATTGTCGAAGGCATCTACCATTTCGGCTGCGGCTTGGCAGATTGGTTTAATAATTGCGCGATCTGGAGTTCTTGAACGTGCGTCTCTGTCGAGCGCAAATAATAAAGCTTCTGGTATGCCATGACGACGCAGGTACGTAACTCCCATGCGTTCCACGTCAAATTTATGGTCCTGAGCTAGTCGGTAATTTATTCCGCTTCGCGAGAGTTCTTCAGCAAGTTTGGTGTAGGTTTCACCAAGATGAATTACGGCCAACATTTCGCCCGTACAGAATAGAAGTCCTGCTGCCTGGCAATCATCAGTTAAGGTTCGTGCGAGTGCTTCAGCAAGAATTGTCCCGATGATTGAGGTTCGTTTACAGCGATTTCTATGAAGCTCAAACCAGTGTTTTATATCTTCATTTTCAATCGGAGCGCGCTCTTTCATCTTTTCGAGTGTTTCGAGCACTACATCCGAGCCCAGGCGTACAATGGCTGTCTTTACCGAAGTAATTGGTGAGCGACCACCCGAAAAGAACATGGCGTTGGAAGTTCGAAGTAGCTCGATGACAATTGCTGGGTCCTGCGCCGCAATTACGGCTAAATCTTCAACACGAATGTTTTTATCAATAACCAGTTTGCGAGCCTCAAGCCACACGCTCATATCGGGTGGCATTAAAAGGGAGAAAGGACGCCCTCCGCCCTTGCCGCCATCACTGCCAGCTTCGCCAGAATCTTCAGACTTTGTGTTTAGTTGCTTCTCGTCGGCCATGGGCCAAAACTAATGATTTCAAAAGGTTATATTAGTGACCGGTATCCCTCTTCTTAGTAGTTCGGCAGGCTCGGGGTTTTACTTAATGCGCTGCGTGGCGTTCTCAAAGAGGTGAGCTATAATCGGCCCGGCTTTAAGTTGGAAAAGGAGATACCGTATGCGAATTGAACGTGACTCGATGGGTGAGATGCAAGTGCCAGATGATGCATTATATGGAGCGTCAACGCAGCGCGCGGTACTCAATTTTCCTATCAGCGAGCTTCGTTTTTCGAAGCGATTTGTGCAAGCAGTCGGACATATTAAGCGCGCAGCCGCATTAGCTAATTCTGAGCTGGGTTTGCTTGATGAGAAAAAAACGAAAGCGATTGTCCAAGCAGCAGAGGAAATAATTGCCGACAAACTGTATTCGCATTTTGTGGTCGATATTTTCCAGACGGGCTCAGGCACATCAACCAACATGAATGCGAATGAAGTGATTGCCAATCGTGCCATAGAATTAATGGGCGGGAAGCGCGGCGATAAAGCACTGATGCACCCCAACGATCATGTCAATATGTGTCAGTCATCAAATGACGTGATTCCTACAGCGATTCACGTTTCTGCGTACCTTGCCTGTGTGCAGGTTTTGTTGCCCGGTCTTAAACGACTGGAGGCCACTTTATTGGAAAAGTCCAAAGCGTTTTCGGGAGTCATAAAGTCTGGTCGCACGCATTTGCAGGACGCAACTCCCATTACCTTGGGCCAGGAGTTTGGCGGATATGCTACCCAGATTACAAATGGAATTGCGCGAATTAATCGTACTCTGCCTATGCTCGCAGAACTTGCATTGGGCGGCACAGCGGTGGGAACGGGACTGAATACCCATCCCGAATTTGCAGCTCGTGCGATTCAGCACCTAAATAAAGCCACGGGAGCTCAGTTTGTGGAGGCTCCAAATCATTTTGAGGCTCAAGGCGCTCGGGACGCTGCCGTCGAAATGAGTGGGCAACTGAAAACAATCGCCTGTTCCCTTATGAAAATTGCAAACGATCTACGTTGGTTGTCGTCGGGGCCACGTTGTAGTTTGGCTGAAATTACTCTGCCAGAGACTCAGCCTGGCTCGAGCATCATGCCTGCAAAGGTAAATCCGGTGATTTGTGAATCAGTCATGATGGTCTGCGCGCACGTATTTGGAAACGATGCCTGTATTACCTCCTGTGGTCAGCATGGCAATTTTGAATTGAACGTTATGCTCCCCGTTTTGGGGTATAACTTGCTTCAGGCGGTTGAGTTATTGGGGGCAGCCTCTCTCAATTTTGCTGATGCCTGTGTTGCTGGAGTCGAAGCTGATACTGAAAAGTGCCTTGAGTACGCAGAGAAGAGTCTTGCTACCTGCACCTCTTTGGCGCCAAAAGTTGGATATGATCTTGCAGCCAAGATTGCGAAACAAGCCTATGCTGAGGACAAAACTGTTCGCCAAGTAGCCCTTGAGCTTAAAGTGTTGCCTGAGAAAGAACTTGCAAGAGTGCTTGATTTGCACGCAATGACAAAACCAGGACTTTAAATGAAGCATCTTACGGTTATCGCAACTATCAAAGCGAAACCCGGGCGTGTTGAGGATCTTAAAAGAGAGCTTCTTCGGCTCGTGGCTCCAACGAGGGTAGAGGACGGGTGTATTAATTACGATCTGCATCAGGATAAAGAGAACCCCGCAACTTTTGTCTTTTATGAAAATTGGACTTCAAAAGAGGCGCTTGATAAGCACCTTCAAAGTCCACACATTTTAAACTATCTCGAAAGAGAAGATGAGTTGCTGGAAGGCTGGGCTCTTCAAAAATTAGAGAAGTTGCTTTGAGAAAAACGCGCTGCCTGTTCGCCTGGATCTCAAGAAATTTGTGAGTGCTTTTGAGGGTTTGGCTGCCTAATTCTTTTTTGAATATCCGAGAATCAACTCCCGTCTCAAAAGTGCCGATAAGATATCCATGGGCTCAAATTAGAAGGCCTGCTCTAATTGAACTAATTTTTCTTGGGTAACGAGACCAAGATTGTTACTATGAGGCATATGATGAAACTACGGTCGTTACTCAATGCAGTTTTAGAGTTTGTATCCGCAGCCTATTACCACTTGTTTGTTCCGCGAGTCCCCGTCAAAGTGAAGCGACGCTAGTTGCTATGACTCAACAACCTCTTCAAGATCCTCATCCGTTTGGCGGTTGTAACCGCCTTCTTTCCCAGTACGCTACAGTGGGCTCAGCGCTGCAAAAATATGAACATGCTTTGCGTCGAATTGGTACTGCCCAGGCATTCTTACAATTTCGAGAACATGTCAGTTTTGTGCCCGTAGAGGTTTTAGAGTCTTATCTTGAAGACTTGCTCGACCTCGATGTTAGTGAGTCAAAATTGTTTATTGAGGCAAAGGCTCCAGGTCTAAGATGGCTTGTGCTTGCGGCCTTAGGACTCTGTGCTGCAATTGCAACAGGACTGCTTGCCGCCTCACGAGGGGCAAGCCTTGTAGTTTCTTTTGGACTCACTTTGTTATTGGCTTTTCCTTTTGGCTTGCTTTGGCATTATGCCCCTCGCGATGCAGCGGCTCGGCGTATGAGTTTTGCTCAGGTCGTTTCACACGAAGTAGCCCGGCGTCGAGGCAGTGACAAAGAGCCCCGTGACGATGTGCGGGCAGGCTTTTTGTTTGGACAATTGTTGGTACAAAAAACCCCCGGTTCGGCTCGATCATCGGCCGCACGTTCGGCCACAATCATCCACTAGCCCCCCTTTTTTTCGCCGGTAGATGTGTTGCTGGCTACGGCATCGCCTCCGCACTATGCTTCGCGATGAAAATTAAACCTGCGCTCAGTAGAATCAAAAAATTGCTCAGAGTAGTTATCTACAAAAAAGGTCGGCCCTCTGTGTTTCCACAAAGAGCCGACCAGGTGTGCAATGTTAGTCAGGGAATCTTAAAAGCAAGTAATAACGAGTAACGTTTCGTTACGCTCGCGCTAAATACCAGGGGGCAATTCTGCTCTTTCCGCGTTTTGGCATGGCCTTTACCCGGGAAGAGATAAACTCAGGGCTTAGATCTAATTCTCTACAGACCCAATTAAAACTGAAAGGGTCTGCGTCTACTCCTTGAGAAGAGCTAAACAGCCAATCTTCCGCTTCTTTGACCTCTAGGGTGTCGTTGCCCACGTAATCCAAGATAGCGCGCTCGAGAATGGCTGCGAGGAGTCTGCGCTCTGGAGTCCCGGTTTGGTTTGGGATATCGAACACCGAAGCTCCGTCATCATCCACTATTGGAAATGTCGAAACGTTTGAGTCCATAAAACCTTGTTAAGTAATGTGTGTGTTACATAAGATTGACGAAGTGCCGACATAAATATTCAGAAAAGTTTTTTGAAAAGCAGCACTTGTCCCTTTTTATGAAAAGATGCTTTGCTTTCAAGAAGTTGTCTATAACACATGGCTTAAACTACATGAAAAAAATGCTGCTCTTTACTCTATTTCTTCAGTTTGTGGTGCTGCCTGGACTGGTGTGGGCCGAATTTAGCTGCGTGGCTGACATTACCTATTCATATAAAAAGCCCAAAGACGATCAGCCGCTGGTAGTCACCTACGCTACCGTTGAGGCTCGTGGTGCGGACGAGGCAAAAGCTAAGGCTGCGCTCGCCGAAACAGCGAGTAGAGAGATTCCAAAAGTCCAGTCGCTTTGTAGGCAACAGCATGAAAATGAGGCGGGTTGTTTGGCGTCAAAATTTGCTGCTTCGTCTCAGAGTAGGAGTGCTTTAAGTTTTACTGCTCGAAAGGCAGTAGAGGATGCCGTGATAAACGATTGCAAAGCGCAGCAAGGTGTTTGCGGGGCGACGGTAGTTACTGAGGCTAAGTGCAGCGAGATTGCTGCCGCTGCCCCAGCAGCCGAGCCTGTAAAAGACGGGAAAGCAGGTAAAGAAGAAAAAAAGAAAAAATAACTATCCTGATTCAGTTTGATTTGGACAGCTTTGCCAAAGCCTCCACTGGAACTCAGTCGCTCCATTTTTTTGGTTCATCGATTATTGGCGGTGAACTTCTTAAAGTGAGGAAATTAAATTTTGAGCTGCCTCTACTTCGGTAAGATGCTCGAACGCTCGAGTTCCTGATTGAAGCTTGCCCTGTTCTGCCTGTAATTCTCCCTTAGTGTTCATGCACAGGGGTGCTTCTGGAAAAGCCTCACGGGCCCCAGCCACTAAAGCAAAAAGTGCAGGATCGAATGAAGGTTCTTGCAGGGTCGATACGGGAACTTTAAGAGCTCGTTTGTGAAGTTGAGCAAGGTGGGTCAGGCCCAAACGATATAACTTCTGAAGTCCCAAATGCTCAAAGATGGTGAGGGCAGGCAAGGAGAGCTCGCGCTCGAGTATTTCAATGCCTATATTCATTGCTCCTTTCACCTTTGAGGCAAGCAGTTTTACCTTTTCGAGCTCATGGAACGGAACATTCCAACGAATGAGGGCCGCGTTTAATACATAACTAAGCTCTCCCTCCAGTTCCTCTGTGTGTGCTCGAGATTTGAAAATTTCGTCAATGTGGGGAGGCAAATGTGCATCGTAGATGAGCGGGGAGATGTTTTGGATGTCTTGAATAATTAAGCGCTTCTGATTGAGTTTTATTTCTTCAGTGCAAGCTTTGGTGCTTAAAGGAGCATGCACCTGGAAAGCTAAATCTTTCTCGGGAATGCCCTCAGAAATAAGACGTTTCTGTCGCTCAGAGTAAGACTCCTCTTCGAGCATTGAGGGTGTTGCCACCCCGGGAATTGCGAGGATTTGATAAAATAGTTCTGCGTTTGTTTCAAAGATAAGAGCAAGCAGTCTTGTGAGATGGAAATGTTTGGTACCCTCTTGAATTGTCACCTGAATCCAGGTGTGACCCTGGTCCGGCGTGTAAAACCCAGGGCCAGGGGGGTTCTCAGTCTTTTCGCTGAAGACCTGTGTTTGCACATGTCGCGAAATGATGAGCGCAACAACTTTGAGGTCGAAACATCGAATGAGTTTTTGTAAAACCTCAAGGCCGTGATCTTCGTCGGCAATGCCTAGCCATTCCCAGAAACGCTCCTCAGCAAATTCGTCGTTTTCCCAGCAATCAAAATCCAACATCAAGCGACACTGTTCGGCGCTAGCGGCCAGAATAATATCGGCGCAAGAGCTCACTCCCAGGTGCTTTACTCCTAGGAAAAGAGTTTGCGCTGGGAGGGCGCGGATTTGCTGCTCATTTAAGTCAGCTTTAAATAGATGATTTGCAAACTTTTGAATGCTGACATTTGCAATATCGCTAATGAGAAGTGGGCTGCTCATAAAAGGCAATTTCCAATAGTAAACCTATTACGCATGGGAGAAAGTAAGGGGCCATCTGCTCTCTTTGGCTGCAATCTCAAGCTCAGAGAGAAGGCTAACTTTCCCCACGCGGTTGGCTCTACGGAGTTACTCACCAACTTTTGCAGGAGCTGGTTTTACTGGGCTTCCCTTAGCTGCTGGTGCGCCTTTTGACGGAGCAAAAACAATATGAATTTGTCGTCCGAACGCTGGCGATTTTTCATCAACCACGGCGATATCAGCGAGTCTTTGCGAAATAACATCAAATTTCTCTAAGCCAAGGTTTATGTACATGGCTTCTCGGCCCTTAAAGCGCATCGAGAATTTGACTTTATTTCCTTCCTCGAGAAAATCTCTTGCTTGCTTCAACTTGGTCTCAAGGTCTCCGGTGTCAGTGCGGTAACGGATTCTTAATTCTTTGAGAGCGCTTTCATGATGCTTTTTGCGAGCCTCAGCTTCTTTCTTCTGTTCGCGATATTTAAATTTGCCGTAGTCCATTAGGCGGCATACGGGTGGCTTTGCATCAGGAGAAACTTCTACGAGGTCCATGCCAACCGTTTCTGCTCTTGTGAGTGCGTCGCGCAATGAAACTATTCCTGCTTGTTCGCCAGTTTCCGTGATGAGGCGAACTTCGCGAGCAATAATTTTATCATTGATGCGGTGGGTGTCAGGGGTTTGAGGGGGGCGACGAAATTTGCCGCCGCGATCTCCGGGGCCGGATCCTTGGAACGTACTCAAAAATAACTCCTTATGAAACAAGGTGTTGGTTACAATCTATGGTCTAAGAATGCCCGTCTTGCTCGATAAAATCAAGTAGTTACAGGGTTTTGATGTTTAGCCATTCGGAGCGAACTCTGTAGTAACATCGGTTAGTTGCAAAGTTTACTCAAACCATGGCCTTAAGGCTTCACTAAGTCGCATTCTTGGGCTATCCTATTGGCACTTGTCGCTCTTTGGGCTGCTTAACCATAGGCCCGTTCACTTTCTTTAGTAGTTTCAGACTTTAGTAGTTGTTTTTGCGCTTTATGCTGCTTATCTAAGAAATAAGCTGAAGCGCCTGGCCGATTTGCTCGGATGTAGCTTCGGACCAAAAAATACGTGTGAAATGGACTTTTCGCACAAGGTTGCTGGTGGAATAGCAATCGTGGGGGATAGATAAGATATGGATATCAATACAGAGACATCGAATGTTCAGTCACGGCCAGTATCTAGGGGCCCATCTACTTGGGCTGGTTTGGTCCTTGTCGGTCTAAGCTCGCTATTCCCAGGCGAAAGTGCGCTTGCTCAGTCTGGCCCGCGCGATAAAGATGGTGGCGCGCTTGCTTCAGCCCCTGCTGAGGTTAAAGTGCTTAAGGCCGAGGCTAGTAACATGAAGCCAGCCTCAAATGTTTCTGAGCCCTCTCCGTGGGGTCAAATGCTTTCTGAGCCGAAAGCTCCTTCGGCAGATCTTAAATGTAACTATAAAACTGTGCTCATTAGATATCCTGAAGGAGCTGATGGGTGGGTTGATGCAGCGAAGGCCACCATTGACTGCACCGTGCAAGAGCTTGCGAAGTTTGGAGTAAAACTTGCTCCTGGGATAACTATCCATCTTGTTGGAAGTCAAGAGGAGTATGACCGCCTTGTCAGTGATTCTGGGAAGGGCGGAAATGGGCGTTGGATTGCTGGTGGCGATAAGCTCATTACCTATCACGGACCGACTGTTACCTCTGCCTTCATTATTGATGTTGCGCGTGGTATCTCAGGAATCTCCACGTATGCGCATCAAGGTGGGCAGGAAATGACTTTGCCGCAGTGGCTGATTGATGGCATTCAGAATTGGGCCATACTTGCGAACGCCGCAAGGGTTAGGGGGGTAGGATTTAACGAGACCCCTGAGTATGAGGCCTCTATGGGCCGAGTACTTAATGTAATGGACCGCGACGATCGCCCAGCAGTGCTTCAGATCTTGGCTGACAAGCAAAGAAACGAGAAGTCAGGCCCAAATGAGATTAGCATTAACGTCCTCGTGCTTAATTCTATTTTGCCATTCTTGGCTCCATCTTCCCTTGAGAAGGGCGGAGCAGCAAAAGTGAAAGCTTATGGGGAGATGTTTGCTACCCTTGTTAAAGCTGAAAAAGATGGCAAGGAGCTCAATCCGCAAGAGTTAAGGCCGGTAGCTCAGACACTAGTAAAAGTCTTAAAGATTGAAGAGTGGTTTAAAGAGGCTTCAAAGGACAAGGCTAATCATGAAGTGTGGAAGAGTTATGGCTTAGATGTTAACTCTCCCGAATTTAAGGCAGCTTTGAAGGATTCGAAGATCGAGCCTCCAAAGGCTGGCAAAGAAGATGCTAGCGTGCCGCTGCGTTATGCAGGTGGAAAGTGGGCAGCGCTCCTGGAGGTTTATTTCGCTGACCAGGCCGCAAAGACTAAAGATCACCTTAAGTCCCTGAAGACTAGAAATGTTGCAGCCGCGGTTCCTGTTCCTGAGAAGCAGGATGGTTCTGCTAAAAAGTGATGCCATAAGTTCATAGCGGACCGCCGCTGCGGAAGCGCTTAATAGATGGGTGCTTCCGCTCAGGATAGCTTCTCGGCTGACTATCTGACCTTGAGGCGTCTTTTTAGGTAAGAGCGCTCTTCCTTATCAGTCAAAAAGGCCAAGTACCCCGTACAAAGCAAGGCGGCGCTTATTGTGTTGCTGACTAGGAATCCCATCCATGACGTCCCCGGAAATACACTTTGAGTAAGTGAGAGAGCCACGCAGTAGGTGAGGAATAAAGGCAATAAACAAAGAATAGAATGACTGATGTATTGCAGCATCGAGATACTTAGTTTTCTGCAGACGTAAAACGGAATGTAGAGGCCTCGAATAATTATTGCTGGGGCTAGAGTCCCTAAAGCGATACCTTCTATTCCGTGCCTGTGGGCGAGAATATAAGATGAAGTGAGGGCAAGAACTGCTTCTAGGGCAAATAAAAGTGAAGCGATGCGATGCTGCGCAGTTGCATAAAGATAATAGGTAAACACCACTCCTGGCAGCACTAAAATAAAGGGAGCCACCAATATTTTGAGAATCACACTAGACTGAGCAAAGTCAGAGCCCATCCAAAGGGCAAGAAAGTCCTGCCCTGTAATCCAAATTGAAACGCCTATGGCTAGGGCAAGGAAAGCTGAGTACCTGCTCCATTTAAGAAGTAGTTTTGAGATTTCGGCATTTTTGCCCTCGGCATGAAGTGCAGCAAATCGCGGGGCTAAAAGTCCATTTGAAGACTCGGCCAAAGAGCGAATCTGGTCGATGATAATCACCGGAATTGCATATACGGCTGCAGCAATTGGACCAAATAGCGCCCCAGCCAAAATTGAATCAGCTCGATAGAGCAGGCGATAGGCTGCTTGTTGCAATCCTGACCAGCGACCGTACGCCAAAAGATCTTTGAAGTAGCTCGGGGAAACTAATCTTATTTTAATCTGTTTTGTTGAGTAGTATTTGTTGCATAACCAGATCAGGCCCAGACGTTGAACCGTCTTTGCGGCAAAGGTTGCGCTTGCTACTCCCAGCAAACCAAAACCTGAATTGAGAGCAAGGAAGGTAAGTAGCGCGTATAAGCACATTCGACTGACGTTGAGCATGTTGATAGCGTCAAAGCGTTCGCGGGCGCTCACGCTGCTTTCAAAAAATCCAAAAAACACATCGCAGGCTGCGTCGATTGCAGCAATGAGAAAGGCCACCTGGCTTATAAAATGCAGGTGCGCTGGCACAGCAAAGAGGGAATTAAAAAATGGGGCAAACAAAACGAGAGCTAGGCCGGCGCTCATTCCGCAACACGCGAAAAGGACCAACGCGCTTGAGAGAAATCGGGAAAGATTTGCTTCTTCACCTTGGGGAAAATATTTGACGCAAAATGCTACGACCGCATGTTTGGCCCCAAGGTCAAAAATAATTGATTGCGCGGTAATTGAGACAATTAGTGACCAAACCCCATATTGTTCTTTGCCTAGCTGTCCCACTATGTAGGGCGAAATGCAAAATCCGATTGCTATCGTCAGGGCGAGCCCGAGCCAATTGGCTATTAAACTTCTCAATAATGATGCCGACATGCCCCAATTTTCCTTGAAATTTCTGGCTTTCGATAGTCGGTATTAAATTGACTTCGCCTCACGCGCTTGTTAACAAAAGGGTAGTTAAGTTCAAGGGAAGAACGGTGTAATTCCGTCGCGGTCCCGCCGCTGTATAAGGCGTATCTAGCTCCAATACGACCACTCCTGCATATCTTTGGTAGGGGGAAGGTCGGAGCTTCCTTTAGCCTCAAGCCAGAAGACCTACTTAGCTGTGTGAGTTGATTTCTCCCTCGTGGATTGGGGTTTAATCACACTATGTGTCTATATACATATCTTTTGGAGGCTCTATGCCATCCCGCCTTTCGTGCTGCGCGTTAGTTTCGTTGCTAATGCCGGTTAGTTTAATTCATGCCCAAGAAAATGTTCCCGTCCAAAATGATCAACCAAATGCTTCAAGCCGGCGCGTTGTAGTCACTGCAACCCGCACCGAGGTAGACCGCGAGCGAGTTGCAAGTTCAATATCGGTAATTGACTCCGAAACCATTCAGCGAAGTGGTGCTGTGACAGTTGCTGATTTGTTGCGCATCGTTCCGGGAGTGGATGTGGTGCGTTCTGGGCCAGTTGGTGGCAATGTGGCGGTATTTTTACGGGGCGCGAATTCGGAACATACCCTCGTGTTGATTGATGGAGTTGAGGCCAACGATCCCATTTCACCTACACGAGTGTACAATTTTGCTGATTTTCCAGCCGAAAATATAGAACGTATTGAAATATTGCGTGGGCCCCAAAGCACTCTCTATGGCTCCGATGCTATGGGCGGCGTCATCGCCTTATTCACCAAAAAAGGCAGCAAAGGCACTCAGGCATCATTGAGCTTTGAAGGAGGCTCATACAACACATTCAAAGAGACTGCTGAGCTTTCTGGGGCAGCCACTCAGTTTAACTATTCTCTTAGTGCCCAGCGATTTGACACGGGGGGTGTCTCGGCTGCCGATAGGAGAGATGGAAACAGGGAAAAAGATGGGTATGAGCGAAATTCCTTTTCGGCAGTCCTTGGTGCTGAAATAACAAATAACCTTCGCTCAGATTCTACTTTCCGTTATCTAGCTTCTGAAGCTGAGCTTGATAATTTTGGCGGCATTGGAGCAGATGATCCTAACCGAATTCTTGAGCGAGAGCAGCTTTTTGCGCGAACTGCACTGAGTGGCACCGTATTACATCCTGATTTGACACAGACCCTAGGCGTAAGTGTAAGTCATCAAAACTTTGAGGATAATAATGATCCTGACGTGCTTAATCCGCTTGATTCGCTTAGATCAAGTTATACAAGCAGGCTTCTTAAGTTCGACTTTCAGAATGAATTCAAAGCTTCAGAGGCTGTCAGCATAGTTGCTGGATTAGAAACGGAAGATGAACGTGGAAGTTCAGCTTATTCTTCCGATGGGTTTTTTGGACCATTTGAGAATAATTTTGATTCCGCTGATGCACGCACAAACTCTGCGTACCTCAATTTCCTACTGCACGTAGGGAGCGGTTTCTCTACCTCAATAGGTGCCCGTGTTGACGACCATTCTCGATTTGGTTCTGAGGAATCTTGGAAATTAGCCCCGGCATACATGTTTTCCGAGACAAATACTCGTGTTTTTGGTTCGGTTGGAACTGGATTTAAAGCTCCTTCCCTCTTTCAGTTGTACTCAAGTTATGGAAATCCCGATTTGAAGCCAGAAGAAAGTTTGGGATGGGATTTGGGAATTGAGCAACAGATAGGATCTGACGGGGCCTCGGCGTCGCTGACCTATTTTCATAACGATTTTGATGAGCTGATCTCGTTTAACCCCAACACATTTGTTTCTGAAAATATTGCGAGAGCGAGAACTGAGGGTGTTGAGTTTGCCTTAAAAACTCCGTTAATTGAAGGCGTACATGCCACTACTTCTTATACCTACACGGATACAGAAGACCTTGATTTAAGGAGCTCCCTTTTAAGGCGTCCACGCCACAAAGCAGCCCTCGAATTAAGCGCGCAAGCGACCAAAGACCTTGCGTTTGATGTCGGTGCGACCATGGTTGGTAGAAGCTTTGATAATGATTTTTCTACCTTTCCAGCTTCGCGAGTGGCGCTCGGATCGCATACGCTTGTACATGCGGGAGCCAGATATACGCTGTCTGAAAACGTACAGCTTTTTGCAAGAGTTGAGAATCTACTCGACAAATCCTATCAGCGAGTTTTAGGCTATGGCGAGCAAGGGTTGGCTGCTTTTGGGGGCCTAAAAGTGAAACTCTAATGCGTTATTATTGGGCACTCTTACTGCTATTTTTGCCCACCTTGGTGCGAGCTGAGCCATGTCAACGTGTGGTTCCGCTTGCACCAAGCCTTGCTGAAATTGTCTACGAGCTTGGTATGGAAACACGGATTGCCGCTGTGCCCGCGTTTACTACCTATCCCGCCGTAGCGAAGCAAAAGCCGACAATTGGAGCGCTTACTGATCTAAATTATGAAGCTCTGCTTATGCAAAAGCCCGACATGGTCCTCGCCTTAAGCGAGTTTAGAGAGCGTATACCTCAGATTCGTCAATTGGGCTTGGTTGTTGAAGTGTTTGAGCATAGATCGCTAAGAGGCGTGCTTGAGTCAATTGATGACATTGGAGCAAAATGTGCTGTTGCCACTCAGGCCCATGCTCTTGTCTCGAAACTTAAGGCGGGGGCGGATAATGTGCGGAAGCGTTATGCGAGCCAAGCAATTCAAAGAGTATTGGTGGTAGTTGCGGAGGCTTCGGGCACTGCTAAGAGTTACTTTCTTTCAGGCACCGATGGATATTTTTCTGATGTACTTCAGTTGGTAGCCGGAAAAAACGTAGTACAAACAGAAACGTTTGGGCAATCAAACATTTCAGCTGAGGGTATTCTTGCTTTAGATCCAGATGTCATTGTTGAAATATTACCCGTAGAAGATAAGCCAGAAATGGTAGAAGCCGCTATCGCCGAGTGGCGACGTATCCCTGGGCTCCGTGCGGTTCAGAATGGACGGGTGCATATTTTTACCAAGGACTATCATACTATTCCGGGACCAAGGTTCCTCCAACTTGCCGAGGATTTGGGAAGAATTCTACATCCCCAGGTGAGGCTCCATGAGTAGGCCAATTTTAGAGCTGAGCGCAGTGTCTGTTACACTTATGGCTCGTAAGGTTGTAGACACAATTAGTTTTACGCTCCAGGCAGGGGAGAGACTAGCGCTTGTTGGTCCGAATGGAGCCGGCAAGAGCACCCTTTTAAAATCGATAGCTGGTCTTTTGCCGATTCAAACGGGGAGTATCTGTATTGAAGGGCAAGATATCTCTCAGCTTTCAGCGCTTCGGCGGGCGCAGCTTATCGGCTATTTACCTCAGCGTTTTGAAGTTCGAATCGATATTTCAGTTTACGAATTTCTTAAAGTCAGCTTATACCCTGTGACGGGACTTTATACGGCTCCCGACAGCGATCGCCGTATTTTAGACTTAATGAATCAATTTAAGCTTCAGGAGCTCAGCGAACGAAGTTTGTTATGTGTAAGCGGTGGGGAGCTGCAGCGAGTGTTGTTGGCTTCTGCGCTTGTGCATAAACCTAAAGTGTTGCTTCTTGATGAACCGGGGAGTTTTTTAGATCCCTACAATTACGAAGAAATAATGAAGGTTCTGTTTGAATATACATCCGCACACGCGCTGACTGTGCTTTCAGTATCACATGATTTAAATCTCTCGGCCCTGTGGAATCATACGCTATTAGCTCTTAAATGCGGACGCAGCGCATATTATGGTGAAGCGCAAAAATTTATGACTGCGGCCCATGTGCAGGATGTGTTTGGTTACAGTCCGCTCCTCGTTCCTCATCCTCAGGCAAACTGTCAACTTGTCTTGCCGCGAGGACCTCAATGAAGAAAGTGTGCGCATTTTGTCTAGCGATTGCTATCCTATTAGTCTGTCCTTGGATTGGGGCAGTAGATGTATTTTCCTCCTGGCCCTGGTCAGAGAATGACACGGCAGCAAGAATATTTTTTGAACTCAGACTTCCAAGAGTTTGTTTGGCGGCATTGGCTGGCGCCGCCCTCGCAGCCTCAGGCATGGTATTCCAAGGGATTTTCAGAAATGCGCTAGCTTGTCCGTACACTCTGGGCGTTTCGACGGGAGCTGCTTTTGGTGCAGCGCTTGCTCAGCGCTTTGCCTGGATGGGCCTTTGGGGAATAGGCCAATCTTTTTTTGCCATGTGCGGGGCCCTCAGCACGGTATTATTAATAGCGTTGTTTTCAAAACGGGCACAGGTCAGCGCCATGTTGCTTTTAGGCATAGTCATCAGTTTATTTTTTTCTAGTTTGATAGTGCTCCTTCAATACTTAAGTGATTATCACGGCTTATTTCGAATGATACGCTGGCTTATGGGAGGGGTTGAAACGGTGGGTTGGGCATCTGTGTACCAAACACTGCCCTTTGTACTTATGGGACTCATCATTTTATGGGTGTTAAGTAAACCCCTCGATTTAATTTCGCTTGGTGATGATTTTGCGGCGAGTAAGGGCGTAGCGGTAGCTCGGGATAGAATGATTTTGTTTATAGCAGCATCTCTCATGACCGGTGCCGTGGTTTCGGTTTGTGGCCCAATTGGGTTTATTGGCATTATGATTCCGCATTTTACGCGGAATTCAACTTATTTTGGGCATCGACAGCAACTTGGATGGAATATTCTCTATGGCGCCGCTTTTTTGGCGTTATGCGATTCCATAGGGAGAACTATCATTCCACCGTTTGAAATTCCGGTCGGTGTCATTATGGCTTTGCTCGGCGCTCCGTTTTTTCTTTGGTTGCTTCTAAGCCGTCGAATTGGAGTGCTGTCTTAAATCGGAAGGGATTAGCCCATCTTTTTTTGCTTCGCTCAGCGTAACTGCCTTTGTGCTAATATCCTGAATTTACGACAAAAAGGGGACGCTTGAGTGTGCTCTCGGTTTTGCTAAAATACTGGGATTAAATCCCGTATTTGGCATATGTGATATGATAGCAATTGCAAATCCCGAACGGCCTCATGGTCCTAATCAGAATAGTTTAGTGCGGCTGCCGCTACCTTTCGAGATACCGGCGAGCATCGAAGTTCCTCGAAGTTGGTCATTTGAAATAGTTAAAGCTACCTCTACACTTCGATTTTTAAGTCCGAATCATGCAAGCACAGTGGAGGTCTCTTTTCGTCATGTAATGGAAGGGCCTCAATTTTTAGAGCGTGTGCG
Source organism: Bdellovibrionota bacterium (assembly GCA_044347745.1). Lineage (GTDB taxonomy): Bacteria > Bdellovibrionota_C > UBA2361 > UBA2361 > JAFLCA01 > JAIBBV01. The sequence continues at coordinate 82,093 of JBIKUD010000008.1, forward strand.
AGATGAACTTACAATAGCTGGTGCTCGATTTCAGAAGCGTCAGATTGAAGCCATGAAATTCGGTGATTTTTCAGGGTTTGCCGAATATATAGAGGCCAAGATGCCTGATGAACTAACCTATGTTGAGTACTCGGGGGTGGTCTCTGCTGAGAAAGGTGAGATAATAATTCGTGCCAGTCACTTATCCGAATTTGTCTATCTCTCAGAGACTGAGGTGCTTCAGCGTATTCTTCTCAGTTTAAAGCTTCCCAAATTATGATCTGAGGCGCTTTGGCTTAAGGTGGCGCTGGAAGAACTGTGCCCAAAAGGCTAGCATGGTGGCTAGGTAGGAGCGAGGCGTATGACACCTAACCTCAAAAAAACTATGTTACCTATTGGCGTATTTGATAGTGGCCTCGGTGGCCTTACGGTGCTGCGTGAGCTCCGGAAACGGCTGCCTGCTGAGCGCTTTATCTATTTGGGAGACACCGCGCGTGCTCCCTACGGCAGCAAAAGTGAGGAGACTATTCTTCGTTATGCCCAAGAGTGTGCGCATTTCCTACAGGTGCAAGGTGTAAAACTGGTAGTAGTTGCATGTAACACAGTGTCGGCGGTAGCCCTTGATGTCTTAGCTAAAGACTCCTCGGTGCCTTTGGTGGGCACCATAGATTCGGCGGTGAATTCTGTACTTGAGCTCTCAGAGGTACAACGGATAGGAGTTATCGGAACGCAGGCAACAATAGCCAGTCAGAGTTACGAACGTGCATTGTTTCAAAATAAAATTGATGCGCAGGTGCTCACAAAACCTTGCCCACTTTTTGTGCCCTTAGTGGAAAATGGGTTATGTGAGGGTGAGATTGTCGATCGGGTGATTGATCTTTATTTATCTGACCTCAGGGCTGCCCGCATAGACACGTTGATTCTTGGATGTACCCACTACCCAATGTTGACGCGAGCATTGCAAAAGTATTTTGGCGCTAGGACCCGAATTGTAGAGTGCTCAAAGTCTGTTGCTTACTCTGTTTCGAGCCTCTTAGCTCAGCAGCAGCTTGAGCAAGATTCTAGCGGGTTGTTAGGCGATAGTGAGAGGTATTTTGTTACCGACGATGTTGCCCGTTTTAATGCGCTGGCATCTCTGTTTCTTGAGGGGCATACTGTGCAAGCAGTGCAGCTTGAATCGATTGCATCCATTATTACTTGAATAAGCGGCTAAGCCCCCTCATAATACTGAAACCCTGCCGAGTATAGGTTTGAAGCGGCAGAAAGTAGCTTTATGGTGAGGACCTCTTTTTAAAAGGGACTATATGACCTGGTCAATGTGGCTGGTTCTGGGGTTATGCTTGCTCGCGGGTGAAATGCTGGTTCCGGGAGGGCTCTTTCTATTGTTTTTTGGCCTAGGCGCGTTGGTGGTGGGGCTACTCAGTATGATTGGCCTTCTTGGTCAGGCTTGGACCGAGTGGATGATCTTTGCGCTCGTATCGCTCGGTCTCCTTGTCTTGCTACGGGCTAAGCTAAAGCTTATTTTTGGAAAAGGCAGCGTTCAGGATGTTGACTCTTATGTAGGGGAGCTTGCCGTAGTGCTTGAGAAGTTAGTCGCGGGAGGCCGAGGGAAAGTTGAACTGCGTGGATCAAGCTGGACAGCATTGAATGTAGGCGTATCTGATTTGGAAATTGGTTCTCGTGTGCGGGTACAAAAAGTAGATGGTCTTACGGTTCACGTCGTCGCTGAGTAATATATTTTATTGAAAGAGGTCTTTATGGGTGGTGGTCTGCTTATTGTCGCAATGTTCTTCTTGGTATTTGTTGTTGTCGTAGTATTAAAAACTGCGGTGGTTGTGCCACAGCAAAGTGCCTATGTGGTTGAGCGCCTTGGTCGATACAGAACAACCCTTGGTGCTGGGTTTCACATACTCTTGCCGTTTATAGATCAGATTCGGTATCGGCATTCTCTCAAAGAGCAGGCTATCGATATCCCCGAGCAGGTATGTATTACAAAAGACAACGTGCAAGTTGGCGTTGATGGAATTATTTACCTAAAAGTGCTGAATGCTGAGCGTGCTTCCTACGGAATTGAGAATTATGAATTTGCAATTCAGCAGTTAGCGCAAACTACCTTGCGATCTGAGATCGGTAAAATTGACCTCGACAGAACTTTTGAGGAGAGATCGCATATTAATGGGCTTGTCATAACCGAACTCGATAAGGCATCAGAAGCTTGGGGAATAAAAGTGCTTCGCTATGAGATTAAGAATATTAATCCACCCCACGATGTACTTGCCGCGATGGAAAAGCAGATGCGAGCTGAGCGTGAAAAACGAGCTCTTATTTTAACCTCAGAAGGTGAGCGCGACGCTGCAATTAATAGAGCTGAAGGCGAAAAACAACAGCTCATCAAAGTTTCTGAGGCGCAGAAGCAAGAGCAAATAAATCTGGCCGAAGGTGAAGCCTCTGCGATTTTGAGTGTTGCCCAGGCAACGGCAGAAGGTTTGCGTTCAGTAGCTGCTGCTATTCATGATAAAGGTGGAGCGGAGGCTGTGCAGCTTCGAGTAGCTGAGCAGTATGTGAACCAACTGGGGCAACTTGCCAAGGCTGGAAACACCCTCGTTGTTCCTGCCAATTTAACCGATGTGGGCTCTATGATTGCGTTAGCCATGTCAGCACTTAAAAAAGGCCAAAACTAGTATTCAGTGAGTGGAGCCCATTTAATGTATAAATTTTTAAAGACCCTCGTTGTCTTGTTTCTGGCGGTAGTTTTTACAGCATCAATAGTAGGTGCACAGCCTGCAACAAGTTTATACGAGCTAGAAGCCATTTCGCTGGATAAGGAGGAAGTGTCTTTAAGTAGCTATAAAGGCAAAGTTGCTTTAGTCGTGAACACAGCTTCTCGCTGTGGATTTACCTCCCAGTACCAAGGACTTGAGGCAATTTATAAGGAATATAAAGATAGAGGATTTGTAGTCCTTGGCTTTCCTTCCAATGACTACCTTTCTCAAGAGCCTGGCACTGACGAGGAAATAAAGAAGTTCTGTAAGTTAAATTACGATGTCTCCTTTCCTATGTTTTCAAAAGCACCAGTCTCGGGTGCTGAGAAACAGCCGGTGTATAAATTCTTAACCGAGCAGAGCAACGAAGAGTTTCGCGGAGACCCTGGGTGGAATTTTGTAAAGTTTTTAATATCAAAAGAAGGGCAAGTAATTGGCAGATTTGCCTCGCGAGTTAAGCCAGATTCTGAGGAAATGCGGCAAGCAATTGAAACTGCGCTTAGATAGTGGCGAGCAGTGTTACATGGGTCGATGAATCGGCTTAATCTCCAGTAATAATCCAGGGGGCAGGGCAAAAAGACGCTAAATGGCGTCCCCTTGGATCCGTTAATTTGGGTGCTCCAGCACTTGAGCATCTGATTATGCTTAAGTTAATTCACATATACCTGTAATTGTGACAGGTAGGATTTGAGCGTACGGGGCCTTCCATAGTAGTTTTTTTAGGTCGGCTCAGTGAAACCGGTGTAGTTGGCCTCTCTTTGAGCGAGTGCCTTCAGCAAACAAAACGACCGTTGTATTAGGCCTGTAAGCTGCATCAGTAAAGTCGATGAGCTCGCGAGAGTTTTGCGCCTCAATTACTTTGCCTAAGCAACAGAGAGAATATTACCTGGAAGCAACATCTCTCAGCCATGAAGAGGTTCAGGCGCTTTGGAGACATTAGAAAGCGCTTCAATAAGGCCAAGCAGTATAAGCGAAAATTCACTTAAGAGACCCAAAAAATCCTCATATATTTCAGGCGCTTAGAGGGGTGTTCGATATACCAATTACTCAAGAAACTTTGTGCTTAAGAGCTGCTTCTAAATAAGAATGGTTTGTTTTGTTTATTTGCTCACCGCCGCTCAAGATTTAACGATTGAAAGCTACCCTAGGGTAAATGGTCGCCAATGGCTCTCGACGATGATGCGATAATTTCTACTCATAGACTGAAGCCTCACTTTTTGTTCACGGGTACTAAATACCTCCTTTGTGATTCAAATTTAGCTGAAAATGCATTGGCGACGTTTACCTATAACTCGCTGCGTGATTCGGGTTATGGAAGTTTTGATTTCCTTGCCATTGATAGATATGTGAAGGATGAGCGCCCATATGACCAGGATCTTTTAGCTCTTTGTCGACAACGTCGTCCTGATATCTATGCACTCGTTTGGTGGCCGCTTGGTCATCAGTATCGTAATCCCTCTTTTGAGACTCTTTATACTATTAGAGAGCAATATAAAATTCCGATTGTGGCTTTTTGGTATGACACGTGGGACGAAAAGTTTGTTAAGGATGCAGAGCGGCTATCGCGCCAAGTAGATTTATCGGTAATTTCCGATTCGCTCGAGCATTTTGAAAACAGTCCCCAGCTTGAAAGATTTATCAACCTTGTACCGCCGTTTGACCGAAATGTCTTTCAAGATCCAAACTTACCCAGAGATATTCCGATTAGTTTTAATGGGGCCGTCGGATCATATGCGGATCGAAAAGATGGCTTAGAGTTTTTGACTAGCCACGGCATTCCAGTAGTGAAAACTGGAGGACAGATGGAAGAGCGCTTGTCGTTGGCAGACTATGCTCAAGTGTTTATGCGCTCGAAAATTTCACTCAATTGGACGCGTTCCGGCCAGAAATTAACCCTAAAAGGTCGTGCCTTTGAAGCTACTCTTTGTGGCTCTATGCTACTTGAGAGCGAATGCGTTGAGACTACAAAGTACTTTAAACCTTATCGAGATTATGTCCCTTTTAGTTCGAACGAGGACTTGCTTGTTAAACTACAGTACTACCTAAGTCACGAAGAAGAGCGCAATGCCATTGCCCAAAATGGAAAGGCCATAGCAGAGCAAATTGTTGATGGCTCGGCTTATTGGCAGAATATATATCGACAGACTCTAGAAAACTCTCGCTGGGATAGCGATGAGGCGATTGGTTCACTGCTTAATGACCTGGTGCTACGGGGAGAATTTCACCGGGTTTACGATCATCTCTTAAAATTATTCACGCGCTATCAACAGGGTGTTCCGCCTTCCTTTGCCAGCGGAGCAGAAGCGCAAGGGGGAACTGAACTTTTGTCGAGCTGCTTCGCCCAGAAAAAGCTCCTCCCTGGCTTTATCTCGGTGACACCAACGGACCAAAAATGTGCCTGGATGAGTGAGGACTCAGGAACCCTGATTGCAAAGGCGCAATTATTCAATTCTGAGCAAGTTGCTCCTGAAGGGAGTTGTGTACAAATACCGGTCATCAGTATTCATTGTGCCGAACAGCAAAATTATATTAATGTAGCGGTCGATTTAAATAAGATGTCGATTCAAGTTCAGCTTCTCAAAGACGGAGCCCTGACTGAAACCCTCTGCAGCATTCCAAAAAGCCTGTCTCCGAATATGCTCCAGATTATTTATGTGCGCTATTCTCCCGAGAAGATCACCCTAGCGGTTAATGGGGTGCTTTGCGCGAAAATAGAAAATCCTAGAATTGGCAGAGGTTTTAACTTTCTTAAAATCCATCCGTCTCAGGGCGACCACCCTCACGGCTACTTGTCTCTAGAGAATCTTAGTTATGCGCCACAAGCAATTTTTAATCTGGAACAATACCTTCGCTGTTGTCTTGTAGTGCCGTAGCGTTGGACTGACCGAGGGCTGATCTTTACACACTCTTGCGAAATACTATTTAAGCCCACTCCTCGCCAACTCCTCAAAGTGCGGCAGAGCTAACTCGTAGAGAGCCTCCTCAGGACTACCAGCGCCGGCATGAAACTTAAGGCGGTGTAGCAACACATATGGAAGTATCGTTTTTAAATCATCTTCGTTGACATAATTTCTTCCCTCCAGTACCGCCCAGGATTTCGCTGCTGATTGAATCATAAGTGCCGCTCTGGTTGAGGCCCCAAACTGAAGTAGCGGATTGCCCCTGGTTGCTTGGGTTATTTGAACTATAGTTTCCCGAATATGTGGGTGCACATACACCTGCGAAACAAGAGCTCGTGCATTTAAAATTTCCTCTCGGGTGCATACTGGTTGAATTTCTTGAACGGCACGGGCTATTTGCTCGTGATCGGACAAAATTTGCGCTTCAATTTCAGCGTTCACATAAGTCATTGGAATACGAAACAAGAAGCGATCGAGTTGTACGAGCGGCAAGGGGTAGGTGCCCGCTACATCAAGTGGATTCTGGGTTCCTACGACAAAGAAGAGATCGTCAAGCTTATGGGTGACATTATCTATAGTCACTTGTTTTTCGGCCATACACTCGAGGAAGGCAGCCTGTACTTTAGGACCAGTGCGGTTAATCTCGTCGGCAAGAAGGACGTGCGCAAATACAGGGCCGTGAATAAACCTAAATTGCCCCGTTTTTGGCTCAAATACGCTTACACCCAATACATCACCGGGAAGCATGTCGGGAGTAAACTGGACGCGTCTAAAGTTCAAGATATGCTCCGCAACCTTAGAGTGGTTTTCTCTCGTCACCAGACGTCCAAGAGTTTTTGTGAGAGTTGTTTTTCCGGAGCCTGGATAATCTTCGAGCAGCACATGCCCATCAGCCAGCAGGGCAGCAATAACGAGCTTAATCGTATCCTCCCGGCCCCGTATAACTGTAGACAAAGAGTGACAGAGCTTGCTGGAGAGTGTGTGAGCAGAAGAAATGTCTATATCGTTCATGTTAGCCTCTTTATTTCAAATCTTGGGTAAATACTTCTTCGTTGAATTTATTTATTGCCTCGTACAAATCTGCACCTCGTACTTTGACTGCAACCTGGCCTCCGGCGGTTGAGCGGAACTCAAGTTCGATCCCTTGCTGGCTTCGGTAGTAACCTACTGCATATTGAAGGCTACGGGTGTTGTCCAAAATAAATCCAGTCTTTTTAAGTGCGCTTAATATCTCTTTATCTCCTTCGGCGTAATTCACGGGAAGAGCATATCCTGCGTTCCTGAGACTCGGCCTGGAGATGGCATACGCTTGTTGGGCTAGGGAGACGTACTCCTCGGTTCCCGGTATCAGTTTTTGAAGGGAAACTATAATTGCGTGTAATCTCAACAAAGAGTCATATTTTGGCCTAGCGCCATTGATTACCTGGTTGAGTAGTTGGGTTCCGTTCTGCCGGTCTCCATGCTGAAGAAGATTTTCACCTTTGTATGCCTGGTAATAGAGCTGCGCATCTTTACGCGAATCTTGCGCAATTTCTCGGGCAAGGCGATCTTCTAAAGTTGACGAGGGAATGCCAGCGAGCACGGTGCCAAATGTGGGGTACTCAATTAGGCTGTCGGTGTTTCGAATAAAGAGATCTTCAATGTTCTTGAGATCTTCAATAAGCACCTGTCGGGCGCGACGCATAAGCCACCATGCTCGTACTCGATGCTCCGCGATACGCTTCCATTTTTTCATTTCTTCAAAGACGCCATTGGTTAACTGAATTGAGAGCGAATGAGCCTGTGCTTGTAGAGCAGCGCTCAGCGAGATAAGACCAGCCGAATAGAGGTCGTCTTGGTTGGTGCCAATTTTACCAAACCATTGCCTATGTTGCAGTGCGCTTTCAAATTTTGAAATGGCTTGTGCGCTGTCCCCTGAATGAAAAGCAATCCGTCCGCGTGCAAGCTCAACAAGCGCTCGGTGCTCTTCGCCATTTCTAAGGGGATACTGTGCGATGCAGCTCTCAAAATTATCCAATGCCCTCGATGCGCCTACAAGGTTAAGTTGTTCAAGGTAGAGGAGAGTTAAATTGAGGGTAGGCAACACATGCTCGCAGCCATCGGGCATCCCAGTAGCACGCAACCAGGATCCTTCAGCTTTATCTTCTTGGAAAATCTCCTCATATACCTCACCAGAGTTATTGAGTGGTGTCGCCGGCTGACCAAGTGTTCCCAGTGCAAGCTCCTCAGCTATAGCTTCGCGAAAAATACGCAAAGAGCCCTCTCGGTCCTTCTTCATGCTGAGTAAAATTCCGAGTACATTAAGCGAGCGCCCTCTTTCTTGACCGGAGAGTACAGCTAGCCGCGCGGCGGCGATGGCGTCATCTAGGCGGTCAAGCTTCATCAGCACCCAGGCCCGGGAGCCGTAGTACCATTCAGCGCTATACCCAAGCTTTGCATACTCATCGAGCACATCGAGTGAGCCTTGGTAGTCGTCAAGATTGAGGCGAACTTGTGAGAGAATATAGAGCAGATGCCCGTGCTGCATTCGTAATCTAAAGTCGCTATAGGGGGGCTTGCCGTTTTGTTCTTCGAATAGTTGCTGGGCTTTTTTAATATATTTGAGTGACAAACGGTAATGGCCTACGTGAGCCAGATAATAACCCGAGAGAAGAGAGTGCACTTGAAAAGAGTTTGGGTCTTTTTCGAGTGCTCGAAGGAGCTTCGTGCGCGCGTCCAAAAGGCGCTCGTCTTGCATTAAGATAGTTGCCTCAAGAAGTAGTTCATCAGCGCTCTTATTTTTATCAGCGGCAGCGTCAGTATCGTCAACCGAGTTATTGTAGGCTTCAAATGGATCAAGAGGATCTAGCGGTTGTGAGTGTATATCCCCGCCATGTATACAAACGGAAAAAAGGAATGCTATCAAGCACTCTCGCAATCTGATTGAGCGTTGTTTCCAGTGATTATCAGCGCCTAGTTCTTTCTGCGCTATAGATTTATTTGCGTCGAAATAGATGCCGTAGCGTACTGACGAGCGCCAAATGGAGATTAGCGATGAAAGCTTTAGTGTTTGCCAATTTACCATCGGCCGCCTCCCCATACATGAAGCACGGAAGCAGGATTAATAATGGCTAAGACCTGTTTGAATTTTCCACTCGGTATTGAAGCGTTGACGACTTGAGATGTAGATCTAAAATTACGCGATAAATATGTCTGGGTAAATTGTGGTGAGGCAAAACGAACTACGTCAAGCGCATCGGTAAAATGGGCTAACTCAATACCATGCTCTTTTCGTATGCGGTTGTGAAATTCTTTTCGGGTTTCCCCCAATTTGCGGCGAATGTTGTAGTCAAATAATTTTGAGGCTAGCGCATTATACCCTCGTTGTATTGTTTTCTGAGGAGATGCGGGTAATTTCCAAGCAAGTCGAACGAGTACTTTAGTGTACGCTCCGGCAACGAATGGGATAACAAGCAGCCACCACAAGAGTTGCAAATTTCGGTTCTGCCAGTTCGGTTCTTGTTGGCTCTTTTCATCTTTTAGAAGATCTTGAGGCAGTACTTCCTCTCCCGGCCCAAGAAGATCCATAAGCTCTTCTAATACTTTCATATCGACCTGGGTGTCGGCATGGCTTTCCACTTGCTCAGGTTGAATATCAATTGGTATCCAACCAAAATCTTGCACGTAGGCCTCGGCCCAGGCGTGTCGATCGCTCATACGAAGTAAAATATGTCCGTCACGGGCTTGGCTTAAATCAGTCATATAACCAGTAGCGATGCGCGCCGGGATACCGAGCGCTCGGAGCATGTAGGTAATGGCGTGGGCAAAGTGAACACAATATCCTCGGTGGTCACCAAATAAGAACGGAGCCACTGGGTCAGCCTGGGGCTCGACGTTATGATTAGGGGTTAGTGTATAGATGGCAGTCTTATTTAGATACTGAATGATAGCGACTGCTTGTTCCAGCGGATGCTGCAAACCAGCCGTAATTTCACGTGCTTTTTCTGCATAACGTGGATCTGGATGAGTTAAAAGAAAATGTTTCGTTACTTCATCGCTCCATTTTGGATCGCCAACAGGTTGGGTTGCGAGTTCGGATAGTTTGAAGGCGGGAACCATGGAATACGTGCGGAAGGCAGCCTTAAAGCGCCCCGGGTTGGGGTTTTTAAGGGGAACAATCGAAATAGGATAATCTATGCCAAAACTCAGTTTATGTTCGGTCAGCAAGTAGGCTGATTGGGTCAGGGACTTGCGTTTTTCAAGCCTCGGATCTTCTTCGCTCTTAAATGCCTCTTGTGGGCTGGTAAAGGGCACATCGCTGTCGAAAACCCTAGGCGCCATCGTCAGCTCTTTGCCATTAAATTGAGAGAGTGCACTTTCTCGAAAGTACAGCATGGGTAAGAAGGGATTGTCTGTGTAGTCGCCCTCGAGTCTGACCAGCGCAGCAGGTTGATTAGTGCTGCCGAGTGCAGAATGGAAGCTCAGAGGGCTCATGCCTTCAGTCGTAGACTCACCGACGCCGTTCGCAGCCCGCGATTTGGCTATATACGCGTACTTTGCGTGGATACCCTTAGCAATTAAAAAGAGAACGCTCAAAAAAAGAATTATAAGGATAATAAGCGCTGGTACGTGTGGGCGACCCGTACTGGTCCGGAAAGTTAAATCTCTTGGACTTGGTAATTGGGGTGATGATGCAACGTAGGCATAACTTGTAATAAGCACGAAAAAGCTGACACCTAAAGCAACCAGAAGGGTGATTTGGTCAACTCGCAGCCACCATGCAAGAGAATTGATTATTTGTGGCGAGTCAAAATGGAAATTCCGATGTGCGGCAAACAAGCTGACACAGGCGATCAGCAAGAGAAGCATTTCCGCCGTCAATGTGTGTTTTAGGCGCCAAAATAGCCAGGTAGTAAAAGTGCCAAAGATTAAAAAATACAGCAATGTGTAGAGGTGGAGGCTTAACGCAAAATTGCCAAGCGAGGCAGCTCCAAATAAGCCCACTGCGCGAGGTATGACTTCAAGCATGAGGCTTGTAAGTACAAAAAATATTGCGAGAAGAGTGAGAAAACCTCTCGTACTTACTTGAGAAAACGCGAGTCGAGTTCCTAAAACAATTCCGAGACTCAGCGCCACTGAGAGTGCGAGTGGGGAAGTGCCAAAGCCAATGAGTTCATTAAGACTGTAAACTACGCAACAGCCGAAAAGGCAGCGCAGCAGAAGCACCGCAAGGAGCGCTCGAGTCTGAGCCGGCTGAAGCGCCCTTAGATGGTGAATGCCTACAAGTAAACCGATCGTCATGAAATGAGCTCCCATGATCGGGACGAACAAAGCTGAGTAATCACATTAGGGTGTGCCGCTTGGTGGGGTTTATTCTTGTTCGTAGTTTGAAGAAACCAGCTGTTTATGACGTTGTCAGGTATATCTGAGTTTATGGATTCAACCTCGGAGTTTTTAATGATTGCGAATACCGGTTTGGCTGAAAGTTGTTCTAGCTGGGTCCCAATGTGCTGGGCATGTTCAACAATATGTTGTTGCCCCATGGATCCTTGGGGGACGAGTACGAGCACGCTTGAGAGCTGTGATTGTCCTAGTTCAACTTTTACTCGATCGATAAAAGCATTAAAGCTTTTTTGTTTTAATTCGCTATTCCAAACTGAGCGGATAAGCATTTCCTCAATCGCGTTGCTTGAATGGGCAGTGGGGATCTCTAAAGCGCCGTCACAGCCAGCTATTATTCTCAGCCCAAGATCTTCAATCCTGCGGCTATGGTGCAGCGCTACCGAGGCACAATAGTCGTCCTCGGGGTCGCAGACTATATATACAACATGCAAACCCTCGGGGGTCATCGAGGGTTCGGGGTGTCTTGTGATCAGCTCTCCCGTGCGGGCAAAAATTTTCCAAGCCACTTTTCGAATGCCATCTGAGGGGTGGTATCGCTTTAAATCAAAGGGATCTCCAAGCTTTTGTTTTGAATCTGAAAGTAGATCGCCGGGCCTCTCGCTTGAACTGAGTGGCGGTAGGTGTTGAGGTGTCGCAGGAGCAGGCGCAACAGAAAAGTGTTGCTGCTCCTGAGTGGGCAAAATCCAACTTAGGTAACTAAGACCGAGTTTGTCTTCAAGGCGAATTGAAAACTCTTTTACTGTCCAGATGCCGCGGTGAGGGAAAATGGCGCTATGGGGCAATTTTCGGGATACTGGACTTCCCCCAAGAAGTCGATGCTCGGGGCCTGCAACGTTGGGGCTATTAAAGCTTAGCTCAATACGTAAGCTATAGAATGGAAGGAGCGATACACCAGAAACGTTGAGGAGCAGCTCGGATGGGCGGCTGGCGATGAGTGAGCTGCGTGAGCCATCGGGCGCCACGAGCGTAGCGCTAAGCGTTTTTTTAAGTCTTAAGCCTTGGGCGACAGTTAGGACTGGTAAGAGTATCAATACAGCGGCGAAGGCGAATGACAAAACTGAGGCGATGATGTCGCTTTCCTGAGTAGCGGGCCCAATAAAGAGGAGCAGGGCCAAAATGGCCAGAGAGAATCCACGCGCTGAAAAAATGAGGGGAGTATGCAGCCAAGAGTTGGCATCTTTTTGCTGTTTAATTTCTCCTTCGTCAATTTTAAATTTCACAAAACCAAATTTTAGAGTTCACGTATTTCGCTGACACTAGGATTTCGATCGAATCTAAGGAGTTTCTTGTCTATGGGGAGCCTCTACACATTACGCTGTGAGTAATTGATTTCGAATTGCGAAACGAACAAGATCTGAGGTCGAGCTAAATCCTAGTTTTTTTATTACCCGAGCGCGATGGGTTTCTACAGTTCTAGGACTAATCAGAAGTAGTTTGGCAATCGCACGATTTGGTTGGCCTTCAGCGAGTAACATAAAAATTTCCCGCTCGCGGCGACTTAGTTTCTTAAGCGGATCGCTGGACTGCTCAGCGGGACGAACCATTTCGAGATGTCTACTTCTCGTAATGCTTGGTTGGATGACCTCTCCTTCGAGGATCTTTTTGATTTGCTCTAAGAAAACCTCTGGAGCGCAGCTTTTGTGAATATAGCCCGTAGCACCAACTTCTAGGGCTCTTTTAATGGTCTCCGTGTCCTCGTACATACTGAGGCAGATTACTTTTACTTGTAAGCTAGCCTGCTTAGCCAGGGAGACGTATTCGAGCCCGCTACTGTCCGGCAACCCGATATCCACCAGAGCCAATTCAGGGTTTAATTGTTTGGTGAGTGCTAACCCTGCCCCGACCTCTCGGGCTTCGCCTACAACTTGATATTTACCAGAACTTTCAAGATAGAGTTTTAATGTGTGGCGAATAAGGTCGTGGTCTTCAATAAGAATGACTCGAATAGGTGCTTGAATGTGTTCTGCGGCATTTCTTGAGAAGCTTTGCATGACGTCTCGCTCACAACGAAATTTTGAATACAATGCTAATAAATTTAATTAGATAAGTAGTTTAGCCTTCTCGGGTGTTGTGCACAAGGCTCGCTCTTGTAGGCGCTTTAGGCTAAAGTGCCTCCCGGCGAGTATAAAAATAGATGCCGAGAGAGATCCCATGAAGCCCATAAAAATTCGTCGAGATTTAAAAGAGCGCTTATACCGGCAAAGATACTTGTTGCCGAATGCCGTTACGTTAGGAAACATGTTTTGTGGCTTCCTTACTATTATATATGCAGCCTCAGGGCGTTTTGAGAAGGCTGTAGCAGCTATCGCCTTGGCCATTCTCTTAGATGGTCTGGATGGGCGCGTGGCGAGACGTTTTAACGCAACTTCAAAATTTGGCGTTGAGTTCGATTCTTTCTCTGACCTAATCTCGTTTGGTTTGGCGCCGGCCTTACTCATGTATTACTGGTGCTTTCGTGTTGGCGCTGATGAAATTGGTGTGGCCATAACCTTTGTGTATGCCATGTGTGCAGCAAGTCGCCTGGCTCGATTCAACATTTCAGCTGAAAACCTGCAATCTTTTACTGGCCTGCCTACTCCTGGAGCGGCAGCGGGCGTGGCCTCTCTTGTGTTTTTAAATCCTGTAGCTCAGGAAAGCTTTTTGTATGAATTTCTAGGTGCGGGCTGCATGTTAGGTTTGGCCTACCTTATGGTCTCGCGAATTGAATTCTTCAGCATAAAACGCCTTAAAATTCGCGGCATTCATTTTTGGGCTAGGTTGGGGTTAGGGGTTGCTATTGCATTGGTGTGGTATAGCACCAAAATTGGCTTTTTTGCTGTTGCCTGGGCTTATTGCCTCAGTGGACCACTTGGTCTTGTCTGGCCGCTCAATAAATTGCGTAGAGCTCGGCAAGAGAAAGTGACCCAATTGAATGTGGTGGATGTCAAAGCCGAGCGTCAATAAGCTGCTTTATTTACGGCGAACTGAAAACAGATTTGTTTCGTGCCTAGAAGCCATCTCATAATTCGTACATTTGAGATGAGTTCTAGCGTAACATTTTGTATGTAATTACTAGGCCCGCATTTCCCGGTTTCGGCCCTGAATCTCGAGGGTATATATGTTGATTGGGAGTAGGTTAAGCCAAACTCGTTCACGCTCAACCTGTTTCTCAGATTGCATAGATTTAAAGAAGCCGTCGAGTTCTTTAAGACGGCGCTTTCGCTCTGGAGCTGCTACCACCTTACCAATGGTTCTTAAACCAATGTATTCATAATAGGTCATTACCGCGTCCTTGGTGCTGATGCGCTCAAGTTTAGCGAAAATATCTTTAACAACACTAAGGTCGAGGTTCAGGAAAGGAATTGCGCAGACAATAACGTCATACTGCACGGTCTCTGGAAGATCCTGCACAGGCCCTTGGAAGAAGGTGATTCGCTCACGATGACGAGTATAGTCGGGATTGTCTTTAAGGTTTTCCTTCAAGACCGCCATAAAGCGTGGATTGATTTCACAAAGGGTCAGGGTATCGCCATCGCGCATATCGCTTAGAATTTTTACGGTCACAGGTCCGGTGCCGGGTCCAAGTTCGACAATACGCTGAGGGCGCTGTTTTCCACGAAGTGGGTTAGTAAGAGCTTTGGCAGCCCAAGGAGAGCTTGGGAACATGGTTCCAGTAGTCTGGAACTCTTTAAGAAACTCTCTCAGAAAAACGACATTATCCTTAATCATATCAGGATCCTGTACCCACTATTTAGATCAACTCTCACAACGCTACAGCCCAAAAATGAAGCCTCGCGTGGCAGAAACACAAACCGCAACCCCAATGATTCGCGCTTCAGTACCAAGGAGTCAACACCCCTTCAACATAAATTCCCCAATTGTATCAGGGAACTAACAAGGTGCTGGTTGAAGGCACCTTACAAGCGCTTTAGGGCGATTGAGATTCTCTACCCAAAAGATCGACAACTAACCATGCGTCCCTTAGTTTGGCTGTCTAAATACGTTATGGGATTTGTTTGTTAAAGGTAACTTACTGAAACCTAAGCCTACTAGTTCGAACAGTTGCTAAAACTGACAGAGATGAGGCCTGCGAAAAAGTACTATAGATTGCAGGGGGTTGGCTCCGATATGTTAATCGAGGAGTCTTCTAAGCTCCTCAAGAGGAAAAAAACATGAGTAATCAGTTGTGGCAAAAATTTAAGCAGCATGTCCTTTTTGATTCTGAACTTGGATTCGGAATTGACGTGAGCAGAGTGAACTTTTCACCTCAGTTCATGGACGAGATGCAAGAAAAAATGAGTAGCGCGTTCGCTGCCATGGATCGTCTGGAAGGCGGTGCCATTTCAAACCCAGACGAAAAACGTATGGTCGGGCACTATTGGCTTCGAAGCCCGGAGAGAGCACCCAACAAAGAACTGCAGAATCTTATTCGCTCAACCATATCTGATATAAAAAAATTTGCTGCTGCTGTGCATCAAGGGACAATTGTCTCTTCGTCAGGTGCAAAATTCGAATCGATTTTACTTATAGGCATAGGCGGTTCGGCGCTCGGTCCGCAATTTGTTACTCAGGCCTTGGGCTCAAGCCAAGATAAGCTACGCATATTTTTCCTTGATAACACCGACCCTGACGGAATTCAGAATGTAATTAATCGTATTCCTAACTTGGCTTCGACCCTTTGCGTGGTTATATCGAAATCTGGTGGAACCAAGGAAACAAGAAATGGCCAACTATTAGCAAAAGCAGCCTTCGAAGATGCGGGGTTTG
>JBIKUD010000005.1:0-108511 GCA_044347745.1 Bdellovibrionota bacterium
TGTCCAAAATTGTTCCGCATTTAGTGACGCGCTTTTAGAGTCTGAGCTTTTTGGCCATGTTCGCGGGGCATTTTCGGGAGCGGTGCGAGATAAAATTGGACTTTTTGAAGCCGCTGATGGGGGAACTTTTTTCTTGGATGAAGTTGGGGAAATGAGTCCTGCGTTGCAGGCTAAATTGCTGCGGGTATTGCAAGAGGGTACCTTTACTCCTGTAGGTGCAACCAAGCAGAAAAAAGTGTCGGTGCGAATATTGGCTGCCACTCATCGAGATTTGCAGGCAATGGTTAAAGCCGGTGCCTTCCGTGAAGATTTATATTACCGCTTAAACGTGGTGCGAGTGAAACTTCCTGCTTTACGCGAGCGCCGTGAAGACCTCGGCCTTTTGTGCAGTTCATTTCTTGGAAAATCTGCTAAAGCCAGAAAAATGCAGCCAAAGGTATTAAGTGCAGAGGCACTAAAGAAGCTTATGCAGTATGCTTGGCCAGGGAATGTTCGCGAGCTACAAAACGAAATTCAGCGAGCAGAGCTCATGGCTGGCACGGAGGACAGTATTCAGGTAGCGCATCTTTCTGAGCATATCCGTGAGCCCCAACTAGCTGGGGGAATGCCTGGCGCCCTGCCACAGGGGAGCCTTAAAGAGGCGATTGCCGCTTTAGAAAAGAAATTTATAGCCGCCACGCTTGAACGAGTAGGGGGGAATAAAAGTGAAGCGGCAAAAATTCTTTCCATTTCGCGCTCGAGTCTTATTGCCAAGGTAAAGGAGTATGGTCTTGAAAGCTGAGACCCAACCAAAGGCGCTCCTTTTTGTTCGAGACCTTATTTTTTCAAGGTCCTTATTAGCTGAAGCTCAGGCCCTGGGGCAAATTACTCAGAATGTACGCTCTCTTGACGCACTAAAGGCCAGCCTCACTCCAGAGGTTTCCCTGTTGCTGGTGGATTTGGCTGCTTCGCGTAATGAATTGCCTGAGATTGCTTCGATTATAAAAGGTTATTCGCAGGTCGCTTTGTGTGGTTTCCATCCACACGTGGACAAGGAGCTGGCGCAGTTTGCTGAGTCTCTTGGTTATAAGACGTTACATCGCTCCAAGGCGCTCGCTTTTTGGCGTGAAGCATTAGCTAAATAAACAAGCACCATAACGAGGCCAAGCAAACTCACTACTTTTCCTCCCATTACTATAAAACTATAGAAGTCTAATCGAGTAAGTAACCTCTGCACATTTTCAGCTTGTTTTTCGCTCCCAATTTGGTGCCCGAGGATGGGAATTCGGCTTGTAGGCAAAGGGCTTGCCAGCTTGGCCTGAGCTGCCGATACTATATGAGAGTACTGGGTGAACTTGTACTGAGCAAAACCTAAGTTTCCCAGCCCGAGAATTATAAGGAGCGTGCCGCAGGCGAGCAGTGCTCGAGGTTTGCGGCCTGACTTGCTTAACGTGTTTTTGTGGGAAAGCGGTTTATGGAGAAGTGCAGTTTGAGCGCTTGGCATATGAACCTGCTTGAACTAGAGGTTAATTGAGAATGAAGCCAATACGTGTACATCGTAATCACGGAGCAGCCCGCGTGCATAGTGCAAAAAAGAAGCAGCCTACTCGTTTTCTGAAGCTGCGTCTGCTCGCGGAGCGGGGGCTTTCGAAGTTAACTGTCTTAGTATTTGGCACACTTCTCGCTGCCGTATTGTATACGGGCTATTCTGTGCTGCCCTTTTATTACTGCTATTATGAAATCCAAAACCAAATGGAACAGGCTATCAGGGTCGCCTCTACCTACACCGACTCAGAGCTGCGAGATAAACTTGTGTACCACATTAAAAAGCTTGAACTTCCTGTAAATCCTGAGGAACTTCGCATTGAGCGCGAAGCTGGGTTTATGAAGATTAGTTTGCCCTATGAGGAAGTGTTTTACGTGAGCTGGGAAGGCAAAGAGTACGATATACACACCTTTAAGTTTCACGCCTATGCTGAAGGTTCTTTTTAGCTTCAGCCTTCCTTGATTCTATTTCCTCAAGGTATCGATTTGTGATACACTTTTCCGGATAACTTTGATGAGGTGACCCAAAGCCTTTAAATGCGAAACTGAGAGTTCGCAAAGGTTGGATAATGTCAGTCATTCAGCTTACTTAAGCTACTCACACGCTTAAGCCTGCGGCTCGGCCTGCCCCCAACCAAACTCTCCATAATTCGCATCTGCTTTTTTATTAAAGGCTTGGGATGACGTGTCTACAGAGAGAAAATTCGATAGGGAATTTATGGCAGAGCAGGTGAAAACAGTTCCAGCACATTGGAAGAAGGTGCTTGATGAAGATGTGATTGGACGTTGTATTTCAAGAATAAGTTACGAAATTCTAGAAAAAAATAGGGACCTTAAAAAGCTTGCAGTCGTGGGGATTCGTACGGCAGGTGAATACCTTGCCATGCGCCTTCGTGATCGAATTCAAGAAATTGAAAAAATCGAAATTCCCTTTGGTGTGATCGATATCACCCTTTATCGGGACGATCTGTGGCATACGAACTCTCAACCAACTCTTAAGGGAACCGATTTGCCTTTTGCAGTATCTGGATCTCGCATTATTTTGGTTGACGATGTTTTTTACACCGGTCGCACAGTGCGCTCAGCACTTGATGCAATTATAGATTTTGGCCGGCCGTCTTGTGTGGAGTTGGCCGTGCTGGCGGACAGAGGACACCGTGAATTTCCAATTCGTCCAGACTATGTCGGCAAAAATTTACCATCTGCGAAAGAAGAATTTGTGAAAATTCGATTGCGCGAGCAGGGATTTGAAGATGGTGTGTATGTGGTGCCACCCAGCCCTAAAAAGAAGGAAGGGGCATAACGAGGGGTTATGAAGAAGCACCTGCTTGGAATTCAGGACCTTACTCGCGATGAGCTCGAGATGTTTCTTGAGAATGGCCGTCACTTTATTGAGGTAAGTGATAGAGATCTTAAAAAGGTGCCGGCGCTACGAGGTAAAACCGTAGTGAATTTGTTTTTGGAGCCAAGTACACGCACTCGGTCTAGTTTTGAGATCGCTGCGAAGCGGCTTTCTGCTGACACCATAAACGTTTCTGGCTCCGATAGCTCGGTAGTAAAAGGCGAAACGCTCCTTGATACTGCCCGAACACTTGAAGCCATGGCCCCTGACATTTTGGTGATGCGACACAAAGAAAGTGGCGCCCCTCAATTTCTAGCTCGTCATCTTAAAAATACATCGATTGTTAATGCGGGAGATGGTGCTCATGAGCATCCGACCCAAGCGCTACTCGATTTATTAACCATAAAAATGCATTTTGCAGCACAAGGCAGGGGGCTGACCGGTCTTCGAGTGGCGATCGTTGGCGACGTTCGTCATTCTCGTGTTGCGCGCAGCAATCTTTGGGCGCACAAACTTTTGGGTAATGAGGTGGTGCTCGTAGGCCCTCCTACGCTTGTGCCGGCTGAGTTCGCGGCTCCCCATGCGTTTGGCGGAAATATTCGAATTGAACATGATCTGGCCAAAGGGCTAACTGGGGCAGATGTGGTTATCTGTTTGCGCATGCAGCTTGAGCGCCAATCTGAGCACTTTGTACCTTCGTTGGAGGAGTATTCTCGCTGGTATTGTGTGAGTGAGAAAATTCTTTCTCGTGTAGCGCCCGACTGTGTGGTGCTTCATCCGGGTCCAGCAAATCGAGGCACTGAGGTTTCAAGCGAAGTGCTTGATGGAAAAAGATCTCTTGTTTCGCAGCAGGTAACGCATGGTGTCGCCGTTCGAATGGGAGTGCTGTTTGCCTTGGCCACGGGCAGTGTAACGGTTGGAGGAGCAAATGATAGTAATTGAAGGCGGAAGCTTAATTGATCCAGCCAATAATATTGACGGTGAATTCGATGTGCTTATTGAAAAGGGGCGCATTGCACAAATTGAAAAACCTGGCACCTTTGCTTCACTGAGCGTTGAAAAACGCATCAATGCCAAAGGGCTATGGGTGATGCCTGGTTTTATTGATTTGCATGTACATTTGCGTGAGCCAGGATTTGAGTGGAAAGAAACTATTAAAACCGGTGCTGAAGCTGCCTTGCTTGGTGGCTTTACGAGTGTCTGTTGTATGCCCAACACTCGCCCAACGAATGACTGTGCTGAGGTTACCCGCTTTATAGTGGAGAGAGCGCGGGCGGCAGACGCTGCGCGTGTGTTGCCTATTGGTTCAGTTACAAAAGCCTTGCAGGGGAAAGAGATGTCGCCGCTTTCCGAATTGCGGGAGGCGGGCTGTGTCGCGTTTAGTGATGATGGCGAACCGGTGTGGGATTCGGGGCTCATGAGACGAGCGCTTGAGTGGTGCAAAATGCTCGATGTGCCGATTAGTTGTCACGAAGAAGATAAAGCGCTTTCGTGCGGTGGCTGCATGAATGAGTCGGCGCTTTCCACGCGCATGGGGCTCAAAGGAATGCCGGGAGTGGCCGAAGAAGTGATGATAGCGCGAGATATTGAGCTAGCCAGATTTACGAAGTCAAAGGCTCATATTTGTCACGTTTCGACTGCGAGAGGCGTAGAGCTTATTCGACGCGCAAAAAATGACGGTATTCTGCTTACAGCAGAAGTGACCCCGCATCATTTGGTACTTACGGAAGATGCCATCGGTGATTACGATACTCATGCAAAGATGAGTCCGCCGCTACGTAGTGAAGAAGATAGAATTGGTGTGCTTGAAGGATTGGCTGACGGTACCATTGATGCCGTTGCAAGTGATCACGCGCCGCATGAACATGATAGCAAACGCGTTGAGTTCTCCAAGGCAACGTTTGGTATTTTGGGCTTACAAACAAGTTTGCCCCTGCTGCTTGAGCTGCATAAGAAGGGAACGCTTTCGAAAAAGCGCTTGGTTGATGCGCTCAGTGCCGGTCCTGCGCGCTGTTTTGGTCTCGAGTTTGGCCGACTTGAGCGTGGCCGCCCCGCAGACCTATGCATCGTTGATCCAAATCTTACGTGGAAATTTGACCGAAGTAGTAACCACTCAATAAGTTTTAACAGTCCGTTCTTGAATGCAGAGCTACGCGGCAGAGCCCAGCATGTGTTTGTGGCTGGGCGTCAGCGCTTGAGAGACGGCACGTTAGTCTCAGAGGGCGAACAGAAGTAATTTTAGGGAAGGAGTACGTATGTCTTACCTCACCAGCGGCTCGGCATATGAGTTCATTGAAAGTCGCCCAGGGGCATTGGCACTAGCAGACGGTACTGTTTTTAAAGGCCGTTGTTTTGGTGCTGCCCGTGGAGTGGCGCAGGCTGTAGTAGGGGAAGTGGTTTTTAACACCTCGATGTATGGCTATCAGGAAATAATGACCGACCCAAGTTACGCTGGTCAAATTATGACCTTTACCTATCCGCATATCGGAAATGTGGGGTGTAATGCTGAAGATGTCGAATCTGCTCGGGTGTATGTGGAGGGCCTGCTCATTAGAGATTTGCCAAAGCGAGTTTCTAATTTTAGAGCGCAAATGAGCCTGCCACAATATCTTTGGCAAAATGGAATCATGGGACTTGCGGGCTTAGATACCCGTCAGCTTGTAACACATCTGCGTACCCATGGAGCTCAAATGGGCGCTTTTGCCTGTGGTGATAACCTTAATGTTGATGACTTGATTGCCAGGGCACGCCTTGCGGGGAGCATGGAAGGAAAAGATTATGTGCAGGCTGTCAGCTGCAAAACTCCTTATGCTTGGAATGAAACGACCTGGGCACTCAATTATCAAAGTCCACAGAGTGGCTCGCGACATATAAATTTTGATCAGCTTTGGTCTCGGCCCCATGTGGTAGCTCTCGACTGTGGCATAAAATATAATATTCTTCGTTTGCTTGTAGATGTTGGCTTTCGTGTCACGGTCGTGCCTGCAACTTCAACCGCAGCTGAAATTTTGGCGCATAAGCCCGATGGATTGTTTTTATCGAATGGTCCGGGAGATCCTGCAAGTCTTCAGTATATCGTCAAAGCGGTGCGGGAGTTATTTGGTAAAATTCCTACCTTCGGAATCTGTTTGGGCCACCAAATATTGGGCCAGGTAGTAGGTGGGCGCACGTATAAGCTTAAATTTGGTCATCGTGGCGGAAATCATCCGGTGCGATATGAGCCAACAGGACGAGTGGAAATTACCGTGCAGAACCACGGCTTCGCGGTAGACCCCCAGTCTTTGCCGAAATCAGCAAGAATTAGTCATGTTAATTTGAATGATCAAACGGTCGAGGGGCTAGAGTTTCCTGATGCCCGAGCATTTTGTGTGCAATATCACCCGGAAAGTTCGCCAGGGCCTCATGATGCGCGCTATTTATTTAGAAAGTTTTACGAAGAAGTTGTTGGATACGAGCACCCTGCTGCGGTGAATCGTTAAGAGGAAAAGTGTATGCCAAAACGTACAGATATTAAGTCAATATTGCTGATTGGTTCTGGGCCGATTGTGATAGGGCAGGCCTGTGAGTTTGACTACTCAGGTACTCAGGCAATAAAGGCGCTTAAAGAAGAGGGTTACCGGGTAATTTTAGTAAACTCAAATCCCGCGACCATTATGACCGACCCTGAGTTTGCGGACAGAACGTACATAGAACCGCTTACTGCAGATTTTGTCGAAGAAGTAATTCGTGTTGAGCGGCCAGATGCCGTGCTTCCTACCATGGGTGGGCAAACAGCGCTTAATATTGCGCTTGAACTTGATGAGCGTGGCGTATTTAAAAAATACTCCTGTGAGTTAATTGGAGCAAATGTAGAGTCAATCAAGACGGCCGAAGATCGCGAGCTGTTTCGTCGCGCCATGGAAGAAATTGGGCTGGAATCAGCCAAAAGTGGCGTCGCTCGTTCTATGGCAGATGCGGAAATGCTGGCCGAGATTATTGGTTATCCGCTTATTTTGCGTCCTTCGCGCACCCTGGGTGGCACAGGTGGCGGAATTGTGGAACACGCAGGTGAGTTGCATCGAAAGGTTGATATCGCCCTACGCGCCAGTCCAAATCACGAGGTGCTTATTGAAGAGTCTTTGCTGGGATGGAAAGAAATTGAATTAGAGGTCATGAGAGATACCAAAGATAATGTGGTTATTGTCTGTGGTATTGAAAATTTTGATCCGATGGGGGTGCACACAGGGGACTCCATAACCGTTGCCCCGATACAGACTCTTACAGATAAAGAGTATCAACTTTTAAGGGATGCTGCGATCGCTATCATGCGACGAATTGGAGTCGACACAGGAGGCTCTAATGTTCAGTTCTCCATGAATCCAAAAAATGGCCGCATAATTGTGATTGAGATGAATCCTCGTGTGTCGCGTAGTTCGGCCCTTGCTTCCAAGGCTACGGGGTTTCCGATTGCAAAAATTGCGGCAAAACTCGCTGTGGGTTACACCCTTGATGAAATTCCAAATGATATAACTAAAGAGACGCCGGCCTGTTTTGAGCCCTCAATTGACTATGTAGTTGTCAAAATACCACGATTTAATTTTGAGAAGTTTCCTGGAGCCGACAATCGCCTGGGCACCCAAATGAAATCTGTGGGCGAGGTGCTGGCCTTTGGACGTAATTTCCAAGAAGCCATGCAAAAGGCGATGTGCTCTATGGAAATGGATACAGCTGGTTTTGATAGGCCGCAGCTTGTGAAAGATTTGGGGAAAGGCGAGATGCTAGACTTAAGCGCCAAGCCTACCCCGCACCGGTTGTGGGTTGTTGGTGAATGCCTTAGAGCCGGCCATAGTGTGGATGCGGTAGCAAACCGCACTGGTATAGATCCGTGGTTTTTGGCTGAATTGGGCGATATTATTTCTCAAGAAGAAAAACTGAAAGAGGCAAAACTACCAGCCCTTTCTGCGGATGAACTGCGCCAATTAAAGCGCTCGGGATTTAGTGATGCCCGACTCGCCAAATTGCTTACTGTTACTGAATCGGAAGTCCGGGCCCGCCGCTTGTCTTTGGGAATACGAGCGAACTATAAATCGGTTGATACCTGTGCGGCTGAGTTCGCTGCCAACACCCCATATTTATATTCCACCTACGATGGTGTTGACGAAGCAGCGCCAACGCAGCGGCGTAAAATAATGATTTTGGGTTCAGGACCAAATCGAATTGGCCAGGGCATTGAATTTGATTATTGCTGTGTGCATGCAGTCATGGCGCTTCGGGCTGATGGTTTTGAAGCTATCATGGTCAACTGTAATCCCGAAACTGTTTCGACTGATTACGACACCAGTGATCGCTTGTATTTTGAACCCCTTACTTTTGAATCTGTGCTTTCTATAGTTGAGCGTGAAAAGCCAGAAGGCGTCATTGTGCAATTTGGCGGCCAGACTCCACTTAAGTTGGCTGCTGAATTAAAAAAGGCCGGAGTGCCGATTATTGGAACAAGTGTTGAGTCGATTGAGGCAGCAGAAGACCGGCGCATTTTTAACGCCCTAATCGAAAAATTGAAGCTGCAACAACCTAAAGGCGGCGCCGCTTCCTCGCTGGGTGAAGCATTAGAAGTTGCAGCTCATGTGGGCTACCCGCTCATGATTCGACCTTCTTTCGTGCTTGGTGGTCGCTCGATGCGCGTGATTCACGATGAGCAAGAGCTAAGGCAGTATTTGGGTGAAAGCGTAGTGGTTTCCCATCAAAGGCCGGTGCTGCTTGACCAATATTTACACAATGCAATTGAAGTTGACTTAGACGCCCTGAGTGACGGCGAGTCGGTACTTATTGCAGGAGTGATGGAGCATATTGAGCGTGCGGGCATTCACTCTGGCGATAGTTCGTGCTGTCTGCCCCCTCAGACCTTATCACCTGCAATTATAAGTGAAATGAAGCATCAAGCTCGTCTGCTTGCGCGCGAGCTTAAGGTCGTAGGGTTAATGAATATACAATTTGCCGTGACCCGCGATGAGTCCGTCTATATTCTCGAAGTAAATCCTCGCGCCTCTCGTACGGTGCCGTTTGTCAGCAAAGTTACAGGAATACAATGGGCTAAGGCTGCTGCCCGAGTAATGGCTGGGCGCAAAATTTCTGAGTTGGGCATCTCAGAAATCGAGGCGATACCTTATGTGGCCGTTAAAGCCTGTGTATTTCCGTTCTCAAAATTTGAAGGAGTCGACACCATTTTAGGCCCAGAGATGAAATCTACAGGCGAAGTTATGGGAGTGCATGCCTGTTTCCCGGGTGCCTTCGCTAAATCGCAATTTGCCGCAAATGTAAAATTGCCAACCCGGGGCAAGGTGTTTTTAAGTGTGCTTAATGAAGATAAGCCCGAGCTTTTGCAAATTGCCGATAGTTTACGAGCTGCTGGGTTTGCTTTAGTTGCCACCAAAGGCACCGCTAGTTTCTTAAGTTCTAAAGGCTACACCGTGGAAGAGGTCAAAAAGGTGAGGGAAGGATCCCCTCATATTGTTGATGTGCTCGGCCAAGGTGCAATTGCGCTAGTCATTAATACCCCTGAAGGGTCTGGGCCGCTTTTGGACTCGCGTTCAATTCGATTGGTGGCCAATGAGCTTAGGGTGCCAACATATACGACTATGGCCGCTGCCGGTGCTGCTTCAGCCGCAATAGGACTCATACAGAATGAGAATATTATTCAGGTAAAAGCCATTCAGGATTATCATAAGATTCTAGCCAGCAAAGCGCTTAATGCAGCAGATATGTGTTGTGAGGCTTAAAGCTGGATCTGGAGCGGGGTCTAGATCGCGGGACTGGATAAGCTGGTGTAGGAAATCAGATTCGGGCGAGGAGATTCCTCAGTCGGATTCGGATTGCTGCCCAACTGAGAACTGTTTAGCGGTAACAGAAAACGGTAGTGGCGCTTCGAAGCTAAAAAATTATTAACACAGAGGGGAGCCGAGAGGGGCCCAAAAACACAGAGATTGTAGTGCTGCGTAATGTTTCCCTCGTTAATCTCTGAGGTCTTGGTTTTTACTCTGTGTTTAAATTTTTGTTTTGATGTTTAAGGGGCAGATTGCGGAGAGATTGAATTCTGTTAAGCAGAGACAGAGAACTGGAGCTGTGCATTTCAAAAGAAACGGGCTCTTGGTTGAAATAGGTTTTGTAATGAGGACGCCGCTATTCTCCCTAAGTTGTGGAGGGCGGTTAGCAAGAAGAATTTGACTTTGAGTTCGGACGGAATTGCGTTTAGAATGATATGCTCACGCTTCTGAGGAGTTGTGGAAATTTGCTCGGTAATTTTTTTTCTATTTAATCCTTAATGCCACCGAAACTCGTATCTTCAGTCGCCGATGTTTTAAAAGAACTGAAAACTCGGCGCATTCACCTAGATTCATTGCTAATCGCAATTGATGGACGCGGCGGCGCCGGAAAGTCATCATTTGCAAGAAATCTTGTCGCCGAGATCCCAGGTTCCGTGCATATAGAATATGATTGGTTCCATTTCCCAAAGAGTCAGGTCACCTCCGAAAAGCGTTTTGATCATTCTAGGGTATTGCGTGAACTAATAGAGCCATTCATTCGGGGAGTTCGATCCTTTCAGCTCCGTCGGTACAATTGGGGCTTTCTTGCAGGAATTGAAGATGGCTTTCATGCTGACCCGGTAATAATAGATTCAGCGACGACCCTTGTAATTGAAGGGTGCGATGCGCTGAATCGAGAGCTCGCAGCTTATTACGGGCTTCGCATCTGGATTGACACCGATGCGGCTGAATGCCATCGACGGGGTGTTCGGCGCGACATCGAAGACTACAAGCTTGATCCTGACAAAGTGAAAGAGTGTTGGCGCGAATGGGTGGCTCAAGATGAAGATTTCCTTCGACTCGACGATCGTCGAGGGCGTGCGGATTTGCTTGTTAAGTAAGAAGATAGCAAAACTGCTGGACCGGGGAACAGGGCAATGGTTGTGCCGTATGCGGGTGGCCTTGCCGGCCACCATAGAACCTATCTTTCCCAGTCCGTATCTATGCGACCCTTTTACGTTTGCGAACTGCCGCGAATTGGATGCTAATTCCTATGGCATCAAGGATAGAAGTTAACGAATACAGTGTGGGATTGCCTTTCTCGGCGAGCACTCGATACAAGTTCTCACGGTTGAGCTCTGAAAGCTTGGCTAGCGACCGAACTCCTCCTCTAGACTGAACAACATTACGAAGTCCAGGCCAAGAATACGTAAGCGTGAGCCTGACTTACTCAGAGCTTTGATCTCAGTGCCTCCGAAGCAACCAGAATAGTGTCACCACCGGGAGGGGGGGGCAATTTACGAATTGACGGCCTAACCGATCAACTGCAACAGCCTCCTGAGCAGCTGAGTTTCCGGTGCCGGGTCAGTTAATGCCTAGTCGCAGAGAGGCTCCGTGGCACTAGAAACGCAATTGGCCACTTTCTTAAGCTATTTCTATTGAATTTTACTCTTGAATTCTACACTGTTTGTGCGTTCAGCTTAATCGTATCGCCCAAGAATATCATGTGCTAGGCTTACGAAGCTATTTCCGCTTGGCCCTAGGTCGGTGGAAGACTAGCAAATTGAGCAGGGCTCTTAGGGCAGCATGCCTGACCAAACGTGGTCGCCCACCAACAAAACTTTATTGCGGAATTTTAATCCGCCTTTATTACTACGACCTATGAAACGACCAATGACACCGCGCGGTAACGAAGCGCTTCGGAATGAATTACAAAAATTAAAGGCTATGCGCCCTGAATTGGCGCGTGCCATTGAAATTGCCCGCGGGCATGGAGATTTGTCTGAAAATGGCGACTACGACGCGGCCAAAAATAAATCTGGCATGGTGGAGAGTAAAATTCGAGACCTGGAAACTAAGCTTTCGATGGCTGAAATTATTGATCCGCGCAAAATAATCGATCCTCAAAAGGTAACTTTTGGGTGTTCGGTGAAAATTGAAGATGTCGACTCAGGTGATATTAAGACTCTCATGATCGTCGGTTCGGATGAGTCCGACATCGAAAAGGGCTGGATTTCTTTCGAGTCGCCTATGGGTAAAGCACTTATTGGTAAAGAGGCTGGTGATGTTTCTCGAATGAATTTACCCGGGGGCACTCGAGAATATGAAATTCTTGAAATTTTTATCGCCTACGAAGAAACCAATTCAGATTCCTAACTCGAAGGGAAAGATATGACACGTTCGAAAGTATTTATTGTATCGGCAACTCGCTCTGCTATTGGAGCCTTTGGTGGCGCTTTAGTTGATGTGGCGCCGGCAGATCTAGGCGCTTGTATCGCACGAGCCAGTTTAGAACATGCGGGCTGCGGAAAAGATTCGATAGTTGATGAAGTCATCATTGGCAACGTGCTTGGCGCGGGGCATGGCATGAACATGGCAAGGCAAGTGGCCCTTAAGGCAGGCGTTTCTGTAGCTACTCCCGCTTATACGGTTAACCAAGTCTGCGGGTCGGGTCTTAAAGCCGTAATGCAAGCGGCCAGTAGTATACGTGCCGGTGAGTCCCACACGGTATTAGCTGGTGGAGTAGAGAGCATGTCCCAAGCTGGGTTTGTCTCCATGAGCACCAGATGGGGCGCGCGTCTTGGATCCAGCGAGCTAAAAGATTTGATGCTGAGTGATGGGCTTACCGATGTGTTCCATCAGTGTCACATGGGCATTACTGCCGAAAATCTGGCCACCCGCTATTCTATTTCAAGAGAGGCTCAAGACGCATTTGCCTGCGAAAGCCAAAAAAAAGCTGCGGCTGCGCAAACTCAAGGTTTTTTTAAATCTGAAATCTCGGCTGTTTCCCTAATGAAACGTGGGAAGCAGGTAGGCTCATTTGAACTGGATGAGCATCTTCGTCCGCAGACGACGCTTGAGTCACTGAAACAGCTTAAGCCTGCTTTCTCCAAGGAAGGGAGTGTCACTGCTGGTAATGCGTCGGGCATTAACGACGGCGCTGCTTTTCTCGTGCTGATGTCGGAGGCTGAGGTGCTTAAGCGCGGGCTGACGCCTCTTGCTGAAGTAGTGGCTTGGGGCTCCGGAGGAGTAGAGCCGGAGGTGATGGGTATTGGACCAGTGCCAGCAGTGCGGCAGGCTCTTCAGCGAGCTGAAATTAACTTGTCGCAACTCGATTTGATTGAAGCTAATGAGGCATTTGCGGTTCAAGCTCTAGCAGTTGCTCGCGAGCTTGAGCTGCCTCTTGATCGCACAAATGTGTGCGGAGGGGCTATTGCATTGGGGCATCCGATTGGAGCAAGCGGCGCTCGAGTTTTGGTAACGCTACTGCACCAGTTAAAACGTACCGGCGGCAGCCTAGGGCTCGCAACACTTTGTGTTGGGGGCGGACAAGGAGTCGCCGTGATCGTAAAAAATATTCGGTAAGGACGTTTCGTGATCTCTCAGTCCACTATTGCTGAGGTTAAAGAGCGGGCGAATCTCGTTGAGATCATCTCGGAGACGATCACCTTAAAGCGAGCGGGCTCCAGTTTTATGGGGCTTTGTCCTTTTCATTCTGAAAAAAGTCCTTCATTTCATGTGCGTGACGGTTCTGGGTCATATCACTGCTTCGGCTGCGGAGCCTCTGGAAATGTCATTTCCTTTGTGATGGAAATACGCGGGCTTTCCTTTCCTGATGCGGTTGAAGAATTGGCAGCTCGTTACGGTATAGAGGTTAAGCGCGAAGGTGGCCGCCAGCCGCAGGCCCCAACTGCGCATAAAGATGAACTGTATAAAATCACCCAAGCCGCTCAGTCTTATTTTCGAGAGCAGCTTCGCGCATGCCAAGATAGTCGCGTTAAGGCGTATATTCAAAAGCGTGGACTGCGGGATGATACTATTGAGGAATTTGGTCTCGGATTTTCTCCACTTCATTGGACCGGCTTAACTGAGCGATTGACAGCGATTGGGATCAGTCCTGAATTGATGCTGGCTTCGGGGCTCGTGCGCCGCAACCCTCGTGGTGAGCTCTTTGATCTTTTCAGAGGAAGACTGACATTTCCTGTCAAAATTGAGTCGAGAAAAATTGCTGGTTTTGGCGGCCGCGTTATTCCTGGACTACTTGAACCAGAGAAAGAAAAATCATCTCCTAAGTATCTCAACTCGCCAGAGAGTGAAATTTATCAGAAAAATAAAATTTTGTATGGGCTACCACATGCGCTTGAATCAATACGTCGCACCAAAGAGGCTTTTTTAGTCGAAGGCTACGTTGATGTCATTGGTTTGTGGCAAGTAGGGGTGCGTCGCGCTTTGGCACCATGCGGTACGGCGGTGAGTGAATCCCATGTTAAACGCTTGCAACACTTGGTTGAGAAGATTGTGGTGCTCTTTGACGGAGACTTGGCGGGAAGAAATGCAGCTGCTCGGTGTTTTGAACTGTTTTTAAATTCAGGTGTAGACGTGGCAGCGGTCTTTTTACCTGAAGATGAAGATCCAGATACCATTGCAGTGCGGCATGGTGAGCAGACAGAGCAGTACCTCCGCGATCTCCCTCGGGTATCACTGCTCGATGCCTATATTGATGGCCAACTTCAGAAACTTGATATCCGCGAAATTAAAGAACTTGGCGCCGCAGCAAAGGGAAAAATAGCAGCAGAGGTTTCTGGCTTATTGGCTCGCGTGCGGAATGCCGTTGAGCAGAGTGAGCTTTTGCAACGTGCGGCATTGCGCCTTATGGTTGAGCCCAGTGTGCTTCAGGGAATGGTGCTTGGCTCGAGCCAAATAAAAACTACGGAAACTGCTCCGGTACGCAGTTTAGAGACGCCCACTCCCAATAGAATGGGGCCTACGCCTTTTAGTGATCTGCCCCGCTTAGACCGTGAGCTTTTGTATGCGGTAATGGCCGGTCGCGAGCGATTTGCAGAAGCAACCCTCCGTGATCCTCAGCTTTGTGAGGCGCTTGAGCCCGAGACTTTGGGGTTTATTCAAGAATTTTGGGCGATTCTTACCGACACTGATCTACCTGAGGCACAGCAAAAAGAGCAGCTTAAAGTGTATTTAAAGTCTCTCGGCGACTCCTGGGTGCAGAATTGGAAGCAGGCTTATGAGATGCGTGAATCAGCGGACGCTGACTTTGAGCAAGTTTTTAGAGAGTGCCAGCGTCATAGTAAGAAAATTAAGTTAAAACAAGCACTTAGCGAGATAGACCGGCGCTCGGTCGAAGCTGAGTCTGAGGGTGCCAGGGCCTTGTTAGCCCAAGAGAAAATTGCTCTGAAGCGCGAGTTTGAGAAATTAAATGCAGCCAGCCTTGAGCCCGGAGCTCATTAAGTGAATAGCCCCAGAGCCCCAACTTAAGTAGGCTTGGGGACTTGTAAATTTCCTGTTTAGGCTTATTATGCTGTGTTTCGCCTATCTGATTCTTATTCAAGGGGTTCATCGTTCGTGAAAGGCCGTAAAAAAATTAAGTCACGTCGAGAAAGTGGGGCAAGGCTTCGTTTAAAGAAGAGCACCAACTTAAAAAAAGCAAAAGTAACAGTCCGCAAGGAGCAGCCAAAAGAGCCAGCCCGAGAGGTTGCTAAAGATATCAAGGTAAAGTCAAAAGTAACCCCGCTGCCTCCATTGAAGAAAAAGAGAATTGAGACCGAAGCTCAGGCAACCGAGCGTCGGGCCAAAGTTGCTCGTATCAGTGAAGCGCTTAGAAAAGCTGCTCCTGAAATCGCAGAAAAGAGGCATGCTCGGCAAGTCGCGCAAGGTTTGCTTCCCAAAACAGGTCCCGATGGTGTTGATGATAAAACCGTAGACCCAGCTGCTAAGCCAAAGGCGGGCGAAGAAAACGAAGTAAATCGCTTGATGGAGCTTGGTAAAGAGAAGGGCTACCTGACGATGGATGACCTCAATGAGGCACTCTCGTCGGATCTGGTATCAGAAGATCAGATGGAAGATGTGATATCGATGTTCGGCGAGAACGACATTGATATCATCGAACGGGCGCCCGCAGGCTTCGAAGAGGCCGTAGATCCTACCTTAACGCAGGAATCTTCCGACGATAGCTTAGAAGAGAGTGCTCTGGGGAAAAGCACCGATCCTGTGCGTATGTATTTACGCGAAATGGGCAACGTCAGCTTGCTTACGAGAGAAGGCGAGGTTGAAATTGCTAAAAAGATTGAAGCTGGATTGCTTACCGTCACGGAGCAAACTTTGCGTCAGCCTTTAGCGCTGCAGTATGTGGTAACCGTATTTGATCGGGTCAAAGAGGGTACTCTTCGTTTGCGCGATTTGTTTCAAGAAGAAGAGTCCCAGGAAGAAAGCGAAGAAGACGAGGAGAAAGCAGAGGAAGAGGAACGCCGAGCTGCTCGTCCACGGGATGAAGAGGAAGACGGTGGTGGGGCTGATGATGATAAAAACCCCCA
The DNA here is from genome assembly GCA_044347745.1 of Bdellovibrionota bacterium. Taxonomy (GTDB): domain Bacteria; phylum Bdellovibrionota_C; class UBA2361; order UBA2361; family JAFLCA01; genus JAIBBV01. The sequence continues at coordinate 16,194 of JBIKUD010000005.1, forward strand.
GGTTGACGAGGAAGAAGAGAAGCAAAAGAAAGAATTTTTAAAGAGATCTGCTCTCTATCGTAAAGCCTTAAAAGATACCCAAACTATATTTGAAGAATTAATGGCTGCTCGCCGTGCCGGTAAGCGCACGGTTGCAGATCTTGAGCGTAAATATCGACGTACGCTTGATGGAAATGCGACCAAGATTGAAAAGCTGAATTTTAATCAAAAGCAGTACCACCAGATGGGAAACTTGATTAAAACTGCCGACGATAAGTTAACTAAAACGTACTATCTCGTCACTCAACTTGAGCGCAAAACGGGCAGAACAAGAGAAGAGCTTCTTGAGCTCAGCGAAGATTTGGTAAGTGATGACCAATTAGAAGGAAAACGTGCGCGTCGCCGCTTGAAGCTTAAAGCTGAAGAAGCCAGAGACTTAGGTGGTGTATTAACTCAAATTCGCACAGAGCTTCAGTCTGGCGAAAAAGACGTGCTCATGGATTTAGAGGAGTTTCGTGCCTGTGTACGAACTCTCAAAGACGGTGAAGTTCGCGCTTATGAAGCAAAACGGGAACTTGTTGAAGCTAATTTGCGTCTTGTAGTAAGTATCGCCAAAAAATACACCAATCGCGGTCTCCAATTTCTTGATTTGATTCAAGAAGGAAACATCGGATTGATGAAGGCGGTTGATAAGTTTGAATATCAACGTGGGTACAAGTTTTCGACCTACGCAACTTGGTGGATTCGTCAGGCAATAACACGAGCTATTGCAGATCAGGCAAGAATTATTCGCATTCCTGTGCACATGATCGAGACCATTAATAAATTGGTCCGAACTTCGCGGCAATTGGTTCAAGAGCTTGGGCGCGAGCCAACTCCTGAAGAAATTGCGCAGAAGATGGAAATTCCAATCGATAAAGTGCGTAAGGTGTTGAAGATTGCCAAAGAGCCTATTTCACTGGAAACGCCAATCGGTGAAGAAGAAGACTCTCATCTCGGCGACTTTATTGAAGATAAACGTGTGGTGTCGCCTGCCAACGCAGTAGTGAACATGAATTTGCAGGAGCAAACCCGCAAAGTACTCGCAACTCTTACTCCACGAGAAGAGAAAGTGCTGCGCATGCGTTTTGGCATTGGCGAGAAGAGCGACCATACGCTTGAAGAGGTTGGTCAAAATTTCGATGTGACCCGTGAGCGTATTCGTCAGATCGAAGCCAAAGCTTTGCGAAAGCTTCGGCACCCTTCCCGCAGCAAGCGATTACGCAGTTTTGTTGATAAATAGCTTCCTTGTCCTGAACCTCATACAGGTGGAGCCGAGGCGTATGAAAAAAACTTGTTTTGTTCTTTTGGTGTCCCTGCTTGTGAGCGCCTGTGGGCGCTACGCTTCGCCAGTCCCTCCTGAGGCTATGGCTCCTGGGGCGGTCGTGGACCTACAAGTGAAGGCACAAAATGACGGGCTGGAGCTTTCATGGAAGTCTCCACGCAATGATGTGCGCGGCCAAGAGCTTAAAAGCCTTGATGGCTATCGGGTCTACAAGGCATTGGTGGCAGAAGGGCAGGAAGCCAAGGCAGATCAGCTTCAGTTTAGTTTGCTTCGTACATTGAGCGACACGTCTGTTTCGACGCTAGAGAATAAGAAAAAGGAACTAAGAGCGGCCGGAAAACCCAGCCGCAAAGCTTCAATCGATGCTGCGTTAATGCAGTTTGCACTTAAAGATTCTGAGCTTCAGTCTGGCTCTCGTTATCTTTACAAAGTGGTTCCCGTAAATCAGGGCGGCCTTGAAGGTGAGCGCTATTCGCTGGTGCAAGTGGTCTGGAGCGGAGCTCAGAGCCGTATTTTTATGGTCCCTCAAAGTAATTTGGACTCTTTGTTTGAAGGACAAGAGGAGTTTTAGTGTTCACGCTGGCGGGCGCATGGACTGCTTTGGTTACTCCGTTCAGCCGGGGTGGGGACGAGGTTGACTTTCAATCGCTCGAGAATCTGATTGAGCGCCAAATAGCAGCCGGTATTTCTGGTTTAGTTCCCTGCGGGTCGACTGGTGAAGGTGTTGCACTTTCTGACGCTGAGTACCAAGCGGTGGTGAGCTTTGTGGTGCGTCAGGCTCGTGGCCGTGTTCCCGTTATGGCAGGAGCAGGTGCAAGCGCTACAGCGCGCACTATCGAGCTTGCCCAGTGGGCGGAAAAGGCAGGCGCGGATGCCGTAATGGTGGTTGCGCCGCCCTACAATAAACCCAGTCAAGGTGGACTATTGGCGCATTATCGTGCAGTCAAAGCTGCTTGTGGATTGCCGCTGGTGCCTTACAATATTCCGGGACGATCTGTCGTGTCCATTTCAGCTGAAACCCTGGCCACTTTATGGTCGGAAGGCACCATTGCGGGAGTTAAGGATTCGAGTGCATCCATATCGTTTGCGCTTGAGGTGATAGAGTTGACGCAGCAGAAGTTGCCACTTGTTTCTGGTGAGGACGGATTAATTCATCCGTTAATGGCATGCGGCGGCCAAGGTGTGGTTTCCGTTATATCTAATTTGCTTCCTGAAAGAGTGTGTGAACTTGTGCGGGCGGCCGCGCAGCACAAATGGGCTCTTAGTTTAGAGGCGCAAGTGCGTCTTTTGCCTTGGGTAAAAGCGGAGTTCCATGAAACGAATCCGATACCCATTAAAGCGGCCTTAGCTGATCAGGGTCTGATCGCAAACTCGACAGTACGATTGCCCTTAACCGATGCACAGCCAGCTACTCGAGCGCTTTTTCGTCGTCTACTAGATCAAGGTTTATGAAAAAACTTGTTGGGCTATCAGGCGCCAGCGGACGCATGGGGGCTGAGATTCAGCGGGTGCTACAATCAGCTACAGGATTGGAGTTGGCCGTCTTGTTGTGTCGAGAAAACTCAGCAAAATGTGGGGCACTGGGCGAAGGGGGGACCCAACTTCGATACTCTGCGTTTGGACAGAATCTCCAAAAAGTGGATGGTTGGATAGATTTTTCAACCCCGAGCAACTCTTTGCGAGTACTTGAACATTGCATCGAAAAAAAACTGCCTTTGGTGTTGGGAGCGACCCCCTATACGCCAGAAGATTTGGCTCGAATTTCCGCTGCATCATTAAAAATTCCTGTGTTCCAAGCTGCTAATTTTTCTTATGGAGTGGCGGTGCTTCGTGATTTGGTAGTCAAAGCTGCGCAATTGCTTGGCCCTTCATTCGATGTGCATCTAAGCGAAGCACATCACCGGGCAAAAAAAGATGCGCCGTCGGGCACTGCGCTGCTTCTCCGTAACGATTTAGAGCAAAAAGCAGGTCGAGAAATGGTTCCTTGTACTAGTCTCCGTGGAGGAGACATAATCGGGGAGCACTGTGTGCATTTTTCAGGGCCGGGCGAGCGAATTGAGCTTACGCATCGCGCCACTCAGCGCAGTTTGTTTGCTATCGGCGCAGTGCGGGCTTTTGAGTGGCTACTTGGGCAACCGGCAGGTCTCTATGCAATGGAAGATTTGATTCTTGGAAGCGCACTTAAGGACCTTTCCAAATAATTGATGATTGCGTTGCACATATTGACTTGTTATAAGCCTCTTAGATTGATAGAACACGTTATCGAAATGTAAGGTTTTGAAACTGTTCGTTATTTGGGGCTCAATTGAGTGCGTTTCAAACGAGTCTAATCCGCTTACTTTAAAGGCATCCTTTATGGTTAAAAGAGAAAAAGCAAACTACCTCATCCAGTCTGTATCCCACGCGATTGACGTGCTCGAGGAGTTTTGTGGAACCAGCGCCGAAGTCGGCGTAACCGAGCTTTCAAAGCGGCTAAAGCTTCATAAAAATAATGTATTCCGCTTGCTTGCAACGCTCGAGCTGCGAGGTTTTGTTGAGCAAAATCACGATAGCGAAAACTATCGATTAGGACCCAAGGCGTTGCAGCTTGGTCAAGCGTACGTGCAGCACAGTTCTCTCGTCGCTCGCGCTGTCCCAATTTTGAAAAACCTTTCTGATAAAATTGGTGAGACCGTTAGTTTGGCGGTGCTGCAGAACGGAGTGGTTCAATATCCCGTAAGCATCGAATCGAAGCGTCCCGTGAAGGTTGCTCCGCGTATGGCAATTTCATTTCCTGCTAAAGTTAATGCGGCAGGTCGATTACTTACTGCGCAGCTTCCAGATGCGGTTTTGGCAGAATTACTAGCCACGAATACTCCTCAAGACGCAGCTATCAAGAATCAGTTGAGTGAATTGAGAAGTAGCGGTCAATTAATTGATAGGGGTGCGACTGAAGCCGATGTTATCTCTATCTGTCGCTTGGTGCGTGGATCTCGCGGTGATGTAGTCGGTGCCGTCGAGGTTCTCATTCCGCAGTATCGTGCAAAAATCGAGGGAGTTATGCCTTCGATTGACGAGGCTGTTTCGGCTTTATCAGCAGCAATGGGCGCCGGCAGAAATAATAATGGTGGACTCGCTTCCTCCATGGAAAAAGAAGTTTCGCGCTCGGGGCTCGATGAGCGTCCGACACGGGCTGAATAAGCGCGCGCATTTTTAGTGCATATTGCGGCGCATGCAGTAAAAGCTGTGTGCGCCGCAATTTTTTGTGAATAAGATTTTCCCTCCGGGGGTAGCAAATTCCAAAAATACTTGAATCAATCGAAGCGTAAAAATCGAATTGTAAAAGCAAGCATTTTTGAAATTTACTATACGTGGATCGACCTAGAAGATGGTAACAAAAAATGCTCAGTTTGGTCTGACCGAAGAACAGCGGCAGTTGCAGCAATTAGCGCGCGATTTTGCGCAAGGAGAAATTGCGCCAGTAGCTGCCCACTTCGATAAAGTCGCGGAATTTCCCAGGGATATTATTAAAAAAGCGCATGCCTTGGGATTGCTCAATCTCATTCAGCCTGCTGAGTGTTCGGCGTCAGGTCTGGGGTTGTTCGACGCGTGTCTGGTTATCGAAGAGTTGGCTGCCGCATGTTCAGGGTTTGCCACCTCGATGGTGGCGAATGATTTGGCATTAACTCCGATTCGGGTGGGAGGCACACCAGAGCAGCATCAGAAATTTATCACTCCTATTGCAAAAAGCGGGGCCTCAGTATCGTTTTGCTTAACCGAGCCGGGGGCTGGTTCCGATGCTGGCGGATTAAGCACTCAGGCTGCTCGGGATGGCGACTATTATGTGCTTAATGGCGCAAAGCAATGGATTACAAACGGCGGGGTTGCTGCGCAGTACACCGTTTTTGCTACACTTGATAAAGCAAAAAAACACAAAGGTATTTGCTGTTTTGTGGTGCCTGCTGACACGCCCGGCATTAGCCGTGGTTCGCATGAAGATAAAATGGGACAGCGCTGCTCGGATACCGTGGCGCTTAATTTTGAAAACGTGCGCATCCCAGCCTCGCATTTGATTGGCAAAGAGGGCGAGGGGTTTAAAATTGCGATGCAGACGCTCGATCTGAGTCGCCCCATGACCGCAATTATAGCGGTTGGGATTGCGCGAAGCGCTTTTGAACACTCTATACGATACGCCCAAGAGCGTAAGCAGTTTGGAAAGTCGATTGCTCAGTTTCAGGCCATCCAGTTTATGTTGGCTGACATGTATACTGCCATTGAAAGTGCACGACTTTTAACGCAGCGTTCTGCGCTGCTGCTTGATGCGGGACATTCTGCAAGTCTTGAGTCAAGTATGGCGAAACGCATTGCCGCCGATATGGCTATGGAGGTTACCACCGATGCAGTGCAAATATTTGGTGGATACGGGTATACAAAAGAGTATCCTGTAGAAAAACTGATGCGAGATGCCAAGCTGATGCAGATTTATGAGGGAACAAGTCAAATTCAACGAATAGTAATTGCAAAAGAACTCTTGGAGTCTGCGGGCAACTAACCGTACCAAAGGAGTTGGGAGAACATATGACAAATCCAGTATTTGACAAAGCCGGTGCTCTTGAGCGGGTTGATAACGATTGGGACCTTCTTGAAGAGCTGGTTTCTCTCTTTTTTCAAGAATATCCCCAGCAATTAGCTGACCTGCACGCGGCGCTTAACGCTAGTGAAGCTGAGCGATTTAAGCGCGTGGCGCACACCGTCAAAGGTGCTGCCGGTAATGTGGGAGCAATGCACGTTTTTGATTTGGCTTTGAGACTCGAAATAAGCGCTGGAGCAAATGCGCTTGGGGAAGCACGTACGCTGCTGCCCCAGTTTGAGGCAGCGGTCGTTGATTTTAAGCGCATCTTTGATGCTGCCGTGCGCTAATTTAGGACGGTTAGGGCCTCGTCTCTCTAAAAGAAAAGGGTTCAATTGTGACAGAGCTTCTGCGTGCAGAACAGCTTGGGCATTTCTATCAAGATGGGTCTCTCCGAACACAGGTGCTTTCTCAGCAGAGTTTTCAGATTGCCCCGGGCGAATTTGTAGGGCTACGCGGCCCCTCAGGGAGTGGCAAGAGTACACTGCTGAATATTCTCGGACTTGTGCTCTTGCCGAGCCAAGGTTCCTATTTTTTTGAGGGACAAAATACCAATACGCTCACTGAATGTGAACGTGCAGCCATTCGCCGCATCAAGATGGGGTTTGTATTTCAGCATTTCTGTTTGCTGCAAGGACTTACTGCCATCGAGAACGTGCAAGTGACTGCCCTGCTCTCCGGGAGAAGCAAGGCCGAAGCAAGGCAGCGCTCAGCTGAACTTTTGAATCAAGCTGGGCTTTCACGTCAGGTGAATCAGATGCCGGGTACCTTATCAGGTGGTGAGCAGCAGCGTGTTGCGGTTTGCAGAGCTTTAATTCATCAACCGAAGCTGCTTTTAGCTGACGAACCAACAGGAAGTTTAGATGCAGAATCGAGTCGCATCGTGCTTGAGATGCTTGAGGGCGCGCGGAAGCAGGGGGTAGCTGTTTTAATGGCCTCACATAGCGATCGGGCCTTACGCGCATGCAGTCGAGTCCTTGAACTGAGTCAGATAGAGAACCCACGGTCCATGCATGCGTAATCTTCAAGTGCTCGTATGGATTTGGTGCCGATTTAGCCTGAGATTTTTGCTCGCCCATTGGCATCGAAATGTGGCCGTCCTTGGGTTTTTGGCTCTCATTGCCGCAGCACTGAGTGGCATTTGGCGCGCAGCTGGCGCCAGTGTGAATTCATTTACTGACTCGATGGAGTCTCTGACGAAAACCCAAACTATCGAATTTTTTTTTGAGGGGGAGACTCTGCCTGAAAAGCTGTTTGCCCCATTGCTTAAAAATTACGAAGGGGATTATCAGCTTATTCCGCTTCTCGAGATTGCAGCTGAATTTGAGTTTGATGGGCGAAGAGAGCCGGTACGAATTTTAGGCACCGTGCTTCCTCCCGCAGCTGGGATGGCCCAAGGGCAGGTTTTCGTCAGTAAAGATCTTATTTCGAGGTCAGGGGATGGACCGGCAACGCTTGCCTTTGCAGGGCGCATTATTCCGGTAGGGATTAAGCCCTACTCTAGGGAGCTTGAGTTGCTGTCGTCCGGAGATTCGCGAGTTATTTTTTGGCCGCTCCAAGATCTGCAACAGCAAGCGAGTATGTTAGGTCAGCTGAGCTCTATTAAAGTGCGAGGTGCCCAAGAGTTTTTAAGCGGCCTTGCCGCGCACCTAAAAGCAGAGGTTCCGCAGTTACAGGTGCTTGAAAGCTCTTTACAATCGCGCCTATCAGAAAAGTTGGTTCAGGCTTACCGAAAAAATTTGCAAATTGTTGGCCTTATGGCGCTCTTGGTCGCTCTTGTATTGGTCTTTAATCTGGCCCAGATGGCTCTCATGGGTCGAGAGAGAGACTTTGCATATTTAAGTTTGGTTGGACTTAGCCCCCGCAGCCTTATGGTGCTGGTGCTGGCGGAGATTGGCGCGCTTGCCGCTTTAGGTGCATTTCTCGGCTTGGTGCTCGGACAGCCGCTGAGCGATTGGATGCTGGCGCTGGCGCAGAGCACCGCTGAAACTCTCTACCAACAAAAATTAGTCCCACACTCTGAATGGCTCGGCTTCGTATTTGCCGGGCTTACTTTGGTATTGGCTTGTCTGGCGGTAACGTTGATACCAGCACGTCAAGCCGCAAGGCAGCGCACTGGATTTGGATTGGCACAGACAGCATCTTCAGAATTTAGTCGCCAAAATTACGGATTTGGTTATGGTGTGAGCTGCCTCATTTTTGCATGTTGTGCCGGGATTGCAGCTGCTTTCGCCTATACCCAGGAGCTTCTCTTTCTTGCATACCTTGCTGCTTTTGGAGTCGTTGCCACTTTTTTTTGTGGCACCGCATTTTTGTGCGCAGTCTGGGTGCGGATAGCTGACTCCAAAATGCAATACGCTGGGATGCACCTCTTGCTGGCGCTGTCTGGAATTCGCGGCACTTTCAGCTTGAATCAGATAAGCGCCGCAGCCTTGGCCTTTGCCTTGAGTCTTGCCGTGGGGCTTGGAGTAATGGTTGAGAGCTTCAAAATTACATTAGAGCGCTGGATAGAACATACGTTTCAAGCTGACGTATACATTAAAGCTGAGCAAAAAAATTTATTCAGACCAGATTATTTACCTTCGGAACTTTATCCTGCCTTACGGGTTCTGCCAGAGACTTTGTCGATTTCTCGTTATTCAGCCAAGCTTGTCGAACTTTCGAATACTGCCGTGTTGATGGGGGCCACTGATTTTGATATCGGCGACAAACATGGGCAATATCGCTTGATAGATGGCAGTTTGTCCGAGGTGATTGCGAGTAAAGGATTAGCGGTAGGGGTCTCTGAGCCAGCCGCAAAACGTTTGCGGCTTCGCATTGGTAGCTCGATAACATTTCTGGGGCCTCAGACCCGAGTAGCGGCGATCTTTAGAGATTATAGCTCCGAGCAAGGCATGATACTTATGCACTACCCAGACTATGAGAGGCTCTTCGGTGAGTTGCCCGCCATTAGTCTTGGAGTGTATGGAAGGACCCCACAAGCTGTTCAATCAATTTTGGATGCGCTCAACTCGAAATCGTGGACAAAGACATTTAAGGCTACGCGTAGTGATGAATTACGACAGCTTGTGAGGCGCATTTTTACAGAGACTTTTAGAATTACGAGCCTTATCGAGATAGTGGTCCTCGCCATGTGTATGCTCGGACTATTTTCAAGCTCTATTCAACGCCTCTGGCAGCGTCGAACTGAGCTTCAGATTCTTCAAAAGTTAGGAAGTACCCCCGCTATGCTAAAAAGCTCCTTTTTACTCGAAACGCTTTTACTCCTCCTTCCGTCTCTAGTGGGAGGCGTGCTTGGGGGGTGTGTGTTGGCGGCGGTCTTGGTGTATCTCATAAATCCACTTTCCTTTGGATGGACCATAGATTGGGAACTCTCCTTTGCGGTTTTGGCTAGGAACGCTGGTGCCTATGTAATGTGCGGAATTTTAGTGAGCGCGATTGCGATGCACTTTACCCGCACTACCAAAAAAATGCGCTCAGATAGTGAGTAATGCGTATCAACTCGGAAAAGGAAATTTTTAAGTGAGACGGTTTGTGAGGCGCATACGGAATAACAAAATAGGTAGCTTCTTTAGGTGTGCATTCTGCATTATTTTCTTTTTAGCTGTGGGGGCCCGTGCTGAGGAGCACTTCGCCCATGCAAGTCCTCAGCGTAAATTGGTTTTTCCTGATGACCACGGCGCCCACCCCCGTTTTCAGACTGAATGGTGGTATTATACCGGACACCTTCAGATTGAAGGCAGCAATCAAACACTCCCAGAGTTTGGATATCAGCTTACTTTTTTTAGAAGAGCCGGGCATCCGCACGCAGAACTACTCTCCTGGGACCAGCACTATATGGCCCACGCGGCTCTTAGTGATCATCGAACCAGTACATTTTATGCTTCGAAGCGGCAGGCAAGCGGTGGGCTTGAGGTCGCTGGCGCGCAAGAGAAAAATTTAAATGTCTGGATTCAGGGTTGGGAGGCAAAACGCTTAGACTCAGTTCATCGTTTGCAGGCACGATATGAGACTCAAGGCACCCAAATCGAACTTCAGCTCGATTTGGAGGAGCTCACGCAAGCAGTGTTGCATGGCGCAGGTGGGTACAGCAAAAAAGGCGCCTGCGCCACTTGTGCGTCGCATTATTATAGTTTTCCCGGAATGAAAACCAAAGGTGTGGTAAAAGTTGGGCAAGAAGAATTTCGAGTGAGTGGATTATCTTGGATGGACCACGAGTTTATGAGTTCAGCCCTTGATGCTGACCAAGTGGGTTGGGATTGGTTTGCATTTATGAATTCTAAAGGGTTTTCTCTGATGCTCTTTGCCTTACGCACGGCAAATGGTGATTGGTCTTTTAGCTCTGGCACTATAACATCCGAGGGGCATTCTGAAACGCTGACTCCAAAAATGGGCCAAATTAAAACCCTGCGCACCTGGAGAAGTCCAGTCAGCGGAGCGCTGTATCCGAGTCGCTGGCGTATAGAATTGCCGGAGAAAAATATATCCTTTGAGGCGGAGCCGCGATTTGCTGCCCAGGAGCATGTCACCAAAGAGAGCGATGGAATAGCGTACTGGGAGGGGGCTCTTTCTACGAGCCAGTCTGGTCTTATGGGCTATGCGGAATTAACGGGTTACGCTAAGGAATTGAAGCAAGATTTTTGAGTTCGTCGGGAAAAACCAAAAAACACCTTAATTTAAATTCACCCGCAAGTGCTCATTCCATCAGATACTAACGTGATCCCCAGCGGCTTAGTCCACGGATGAGTCGCAATTCAAATTCTCGCTCAGAGATTCCAAAGGCCTCATTAAAAGCCTCAGCCCTGGTTGAGCCATTTCTCAATAGATTGAAATATTTCCGAATCTGTCCAAAGCCAAGGCCCTCAATAATAGCTTTGGTCGCGTACAAACTTTGAGCATACGCAGCGGGAACCATTTTAGGATCAAGGCGCGTAAATCCATTTTGCAACAGGCTAAAAGGCACGGGCTCATTCTTTTTAAGCCAATCGTTTAGTGCGGGAAGGAGCGCTGGGTTTTCCTCACCTTCAGCCCATTGAGCAAGGCCTTCATCTAGCCAGCCCGGGCAATTTCCTCCGGTGAGTGCATGGACGATAGCGTGCATAAATTCGTGTTGCACAGCGCGCAACACATTGTCCATGTCTTCAAGCGCTTTTGGACCAAGCGGCACCGTTATTTGATTGCGATAATAAAGCGCGTTTGTCCAACTGGGAGCTCCGGTAGTCGCAAAAAAAGTTTGCTCATCCATTAATTTTAGTGTGGTGCTAAATTGCGGGATGTCGCCAAAAATTGCTGAAAACTGCTCGTGAGTCTGCAGTAGTTTGCTGCGAATGCTTAAGGCCACATCCTCCAAATTCTGTGGAGAACTCAAAATAAGAGTGCTTCCACCCCTAAGAGCCAGAGGTTCAAATTCAAGTCGATGCAAGCTTCCAGATGAGCTAGCAGCGTAACTTGCTTTGACTTCGTTCGAAGAATTTTGAGAGTGGGAAACTTGAGGTTGAAGCGAGCACAGGAGAAATGCTGCGACTAAGACAGCTCTTGCACCAGGAACACTGGATTGAATGAGTTTGGAACTAAACACCGAACCACCTCAAGCGCACACTTTGAAGCTGTTCGGGCCTACCGCATAAACGCACACTCGTTTATGCTGAGCGTAAGAACAGCTAAGACCTTGAAAAGTGGGGTAAAATTTCACTCTTTACGTGACACCCCGCGCTTTCTAATCTTCAGTGGTAGATTTCGGCTGTTTCGGCCCTATTACTTGAGGAGATTTCAGAGATGTTAATGCGGAATTCAGAGCGGGTGAGGGAAATACTCTCGTGGTACAAGACGGAAAATTCGGGGGTTTTGACTAACTTGGCTCGGTTGCTTAACACGGGAACCTTGGCGGGTACGGGCAAAATGGTCATTCTGCCAGTTGATCAAGGGTTTGAGCATGGACCGGCTCGTTCGTTTGGTCCTAATCCTGCTGGCTTTGACGCCCGTTCACATTTTGAACTGGCAATTGAATCTGGTTGTAACGCCTACGCAGCACCCTTTGGGCAGCTTGCGGCCACTGCTGGCGATTTCATAGGCGAAATTCCGTTGATTGTGAAAGTAAACAATAGTGATTCTTTGTTCTCCTCAAATAATCCGTGCTCAGCAATTACTTGTTCCGTTCGCGATGCGCTTCAGCTTGGGGCCACAGCAATTGGTTTTACTATTTATCCTGGCTCGTCTCAGCGTAACGAGATGTATCAGCAAATTAGAGAAATGGGCGAAGAGGCTCGCAGTTATGGTTTGCCTGTTGTGCTTTGGTCTTATCCAAGAGGAGAGGGATTAACTAAAGCCGGTGAGACCGCTATCGATGTGGTGGCCTATGCTGCGCACATTGCCTGTCAACTTGGCGCCCACATCATAAAGATAAAGCCTCCGACAGCCCATATTGAGCAGGAAGCGGCCAAAAAAGCCTATGAAAAGGCAGGTATAAAAATTGGAACTTTGGCAGAGCGCGCCGCCCATGTGGTTAATTCTTGTTTCGGCGGCAGACGTATTGCCATTTTTTCTGGTGGAGAGGCGAAGGGCGATGCGGAGGTACTTGAAGAAGTGCGTCAGTTGGCCTTAGGTGGAGCTTTTGGCAGCATTATGGGCCGAAATGCCTTTCAAAGACCGAAGGCTGAAGGGATTAAGCTACTTAAGCAAACCATGGCACTGTATCGGGGCTCATAGGCTTTATTTTTGACAATTGTTACTACAGTGGTTACCATTTAGGGGTATTTGAGTCTTTTTTTTATTGGTGATGTATGGGCGGATGCGGATCAGGTGGTTGTGGCTCAGGCGGATGCGGTTCTGGTGGTAGTAAGCCTCTAGAACCTATGGCGTTTGACGGAAGTGATGAGAATCCACTTTTGCTAACTCCTGCGGCCATAGAAGCAGTGCGTAATGCAATAAAGGAAGAAGGTCAGCCAGGTGACGGCTTAAGAGTTTCCGTTATTGGCGGCGGTTGTTCGGGATATCAATATAATCTCGATTTTGAAAAAGAGCCGCGAGCAGGTGACCTTAACTTAAATTTCGATGGGGTGCCGGTATTTGTTGATCCAGTGAGTGCTGGATATTTAAAGGGCACTGTTATCGATTTTGTATCGGGACTGAATGGTACAGGGTTTAAGTTTAACAACCCAAATGCTAAGCGCACCTGCGGTTGCGGGAGCTCTTTTAGCTAAGAAGTTCGTAAAATTATCGGAAAAAAGCCACCCTTGTGTGGCTTTTTTCTTTTCCAACTCTTTAGACAATGTGAGAATAGAATCATGCGCACATTGTGTTACTCACTTTTTATGGTTTCGCTGGCTGCATGTAGTCCTGCTCCCATGTCGCCAATTCTTTCGGTAGAGTATATTCCTCCCGAAACCCAAGCGCTTGACGATATCGCGGGTACCTCAAAAAGTTTTCTAATTCCCATCGATGAAGATGAACATGCCCAGGAACGGGTTGAGTTGTTCTTAAGGGATTACGCCAGCGGTGTTTCACGGTCGGAGCCTTCGGTAAATTCCGATACGATAGTTTTTTCGAATCGGGCGCATTCAGGTGCCTCGTATATCTATGAGGTCGAGCGCACGCGGGTAGCTGGGGGCTTCCAGTACATCGTATTTTGTGAGCCACGTCATTCTGGAGCATCGGACGATCTAGCCGATCGTAATGCTCGTAACTTCGCCCGATTTATACGTGACGGACACCTGGAGGTGTCACTTTTGGCGCGCCAGTAAGCCCGTTCTAGGCCCTTAACTGATTTCGTACATTTTTGTACCAAGTAGGAGTGTAGGCGACACTTTCCTGTTCAATTTTGTGCACTTTTTCTCAAAAAGCCAGACTGGCCCCCTTATCAAGCACTTATAAGTACCCTCCCTAGGGTTTTTTTATCTTTTTAGAATGTTTTAGCCACCATTCGTAAGGAACACGTAGGAAGCATACGACCCTATACCCCGGCTCAAGGACGGGCCCGTATTGATGGTGGTGTGTATGTCGTTTGTATCCCTCCATAAGCAGATAGTGAATGGATTTATTCTATCGCTTTTCTTTTCAGCAATTGCTCAGGCCGAATTTAAGGTTATCCCCGGTGAGTACGTGGTAACCCGGAAACAATCCTCTGTGGGGGCCTACCAAACCCAAGCCTCGGTAATTTTGCCCGTAGGACTTCAGGCCGCTGCGAATCTTGATACTGAGCGCCTGCTGGTTCGAGATGTAATGAAAAGTGCCGCTGCGTTGTCTTTGGGCACAGAGGCTCAACATTTTGAGCCCTACGACCCCAACGACACGGGCTGTGCGCGACTCATGGCCGCAGGATTTGACTCTTGCTCTCCAAACTACGAACTCAAAATTTCAGCGACCACTAATGACACTAATGCAAGTGCACTTTGGGGAATGCGCGGGCCATACGGACTGCAAGCAACCACTGCCTGGGATTTAGAAACGGGAAGCGAAGACATCGTTGTCGCGGTTATTGATACAGGCGTTGATTATACGCACCCAGATCTTGCAGCAAACATGTGGGTAAATACTGCAGAGATTCCAGGAAATAATATTGATGATGATGGTAACGGGATAAAAGATGATATTTATGGCGCTAAGTTTGTAAGTAGCCCAAATGGCAACCCCATGGACGATAATAGTCATGGCACGCATGTGGCAGGAACCATCGGTGCAGTGGGTAATAACGGTCTTGGAGTAGTTGGGGTTAATTGGCGCGTGAAGATCATGGCGCTTAAATTCCTTTCTTCAAGCGGTTCAGGAAGCTTGTCGGGCGCCATTCAGGCCATTAACTACATGGTTATGATGAAAGCCCGTGGGGTTAATATACGAGTGGTGAACAACTCGTGGGGCGGCGGAGGGTACTCACAACCTCTGTACGATGCAATTGCGCGTGCCCGAGACGCTGGCATTATCTTTACCGCCGCTGCTGGGAATGAAAGCAACGATAACGATCAAGCACCAGCGTATCCGGCTAGCTATGATTTGCCGAATGTAGTCTCAGTTGCCGCCATCGACTCAGATGGAAATCTTGCCGGATTTTCGAACTACGGCGCTTCGAATGTAGATATCGCAGCCCCAGGAGTTGATATTTTATCAACAACCCCTGGTGGTACCTACGCGACGTACTCGGGCACTTCGATGGCTACTCCCCATGTGACGGGCGCATTAGCTCTATTACTTACTTATGACCCGAGTTTGTCTGCTGAGCAGGCCATCGCGCGCTTGTACGAGTCTGGAATGAACCTAGCCAGTTTAAATGGCTTAGTGCGTACGTCTAGAACTGCAAACGTCAACCGTATGCTAAGGAATATGACCGAAGCAGTACCTGAGGTGCCCGCAACGCCAGCAGCTTGTACGTACTCAATGGAAGTTATTCCGTACGCGCCAGACTATAGCGCAGATGCCGCAGCCATAGCTCAACAGGCTGATGAGCTTAACTATCTGAGTGTGGCCCTCCCGTTTGGATTTCGCTTTAAAAATTCAGACGTGACCTCAATAAAAGTATCTCCAAATGGAGTGTTGTATACCAAGAATGCTCCAATGTTGATGGATTACCAAAATGGGCAAACTGCAGCAGTGAATAGCATTGCAGCTCTGCATACAGACTTAGTAGCTACCCCAGGCTCTGACCTTGGCGTTCGAGTCTACGCTGATTCAGCGAAGGCCGTGGTGTATTGGAAGGCAAGAGGATACGGCGCTCCAGGAGAAGGTCTAGCGGAAGTTCGCGCCCGCCTTGCTCCCGACGGCTCAATTGAATCGCATATGAGCTTTAGTGATGAAGCAGCTCGGGCATTTTTTGCCAGCCGGAGCACCATAGGCGTAAATGGCGCTGCTGGGCAGGGGTCAGATACCTATAGTGCTAACACCAAAAGCAAAATTGCTCAGCGCCAATTTGCAGTCCGATTCTTTCCCGTCTGTAACGGTGGAGATGCAGGATCTACGGCGCAGGTAAGCAAAGTAAAATTAGTATCAGCTAGCAAAAAATCTATACTGAGAGCCGGCGAGAAGTTTAGTCTCTCAATTAAGGGAGCTGGAACTGGAGCTGTCAACGTTTCTGCCAAGATTAATGGGCAGCTTTGTGTGGCCAGCACCAGTGCTCAGATGCAAGATGGTAAGGTTTCGGGAGTAAACAAGGGTCGATTCCCAGCAACAACGCTTAAGATTAAGAGCTTCGCCATCGTCGCTGGCGGCGTCGAGGGAAAGAGTAAGGTGTACACCAAAGCTCGAAGCTCGAAAGTCTCAGCCAAAAAAGTACAGTCTTTATGTGCAAAAGTAATTGGGTCGCTGCATTAGGGGAGCTGCGAACGTAAAGCGATCCCTTGGATACCTGGACCAGAAAAAATTCACCACCGAGACCCCGAAGACCTCAAAGTAAACGTCCAAAGGCTTTTTTCTACTCTGTGTTCTTCGTGAGCTCGGTGTTAAAATATTTTCTTGGCTTCAATCCTTTAGGCAAGCTGTAGCTGTGGATGCTGTTAATCTGAATTACTGATTACGGCACCCGGACCAGGGAAAAAATTCACCACCGAGACCGCGAAGACCTCGAAGTAAGCGTCCTAAGGCTTTTCCCCCCTCTGTGCTCTTCGTGAGCTTAGTGTTAAAATATTTTTCTGGCTTTAATACCTTCAACAAGCTGCCTTAGATGAGCTCAGGGTAAACAGGACAAGCTGTTGCCGTGGTTACTGTTAATCTGACTTACTGATTACGGCACCTGGCCCAGAGTGCAGTACCTGGACCGGAGAAAAATTCACCACCGGGACCGCGAAGACCTCAAAGTAAACGTCCAAAGGCTTTTTTCTACTCTGTGTTGTTTTTGAGCTCAGTCTTAAAATATTTTTCGGTTTTAATCCCTTCGATTGACTCAGGGCAAGGCTGGGGAAGCAGGGGCAGGTGCTGGAGACTTTTGCCCCGTTCTCGGTCGGTCTATTTTCTCTACACCCGTTAGTCCGATTACTGTAATCTGCTTCTGCCGTTACCCGTCGGCCCGTATCCGGGGCAACAGTCTCACTCTTCAAGAACGCAATATAAAACTAATTTTGTAGTTGCTTCTTAATTTCGTCTGGAATCTCTTCGTCGACAACTTCTTCACTGGCTCCAGCCTCTTCTTTGACCTTTTCAAGCCAATTATATTTACTGCCTGC
Organism: Bdellovibrionota bacterium; assembly: GCA_044347745.1. Taxonomy (GTDB): domain Bacteria; phylum Bdellovibrionota_C; class UBA2361; order UBA2361; family JAFLCA01; genus JAIBBV01. The sequence continues at coordinate 33,250 of JBIKUD010000005.1, forward strand.
ATCGCGAATTTCGGCAACGGCAGCAACAAGTTCTTCCATGTCGTCTTTCATGGGGTAAAATCCACCTTTATGCGTAATTTCTGGTGGATTTCCTGTTTTTAAGAGCGCCTCTATCCATACCATTGAGATATAAAATTTATAAGACTCGTCGGTCGGAAGCGGTGGTGTATTCATTTCTCCAAGGAAGCCTTCGGTCATAGGTCTAGCCAAGGGAACTCCGTAACCAAGAGGCGGAATTAACCATGAGCAGACATGAGCATGAGTGGTAAAGAATAGTTCCATCTCCGCACTCAAACTGTAGCGTATGCCTTTGGGCTTAGTACGCTTTTTGTATTCTTTGTACCCCTTCAGGTCTTGCAGCATGAAGGTACAGATACTGAGTAGGCTAAATGTGCCCGCAAGAACTCCGTATGAGAATCCAATTTTGGGAATAGAGCGTCCGAGGTGTCCCCCAATTTCGCACGAACTTTGTATGGCCGCTGACAGGAAGCCGAATTCTGTCGCGTCACAGCGTTTACGTAACTTGCTGTATGCATAGACTATTCCGAATAGGCTCGCTACTTCTTGCGGCGAGTATACTTGTAAGTAGTCTTGAGGATTTGCATCTGCTGACAGTGCTCTTTCAGGAAAAAAGGTCTGAGTAGCGTAGTAAAAGCGTGATTGCATCGCCGAACTGCGGATAAGTCTCGCGGCAAGGAATCGACCGGCGTTACTGTATTGGCCATTTAGGGTTTGATGATCATTGAGCAGAGTTCGAATCGTGGTGCTAAATGAATTGGGAACTGATCTAAATGCTCCGGCAAAGTAACGGGCAGCTTCCCAAACTTTCTGTTCGTCGGTTTTCTCGTTAGTCATGGGGCGACATTCCAAAAAATAGAGCACGAGCGCTCTGACTTAGAAATTCGGAACCTCTGCGAGTTTTCTGTAGAGCAAAGTGTATGCTTTGGTTGTGGCGCTAAGTTAATGAAAATATTTGATTTATTGTCGCTTGTGTGAGGTGTGTCGGAGTAGGAGCAGTACTTATTCGCGCTGCATGTTCATATGCTCCCGAAGTATCCATGACAGATTGTTATTCGGTACGTCACTTCATGACAGTTGATGGACAGCATCGCTACGTCTTTGTTTTTTGTTTTCGCTCGCTCGTGGATGTCGTTTTCGCACTCGAACCTATACAGTTTAGGTTTCGAAATTTAGAATTTCAAAATTCAAAAAATGAGCGAACCAACTTTGATGCTAGGTACATCAAAGTAATTACTTGCCAACATCGCTCGATGATGGCAGGATGAAATTGTGAGAGAGCGCAAGCAAGAAAATTATTTTTCTTCTTCGAAATCTCACAAAGTGCTGCACAAAAATTTTTTTGGTGCATGCACGTTCGGTGAAAGGGCATTTCGCAATGCATTACCAGCGAAAACTCGATAAGAGGCCCAGAAACCATTTAGAATATGCGAAGATAAACTTCGCGTTTTTGGAGAATAAATAATCATGGCTGCGAAGAAGAAAGCTACCAAGAAGAAAGCTACTAAGAAAAAAGCTACCAAGAAGCGCACTTCTAAGAAGAAGTAAGCTCGCCTGATTAGCTAAAGAAATTTAGCTTCAGCTACCCCCCGATTTAGGAAACTAAGTCGGGGGGTATTCTTTTATAGTCTTGGTACTATAGGTTTGGGGCTGTAGTCTTGGATCCGGTGCGGTGTATTGGGCTTATTCTTAATGCGGGAATTAGCCGGGGAAGCCCTTATTCAGGGCAGAAACAAGGCTTTTTACGGTCAATTTAGAACTACTTTTAATTTTTAACTTCCTTGGTTCTGAACTGGTGCCGCCGGCGCCAAGAATAAAATACCTAGTTTTCGCATAGTTGCCGCCGGATATTGCGAGCGATTTGCTCGAAATTTGAAAACTTACCGGTTCGCCATACGGACATGAAATGGTCTTAATGCCATGTTGTTTGTCAGTAGCCGTGCCTGCGGACTTGCCGCTAGAGATAGTCAAGCTACAGGAAGAAAGACTCGGATCGTTATTAGTTATCTGCCCGGTGAGCCGTACTCTTCGGTTGCTTGTAGTAAACTTTACGGTGCTTAAGGCGAGGTCGGGAGCAACTGAAGGCTCCGCATCTTCAAGGCACTGGGCGTTATTATTTACATAATCAGTAATAGTGCTGATGCTGCCTGAACTAAAAGTAGTAGCTCCAGAGAAGGTAGAGGACATAACACTCGCGCCCGTGACATGCTCTGCATTAAAGTTATGGCCAATTTCATGGGCAGTGATTAGATACTTTAGGCTATCGGATACGAGTCCGTCACCAGCAGTTAGCCCAAAACTAAATGCGTCTGAGCTCTGACACACAACTCCTACATACGCCAGTCCAATGACTGAACTTTGCATCGTTTGGCCGGTGAATAGGTGGTACAAATCCGCATCTTCTGAGAACGAATTTCCAGTGGTAAATCCGGAACATTCACTTTGGATATATAAGTCATTGGGAATGGGGTTTCGATTGCACAAGAACTTTGCCAGCAAGCTTCCAGAATTAGCGGTGCTCGCATACGGATCGGTACCTGAGCTTGTTTGGTTATACTGGGCAACAACGTCAAAACTTACGCCAATTTGCGGCTCCCAAACGCCGTTTACGCTATTTATGGTGGCCAATACTTCAGCATTCACACTGCTTAAATCTCCGCCTTCATTGTTGTAGAAGCTTGAGTCTGCTTCGGTAATGAGCCGAACGGTTTTGGCAGGGCTTACTAATGCACTGGTAGCAAACTGCGCAGCGAGCGCTTTAACGTTATAATCTTGAGCTGAGGAGGTTTGCCCGCAGGGAACGGGGAACATTGAAGGCAGGCGCTTTAAACGGGCGTTAATCGGTTTGTGCGAGCTTAATTCTGATAGTTTCACTGTTGCAGCATAAGATCGAGCGCGCGAACGTCCAAAAAAGTTTAGGCGAAGCTCGTCTCCAATGAGGGCAAGGCTTATTCCTTTCGGAATAGCTCGAGCTGCTTGAGCTGATTTTGATTTTACTTTGCCGACAAAAAATTTATTTTTATCTTTGGGTGACTGAGCGCTATATTTAACTGCCCTTAGGGTCAGATTGAAACTTCCTTCAAAAATACGTGCGTTTAGCCGCACCCGGCTGCCAACTGGTGCCGTAGTAAGTGCCGCAATTGGTCCCTTCAGAGTAAGCTCGTAGGGGCTTGATGCGCCGGTATTAGCCTCAGCTGGAAGGGAACAGAGCAGGGCAGTGAGAACTAGAGAGAAAGCAAACTTCCTCATAATGCGAACCTTTCATTTGATAACCGTAGGTGGTTTTATGAGTATACCACATCAGTATCGGCAGAGTCGGCGCTTAAGTTAAAGATTCTGGTCTCTCGACCTTAGCTTTAATGTGCTGAAACTATTAATTTTATCGGTCAAATCCAATTCCAACGCTGGCTTGCTCGGGTCCGTCGGTTTCTGATCTGAGGAACGAGTTAAATACCTGACCACCTGAGAGGATAATTCGTGGTTCGAATGCTCCTGTGCCATCGGGCCCGTCGCGTAGTGGAAATGCTAGATCCACTCTCAGCACGCGGCTGCCGGTAGAACGCGGAAAGGCGATTCGAAGTCCCACGCCGACATTGGTGAAAAAGTGATCGCCAAATAGGTTCCCGATACTTTCTCTCGTAGAACCACCGGCATCAATAAATGCGGCACCTCCGATACTTACAAGCTGAAAAGCGTCGTCGATAAAGTGCACTCGATCTTCTAAGTTAAGGAGTAGTCTTTTGTCACCGGTGTATGTTTTTGCATCGTATCCCCGAAGCCCATTGTCAGCGCCGAGGAGGAACTCTCTGTCATTATCGAGCTTATATCCGTAGTCCAAGGAGAATCCGGCTGCTAAGGTGTGACGGCCCAATGAAAGAGAGCCAAGCTCCAGGAGTCCGAGCACGTTGTAATACTTAATTTCTGTGCGGAATAAGCTGTTTAGTAATCCCTCCTCTTCGGCTCGGGAGCCGGCACCAATTTCACCTCGAATGAATGAATGTGGCGAGAATTTGTAGCCCTGCGCTCGATTGAGCGAAAAGATAAGCGCGTCATCGTTGGATCCAATTAACTCTGGCGCAAAAAAGCCCGTGACCGAAAATTCTGGTCCGAGGTTGTAGTCTGCTACCCGATCAAAGCGATCGATGTATGACATGGTAATAAAATTTGGCTCAATATCTTTATAGGTCAAGGTTGGACCCGTATAACGTCGATTTTCAGCCAATAGAGCAGGGTCCTGACTCACAAGACTGGGGTCTAGGTCCAAGTCAGAATAGTCCTGTGGATCGGCCATTGAGAAGGTGTCTTCCTCATAGCGATACCCCAAGGTGTAGCGTTGAACCAATTGCTTGGGGTCGCCTTTGGCGTAACCAAAGCGTGCAGCTGCCACCACATGCTCACGACGAAAGATAAATCTCTCATCTCCATTCTGAAAAAGCCGCCCAATAGTGTCTGAGGCATCAAGTTCGGTTTCCCATGAGGTTTTATCGAGAAGCGTACGAAAGGGTTTACCGAAATACATTAAGGTTTCGTGACCATCGTTACGCTGAAAGCGGGCAGCAAGGAGCCTGTTGTAAGTGCCCCAGACGCGATTGTCATCGTACAAGCCTGAGAATGATTGACGGTTATTGTCTTCGGCGTACAAAAATTCAACCCGCTTCCCAAGGCCCATGAGATTACTTTCTGCAATTCCGGCCGCCATTTTCTGGTCGCCAGTACCTGAGGTAAAGCTAAACTGCGGAATAATTGTCCAGGTGTCTCGGACTCTCACTTCTAAGTCTACTTTGTCGCTATTTTCTTTAGCTTCAATGACCACATCGCGCAAAAAGCCAAGGGTGCGAAGATTACGTTCACTTTCTCGTAATGCAAAATCGTCGAACGTGCCGCCTTCAACCAGCAGTAATTCTTGCTTTACCACACTCTCTTTCGAGTTAATTTTGAGACCGTTAGCCAGATGGTAGATGGCGCTCGCATCCTTTTCATCGAAGATGTCTTTTATGTGAACAGTAATCTTTCCAATTTGTTTGCCATTAAACTGCGCGTAATTTTGAGACTGAGGCAGCGGATTGGCTAAAACCGCACATGGGTGAAAGAGCAGTGGTAAGGACAAAAGGCAGAAGCTCAAGATGTGGCGTTGCAAAGCTCGCATATATACGGGTGTTCCAAAAAAATTGGCAAGGCCTGAGCGGGGCAATTTTGAAAGCTTCTAACAGCCCCTTCACAGCGCCGTAACCCTAATGTAGATGCTTAGAAAGCCTCTTAGTAGTCATGAAATGCAGTTTGGATTGTCTAATCGTCAATTCGCAAATCTTGAGATGTGGCTTCATATTACGTGTATCTTTAAAACGTCGGTTGTTTGTGCCCGCTGACTCAAATAAAGGGCCGCTGATTCAGAGCGCTAAAACGTGTCATCCTTCAGTTTTTCCCCTTTTTGCGCCGATATGAGCTAGGTAGCCTATAAATAGGGAATGGCCTGCGTTCACAAGGATAAAAATGGCTCGATCTCATACACTTAAAATTGACGCCAGTGTTGGTAAGTCTCTCTTTCTCGGTAACATCATAGAAGAAAACCTTTTTCCGTTTCCGCGATTAGACCCGGCCGAGGCCGAGACTCTGGGCTTGATAATTGATTCTATCGATAAGTTTATGGCTGGTCGCGAAGCAGAGTTTCGCGAGTTTGACCGAAAGGGCGAGCAGCCTGAAGAGTATATCGAGTCATTGCGACAACTCGGGCTTTTTGGACTTATCGTACCAGAAGCAGAGGGCGGCATGGGGCTGTCTAATCAGGCATATTCGCGTGCCTTGCAACAAACAAGTAAGTACGACGCCTCCACTTCATTGACCATAGGAGCGCACAGTTCAATCGGGATGAAGGGGCTGCTTTTGTTCGGTAACGAGGCGCAACGAAAAAAATATTTACCAAAACTAGCCTCTGGAGAAATGATTGCAGCCTTCTGTCTTACTGAGCCAGGTTCGGGATCAGATGCTGGGTCGGTCAAAACATCAGCTGTAAAACAACCGGACGGTTCTTGGATTTTAAACGGAGAGAAAATTTGGATCACCAATGGCTCTCTTGCTGACTTTTTTACCGTTTTTGCGCGTACCGATAACGAGCAAGGCAAGTTAACTGCCTTTATTGTTGAGCGCGAATTTGGTGGCGTGAGTAATGGCCCTAAGGAAGACAAAATGGGTATTCGCTCATCGGCCACTACTACCGTGAGCTTTCAAAATGTGAAGTTGAGCGCCAGTCAAGTACTTGGTGAAGAGGGGAAGGGCTTTAAGGTGGCAATGGCAATCCTTAATTCCGGTCGCACCGGCTTAGGTGGCGGCTGTGTTGGTGCTATGAAGCGTTGTATTGCTGCGGCTTCCAAACAAGCTGTCGAGCGCAAACAGTTTGGCAAGTCGATTGCTGAATTTGGTCTAATTAAAGAAAAATTTGCACAAATGGCAGTGCAGTGTTTTGCGACCGAAAGTGTTGTGAGTATGGTAGGGTACTTTATTGATTCGGGTGTAGAAGATTATTCCGTTGAAGCTGCCATGAGCAAAGTATTTGCGAGCGAATCGCTTTGGCTCGTTGCGAATGAATCTTTGCAGGTAGCAGGAGGCAATGGATTTATGCGCGAATATCCTTATGAAGGGGTAGTTCGCGATTCACGAATTAACCTCATCTTCGAGGGAACAAATGAGATTTTGCGTCTTTACGTTGGCTTGTCTGGACTAAAAGATGCTGGTGAATACTTAAAAGACATCAAGCGCTCGGTTGGTGGCATTTTTAACGATCCGATTAAGGGCTTTGGCGTATTGTCGAGTTTTGCAGGAAAGAAACTCTCGCAGCTGAGTTCTTTGGGCCGAGATCGTATGGCAAAGGTGCATCCAGCTCTGGCTGAATATGCCAAAGTGTATGAGGAGTACACGCAGCGCCTTTCAAAAGCCAGCGATGAGCTGCTCATGCGTTATGGCAAGAATATCATAGGCGCTCAGTTTCCGACCAAGCGCGTTGCTGATATTTCAATTGATCTATTTGTTGGTCTTTGTGTTCTCTCTCGGGTCAGCGCACTACTGGAGGCCAAAGGCAAGGATGCCTGTGCTCAAGAGCTCCGAATTGTGCATATTTTTACGGCCCAAGCCAAAAGACGTATGCATCAGAATATTTTGCGCTTAATTCAGCACGAAGATGAAGAGATGCGATTGCTCGCAGATTTTATAGTCGAACGCGGTGGTTTTCCTTGGGATACCATCTGAAAAAAACAGGGCTGCTGACTTCGGCCACCTGTGTTACTTAAGGCATAAGTCACCATGAAGATAAAACTTCTACTCGTTACTTCTTTTTTCTTTGTATTCACTGGCCGCTTGGTCGTGGCTCAACCGCTTACCGAAGTTATTGGTGGATTTGGTGAGCAGCTTGGGGCTCATGCTTTTTGCGACGGGTCTCGTCTTTTATTCGGAGTGCCGGGAGTTCCCGTTTCTAGTTTTAGTGACGTTGGTGAGTTTCGCTCGTTCGTGCCGGCCGCTCAGGCAAATTCCTTGACAGTCCCTTACCCAATTACTGCTACGGGTGCGGGTGAACGATTTGGTTCGCAAGTGGTGCTTATTGGGGATATCAACAACGACTTTCAATCAGATATTGCAGCCAGTGCCCCAGGGGCTTTTTCTGGGCAGGTGCACATATTTACTAATCCGCAGCAATTTCCGGCCCTCATTATTAATGGGACTCAAACCTTCGAGGGGTTTGGGACTTCACTTTCGCCCTTAGGCGACTTAGATGCTGATGGTGTTCCCGAAATGCTTATTTCAGCGCCGTCCCGAAGTTCAGGTTTTACAAACGATGGTGCGGTAATAATTTATAATATCGCCGCACAAAGCTCGTTTGCTGTGGTTAATGGGCAGGCTTCTGGGGAACAGTTAGGTAAGACGGTTCTTGGCCTTGAAGATTACAACGGTGATGGACGCCCCGATTTTGCAGCCGCCGCACCAAATGGGGTGACCGGAGGCGGGACTACGGGCTTGGTTAGAATTTATTCTAGCTCAGTCAGTCCGGTTCAACTCATGTTGTTATCTGGCTCTGAAGATTTTGAGCAATTTGGTGCCAGCATTGCGGCAGTCGGAGACCTTAACGCCGATGGACACGGGGAATTTTTGGTAGGCGCTCCTAATTCCAGTATTAATGGAACGGATTCTGGGCGGGCAGTGCTTTTTTCGGGCGCGGCTATTGCAAGCGGGGCAACAAATCCAATTACGCTTTGCGTGTTAAGTGGTGTCTCGCCAGGAGAGCTTTTTGGTTCTGCTGTGCAAGGAATTGGTGATACGGACGGTAACGGCCGGCGTGAATTTGCGATTGGTGCCCCTGGGGCAAATCAAAATGCCGGTCAGGTTCGATTTTTTGAGTTCGACGGCGCAAATTGCCCCCAAGTACGCATTTTACAGCAAGGTTTTGGCGGCGCTCCGGTGGCTGATGATCGCTTTGGCTCCTACATCGCGGGCGTGGGGGCAAGACCGGCCGGTGCCTGCGATTTTAATTCGGATGGATTACCTGACTATAGTATTTCCTCCGCTGGTAGTGATACGTCAAACTCTGCGGGCAGAATTGGGCTATATGTAGGGCAGCAACTACCCACACCAACTCCAACACCCGTGCCTCCTCAGGCACCAGGCAAAGCCAAATTTGATTTTAAAATTGATGAGCGGGGAAGACTAGAGGCTATTGTTCGTTACAGTTCAGTGCCAGCCCCTCAGTGCACCGCAACCCTTTACGCTCGCGTGTACTCGAGCGCAAAGCTTAGTAAGGTAACTGTATTGGATACTGAACAAAATTTGGCGCAAGAAACTAGGTATATTGTCTCTTCAGTACCAAAAGTCTTCAAAGCTGCCGGTGAGAAAAAGCCTGTTGCCCATTTAATGGTACGAACAAATTGCGGCAACGACAGAGTTGATTCTAACGTATTTGCCCGATTTCTTAATTGTGGAAACAGCGCCGACCCGGTTTCTGGAAATGCATGGCTGGAATTGGTTCAAACTGCACTTGAGTCAGGGCAGGGCAGTTCCATAAAAGTACTAAACAGCGGAAAAACCAAAAAAACTATCAAAGCTTCAGTAAAAAGAAAGAAAAAAGCCTAGCTTACACTTACATCTATTCACTGGGTGGCCTCTGTTTTTTGGCGCGTTTTTGCCAGAATTTAGGTGCGTGAGGAGTTTTTTGCCTGCACGCAACTTTGTCGTTCTCAATTATTTAACTCACTTAGCTTTGGCACATAGTTTGTATATATAACTTCTGCCCATCAAGGATTGAGCTTCAGAGCCAGAGGGAATCGGCGCCTTTAAACCAATAAGGTAAAAAGCTCATGATTAATTCAATACAAGACGCGCTGTCCTTATTTGCACCAACTTCCGCTACTCCGGCCTCCCGATTTGGGGTGATTGAGCGGCTTATTGCGCGTTCTCGAGGATCCGAATCTGATGCGGCGATAGTCACAGTCGGTCGTAAAAACCCTCAGCAAGCAGATTCGCTTCCTCAGGGTTATGGGCCTATTCGCCGGCGCCAGCAGGCCCCAGCGGTGTTGCCACAGAATGTGGATGCAACCCCGGCAGTAAGCACTAAATCTCAAGTTGAAGAAAGTCGCGAAGGTTTCGGCCCCGGTAAAGTTATTTACGGCCAGTGGGGCAATGGTAAACTTACCACCAGAGGCGGTATGACTGGCAGCTATGGAGCTATGCCGGGATACGGAAAGATTAACTTTGAACTTGGTGGCTACAAAGGCATTTTGACTAATGCCGAAGAGGGGGTGGCCTGGAACCCTGAGACTCAATCACTTTTTCACTTTAAGCACAAAATTGAAGACGGAAAATTTACAGTCGCCAGATTTCGAGAATTTGAATCAAGCGATTTAAAGAATCAGCCAGTGTCTTTCGCCGGTGAAATGAAAGGCAACACCGTAGAGTTAGAAGGGGGCCTACGTCTCACTATAAATAAAGACGGAACAGTCGTCGCCCAAGGTGAAGCACCAGAAGAACTAAAACAGGGCGCTGATGGAAAAAAAGTATTCCCAGATAGCGAAACCTACCGTGATGGAAAACTAAACGGGTATGGGTTTATGGATAAGAATGGAAACTTGGTGCTGACCTTTGATAATGGCGGCACTGTTCAAGCAGCTTATTCACTAAAAGATGGAAAGTTTGCGATTCATGGATATAAGAATATTTAAGTAAAATGGAGCCAGTGATGACGCGCTAAAGCACTGGGTAGTATCTTAAGCCACCGACTAGATAAACGTATCTCGACCTACTCGGAGCGCCTTGGTAACCGAATGAAACAAAACTCGTTTTGGTCTGGTTCACCGGGTACGCGAGAACTGCCATGAATAGTCCCAAAATTGTTGTCATTCACCACAAGGAGTGTCTGAGAATCAAGGAAAACTAATGATTCAATGCAGAATTGATCGAGTCGTAATGTGTCTTTCTCGGCTCCGGCTCCGAGCCCAAAAGTTGAGCTAATTCCATCCGGATCCGCAAGTTTGAGCAGATCCACCAACAGCTTTTTGCTAAGCGTAGCGCCGGTAGCGGCCTCGGACAGATCGATCTCGTAAACCCTCTTACACCAACTCGCGGAGCCTTGTCCGTCGTCCGTCTCAAGTATAGCAAGGCTTCCACTTGGCATGGCTGTACAACAACCAATCTTGGTATTCTCGGGAATTAACGAAGGCGACGGCTTAAGCGACCGTTCTAGTTCATAAAACCAATATCGGCCACTGAAGCGACGCTCCTCAATTAGATACTCACATATTACCAGTCGTCGTTGATTAGGATCCTCAACTAATGGCCCCTCCAACAACGGATACAGTTTTTTCCCATCAACACTCAGCGCCAAGCCCTCAAGTCCTTTAGAGCGTTTTATGTTAGCTCTGGCAAACCTCTCGGCGTCAGTCTCTAGTGTTGCTAGCTGTGGATGATCCGGGCTGATGAAATGGGCGTTGCCCCTGGCAAATTGTTGAAGCTCAGCTGGCACAGGAATCTGAATCGGCGCCTCAAGTAGCTCTCCATCGGAACTAAAATGCAGCAGGAACGGGCCGAACTCCTCACCAACCCAAAGCGTGCCGTCGGAAGCTCGCCGAATCGATTCTGGATCAAAGTCGGCGCCAGTTAAAATGCGTTCATCGCGGATCGCCTCAGGCACCGGGACCTTGGCCGAGGTGGCATCCGATGCTCGGCCCGGATAGAACTCTAGATCGGCAACTACCATCTGCCCAGCAAGGCGTTTAGGATCGGTAAGCTTGATAGTTTTCAAGACAGTTGCCGACCCGGTTCCTCCACTTTCTAAACGCGGATTAACCGCCAATCGATACACACAAAGTTCGTAGTCAGCTGAGTTGATTTTCTGACCGAACCCATTGTCAGAAAGCGCAGTCAGTGACCCATCTGCTTCGAAAAACGCACCCGATAAGCCCTGTATCGGTTGATGAAAGATAGGCAAGGGAACGGATGGTAGAGCAATCTCATGCTGAACGAACTGACCGGTTGGCGGCCCTGCACGATGAGTAGCAGCCGGAAGCGTAGCAAAACCAACTACCGTCGGAGAGTGAAATTCTTTGGGATTTACTTGAACCTGCCCTTGTGGCATCAACAGGTGTGGAAGTGATAAAAACATAGCGCACCAAACAAATCGATATATTAACCACTAGTTCGAGCTCAGATTACCATTTCCTAAAATCTTAAGAATATTTTTCCAATTAGAAATTGATGAGCGAGTCAGCCCGAACTGGTCTGGGAGCCGCTGTTAAACAAGATGCAGATTGCTCATCATCAAGTCGCGGGAAAAACCACCAAACCCGATGGCGCGGGGTTAGCCGCGGCCTGTTGAGACGTTTGATGCTGGATTCAAATCGCTTCGGGGGATGTTCCGCTCGGTGCAGTAGCCCTAAGTTAAGAAAAAAGATGGCGAACAGAAGATGGCCGATAGAACCGTATGAGGGTAAAATCGCGCTGTCCGTTCGCCAAGAAGTCATGAGGGGCGCCTCACGCTATTTGATTCGAAGTCTAAGGTTTCCCTCCTGACTTCGTTCAATTACCACGCTGGCTGGCAATTCTTCGAGAAATTCCTTGGAAGCATTCTCCCAGGGAATCGCCAAAAGGGTGCCTGGCGGCAAGCTCGCAAGACGACGGAACCTCTCGTCCTCCCCTGAACTCGGGGAAGTGAGAACATTGAACTCCTGCCCGTAGGCTGTTCTGATGTTCAAGAAGGTCCGTCCGTCTTTGACCAAAGGGTGAACCTCGCGCAATTCGAACACAAAGTTCCCATCGACGGAGGTCTTGATTCGATTGCGGAGCTCATTTTGTTCTTCGAGCTCCGAACGGTTGATATAGCCCGCCATCGCAGCGCAGACAACCACTAGGGCTACACCGCTACAAACGAGCAGTTTCCTCCAGCTCCAAGGCACGAGCTCCCACTTCCAAATCACTGCGGCTGCAACGGCGCTAGCGAGGATGAGGAACCAAAAAACCGCGTTAAGCAAGAAGGGGCATTCAACTTCACTGATGGTGGTCCACATGATTTTTCTCATTTCGAACGGTAAAACCGCAGATGAATTGTCTTACCTAGACCAACACTTGATCTAGGATTAAGACTCATCAAACCTACGGCCATCCACTCCGTTCGCCTCTGCAGCCGGGCTCCAGACGGGAACGAAGTAGTTTTCGAACTACCCATATATGAGTTGTAAAATATCGCAGGCTGTAAGTAGGGGACGTTGCAGTCTAGGGAAGCAGCTTATAGCCTGAGGTATATTGGTGATATGGTCATTTTGTGTTACTGGGTAGCATTCCCATTATATAATGGCGAAATGCCTCACTAAAAAGGTAGTTTTATAGTGGCGAGGTTTTAGGGGGACAAGAAGGTCTTATCAGTCAAATTCTAGATCCTTAGCTGGGCTTTCATCCACCGAGGTGCGGCGTTTATCGTAAGCTTCAACCATTTGCACGCTGGCATGTCTTGAAAAGGTACGAACATCACGGTGGCTAAGGCCCTGATCCAAAAGTTTGGTAATTGCGGTGGCTCGGGCAGAGTGCGGTGAAACAAAACTTTTGACTCCGGGATCTGGGAGGAAATCGCGCTACCTGTTCGGTGTAAGGAGAACGAGTTCTCCCTCTCGTAGAAGCCCGGCTTCTTGGAGAAACGCGCGAACCCCGGTTTCCTCCAATTCGGCGTCGGTAACTTGGTCTGATCGGCTCAATCGCCCCAAAACATCGAGGGTTCGGTCATCGAGTTGCAGGCGTGTCAGAGGCTTGTCGTCGGTCCCGATAAAGTCGAACGGCGCCCACGGAGCTTGGTCGGGGTCGATAAAGGCGAGCTCAGGGGGCCATCCAACTCCGGTCCGTTTCGTCGCTGCGGCCATAGCATGAACGGCCTGAATCGTTTTTTCAAAGCCGGGTGAATAGTGGCCGCCAGCTAGCTCGAGCGCAGACTGGTCGTCGAGCTTATACCATGCGGTTCGGTAGCGGGTGTCGTATTTCCAAGCAGCAAAATCTTGCATCACGCCGGTGAGATCGTCGAGAAGAGAAGTGATATGCGCGCTCTCGGATGCCGCTTGTGCACCTCCGATCGGGGTGAATGTCTCCTCGATCTCCGCGCGGGTGAGGTTAAGGAGCGCATCTCGTGGCGTATAGCTTGGCGAGCGATAGTATGCTGCGCGTGTGAGGGTATCCCGCCCGAACACCGGGGATGAGTTTCGGATAATGAGGCTCCCGTAGTGGGGATTTGATACCAGGAGGTAGGCCCGCCGAAACTCGACGATAGTGCCGAGATGGGCCTCTCTAATGATGTCGTGACCGAGGCGATCTACTCCGACGTAGTGTATTTTTCTGTCACCCGGGTATAGGAAAAATCCGGTCCCAAATCCTTTGCCCCCGGAGTTGCGTGAGTCGGTGGGACGATCGGGAATCCGTTTAAACCCATACGCTTCAAGAAGGGTGATTCGAGCGTCACCCTCCTTTGGAGTTACCGCTCGAACGGTCTCGTATTTCCAACGGGAAAAGGAGTGTGCGAGGGTCCCGATGCGAGCCCAATTGCGAAGCTCTGGCCACGTGATGTGCTTCTGCCGCAATGTGCCATCCGAGAGATCTTGAAACGCAAACACTATCGCCTTGGTCGCTCCGTCTTCGTTAGCGGTAGAGCGACGGGGGTGATTAAGGAGCGCCATGAGCTCACTGTCCCACCGCCCCGCGCCGGTCCCCTTGCGGGGAAGGATACCGATAAGATTATTGATCGACCCCGGTGGATAGAAGTTGATGAGATGAGGCAGGAGCCGCGCGAGGGGGGCGTGGTCTTCCGCAGGCACCGCTGCGCCGGTCGCCTCTGCGCACGCTAAAAGGTAATAGACTACGTGGTCGATGTTCTTACTTAGTCGATAGAGGGTCACCTTTTCGTCTTCCAGATCGGAGGGCAGCGCCTTCAGGGTCTCAAGGGCGATTGCTGCGCCGGCGACCGAAAGGCCAGGGACCCGGGCGTGGAGGGCCGAGGCCGCGATCTCGGGGAGCAGGAATCGGTCCGATACGGACTGGCGAGTGGGTTGATCGGTGAGGATGAGGTCGATCGCGGCGATGCCATGGTGATCAGGTTGCGCAAGCGTGCGTGTGCTTAGCTCAAGGACCGAGAGCTGTGGTATCGCACGTTGTATCGGTTTTTTTCGAAAGAGGCAGAGCAGAGGATTTTCGCCCACTGCATTGGGGACGGTTTGATCCGCACCGTTCTCAATGAGGATCGAAAGGGTTTCCGACTGGAGGAAGTGAATGGCGATGTGCATCGGTGTTGAACCAGCAGGAATCACGACCGCGCGGTCCTGAGGCAGGGGGAGGTCGGCGGTTGTGGGTTGGTTGATGTCTGCTCCCCTCTGCACCAGATCCGGAATGAGTGCGCGGTACTTCGGCTCGATACAAGTGCGGTGAAGGATCGTGAGGCCCGAAGCGCCTGGGGTCTTTAAGACGGTTGCGATCGTGTCGGCTCCGAGAATATCGCGTGCGTGGTCGAGCGCCGTCGTTAGGCTTCGAGGACTAAACCTGGTCTCAGGATTTGAGAATGAGTCAATGAGGGAGCGGGTGATGTAGTGGGCCAGGGTCGGTGAGTATGGCTGTGATGATGGAACGAGACGGCACCAGTCGAGGATCGTTTTTAGATCGCGCTGTTCGGCGAGTATCGAGAGGGGGCATCTACCGGCGGTATTGACCAGGGCAAGTTTTCCACCGAAATGGAGGAGGAGGACCGCTGTTTCGGTTACACGGGGTGCGGGGCTCTGAGCAAGGGCATGTAGCGCGGTATTCCCGGCGGGATCGGGGCGGCTGGGGTTAAATCCGAGCCGGAGGAGTCCACGCACGAGCCACGGGCTCGGTTGGTGTTTGCACACTACGTTGAGGAGCGGCTCGCCGCGGTCTGTTAAGGTGGCGATAACCGCCTGTGTGATAGCGGGGTCGCGGGGAATTGCACGGCTAAGGAGAGCGAAGTTCCACGCCGTCCGAAAAAAACTGCCCGACTCCACAGCGTGTCGAAGCCGCTCGATCCGGGAGTGGAAATCGGCGAGGACTTCCCGGTCGATCGAAGGAGTCGTGGGTGGGGGTGGCGAAGATGTTTTATGCCGCTCCGCCACGTCCCTTGTGGCACCGTGAGCGATGTGGGGCTCGACGCAATGACGGTCTACCTGTTTCGGTGGTTCCCCGTTGGCTTCGCGCGCGTGCTCAGCCTTATCCTTCTGCCACATCTTTGGCTCCGATTAGCATCCACGCTGTCGACGGCTCGGCTCAATCTCCGGGGCGGGATCGGGTCTTGCGGGGACCGGTGAATTGGGGGTCGGGTTGGTGTGTCGCTCAGGTTTCGGGGGCGCAGTAAAAGGTCTATTGGGCAGGCGGGGGGTTGGTAACGGGATATTCGGCATCGTCGTATTCGGTAACGGCGAAGGTTCGGTCGATGGCAGCACGGCCGGTTGCTGTGCAGCTTTGCGGCTCAGGAAGGCGTTCGAGAGTTCGGCGGAAGCGGGGGCAGAGGTACTAGATATTACGGTCATAGATACTCACAAAAAATGCTTACTTGTTCGGTTTTTATACAACAACCCACGGTAGGCGTTTGTCGCTCGCCATCTTGTAATGTTAGTTATGATGGGAACTGTTCCCATGTAACATAATGGTTTGCCTCGCATTGTCTCCACTTAAATGCGCGAAATGCCTCACTAAAAAGGTAGTTCTATAGAGGCGAGGTTTTAGGGGGACAAGAAGGTCTTATCAGTCAAATTCTAGATCCTTAGCTGGGCTTTCATCCACCGAGGTACGGCGTTTATCGTAGGCTTCAACCATTTGCACGCTGGCATGTCTTGAAAAGGTACGAACGTCGCGGTGGTTGAGCCCCTGATCTAGAAGCTTGGTAATTGCGGTGGCTCGGGCAGAGTGCGGCGAAACAAAACCTTTTACTCCGGCTGCAAGACAATAGCGTTTAAAATCAAGGTATAATGATGTCGGCGAAATGGGCTCTCTTGTTGCTTTAGTTCCGCCGCGACCTGTAAAAGCGTTAAATAAATAATCTGCTTCTTTTGCACCCATGGCCTGGCGCTCGCTTCTCCATTCGAGCAGCGGTTTCAAAGCCCAACTTGGCACAGCTTGCTCGGCGTCTTTTTTAGCTTTGGTGGCCCGCAAATAAAGATAATGAGTGCCACGCTGAGTTTTGCGAATATCCCCAAGCCTTAATCCAATAACCTCGCTGCGCCTTAATCCAGCACCAAAAAGAATGGCTAAAATGGCTCTATCGCGGCGTCCTTTGGGAGTTGCTGCGTCGGGGGTTTCTATGACGCGCTGCACAAGTTTGTAATCAAGCATCTCGGTAGGGCGCTTGCGTCCTGAGTCTTTAGGCGGGGCAGGTACCCTATCCGTATCGAATGGATTTATTCGTAAGCCTAAATCAGCTGCTATCAGCACCTTATACATGCGCCTTAATGCTGCAAACTTTTTGGCTATAGTTGCGTTTGACAAAGTGTGTTCCAGGCCATCTTTTTTCTTACTTCGCCGTACTCGTTCGCTACTCAGCGCTGTTTGCTGAGTAGCGCTCGTTTGCCTCTGAGTTCTGGGCTTTTCGCCGGGCCGCTTTTCAAGCCAAGCTCGGTAGCGAATAGCGTCCAAATCTTGGGCTTTTAACACAGCAGAAGCAGCGGATGATGTTCCAATCTGTGAATTTAAAAACTGACACCATTCAGCAAGAACGCGGCGATAGGTGTCTTGAGTGTTGGGACTTCGGAGCGAAAGAAAGGTAGCAAGTCGCAGCCAGACTTCGTGTGAGGCATTTCTGGTATCAGGTTCAAGAAGTAGCGGAGCAGTATCTGGTCGGTTTTTTGAATGAGCCATAGACCGTCAGTGTGCGCATAAAGCCCTATTTTAGGCAATCAGTTTTCTAGTTCTGGTTAGGTAAGGTAGAGGGGACTACAGCATGCTTACCTGAAGAGCCGCTTTAATCGTTCCCAGAGTCCGCCTGGTTTGGCTGCATCTGCTTCTTCATCCTGGGGCTGAGTCTCTTGTTGTGGTTCTGACTCTTGGATTTTACCAAATACACCAAAGGCCCTGCTTGGCTTCGGGATTGCGCGAGCGCTTGTACTGAGAGGAATGTTCCCGCTAAAACGTCCGTCGTCAAATCCCGAGGGAATCTCATCGCTTTCCCAGCCCTGAAGCTCACGTGGTAGCGTTTTGTCGTACGCTGCGCGGCGCGCTGGGTCTGAGAGCTCGTTGTATGCGTTGGTGACTGCCTTAAAAGTTGTGTTGTCCGAAGGAGCTATATCTTTTAAATCAACTTCTTCAAGCAGTTCGTCAAAATAATGCGAATCTGGGTGAAAGATTCGAGCAAGCTCTTTGTATGCGGACTTGATTTCCTCGGTGCTCGCGTTTCTTGCTACCCCCAAGAGCTCGTAGTGATTTTTCTCTTTTATGCTGTCGCTCATAGCTTTACTGCTATTATCTCGAATTAAACTACGCTTTCCGCATTTTTTGTTTCTGAGCTTAAGTGTTTTGCTGGTATCTCCAAAAGCTCGGTGCCGGCGACCCTTACAATATCCGATGAATCATAAAAATCGGCCAGAGATTGTAGAAGTTTTTTGTCTCTAGTGTTGTCGGCTTGTTCTCGGCATTTCTCAAGATCTGCGCGCAATTCTGTGTACGTGCTGTGTACTCGCGGTGTGTCATTTGGGCTTGGCACCGTTTTAGATAAAATAACCTGGCCTCCGTATCGTCTGAGTGCGTAGGCTTTAAGGTGTTTTTCCATCTGGGCATCGTTCCCGCTGCCCCAGTCGTATTGGCTAAGGAAATAACGCATATACAAAATTTGTGAATCTAAAGATTTTAGGTACTTTTTATCACGCTCAGTGATACTTCTCGCTAATGCATCACGTTCCGAAAAGTCGAGGCGCCAAATATGCTGTTCAATATCGCAGATAGTTTCAGGGAAAAAAGTATCAACAGTTACTTCGCTAAATTCTTCTCTGGCTTTTTGCGCAAGCATGCCCCAGTCGCCCGCTGGAAGCTGCGAATCAGCTACGACAAGTCCCCCATTGCTCTTGCTGACCCCTACAATAGCACGTTTTCCATCTCCCTTCTGATAACGCTGCAGGTCTACCCAAAGTGCATATGAATGCGTCGCACTTATAAATGCATACGGAATTGTGGTGAATCGCTGGGTCTCACTTAACGAATACTGAGGCTCCATGCACCAAAGTACAGTCTTAGGGTCTTTTATGCGCTCAAATTTTTGCGCTTCATAGGAAATATAGCGCTCAATCTGAAAGTCGAAAAGTTCCCGCAGGCTACGCGCGAGCTCTATCGTAAGCAGCACATCGTCACGTGAAAAATGAGTTTGGGGGCCATCGAGTAATCCAAAGGCAGCACCAAGGGCCTCAAGTCGAAGCGAGAGCCTGCGTTCTCCATTATCTTTGACAACTTCTGGAGCTGGAAAATCTAAGTGCCTGCAATAAAGCGCCCTTACTGCTAAAAATAAATCGCGATCTATTAAGTTTCCTTTCCACGCGAACGGATTAAGTCCATTACGAATAAAAGATGTTCTTAAAAACGGTAAATCGAACTTAGATGAGTTAAAGCCGATCAGGGCTATTGGTTTTTTCAGGCGGGTAATGCTTTCAGTGAAGAATTGATGAATTTTTGATAAGGCTTTCGGCTCTGTGTCTTTAGCCTGTTGTTGATGTTCAAGAACATCTACTTTATTGGCCAGTATAGCTTGAGGGCGTGGAAGTTGCAGCCTGGAAATTCGGATAAGCCCAGAACATTCGTCAATTGGCTGCAATTCATCGTCAACTAAAATGAAGGAATAATTTAAAATTTGCCCAAGTGGTTCGGTATCTGAAGTTTCAAGGTCAAAAAAAATAGCTGCCACTGGGCCCTGCCAATTAAAAACGAGGAAAGAGAACCAGAACCAAAGAGCGAGCTCCCCAAAAATATGCTATCCTACAGCAATTTAAGCTGTTATCCGCGGAGAACCTCTCGTCTAGGTATCCCGTAATTGCTAGGCTTTAGGCAATAGTTTCTCCATTGTCCCGCAAGGATTAGTTTAGGATGCGCTCGTGGAAATTGCCCTATTTCTTCTCATTTTAGTTCTGGCGCTCTATCTCTTTATTACAGAGAAGTTGCCGGTTGAAATTACCGCCTTAATGGTGATGGTCTTGCTTGTGGCTAGCAGGATAGTGCCACGAGAGGTCGCGTTCGCCCAATTTGGCAATGAGGCCATTGTGCTTATTGGGTCACTTTTTGTTTTGAGCGCAGCCCTACAACGCGCCGGAGTGATGGGCCACTTAGAGACTCTTATTGTCAAAGCCAGCGGAAGAAGCAGAAATTTAGCCTTTTTTTGGGTTTTGCTGAGCATTGCCGGCATTTCCTCGCTTATGAGCAATGTGGCGACCATGAGCTTGTTTTTGCCATTTATAGTCTCGCTGGCTGGACGCTATCGAGAGTCAGCCAGATACTGGTTAATGCCTGCTGCCTTTGCAACGGTGCTCGGTGGCACATGCACCCTTATAGGCACCTCAACAAACATAGTGGTAAATTCGGCCTTGCCTGGCTTTGGCATTGCGCAGCTTGGTTTTTTTGATACTGGTCTGGTGGCTTTTCCGCTCCTCATCCTGGGCATTTGTTATCTTCTTTTTATTTCCGCCCCATTGCTTGGCTCGGGTGACTCTAAGTCAAACGAGGAAGTATCGGTGCAGTACCAACTTCGCTCGTACACAGCAGAAGTGGTTATTGGTGCCACTTCTCAGCTTGCAGACAAAACTATAGGTCAATCAAAAGTTTTCCGCTCTCTTGGCGTGACTATTCTTTCGATACATCGAGATGGGTATCCCTCAATTTTGCCGAGGCAAAGCGTTTTTTTGCGGGCCGGTGATTTACTTATAGTTGAGGGAGATATTCAGAAACTCACTGAAGTGATGACTCGGTATGGGTTAATGTATCCCGAAGAGCGAAAGTCTCAGTCTGAAAAATTGAATGCCCCTACACAAGGGCAGCCACTTGAGTTGCATGAGCTCTTAGTCACCTCGCGCTCTCCCCTCGCCTTCCGAACACCGGCTGAAGCTTATTTACGAAATAATTATCGTATCTCGCTGATTGCCATTACTCGACTTGGAGAAACTATTCGCGAGCAATTGAGCGATGTGCGTTTAAAACCAGGCGATTTGCTTTTGGTTCAGTTTGTGGGTGCCATGGATAACCGCATGCTCGAAAGTTTTGGCCTTGTTCCACTGCAAAGCCTGAGCGCCCCGCGGGTAAGTAGCGCTCAATTATGGACGGCCGTGCTTATATTTATCAGCTCTTTGACTATTGGTTCAGTGACGAGTGTACCGCTGGCGTTTAGCTGTTTGGTTGGTGCGCTAACCTGCGTCATTACTGGGGTCTTGCGGCCTCAAGATATTTACGAAGTGGTCGAATGGCGCATTTTGCTTTTTATCGCCGGAATTTTAGTTCTTGGTAAAGGAATGCAAGAAAGCGGCACCGCTGAAGCGCTTGGTAATTTACTCTTACAGTCACTTGAGGGACTTGGACCAACTGCCATATTAGTTGCCCTAATGCTGGGTACGATTGCATTAACTCAGGCGCTTTCCAATCAAGCAGCTGCCTTGTTGGTTTTGCCCATTGCAGCCCATGTGGCCGAGGTGTCTCATCTACAAGTGACGCCGCTTGTAATTGGTGTCACCGTTGGTGCCTCGCTCGGTTTTTTAACTCCCTTAGAGCCAGTCTATATGCTTGTATTTGGCCCAGGGCGCTATAAATTTAGCGACTTTTTGCGTCTTGGTGGGCTGCTGACTTTACTTTGTGTTGTTGCGTCGGCGTTGATTATACCGTTGGTTTTTCCGTTTTAGTTGCGATTCAATTGTCATTTTTTTTTTTCGGTCGACGCCTGTTTCGGACTGTCTGCGCCTGAACAATTTTCACCACCAAGACCTCAAAGACCACAAAGTGGGTAGCCTTTGTAAAGTCTCCCTTGGTGGTCTCGGGGGTCTTTGTGGTGAAATATTCCTTCTGGGCCCGGAACAGATTTCTGGCGCTGGCAGCTGCCTAAAGAAAGTTTTTACCAGTAAGACCTCTAAGATCACAAACTGGGCAGCTCTTGCGAATTCTCCCTTCGTGGTCTTGGGGGTCTTAGTGGTGAAAGACTTTTTCTTGGTCAGGTGCTGACAGCAGTAACTGCACCCTGAAAGCTGAAGCGGCATTTCGGGAAAATCTAAACCCCATATCATCAAATGCTTTTAGCGAATACGAACTTCAAGCTGCGCCAAAAACTCCGCCATTTCTTTCGCACTATGCGCCCCCGACCCAGTCGCTGGGCTGGCAGATGCCGGCCGGCCAACATACTCTGTCTTTAATTTTAATTCATCGAGATATGGCTTTATAAAACGCCAGGCGCCTGCATTTTCTGGCTCTTCTTGTACCCAAGTTGCAGACTTTGCTCCAGAAACCAATTTGGCAACTTGTTCAGCCGGAAATGGATAGAGCTGCTCTAAGCGAAGCACTCTCACGTTTCCTTTCGCTTTTTGGCAGATTGGCCAAAGGTCATAGAAAACCTTTCCTGAGCATAGAACCAGATGCTCAACTTTGGCTCCTTGTTTCGAGTCAGTGGAGATGACCTCCTCGAATTTGCCATTCGTTAGTTCTTCCAAAGAGGAACATGCATTGGTAGATCTTAATAAACTCTTAGGCGTCATTACTACAAGCGGACGCTTAATTCGCGAGTGAGCCTGGCGCCTTAATAGATGAAAGTGCTGCTTAGCTTCTGTGGGGTGAGCCACAGTCCAGTTTCCTTCAGCGGAGAGTTGGAGGTAGCGCTCAAGTCTTGCACTGGAGTGTTCTGGACCTTGCCCCTCAAAACCGTGAGGCAAAAGAAGCACCAGTCCCGAACGTTGCCCCCATTTAGACTCTGAATTGGCAAGGAACTGATCGATAATTACCTGTGCCCCATTTGCAAAATCACCAAATTGCCCTTCCCAAAGAACCAGCGAGTCGGAATCGGCGTAGGAAAAGCCAAACTCAAAGCCCATTACCGAAGCCTCAGAAAGAGTGCTGTTGTACACTTCAAATAAAGGCTGTTTATCTTTGCTTATGCGATTAAGCGGTAAATAAAACTCTTGAGATTCATGGTCGCGAAGCATCAAATGCCGTTGCGAGAAAGTACCACGACCGCAGTCTTGGCCGCTAAGCCTGACTCGCTTGCCTTCATGCACCAAAGAACCAAAGGCAAGGCCTTCAGCAAAGCCCCAATCGATAGTCTTACCCCCGCGCAGCGTTTCAACGCGTTTTTCTAGAATTTTGACAAGCTTGGGATGCGGAGCAAACCCGTCTGGATATGTAATGAGGCTTTGAGCAATATCTTCAATGGTCGATTCTGATACGGCGGGAGCAGCTTTGTGGTCCCATAATTTGCCATGCAACGGACTAGCAGCATTTATAGCCAGCGGAACAGCGGCCGCCCTTGCTGCTTTGAATGCAGAAGTAAAATCGCTCCAGAGTTTTTTTACCTCTTCATCTGTAAGCAGCGCTTCGGAAACCAGTTTTTTGCCATACTGGCTCGCAATGGTCTCTTTCGCATTAATTTCGCTATAGAGCACAGGCTGAGTAAAGTTTGGATCGTCTCCCTCGTTATGTCCGTATTTACGGTAACAAATGAGATCAATTACCACATCTTTCCCAAATTCTTGGCGATACTCGGCTGCTAATTTCGCGACCCAGCAGCAGGCTTCTACATCTTCAGCATTTACGTGAAACACAGGAGCGTAAATGCCTTTTGCAAGATCTGAACAGTAAAGAGACCCTCGGCTTTCTTCTGGGTAGGTGGTAAAGCCCACTTGATTATTAATAACGACGTGCAGACTTCCGCCAGTGCGATAGCCATCTACTAATGCAAAATTCAGAGTCTCCCAAACAATACCCTGCCCGATAAACGCTGCATCCCCGTGAATAAGCAAAGGCAACACAGATTGGCGTTTGCGATCATAGTCTCTATCTTGGATAGCGCGCACAACGCCTTCGACGACTGGGTTTACAAATTCAAGATGAGAGGGGTTAGGCACTAATTCAACCGTTACTGAATTTCCACTCGCAAGCTGTTTTTTACCCTTAAACCCAAGATGATATTTAACGTCGCCAGCCCCACATAATGTTGCAAGCGTTTTATCTTCGAACTCCGCGCAAAGAACCTCATACGGTTTTCCAGCAAGATGTGTCAGCACATTAAGGCGCCCGCGGTGGGCCATGCCCACAATCACACTTGTGAGTCCTTTTGAACTAGCGCTATCTAAGGCTGCATTCAAAAGTGGCATTAGTGTTTCGCCGCCCTGTAGAGAGAAGCGTTTTGCACCTACAAACGTTCGATGCAGTTCGTTCTCTAATCCTTCGGCTTTGATAAGCTCGCTTAAATATGCAAGACGCTCATGGGCGCTCGGAGTGGGTCTCGCTGATTCAATTCGATTTCTAAGCCACTCTTTCTCGCTGTGCTCCAAAAGATGGCTAAATTCAAAACCAACACTACGGCAGTATATCTGTTCGAGACTCTCCCGAAGCGCAGCAAAACTAATTGTGCTCGCATTCGAAAATCCAAACGAAGGAACTTCTTGGGTACCTGAAACTTTTGTTGCGATCTCGTCGGCGGCGCTAAGGGCATCCGAGTATTTTGGGTTACGTACACCCCGAGCAACGGGATTTGATCTGGCACGAACATGTCCAAATTGGCGATACAGATTGACTAGTTCATTGGCTTTTGTGGCAGCGTCAACTTCAAGCTTTGAATTTGATGCAGGAGCCGCGTGATGGCCGTTGCCATTAGTTGGTTTTCGTTCGAACTGCGCGTCGGGCGTTCCTGAAACTGATGCAAAATAACGGCGCCAGTCATCAGGAACCAACGTGGGATCGGTTTGAAAAAGCTGGAAAAGCTCCTGCACATATCCCGAGTTAGGACCAAATTGTTCAAATTGTGGATACATCCCGCTCATAAATCCTTCCATGCAGCTAAGTGCATGTTTTTATACGATTTAATGCTTTAGTCCGCAAGCAATCGCCGGCCTTTAATCGCTCCCCTCATTACGTGTAAGTGCGGCAACAATAATAGATTGAAGATTTCCAGCCTGAGCCTGAACAGCGCTGCCCCCAATGGCTCTTATTCTTTCTTTAAGCTCCTCAGCAAGTGTGTCGGCATCTTTCTCTGTTTTTAGCTGGCTAGATAGGTCGAGCATGGCCCTACCGGCCTCTCTAATAAGCTCTATATTCGCCCCTATTACTTTTTGAGCTTCGTCTAAGGCGCCGAGGTTTTTTTCAATCTGGGTTTTTAAGCTTTTTAAGTCTTCAAGGGCTCTATAGGCTCCGCTACGACTAGCAATACTACTCGACTCATCGAATACCGAATTAAATTGCTGACCTGTTACTGGGTCATATGTGGCGGGAGATGCTCTTGAAAATCGCTGTCCGGTGCTGGCTTGGGGGTTCGCGCTGATGCGATAGAGCTCCGTATCCGTGTCTCCACCAATTGAAGCAAGAGATCCCACTATACCAATGTCCATTCCAGTTCCGTTAAAACTTGGGGCGAGAGAAAGTTGATTCACTATGTCTGACTCACGGAGAGTAAACATTGCCGCCTGTGATTCCAAGTCACCCCTTGTATCAACATCCACAAGTTGAATAGTACTCGAATCATTATCTTGGAAAGCAATATAACCCGATTCAGAAAATGTAATTTCACCGATCGTTGGTCCAGCTAAAATAGAGAATATAGTGAAACTTTCCGTAACGTTTCGTACTCCCTGAAGCTTGCCATTAGAATTAAGAATGCCAATTACTGCTCGGTTGATAGCTTCGCCCCCACCGATAAAGCCAACTTCCACGGCCGTTGAATAGCTCAGGAGGTCCGCGATAAAGGACTGATCTTCGACATCATACAGATAGACTCCCTCTGAACCAGGTGAAATAGAATTAAATAGGACCGCGCTGCCATAATTGTTGACGTCCAGTGAATTTAAAGTATACGCAAAAGAGTCTCCGGTAAATATTTCCGTCTCAGAGTACCCACTTGGGTCTTCACCTAGTGATGCAAATACCCCCATCCGAACTACTCGCGTGCTCGTGTTTATATCTTCAGCGACATAGGCAAACGTAAGCGCACCGCTGGTTGCATTAATATTATTAATTGCTGCCGATTGAAATATTAATCCGTCCGAGGTGTTAGAAGTAATTTGCTGTACTATTTCACCTACAGGACTAACTAAAAATAGATTCATCGACTCCGAGTTATTGAACCCTAATGGATTTGCATTAGTTAATATTATCGAATAGCCAGTTTGATCTTCAACGTAGAGTACTTCAGCGTGGTCAATAAGTACTCCCGGTTCCAATGTATTCAGGCTGCCCGTAGATGAAACCGTAAAGAGGGAATTTACATTTGGATTCTGATTAAGAATTTCATCTTTGTCACCAAAGACTGAATTTACGGCTGAAATTGCGCCATAGTTTACATCGGAATCTGTTAACTTTGTAATTCTGGTGCTAGCATCTGATTCTCGTGTACTAAAAGCTCCCACCGGAATACGCGCCTGTGCTGCTTGGGTAAATTCGCTCGCAAGTTTGTCGTCGTTGCCTGGAGTAACAAATTGACTAAACACAGTGGCGATACTTTGTGAGCTTTCTTTACTTAGCCCTACTGCCTCAAATACTTCCGCCAAGCCTTCTTTGCTTAAAAACTCACGCCCGCCGGTTGTCGCATTACTGACTACGCTGCGAAATTCGCTAGCCTTGGCCTTAAATTGCCGGTCAAGAGATTTGCGGGTTTCGCTTGACGTTGAAACGAGACTAGCGCGTTGCGTAATTTGAATCAGTTCACCAGTAAGGTCTTTTAAATCTTCGAGAGATTTTTGAGAAAGATTTACAAAACTGGTTGCTGCGTTCAGTCCATCAAGCGCAGTCGAAAATGTTCTGGCTCCAATTCGAAGGCCTGCACCAAGACTTGCGTCGGTCGCATTGTCGGTTCCAAAAACCGCACCGCGCTCTTTTTTGGCAAGGCTGGAGAACTGGCGAAAAAAGCCAGCGTTAATTCCACTTGATAAGCCAATCCCTGCCATCGGGTACCTACAAATCCGTCTGATGTATTTCTTTAATAAATACTGCAGTAATTATCGGGCTTTAGGTGGAATTCTTTATGTTTGGGGTCTCTATAAATTAATCAAAATGAAGCAGAAGCGAGGAATCCTGTCCATAAATTCAGGGGGTTAGCTAACGGGGGATCTTGGGGTAAAGTTTAAGAACCAGGACTTAAGAGCCCGCATCCCGGCTGTGCCTACTTTGTGCCCTACCTCATCGACAACCAGGTTTGTCTCCGCCCCCAGTGATTGCAGATAGGCCACTCCCTCCTTGGCTTTTGCCAACAAAACAGTTTCGTCCTGGCTTCCATGAGCCGCTAAAATATTGGTCATTAACTTTTCTTCGGGCACTTCTGCTTTTTTAACCACGAAGCTCGCAAGTAAACCAATCCCCGCAAAAAGTTTTGGTGAATGTTGCATAAGCAAGGTAAGAACCGCGCCTCCCTGACTAAAGCCGAGTGCTAGCAGGGCACGGGGCTTGAGGTTATGGTGTTTAATAAAGGCGTCGATAAAATCTTGAAGCGTTTTGCTAGCTGGCTCCGCATTCTCTAGAATTGTTTTGCCGTTATCAACGAGCCACCAACTAAATCCACCTAAAGGATCTGCGATTGGAGCCTCAGGTGCCACAAAAGAAAAAGTTCCCTCAGCTGCTGCACGCCTAAACGTAAGCATGAGTTTCATGTTCCCAGCGCGTCCATGAACCAAAAAAACGAGCGGGGCCTCCGGATCTTGGTCGAGCGAGTAAAGATGTTTAAGCCCCAAGGGCCCTGGATTATCGACAATAGTATCTGTAAACATAACGCCTTGTAGACTGACCTAGAGGACCCGTTAAGGCAAGTAGTTTGCGGCCTCTACACTGGTGTATTTTTAATTGCATCTCGGTAACTTGTGCCCACTGGTAGTTGAAAATCATCAGCTTGAAATTGGGTAATGAGAGCTAGCCGGTCCCAAGCACTCAGCTGAGATTCAACGGCTTGCCAGAAAGCTGCCAGTCTTTCCCAAGTTTGCCCCGTTGGGAATTCGGCCCCAATCATAAAGATATAGAAACCTGCATCCGGTTTACTATTTAAAATATGAGTCTGAACTTCTGGGCTCATCATAAAAGTTAACGTCACGGCAGTTGCAGAATTACAGGCTGAGGCGGCCCGTTCAAAAATGCCCCTTAGGAAATCTTCGATCTCGCCCCTTTGCTCAGCGCTTGTACGAGATGCATCGGCATCTATTCTTAAATACGGGGTCTCTGGGTGAATACTTTCGTCTCCTCCAATGTGTCCCGAGCACGAAGACATACTCATAGCCCCTGTACCTGGAAACCGGCTTTCAAGAATGAGATTCAAACGCACGAGGACATTCACAATTGCGGTGTCGACATCGGTGAGCGACCGATAAGGCATCTGGAGCTCTTTATCTGGCGGCGGGCGTAAGTTGCCCGGGTACGTATTTTGGAGGGATGGATCCATACGCAAAAAGTATAGACAAGGTTAGTGTCTTACTCAAACGAATGAAATCCCGCACGAGTAGCTTTCTAATGCTTAGGTTTCAAGCCCGCAACAAGCAAAATCTGTTCAGCGTCTACATCAAGATGATTACAAATCGATTGAAAAGAGAAAATATAGTCTTCCTCTTCGCTCAGAAAAAATTTGGTTGCCTCACGCTGGGTTTCGCCAGGCTTACGCAGGTCCGCAAGGGCGTTTAGGATAATCGCTCGCAGCAAGTTACGCTCAGGGAGCGCTGGATCGTAGGGTACAATTTCTTCGAAGGCGATGTAGTGTGTATTATGCTTTATTTCGTCGTTACTCATACTCTATTGAGATGCTTCCCTTGGCCAAGAAGACCAACTAAAAAACCTAAAAAATACCTTGTGTTAGGGTATCGGCTGGTGGTCCACCTGACTTAAGAATTTAAGCCAAAAAAGCGTGCATATTCGCGTGTTTTTACAAGCATTATAGGGCCCCAGGAAGCAGCTCAAGAGAAATTAGCCAGAGGCCGACTCTTATATATACCTAAGAAGCGCAGATGTAGTTGGGGCTTTTTAGGGTGAACATATCTTAGGCCAAGGAGGGCTTATGCAGGTAGAAAGGATTCGTATACCCAACCTATATTCAGATGCCGATGCCGTAGTACAGCGAGAGAAAAATATGGTCACCGAACGCGCTGTGACCTTGGAAGGCGAAAAACGCCGAGAACGCAGAAAAGACGACCAAGAAAATAATAAAAATACAAAATCAGATTCAGATGATTCTTCTGACCGAACACCCACTGACTCCCAGCCGAAGACAGAGGAGCATCAAGGGGTTAATTTAGTAGCTTAATCGACGGCTTAGTTACACCCAACGTACGCGAAGCCTCACTCTTACTAAAAGTAAACTAAAAGCCCTGTCGGCTCTTAGTGCAGAATATCATCAAGTAAGAATGCTTTTGATTTGAGATTCGACTGTGGCGATTGTTTAGAAGTAACTTCGGTTTTTGAGTTCCTTCGTAAGTCGAGTAATTGACGTACGGTGTGACTAATTGCCTTCAGTTCAATAGGCTTGCTTACGCAGCGATCTACCCCTAATTTGAGAAATTTTTCAACATCAAACGCAAACGCTCTGCTGGTAATCAGCAAAATTGGAGTTTGCGTGAGCTTAGGTTGGGCCCGAAGTGAGTTGCACATTTCGTCAAGTTTTGAATCAGAATTATTATTATCAATTATTATTAAATCGATGTATTGCTGAGCCGCTAGCTGACTTGCCTCTAGTTGGTTCTCTGCACTGAGCACATGAAAGGCACAGTGAGTCAGATGGCGCACGAGCATATTCCGCTCTGCATTTGATTGTTGGAGTACCAGGACGTGCTCACCTTGGCCAACGATTGCTGAATGCGGTACTTCGCTTTGTTCGCGCATAGCTGGGTTAAATTCAAGTGCTGGAAAAATTAACCAAAATTGAGAGCCTTGGCCTGGAGTTGAAGAAAAATCAATCAGGCCCCCGTTCATTTCAGCAAGTCGCTTGGTAAGAGGCATTCCGAGTCCGGTGCCCATTTGGTTTATTGAATAGCTGTGGTCAACACGCTCAAAGGGAGCGAATACTTTATGGCGGTCGCCTTGATCTATGCCTACTCCACTATCTTTAACGACTATTTTAATTTTGCTGCCCGGAATTCGCTCAGCCCAGCACTCAATCAAACCGCCATCCGGTGTGTATTTAATGGCGTTTGTAAGCATATTAATAAGCATTTGGCGAGCATGGCGCCTATCGCAAGCAAAAGCCAACGCTTCAGTCTGTGGTCGCATGATAAGCTTGTGTTTTTTGGCGTCAGCTTGTGAACGCACTACGTTGGTTAGGTCTTGGAGTAAATCTCCCACCAATATTTCCACTTTGCTTGGAGCCAGTTTGCCGCTTTCGCTTTTGGCGTAGTCAAGTACGTCGTTAATGAGCTCAAGCAGGTGCTGGCCATTGCCTCTCACCATCTTTAGAGTTTCCAATTGGTCATTGGTCACTGGTCCGCAAAGACCATCAAGCACAAGCTCGACGGCATTAAGCATGATGCCCAGTGGGCCTCGAATTTCATGACTCAAATTCGCAAGAAACCCTGTCTTGGCTTTAACCGACTCTTCAGAAACCCGGCGCATGCGCACTAATTCGCCCGTATATTGGGCATTTATCAGGGCTAAGCTGCTTTGTAGCGCCAAGAGACGCAAAATTTCTTGATCTCCAGTGCTCGGTAAATTGCCCTTTTTAAGTCCAACGCGCAAACTACCCATGATGCTGCCGGCAAAGGCAATAGGATGTATCATTACATCGGGGCTGGGCTTGGCCTCTACCTCATCCATTGCACCGGATAACATAGCCTGTGCGCTTGAGCGAAATGGTTTTCCGAGCACAAATGAGGAGTGATACAGGCCTGACTCTTTATCAAAAAGAGCTAATTCTGCCGATTCTGCATGAAGCAGTTTAAAAGCAAGGGCAACTACTCGCTCAAGGGTCTGAGAAAGTTCCTCTTTTGACGTAATTCTGCGCTCGATAAGATTAATTGAAAGCGAGCTGTTTTTTCGCTCTACCTCGCGAATGAGATTTCCGAGCAAAGTTTCGAGTGATTTAAATCGGGTTTCAACTCCTAGCCCATGCGCAATGCGATACATGCTGCGCTTAAGGTCTTCTCGCGAGATTATAAAAAAGAGGACAATGCTCCAGCCAAGTAAATTGGCTGCTGCTACAATGTTGGGGCTAATCCAGGCAGGAGAAACGCCTTGAGATACAAAAAGCACCGGGACCACGGCAAGTAGTCCGATGAGGCAGCACAAAATGTAGGTAACAACCTTCTTCAAAACTTAAAAATCCCCTGTCGTTCGGCACTCAGTATGCGAACTTTTACGTTTAAGCGCCACAAAATCGAAGAGCTACAGCTAGTTATATCGGTAGTCCGAGTGGCAAACATAAGCCATATTGTGTTCCTCTGTTGGGCTAACCCCCTTAATACTATTGGGAAATTTGCTCGAGCCCAGTACGTTTGCTACCTCTTTGGCAGGGCGAGGAGCGCGACAAAATCTGGAAACAAATTTTTAGAACCTGGGTTATTTGGCCTGAGGAGTGGACATTTGAGTAGTCTTAAGAACCATGGGTAATATTCCCAGGTAATAGGCTGCAAGATACTTTTTTATTCATATTAAAATGACATCACCAAACACAGCACCAGAACCACGCCCTCCAGATGATCATAATCCAGATGGAGGAGAGGCCCCATTGGTGCCGCCGATCTCTAACGGGGCTCGTAGCTTAGAGCTCATGTCCGGAGCTATGGTTGGTTCCTATAAAGTAGATGCCTTTATTGCCCGAGGATCTAAAGCTTTTGTGTACGCTGCAAAAGACCAAGACAATAAGAAAGTGGCGCTCAAATTCGGCGATGTTGCGGCTCGTGGGGAATGGACCCATTCGCTTGATGAAATTCCCTATGAAAGATCCCATTTATTCCTTAGTCCAGACGAAAGCCCCTCTCATGTAATTTTTATCAAGCCAGATACTGGCTTCGAATCTACCTTTCTAAGTGCTGCTGAAGTTGATGGCTTTATTCTTAAACAACATGAAATCCTCACTAGAGCTAAGCACCCGAATATAGTTCGGCTAAAGGGCGCTGGGCTCGAGCGTTATAATGATAGACCCATATTAGTTATGGAGAAACTTGAGGGTGAAACTCTACGCGAAAAAATGCGGTTGCTCCATGGCATCCGGGTAGCGCATTTCGAACAAATAGCGAATGCGCTACTTAAACTTAAGGACTCAGGAAAGCTTGACGCTCATCGAAACATAAAGCCAGAGAATATTATTATCTCGCGCTCGGGAAAAGTTACCTTGCTAGACCCATCGCCGCATCCAGATGAATTCAATGGGCGATTAATCACCAGCGCGGCCTACAATCCACTTCTGTTAACTGATTTCAAAGCGGATGTGATGGCCTTGGGAATTATTCTTTACGAAATTTACACTGGTGTCTGTCCGTTTGGCCAAACTCCTTATCCGCGAGCGCATAACCGCTCAGGAGAGGACTATGAATCGCTCGCTCTCAACTTTTATCTGTCTATTGAACCTATGCGTTATTTTAACCCCGATCCACCTGAAGAAATGAGTGCGATAGTAAATCGCTGCATACAAGATCCAGACTACGGACTTAGAGATTTTTGCGAGGAACTAGCGAAGTTTCTGAGGACGCCATAACAGCTCCTATTCCCATTCAATGGTAGCTGGCGGCTTACTAGAA
The DNA here is from genome assembly GCA_044347745.1 of Bdellovibrionota bacterium. Taxonomy (GTDB): domain Bacteria; phylum Bdellovibrionota_C; class UBA2361; order UBA2361; family JAFLCA01; genus JAIBBV01. The sequence continues at coordinate 65,625 of JBIKUD010000005.1, forward strand.
ATATCCAGCACCACGCGGTTGACTCCCCGTACTTCATTAATGATGCGATTGCTCACTTTTCTAAGAACCTCTTGCGGCAAATAGGCCCAGTCGGCGGTCATGCCGTCATCGGAGTGCACGGCACGAAGTCCAATTGTTTGCTCATAGGTTCGCCCGTCGCCCATAACACCAACGCTGCTTACGGGTAAAAGAACCGCAAAACTTTGCCAGAGCCGAGTATACCAGCCTGCGCTGCGTATCTCTTCCAAGAAAATGGCATCTGCCTTTTGCAAAATAGCAATGCGCTCTGGGGTGACTTCTCCAAGCACGCGCACGGCTAATCCTGGACCTGGAAAAGGCTGCCGCTGCAGAATTTCTTCCGGCATATCGAGCTCGCGTCCTATGACGCGCACTTCATCTTTAAAAAGTTCACGGAATGGCTCAAGTAGCTTAAGCTTCATGCGCTCAGGTAAACCGCCTACGTTGTGGTGACTCTTAATCGTAACTGAAGGACCTCGCACAGAGACGCTTTCAATTACATCGGGATACAAAGTACCTTGCACAAGATGAGAAACATTTGGGATATGTTTTGCCTCTTCCTCAAACACTTCAATAAAAACGCGTCCAATAATTTTACGTTTTTGTTCAGGGTTTGTGACGCCCTTAAGTTCTGAAAGAAACTGAGCACTGGCATCAACAAGCTTCACATTCAGGTCGAGCTGGGTAAGTCGCTTATACACCTGCTCCGCTTCGTTGTGACGCAAAAGACCATTATCTACAAAAATACAGTGAAGGCGTTTTCCTATGGCTCTATGCACCAGCACCGCGGCCACGGTTGAATCAACACCTCCGCTTAGCCCGCAAATCACATTTGCATCAGGGCCTACCGTGTCTTTAATTCGCTTAATTGAGGCATCAACAAATTTTTCGCCGCCCCAATCAGACGTCATTTGTGCAACGCCGAATATAAACTCTTTTAAGATCTCTTTACCTTGTTTTGAATGAACAACTTCAGGATGAAACTGAACGGCATACATTTTTTTAGCGGCATTGCCGATTGCAGCAGGTATTTCCCCTTTACTACTTGCCAATAAGCTAAAGCCTGTCGGCAATTGGCTTACATAATCGCCATGGCTCATCCAAACGGTGGTATGGCTTTGTGGGGAAAGAGAATTAAAAATTCCCGTATGAGAGTGGATCGCGACTTCCGCGTGACCGTATTCCCTACTGCTTCCAGGCGATACCTTACCGCCCAGACAATGCGCCATAAGTTGCATGCCGTAGCACACTCCTAAGGTTGGTAACCCACATGACAGCCAAGCTTGGTTAAATTTGGGGGCATCAGCGTCGGTGACGGAAGCAGGGCCGCCGCTTAACACCAATGCACCAATATGAGAAAGGTCAAGGGAGGCGGGGTCGGTCCAACAGGGCTTTATTTCAGAAAAGACCCCAAATTCACGGGCGCGCCGAGCAATTAACTGGGTAAATTGAGAGCCGAAATCGAGAATAAGTACACTTTTGCCCATAAGGACTCTCCCAGGGGGTAGTTGATTGTTTGAGAGGCTGTTGGCACAGCAGTATACTTAGCGCCCTTGAAATTTGAAAGAAACAAATGCTCAGAAACTGATCGTTTCTGAACCAATTTTTGCGCTAAGTATTTGTGTCACTGGCATTTTTGCTGACGCAAAAATGAAATGCGCTGAGTATCTTCTATTCGTCTACCAAGTCGTCAAGAGCTGGTTCTACCTCTTCGTGTTCGGTGTTATCGGGCCGCGCACCCCTATTCTCTTTGCTAATGCGCTTTCGAAGTGAGAGCCGGATATCAACACCGGTAAATGGCTCATGGTCTCGAATGACATTTCTAATGTAACGTAGATACGAGAAATTAATGCGTTTGGGGTGATTCACAAACAAAATAAAGGTAGGCGGCTCGCAAGCAACCTGAGTGGCAAAATAAAGCCGAATAGGCTCTCCGTGATAAGACGGTGGGGCATTCAATTCAAAAGCTCTATTGAGAATTCGGTTAAGTTCGGAAGTACGTAGCCGCACTCTTCTCGCTGCAAATACTTCTTTTACCTTCTCGAGGACTGCCTGGCAGCGCCGACCGGTAAGCGCCGAAGTGAAAACGATTGGCGCATAGGTAGCGAATTTAAGTTGTTCGTACACCGCACGTTCAAAATCTTTGACGGTGCGATGATCTTTCTCAAGAGCGTCCCATTTGTTGACTACAATCACAAGTCCACGCCCGCGCTCATGAATGAGTCCCGCAATTTTTTGATCCTGCTCACTTGGTGGTCCTTCTGTGGCATCAATAACCAATACTGCAACATCGCAGCGCGCCAAGGCACGCAAGGTGCGCATCGTACTCAGATGCTCAAGTGAACTGGCATCAATTTTGGCTCGTTTTCTTAATCCCGCGGTGTCCACAAACACGTAATCGGTGCCATCTGCAGAAAATTGGACGTCGATGGGGTCTCTTGTCGTTCCGGCAATGGGCGAGGTAATAAGTCTGTCTTCGCCTAATATTTTGTTTACAAGGCTAGACTTGCCAGCATTCGGCTTGCCCACAATGGCCACACGTATCGCCGAACTTTCGCTGGGTGGGGCAAAAGTTTCCTCTTCTTCGCCCTCATTCACCGTAAGTGGCTTGAGATTAAGCTCAGTTTGAACACGTTGAACGAGCATGTCGAGGCCCTTATGATGGGCGGCGCTCACATGAAGAATTTCCTCAATACCAAGAGAATAAAGATCTGCAGCAGTGCTTTCTGCTTCATCTTTTTCACATTTATTAGCAACCCAAAGTACGGGTTTTCCGGTTTGACGGAGGTAGTCAACAACCTGATAGTCGAGTGCATGGGTGCCGTGCATTCCGTCGAGCACGGCAATAACTAAGTCAGCTTCAGACAGGGCAAGCTCACACTGATGGCGAACCTCTGCATGCAAGTCTCCATCTTCTTCGCCGACCATACCCCCGGTATCAATGAGCGTAAACGGATCGCCATATCGCGCTACAAGCGCATAACTTCTATCACGCGTAACGCCCGGTGCATTCTGAACCAGGGCAACTTTTTTGCCCACAAGCGCGTTAAAAAGGCTCGATTTGCCCACATTGGTGCGCCCAACTATAGCTACGGATGGAATTTCTTTTGTCATACATTCTCCTCAGAGGCTACCAATTGCAAAAGCGCTTGAGCTGCGGCTTCCTGCTGAGAGGCTTTTTTAGTGTTGCCTCGGCCTCGTCCGAGCATCACTCCATTAACTTGCACAATCGAAATAAAAAGTGGGGCGTGTTCTGGGCCCTCTACGCATTCAAGAAGATACACTGGGGCTTCTTGTCCCTTGGCATGTAGGGCTTCTTGGAGTTCCGTTTTGGGGTCTCTTGGTTCAACATTTGAGATAAGTTCAGAAAAGAGGACTCGCACTGTTGCGTGCGCGGGCGCATAACCGCCTTCGCGGTAAATAGCACCCATAAGCGCTTCAAACACATCAGCCAAAATTGACGGGCGGTCCGCTCCCCCATTCGCAATCTCTCCTCGGCTTAGTTTGATAAGAGGTCCAAGATTAAGACTTCGTGATACTTGAGCTAGAGAGCCAGTGTTTACCAGCGCTGCACGCATCTTCGATAAGTCACCTTCTCGGGCTTCGGGATGTTTATCGAGCAGCAAATGCGCAATTGCCAAATCCAATACAGCGTCGCCCAAAAACTCTAATCTTTCATAGTCCGATTTGTGGCCCTTTACTTGAAGGGAGCGATGCGTCAGCGCACGCTCAAGCCAACGTCTTTCTTTGAAGTGATATTGTATTTTTTCTTCAAGCTGATCATAAAGCGCAGGATCTACGGGCGTGTGGTCAGCCGGCGCTTCTTGGTTTGATTCTAGTTCCAATGCTTCTTGATTATCGGTGCTCATGAAACAAATTCCTTACTCAGGTCACGCGGCGCTTGGGTCTTCCTTGGAGGAGTCTAAAGAGCTTAGGCAAAATAGACTGCGAATACCAATTGAACGATTTTTTAACGAAAATACGCACCGCGAATGGGTTTAAACGCGAGGTAAGGCGAGCTCTGGGCTGTAGTCTAGCGATACAACTTCACCACAAAACCGTCTTATCACCGCGCTATTGTAACGTATCTGCCTTGTAAATTCAATCTTAGGGCCCTACTAAGGCTGGGCAGACTTTTCAGTAAAAACTGAATGGAAGGGGCAGATTATGCCTCCCCCGAGCACCACTTCGTTATTGAGGTCAAAAAATACCGCGCTTTGCCCGGGCGAAACCGTCGTCCATTCATTCTTGAAGTGCGCGCGAGCTCGGCCATCTGCTGTAACTTCCAGAGTCACGGGCACTCCTTTATGTCGGTGCCTAAGCTGCGCAATTACTTCAAGCTGCCGAACTCCTGAAGAAGGTGGTTGGGTTGAGGGGTGGATCCAATTACAAACAGAAACTTCAAAACTTTCTCTTTCAAGGTCCGATTTTTTGCCGACAATTACAGCATTTTTTTCTGGTATGAGCTCCACGACATAGGTAGGTTCTGCGCTACCACCTACCCCTAGTCCACGTCGCTGCCCCACCGTAAACTGGTGAATACCTTCATGCTCGCCGACTGGAGTTCCGTTAGTATCATAGATAAACCCTTTACGCTTTTGAGCGCCTAGGCGAACCAAAAAATCTTTTACTGGACCCGATACAAAACAAATATCTTGGCTTTCGGGCTTTTCTGCCGTCACGAGGCCAGCAGCGCGAGCAATTTCTCTCACCTCGGTTTTATGAAGGTGCCCTATCGGAAACCTCGTACGTTTAAGCTCTTCTGGTTTGATGCCATAGAGGAAATATGCCTGATCTTTTTCTGCGTCGACCCCACGCATTAAGACTGGTCCATGAGCCTCTTGCCCGACACGTGCATAGTGGCCTGTAGCAACTGCGGCAAATTGAAGCGCTGATACTCTGTCTCTGAGCTCGCGAAATTTTACTTTATTATTACATTCAACGCAGGGGTTGGGTGTTAGGCCTTGGGCATAACTCTGGACAAAGGGAGAAATAACTTCGCGACGGAAGGTCTCTTCGAAATCAAATACGTAATATGGAACCCCCAGTTTTGCGGCGACCTGACGCGCATCTGCAAAATCATCGGGTGCGCAGCAGGTTGCGCGGCTTTTACTTCCACCATTTTGGCGGTAGTCCCACACCTGCATCGAGATACCAATAAGATCGTGCCCGTCTTGCTTAAGCAGCATTGCTGCAACAGACGAATCAACTCCGCCTGACATGGCTACAGCAATTCGGTTGGCATTTGCTGGGTCAGAGGTGAGCATGGCTGGTCCTTTTCTGCAGGCGCCGAATGCAATCGGCAAGACTTGAAGAAAATTGTGCAATATCCTCATCTCTCAGCTTTAGCCCAAGACTAATTCTGAGACTGCTTCTGGCCGTTTCTTCATTTAGTCCCATAGCAAGAAGCACATGTGAGGGTTCAATTTTTCCAGAGGCACAGGCAGCGCCTGTTGAAGTGGCTATTCCGAGAAGATCGAGCGCAACAACAAGGTCATCTCCCCGTATCCCCGGGATGAACAAGTGTAAGGTGTTTGGAATGCAGGCCGCATCTGTGGTTAACCGTATCTCCGGAACTAGATTTTGCACTGTTTCTAATATGGTCTGCTTTTGTAAAACCCAAGTTGCCGTGCGCTCGGTAAGTTCGAGCCGCGCACGCTCGGCACAAAGGCCCATAGAAACGATACCAGGAAGATTTTCGGTGCCAGCTCTCAGACGTGACTCCTGTGGTCCACCGAGCAGGAATGGTTCAACAATTAAATCTGGGCGGCATATAAGCGCCCCGACACCAGGAAAAGATCCGAGCTTGTGCCCCGAAAGCGTCAGCATGTCGACGCCAAGCTCATTCCAAGAGAAGCCTAGTTTGCCAGCAGCCTGCACGGCATCTGTGTGGATTAAAATCTGTGGGTGGGCCTTTTTAAGGAGCGCCGCTATTTTGGCTATGGGCTGAATTACTCCTGTTTCGTTATTGGCGTACATTATCGAGACCAGGCGAGTATTGGGAGTAATTTTCTCAAGTACCGATTCAACAGACACTATGCCAGCGCGATTAGGGAACACAAGCTGATGGCGTTTCTCAAATTCGGGGCTACTCAGTGTACCGAGTATTGAGGGATGCTCAATTGCAGAGCTAATAATTTGCCAATTGAGAAACTGTTTCGCTTGGCTTAAGGCAAGTAGATTGGCTTCGGTGGCGCCTGAGGTGAAAATGACCTTTGCCTTTGCGGGTGCCGAAACAAGCAGCCGCACTTGTTGCCTGGCTTCTTCAATTAGTGCCCGCGCTCTCTGCCCACCGCTGTGAATTGAGCTGGGATTAAGAGCGCCCTCACAGAGGACCGAAACCTTGAGCCAAAGGTCATCTTGCACGCCCATGGTGGCGTTGGCATCAAATTGTAGCGGTCGATTTCGGCCCATAGCGGGCTATTCTATTGAATTTATGGAAGAAAGTCGCCTCCTTGGGTGAGAAATAATCAGCCCCAGAATATTAAGCAAAACCCCTTTAATTTCGAATAGCTAGATAGGGTTTTCAGAATGGAAGTTTAGGTATGCCTTCGGTAACTACACATAACCTTGGAACTGTTGCCTCCCAGGTGACTCCCACCGCGCATTCCAACACACAAACTCAGGTAAGCTCCCCTGCCGCAAACTTAAACGCTGCCCAAGTAGCTCAGATAAGTAAAGTAGCCGCAGACCGGCAGACTATGAATCCAGCAAGAAGCGATACCTCAAGGGCGCCAAGCAAGATAAAACAAACCGAAGCCAACTACGCAGCTCAATCAAAAGGGGCAAAACGCGCGGAATCTAAGGTTGATCCAGAGACACGTTCAAGGCCTAAAGAAGATGGGCTGATGGATGTGGTAGCTTAAGACCAGTTCTACGGCTCAATTTTTGCCAGCTTAAGCTTTCGCAGAACAATTATACCCAGTACTAAGAATACAATATTAAGAGAAAGAGCAATTTGCTGACTCCCACTAAGCCATGAAATGAGTCCAAAGAGCGCTGGGCCTAAACTGCCCGCAATTCTTGCTGACAAACTAAAAAAGCCAAAAAACTCTCCACGCTGAGCAATGGGGAAAAGGTGTGAGGCTAGAGTTCTTGCACTCGCCTGACCAGGACCGGAGAGGAGCCCACAAAAAGCTGAAATTGCGTAGGCAACTGGCAAGGGCGGACTAGTTAGTAATGCTGCTAAAATGAGTATCCATCCAATAAGCGAAAACAGAAGAATTCTAAGCTCTCCAAACCGGGCTCCTAAGATGCCTGCAAGTAAGGTGGCTGGAAACCCGACTATCTGAAATATAAGAAAGAGGTAGGTAACCTCCGCAACTGAGGCCTTTAAGGTTACGTTAGAATAAATAGTGAAAAATGAAAAAATAGTAGAAAGCGCAACATAACTTAATCCGAATCCAAAAATGAGAATGAAGGAGTCGGGATATTTTTGCCTGAGAGTAAATGTAGCTTTGATGTCTTTAAAAATATTCTTCTGATTGAGGGCGGGGCTTGCGGGGATATGAGGCAAAAGAAAACTAGAGGGCAGAGCAAAAACAAAGAAAAATGCGGCGATAAGTGCAAAACAAATCAGATAAGACGTAAGATCGGCAGCAAAGCCTGCGCGATACAAGGGAAGAAAGGACAGCGAAACTACAATACCGCCCACATACCCAAGTGACCAACCCAAGCCGGAAACAAATGCTCGCTGCTTAGGCGTGGTTACCTCTGGAAGATAACTATCATACAAAGTGCCGCTTAAGGTGTATCCCAGGTTTGTGATTATCAGCAGCGTCGTGCAAGTGATAAGCCCTAACGTAGGTCCTATACTTAAAAATGCGGTGCCGGCGATGCATAACAAGGTTAAAAGCCGTAATAAGTGCAGTCTTAAGCCATAACGATCTGCGCTACGGCCTACGAGCGGCGATAATAATGCTGCAAGTCCCACCGACCCGCCGAATGCAAGCCCCCACCAAAGGTCTCCTCTTCCCCCACCCCCAGCAAGAAGTTCTCGGTAATACACAGGAAAAAGAAAAGTAAGGAAAAGAACGCCGTAAGCAGAATTAGCGAAGTCATAAAGGCACCAAGCCCAAATTTGTCGGCCTTGATTGGATTTAATTGAGGGAACTAGGGTGCTGGGCATAATGCGCCCAAAGTGTAGCGTGCCTGCTACACGGCAGTAAAGGGACCTTGCGCTCCACGCCCTCTTTCACTTCTTACGAAACATTTGACGCGTTTTTGCGAATAGAGGATATGCGGCGAGCTACGTTATTGCAGATTATATACAGCATTTTTGTGGGGCTGGGTGCACTCTTGTATAAGTTTCAAGCGCCCACTTCTATTGGTTATTCAATGAGTACGGCCTGCCTCCCCTCCCAAAATCAAGCAGAAGCTGCCTTTGCATGCGCTCATTTATGGGATCTTCGGGAGGCGACGCTTGCTGACTTACTTCTGATACCTGGTGTCGGAGATAATTTAGGGCAGCGCATACTCGCACACAGAGAGGATATTTTAGTGATGGGCGAGACTGAAGGCCTCCAGGCAGCTCTAGAGTCGATTCGAGGAATAGGCCCGAAAACCGCAGAGATGCTTCGGGGCTACCTAACGATAAAATCTAGCAAACAATAAAGGTGGGTGTGGTACGTGTCTATTTTGATTCTACTAATTTTTCATGCAGTACTCTCACAGCTAATTCTGCATATTTTCGGGGCACCACAACGGATAATCTAATTTCACTACTCGCCGACATAATTACCTCTATGCCTTCAGTCGATAGGGTGTCAAACAGGACCTGAGCGACATCGGTTGTCTGGCGAATTCCAATCCCCACTACTGAAATCTTAGCGATATTGCGGTCAATATGGGCCCCCACTGCCGAAAGTTCTGGGACTAATTCATCGCAAATCTGAAAGGCTAAAGAGCTTTTGTCATCAGGGGTTGTAAAACAAACGTCCACCCGATCATCACTAGAGGGTGTTTGAGAAATAAGATCTACCGCTATCCCTTTTTTGCCGAGCTCGGCGAATATTTTTGAGAGCGCTCTAGCGCCACCAGGTATACCTTGGAGACGAATACAGGCCTCATCAGACCGCGAAGCTACCCCAGTCACTAATGCATTTTCCATAGGCGAACGCTCCGAAACCACCCAAGTGCCCGCACCCGGATGAAAGGAAGATAATGTAACTAATGGCACACTAAATCGATGTGCAAAATGAACGCAGCGGGGATGTAGTACTTTGGCACCAACACTCGCCAGCTCCAGCATTTCTTCATGCGAAACTTCTTTTAGTTTTTTGGCTTGGGGGCAAATACGCGGATCAGCGGAATACACCCCGTCTACATCAGTATAAATATAGCAGGCCCGTGCTTTTAGTGCGGCTGCCAATGCAACGGCCGTAATATCAGAACCTCCGCGACCAAGCGTGGTTGTGTCTCCTTGCGCTTCAATACCCTGAAATCCGGCAACGATGGCGACCTGATTATCATTCAAAACTTGATTTAGTCTTCGAACATCTACCTCTTCGACTCGAGCTTCCATAAAATGAGAGTCGGTTTGAATCCCGGCCTGAGCACCGGTTAAGCTTAGGGAGCGGACTCCAAGTTCCTGTAAGGTAATCGCAAGAAGCGCCGTTGTTACTTGCTCACCGGTTGCAGCCAATGCATCAAGCTCTCGCGGGCTCGGCGAAGCGGCGCAGGCGTGGCCCAAGGCTAATAATCTATTGGTCTCGCCGGCCATCGCTGACACAACAACCACGAGCTTGGTTGATGGCTGTGCCTTTTTGAAATCGAACACGAGCTCGGCTACCTTTCGGATTCGAGCAACATCTGCGACTGAGGTGCCGCCAAATTTTTTAACAACTATGGGTGATGCCATGTTTTCTGCACACGCTCGGTAATTTCTGGCTCAAAGCCTATCATGGTGACGCGGCGGTCTAAAGGAGTTTGCGAATCAAATGTATACTCAAAATGCAACAAATATAGGCATTGTTGTAAAACTTCTGGGCATTTCTCAGGCCATTCAATAAGACGAATGGTGTTATCTGGCGCCGGATCAAGTAGTTCTTCAGGAGCTGAATTGCAGCGGTACAGATCCCAGTGTTCAATTACCAGTTTTGGCCTCTCATACACATGCTGCAGCACATACGTAGGCGAAGAAACTGGATCGCCGATACCCATTTCCGCGCACAAGGATCTGACAAAGGTAGTTTTTCCACTACCAAGATCTCCTTTGAGACCTAGCTGTATCGGGGCCTTGAGATGGGCCGCTACCAATGCAGCAAAACGAGCAGTACTCGCTACATTTGGAAGCGCAAACGTGACACCACTATTCATACAGAACCTGTTCCCATACTTTGGGAATAGTCTCAATCAAATCATGGGCTCGTAGGGGGCAAACACCCTTGAGCAATAACTCTCGAGCGGTCTCAAAGTGAAGTAACACTCCCAACCCTGCCGCTTGGGTGCTTGGAATATGCTGGGCCCGTAAAGCCGCTATAATTCCAGCAAGGACATCGCCGCTTCCTGCGGTGGCCAAAAATGGAGAGGCATACGGACTTACATAGCCATGGGACTTTGAAAAAACAATAGTGCCAGCGCCTTTTAAAACCCAAACAGCTTTAGCACAGGCCATCTGAGCCGCAAAACAAGCTTTGTAACGATCTCGTTGAATTTCTTCAGTTGTGTGCCCTAAAAGCCGCGCCAACTCGCCAGGGTGTGGAGTGCAAATAAGTTCGGGCAATTCAGAGTCTTTCAGTAAAGACAAGGCCGGTAAAGCATCAGCGTCAAGCACCACAGGAATGCTGAGTTTTGCGCACTCCTTTAAAACGGCGCCAGAATATTGAATTGTTTGTTTCTCATTTCCTAAGCCCGGACCCAATACCACTACACTCGACTGCTGGAGAGCTCGTTTGGTTTGTGCAAGTGATTTTAGAGTTAATACGGTCTTATCTGCACATGGCACAATCATTATTTCTGGCCAGAGGTTAGGGTGCACTACTCCTGGTGAAAGTAAACGAACAATTCCAGCGCCACTCCGCAAACTGGCATGTGCTGCGAGAATAGCGGCCCCAGGCATTGAATGCGAACCTCCGATGACCAGCACTTTACCAAAGCTCCCCTTATGCGCATCAAAACTTCGACGAGGAATAGGCGGAAATGATTGGGGCGTAAGCAGTTCAAAGTCGCAGTTGCCTTTTGTGTCTATGCCAATAGGGAGCGCATGCACCTCACCGCAAACAGCCCGTGAGGGAAATTGAAGTAGCCCGCGTTTTACGAGCTCAACACATAGTGTCTGGTGTGCTTTGAAATGGGGCTCAAAAATCTCTCCAGTGTCCGCATGCATGCCAGTGGGGATATCAATTGCAATACGCTCGCTCGAGCTTGGCTCCAGCTCCCGACAGATATCTACGAGCTGTGCGAGAACACCACGGGGAGCCTGGCGTTGTCCTACCCCGAGCAGGGCATCAACTAAAACAGAAGAGCTAGCCAAAATCTCAGTAGCTGCATGCAAACTGTCCTGACTCTCGGCGCAGATATGTATGGGGAGCCCCGCCTGCTGAGCTTGCTCACGGGCAGTTTGAGCCTCAACACTGTTACTCGCAGCACTACTACAAATAACTTTCACCCTATAATTAAGCGAATGCAAAATGCGCGCAGCAACAAAGCCATCACCACCATTGTTTCCTGGTCCACACAATATGCATATGGTTCGAGCGGGCTGAGCTTTAAGAACATTTTCTCGAAGCCATTCTGCTACCGCCGAACCTGCGCGCTCCATGAGTACAGCGGCAGCCGTGCCACTGGTAATCGTCTGCGCGTCGAAATGTCGCATTTCGGCTTCACCAGGCAGTTTTTGGGTCGAGGGATCTCTGGGCGTTACAGAAAAATTATGCATGGGTCCTATGTTACCCAAGTACCCTATGCTGAGCCAGTCGCATATTCGTCCGTGGCGGAAAGCAGCTTACTAGAGCGTGCCAAGTTCCTGTTGAATTACCGCAGCTACATCCTCTGCATGTTTTTTGCAAAGCTGTTCGTCTCCACACTCGACCATAACGCGAAGCTTATTTTCGGTGCCTGAATATCGCACCAATAATCTACCGCCGCTACCTAACTCTCGCTCTTTCGTTGCGATAACACTCCGAATGGGCTCTACCGAGGCTAGATCGGGCTTGTGGGTTACTGTTACGTTAATGATTCGTTGCGGTAGTCTTATAAATCCGGACGTCAGTTCCGAAAGTGTTTTTTGCTCCCGCAGCATTACAGCCAGCACTTGTAAGGCCGTGAGAATTCCATCTCCGCAGGTTGAGAGATCTCCAAAAATAGTGTGTCCTGATTGTTCCCCGCCAAGCTCAACTTTTCGCTTGAGCATTTCCTCCAGCACGTAGCGATCGCCAACCGGAGCGCGTACAAGCTGAATTCCCTGCGCTTGAAGCGCATGTTCCAGTCCGAGGTTACTCATGACCGTAGCGACTACCTGATTCGATTTTAGTTGACCACGCTTTTTTAAATCGAGCGCACACACTGCTAAAATTTGATCTCCGTCGATGATTTGCCCCTTTTCATCGATTAAAATAACCCGATCCGCATCTCCATCAAGGGAAATACCGAGATCTAAATTATTCTCGATAACAAGCTTACTCGCCACTTCGGGATATAACGAACCTACTCCCGCATTTATGTTGCGCCCATTTGGGCTAATTCCCCTAGAAGTTACTTCAGCACCAAGCTCACTCAAGGTTTGCGGCGCTACGGTATAGGCCGCGCCATTGGCGCAATCAAAACCAATTTTCAGGCCTTCAAGTGATAGTTCTCTCGGAAAAGTATTTTTGAGGTAGACTGTGTAGCGTCCGGATGCGTCATCAATACGAGAAGCTTTTCCAACCTCAGTCGCCGACGCTCCCTTTCCGTCAAGCATTCCTGGTTCAAGCAAGGACTCTATTTCAGACTCAATTTCATCTTGGAGTTTATATCCATCCGCACCAAATATCTTAATGCCGTTATCTTCATATGGATTGTGCGAAGCTGATATTACTATGCCGGCATCCGCACGCATACTGCGCGTCAAATAGGCAACTCCTGGTGTTGGCAGCGGGCCAACGAGCCAGACATCTGCCCCCATCGAGGTGATACCTGCAGCCAACGCTGTTTCAATCATGTAGCCGGAAAGTCTTGTATCCTTGCCAATGAGAATTCGATGACGCCCCTTATTTCGCAAAAAAACTCGAGCAATAGCCTTACCAAAACGCACCAGCGTCTCTGGGTCTAAAGGTGTCGCATTCGCAACCCCTCTTACGCCATCAGTGCCAAAGTACTTGCGCTTAGTCGATTTGGTAGACTCTTCCATATTGCCTCATCTTACTGCTTTTTGCCGCTATTTCGCTCAACTAAGCCCGTGCGTTTTTTAACTTCAACAACCGAGGGGTTTACTACACTTAAGGAAATCCCTGCAGGAATGTCTACACCCACTTTGACGGTCTGTAGTGACGACCCGGGTTGCGGTCGTACATACGGGATAATTTGCTCCTTAGTGATACGCTCAAGCGCATCACGGGAACCTGAGAGCTCCAAATCAACCCGATCGGGCTTAACGGACCATACCTCACCTGCGGCGGCGCGAACTTCAACTGATAGCTTTTCAAATCGTTTCGGCAACTGCACCGCGCGCACGCTGGCCTCAACTTCAACAGTGCTTGGCTCAATTTGAATATGAGCGCCTGCGGAGCGCAACTGCAAGGTCTTTTTAAATCCAGCGTTCACGCCTCTCAAATCTAAGGTTTCTGTTTCCGCCCTAAGCAGATCCTTAATTTCATTGCTTGGCCCCGTAAGCTGCACCTTATCTGGCTTCACCAGCAAGGACTCAAGCGCAAATCCCTCTTGAAGACTTCCTATTTTAGGAATGATTACTGGGGCAGTAATGGTACGCAGCGTATCGAAACGAATTTCAAGTTCAGATGGTTCAATCGACACAACTTGCACATCTGGCGGCAGCGATAAATCAGCACGACTTAATGTAGCCACGTAGCGATCGTCAACATCGTCGGGAAGACGCACTTTAAAGGTGGGTGGAGATGTTGCTATACGAGAAACTAAAAACGATGGTCCACGTAAAGATACTTGAACCTGTAAAGATTGCGGCCCCACTACCATTTTGCTTGCGGGACTATTTCGAAGTTCCACAGGCACAAAAAAACTAAGTACGCTCGTGTTTCCCTCGCTACCAACAAAAAGCGCCAACAAAATGCCAATAATAAGCGAGAATATTTTTAAGCCAAGATTTTTCATGTGAGCGACTCTCCTGGCTCATTTTGTGTCGCACTGCTGGCCATAAAGCGATGCAGAGAGTCGCGTAATAACGAGGCATCGAGATTGCGAATAATTCGCCCCTCCCTGGCTAACGAGATGCTGCCGTCTGCCTCTGACACAACAATTACCAAAGCATCACTGCGCTCAGATAATCCGACTGCTGCTCTATGCCTGGTTCCAAGATTGGGATCGAGGTCTGGATTAAAGCTAAGCGGCAGCACACAGTTGGCTGCCTTAATCCGGTTACCCTCAATCAATACCGCGCCATCGTGTAGTGGCGATTCCTTTACAAAAATACCGTACAGCAGCTTACGATTGAGGAGGGCATCCAGATGCACGCTATCTTCAACTACTTCGTCCAAACCTACATCCCGTTGAATCACGATTAGAGCTCCGACCTTATTTTTTGCCAGTGTCGAACACACTAAAGTAATGTCTTCAATTGTTTTATCGTCTAGCGTTTTGGTAGAGCGGTGAAACAAAGGTTGTAGCCCTACTTTGGTTAACCCGCGTCGAATCTCATCCTGAAAAATAACGACAATAACGAGAATTATGGAGCTCAAAAAGTTACCGAGAATCCAGGCAACAGTAACAAGCCCTAACGGTCTCGCCAAAAAGTAGAAAAGCACGACAAGGGTGAGCCCCCATAACATAGGGGCAGCGCGCGTTCCCTTAATTACCAAAAGACCACGGTAAACTAGATAGCTGACTATAAGCACGTCTAAAACGTGGCGCAGCCAGCCGTAGCTTTCGCTCAATACCAGGTCCATGAAATAAAGGCCTACATAAACAGGCTCACCAGATTTAGGCAGTCACTGACACTGCGGTGCTGCCTTCAAGTGGTGCTTGTACCTCATCAGCCGGCAATCCTTTTACGATACGTTCGATCTGCTCTGCTGATAGAGTTTCTTTCTCGATTACCGCCTTTGCCATTGCATGCAAAATATCTAAATTTTCAGAGATAATCTTTTTCGCTACCTGGTACTGCCCCTCGATAATGCGCTTAACCTCTGCATCTATAGTTTCTTGCGTATGCTCCGAGTGTTCACGAGGCTTGCCCATGTCTCGTCCCATAAACACATGCTCTTCTTTCGAAGAATAGTGTAGCGGTCCAAGGGTGTCGCTCATACCCCATTCACATACCATGCGTCGCGCGATATCAGTGGCACGCTCAATGTCCGAGCTGGCACCAGTGTTCATATCTTGAAACACAAGTTCCTCAGCCACGCGACCACCAAAGAAAACAGCAAGCTGGTCCATCCAATACGATTTTGAATAGGTGTGCCTATCATTTTCAGGCAGTTGCTGCATCAGACCCAACGCCATTCCTCGCGGAACAATAGTAAGCTTATGTACTGGATCGGCATTCGGCAGCTTTTTGGCAACCAAGGCATGACCAGCCTCATGATAGGCCGTGGTAGTTTTCTCCTTTTCTGTAAGCAACATGGATCGCCGCTCGGCGCCCATCATCACTTTGTCTTTTGCGTATTCAAAGTCTTCACGATTGACTTTCTCTTTATTGTCCCGTGCAGCGCGCAAGGCCGCTTCATTCACCAGAATTTCGAGCTCTGCGCCAGAAAAACCAGGAGTTCCACGAGCCAAAATTTCAAGATCTACATCCTCACCAACCGGCACACGTCGGGCATGCACCTTGAGAATACCTAAGCGCCCTTTAAGATCTGGCCTTGGCACCACAACACGCCTATCAAACCGTCCTGGTCTAAGTAATGCTGGGTCGAGGACATCGGGACGATTTGTAGCGGCAATCAAAATAACGCCCTCGTTGCTCTCGAATCCATCCATTTCAACCAGAAGCTGATTTAGGGTTTGTTCGCGCTCATCATGACCGCCGCCCATACCAGCACCACGGTGACGCCCTACTGCATCAATTTCATCGATAAAAATAAGACATGGGGCGTTCTTTTTGCCCTGCACAAACAGGTCTCGTACACGTGAGGCACCAACGCCCACGAACATCTCGACAAAATCAGAACCAGAAATGCTAAAGAAGGGCACACCTGCTTCACCCGCTATAGCTTTGGCCAACAGTGTTTTTCCGGTACCAGGCGAGCCAACCAGAAGCACGCCTTTGGGAATACGCCCTCCAAGTTTGGTGAACTTTTTGGGATCTTTCAAAAATTCAATTATCTCTTCAAGCTCTGAGCGGGCCTCATCTATGCCGGCGACATCAGCAAAGGTTACTTTTTGCTGGCTTTCCGTAAGCAATTTGGCGCGACTTTTCCCAAAACTCATCCCCTTTCCAGCGCCCATTTGGACTTGTCGCATAAAGAAAAGCCAAATTCCTATAAGCAACAAAATAGGCAAAGCATTTACGAGGAAAAGTAAATACCAAGGCTGGTCCTCAGGTTCGTTGACTTTAATTTCAACTGAATTTTTCCTGAGTAAATCAATAAGCCCTTCGTGTTTTGGAGAGGTAGTAACAAAAGGATCAAGACTAGAGGTGTACTCACCCTTAATATTGCTACCTTCGATAGTAACAGCTCTTACCCTTTTGGCTTCAACCTCAGCCAAAAATTGGGAGTAGCTTAGTTCTTTTACATTCTGACTTTTCGGTTTAACCACACCGTAAAAGGTCATAAAAAGAAGAATTAGGAGAATCCAAAAAATTGCACTACGCGAAAACTGCCCCAAGGGACACCTCAATTATCAAACGCTGTTATCGTATAAGGGTGTAATCCAAGACCTTCCGGTCCTAATTATTAGAGTGCTTCTCCACCCAATTCGCACTACCAAAAAAGAGCCATAAGGATAGTAGAGCTAGGCCAAAAGGGAAAGACATAGCAGTTGTCAGTGTTATGTCTCAACCATTTTGATAATTACTACAAGCGAAGCGAATTAGCCCAATTTGGCTTGCTGACAACCGAATGGGACTAGGAAATCGGCTTTACTATCTCAATTGCGCCATTTCGGCGACAAAGTCTTAGCCCGCTAGGAAGCTCAATTCCCTCATCGGCGCCCAAGATAAATCGCAAACAGCGCTTGGAACTACTACGCCCCAATAGAAAACCAAGCTCCGCTTGGAGCATTAAAGAAACCGCACGCCAGGCTACCGCCAGTGGCACCTGGTGCAGGAGCTCTCGCAGGGCTTTAAACCATTGCCTATCTGACCACTGTACGGGGGAAAGCCTTTGTAGGCAGGCCCCGGCATGAGCCCAGAGCGCCTGGCTATCCTCTGCATAGGACTCGGCGTGCTCGGCAAGCGAGGCTAAACTTGAAGATTCAAAGTGTGTTTGAATATACGGGATAAGGAGGGCACGCACTCTGTTACGCAAAAAATTGGTGTCTTGATTAGTTGCATCTTCGCGCCAGTGAAGCGAGCGGCTCTGGGCATATAGTTGAATCTGCTCTCGGCTAATTGCAAGTAATGGGCGAATAAGACAACGGGAATGGTCAATTTGCTCAATAGAGCGTGGCTCTTTGTTGCTGAGGAGCCGCATGAGCATGGTTTCAACCCTATCGTTAGCTTGATGAGCAGTCAGAATCCAATCGAGGTTTCTTTGTTCTCTGACTTGCCCAAAAAAAGAATAACGCAGTTCCCTACCCCAAGCTTCGATATTTTGGTTTTCCGGGGGAGGATCTGCAACAAAATGGTGAAAGGTAAGTTTTAACTTGGCAGCTAGCGCAGAAACAAATTCAGCATCCTCTTTACTTTCAGCCCGAAGACTATGGTCAACATGCGCAATTTCAATGTGCAGCTTGAGTAGTTTTGCTTGCTCATGAATGGCATCAAGCATCACCACACTATCTAGTCCGCCAGAAACGGCGCAGAGTACCCGAGCATTAGGCGGCAGCAATGCTCGAATCTCATTTTCAATTTCGCGACTGGCTTTGGCCAATTGAGGCCCCCTACGTAATACCGGCCCTAAACTGAGCGGTTCATCCAAGGTTAGCCGGTTTTTCTGAATCTATCTATGCTTAGAGCCCCAGCACCGCTGTAGAGTAGAGAAACGGAAGCGGCAAGTAATAGAATATCTTTATTAAAAAGAAGTTCTCCCCCCTTTGGAAAAGCTCCAAAGGCTATAACAAACGATAGAAGCATTAAGGAAGTAAGCATGGCGGCCAAGGTTGTCCAAATTCCCACTATCAGAAGCACTCCGGCAGCCAACTCAAAATAGGGCAGCAAAATGCCGTATAGAGTAGCCGCTTGACCGGGCAATATGCCAAAACTATGCACTTCTTTTATAAAACCGGCAGCATTTCCAAGTTTGGCCCAACCAGCCAAGACAAAGTAGGCACCCAGGGTAAGGCGGATAATGAGCGGTCCCCAAATTGGGTTACCTATTGGTTCATTCATTTTCATATTCTATCTTTTTAGCTCCGCTCTTGGCTTTTTGCCAATACCCCAAAGTGTTGCACTTTCGGGCTAAAGGGGCAAAATTAATGCTGATACTTCACTGTCTTATGGAGTTTACCCTTGGACGCACCACAGCTCTTTAATGGCCTAATTGCAGAAATGAGAAAAGCTATTGTCGGCCAAGATAGGCTGATTGAACGTCTTCTTATTTCGCTGCTTGCCGATGGACACCTTCTATTAGAGGGAGTGCCGGGACTTGCAAAAACAAAAGTGTTGCAAGTGCTCAGCGCGTGTATTGAAGCTCGCATGCAGCGCGTGCAATTCACACCAGACCTGCTGCCCTCCGACCTCCTCGGCACTGAAGTGTATAGACCCAACACTGGTGAGTTTGTGATTCGCCAAGGCCCTATATTTACGAATGTGCTCTTGGCCGACGAAATTAATCGCGCTCCAGCCAAGGTTCAGTCGGCTTTACTTCAGGCGATGCAAGAAAGACAGGTAAGTATTGGAGAGCATACATTTGTGTTGCCCTCACCTTTTTTGGTGCTTGCAACCCAGAACCCTATTGAACAAGAAGGAACTTACCCACTTCCCGAGGCGCAGCTCGACAGATTCCTCATGAAGGTTATTGTCAACTACCCAAGTTTTCAGGAAGAAGTGCAAATTGTTGAGCTCGTAACCTCTAAAGCTAAAGACGAAAAAATATCGGCGGTACTAAATCTCGTACAACTAGAAGAATTGAGGCGTTTGTGCCAGGAAGTGTACGTAGATCCAAAAGTCTTTCGATATGTTGTTGCCTTAGTGCAGGCAAGTCGCGAGCCGAAAAAATTAGGCCTCGACGGAATGATTGAATGGGGAGCTTCGCCTCGAGCGAGCATTGCACTTATAGCGGCAGCCCGTAGCTTGGCTTTTATCCGTGGCAAAAAATTCATAACACCAGACGAAGTCAAAGAGCTTGCACCTGATGTATTGAGACATCGGATTTTGCCTAGTTTTGAGGGGGAAGCTCGTGGAATTACACCTGATGAAATTGTGGGTGTGATACTCCGTAGCGTCACCGTACCTTAAAAAAGATGAACGCTTCATTTGAAAAATATGGAGTAGTGGCCGGCGCAGAGTTGCGACGCTTGAAGCTCGTACTCCGACGCAAACTCGACCAAGAAATGTTGGGGAATTATCGATCTGCCTTTCGGGGCCAGGGGCTTCAGTTTGCGGATCTAAGGCCCTATGTGCCAGGGGATGAAATTAAACGTATTCATTGGAAAGCCTCGGCAAGGACTGGGCACATCTTCGTAAAGAGCTTCGAAGAGTCAAGGCAGGCAAAAGTGCTCTGCTGCGTTGATACGAGTGCATCCATGCTTCAGGGAGCCCAAAAATCCAAGAGCCAACTCGCCCGAGATTTTGCAGCGCTTGTCTCAATTGTTGCCACAAGTCAAGGTGATGCAGCGGGACTGTGCCTATTCTCTGATACAATTGAGAACTGGATTCCCTGTGCGCAGCGGCGCGCTCAGAGCCTTAGAATACTCAACGCCTTATGTGGGGTGGACGGAACCCGCAAGAAAAGCGATATGTCGCACTCTCTCTTTGAAGTTGCAAAACGTTTGAAGACAAAACATCTCATATGTATCATTTCAGACTTTCACACCCCAGACTTCGAAATGTCCCTGAGGGTGCTGTGCAAAAAACATGAAGTGGTATTCGTATTTGTTGAAGACCTAATTGAGGCTGAAATTCCTGCGGTAGGGCTTTGTCAGTTTCGCGATCTAGAATCTGGAAGTTATGTTGAGGTTGATCTGGGGAGCCCCGCTGTTCGACGCGCACTCGCCCACTCCTTTAGTCAGCACAAATTAAAAATGCAGGAGAAGGCTCATCGTCTGGGCGCCGACTTTATGGCATTCAATCAAAATCCTGCGCAAGCCCTCGCCCGGCTTATGGCCCGCCGAGCCTCTACTAAACAGAGGCTCGGATAAAAAATGGGCCAATCTATAGACATAAACACGCCTTACCCCATTATTGCACCGAGCTGGTTTCCGTATGTACCGCCTCTTTGGATCTGGGCGCTGGTTGCGGGTCTCTTCCTGCTTGTTTTTGTCTATGCCACATATCGCGCTAAGCGAAAACCAACACGCATGCAGGCTTTGTCGCTGCTGGCTCAGGATCTTCGGCGCTTATCCCAGCAAGCGGACGAAGCACCCGCGACTCTTCAAGAGGCTGTCTCATTGCGACTTCGCCGAGTACTTAGCAGTTTAAGTGGCCAGGCCTTCGATACACTCTCTTTAAGGGAACTTAAAGAATACGCGTTCGATCATAAAGACGAACATATTCGAGCACTCGCGCTTAACCTAGCGCCACTTGAAGAAGCCAGATACTCAGGCAAAGTGTATGTATCAAAAAAAGTACTTACGGAACTTATTGAAGTAGTTGAGGCCTTAGCTGCACGGGAGGGATTGTGAATTTTTTACAGCCTCTCACCACCCTCACATTCGCGTCTCCCCTTGGATTTATTCTCCCGGTGCTTTTGGCTTTTTTTTGGCTAATTCAAAAGCCCAGTACCAAGGGGCTTGGAACTGGCTCCAGTCTGCTATTTGCAAATATTCCGAAGACCCTGAGACAGAGACTGAGGGCTCCAGTCCTTGGTGCCTTAAGTGTGCTCTTTTGGATTGCTCTCAGCATTGCTGCGGCAAGGCCCCAGTCCGTCATCGTACAGAACGACAGTGTGCACGCGCGAAATTTGGTGCTCGCCCTGGACGTCTCTCGCAGCATGGGCACCGCAGATTTTGAATCAGCGATCGGCCAGCTTCCACGAATACATGCTGTTCAGCAAGTTGTGCGTGAGTTTATTTCAAGTAGGCCGCTTGATAGAATTGGTCTCGTCGTGTTTGGTTCAAAGGCTTACGTCCGCGCTCCATTAACAAGCGATCATCTCCTATTAACTCAGCTCGTAGCAGATCTAGAAATTGGGATGGCTGGTGATGGTACAGCGATTGGTGATGGCCTCGGAGTAAGTCTCAAACGTATAAAAGACACACCAGAAGGCACCCGAGCAATCATTCTTCTTACCGATGGTGCCAGTAACTCAGGTACCATGCATCCATTGAAGGCGGCGGAGCTTGCAGCGAAACTGAAAGTGAAGGTTCATACTATCGGCGTTGGCGCAGCGGGTACGCTTACTGTTGTTGGAGCAGAGTACGATGAGGTAACCTTAAAAAAAATTGCTGAGATGACAGGCGGAACATTCTTCAACGCTTCAAGCCTTGATGGACTACGCACCGTGTATAAAGAAATCGACCGTCTCGAGCAGAGCGAAGACAATCGAAGTGGCAGGCAGCAAACATTTGAGCATACAGCTATATTCTTATTGTGGGCCCTGGGGGCATTTCTGTTAAGACTGATTCTTACCCGCACCTACTTTTTGCGTATTGAATAACCTATGCAGGCTTATTTTCTTAACCCAGAAAGATTGACCTTGCTATTTATGCTACCCCTCGTGTACCTGCTGCTTAAGTGGAGTAAAAGCAGATTGCAGGTACGAGCTTGTAAGATAAGCAGTCAGCATCAAGCAACTTTTGCCACTCCGCGAGTAACCCTCGCAATATGCGCCTTGCTTAGTCTCGGCCTTGCCAAGCCCTATTGGGGATATGAAGAATTTGAAGTGCCTTCTTCCGGGGCTGAAATTGTCGCAGCGCTCGATTTGAGCAAAAGTATGTGGGCACGCGATGCGCTTCCCAACAGACTAGAGTTCGCAAGAAGGAAGTTAATTGACCTTATTCGTATTGCCGAAGAGCGTGGCCGAGGCGATAGGATTGCGATTATTCTATTCGCTCAAGACTCCTACGTGCTCTCCCCCCTGACAAGTGACTACGCTGCCTTACGAACCTACGCGCAAGCTATTAGCCCTCGCCTTATCAATGATGCCGGCTCAAGTTTGGCTGAAGCGGCGCGTGCCAGTCTTTTATTGCTCAACCGCAGCTCTCGATCTGAGGCCCATCTGATTCTTTTTACTGATGGTGAAGATTCTGAGTTCTCCGTTGCTGAAATTTTGAAACTACGAGGTGACTCGACGCTCAGCATTTCAAGTATCGGAATTGGCTCGGCTACTGGCTCGCCAATTGACTTAGGGAGACAGGGTTTTCTTCGCGACGCTGGCGGAAACGTCGTGATAAGCAAATTGGCAGAAGAGTCCTTAAAGGAACTTGCCTCTCAAACAAATGGCTCTTATCAGCAAGCGCAGATTGGCCCGGAGGATCTGTATGCTTTTCTGTCTAAAATAGCGCCCACCAAAGAAGGTGAAGCACGTATCGTAAGAAGTTACAACGAATTAGGTTCATTTTGCGCAATCGCT
Organism: Bdellovibrionota bacterium; assembly: GCA_044347745.1. Classification (GTDB taxonomy): domain Bacteria; phylum Bdellovibrionota_C; class UBA2361; order UBA2361; family JAFLCA01; genus JAIBBV01. The sequence continues at coordinate 88,586 of JBIKUD010000005.1, forward strand.
ATATTTCTGATCATTATTGTTCAATTTGCGTGGCGACTCACTTCAAAAACAGAGAGGCTCCAGAGTTCTGTATTTTTCTTAACTTGCCTCACCGTATTTTGGTCGAGTCCAAGCCTTGCCGATTCCCGGCACCAGGCCTTTACGCTCCGTCAATATTTGGAATCAGGAAAATATGAGGAGGCGTTCAAAGGTTTTTCTGAACTGGCAGCTTCCGACCCGGAAAACCCAGATCTCCAAGCAGCGCTAGGAGCGGCTGCTTTTGGATTGAAGCGCTTCAAAGAGGCGGCTGGGCACTACGAAAGACAGTCTGCTCTCGAAACTTCTGGGCGAGGGAAATTCGAAGCCCTGTATAATCAAGGCACCTCATTGCTTATGGCTGAAGACGCACATGGAGCTGTCCACGCCCTAGAATCTGCCTTAGCGATAAAACCTGATGACCCCAAAGCAGTCCACAATCTGAAGCTTGCCCAGGAACTATTAGAAAAAGAGCCGCCACCCCCAACGCCCACGCCAACTGAGGATTCGAAACAATCCTCGGAGAATGACCAGCAAGGCCAAGCTCAGCAAAAAGAGAGTTCTCAAGAAGAGGATGGAAACGAGACAAACGATTCGAAAGAATCCGAGTCGTCAAGTAGCGCAGAAAGCTCATCAAACGACAAATCAGAACCAAATTCCTCAAGTAGCTCAAGTAATGGAAGTGCCTCTGACTCAGAACAGGACTCTGATGAGAATGAAAATACGATGGAAGAAAAGCAATCGGGCTCACCACTAGAGGAAGCTGCGGAAAAAAATGAGCCGCTTACCAAAGAGGACCAAGCAGAGTTGCAAGCATGGCTCGATACCTTAGAAGATTCTCCAGTTATTATCCGTCCACAGCGAAGCAACCGCCCGTCAAACGGAGGGCAGTCGTGGTAAAAGCAGAGTTTCAAAGGCTTAGGTATCCAATTCTTTGCATCAAGATGCTGGTATTTTTTTGTGCTCTCTTCGGGGTAGCACCTTTGGCCTATGCCCAAACTGACACAGAAGCCTATGTTCGAATTGAGCCAGAAGAAGGAAGCACCGACACTGTATTTAAGTTTGAAGTAACAGCAAAAAATGCAGATGTTGAGTCTCCGCCCACTTTGGGAACATCAAGCGACTTTAACGTCCAATATCGTGGACCAATAAGCCGGGTTCAAATTCTTAATGGTGAAGTAACAAGAGAAATGAGCTGGATCTACGCTCTCAGCCCTCTTAAAGAAGGAGACCTCAAAACCCCCGAAGTATCCCTTCGTTTAGCGGGAAAGTCCTACCCCCTTGAACAAATTAATGTGAAGGTGAGACGATCTATCGGTGGACCAGCAGGAACAAATTCAGCCAAAGGCGCTGATTCTATCAAGGGAGTCGTTCTCCGTCAGCAGCTTTCATCTCACGAAGCTTTTGTTGGAGAGCAGGTTGCACTTGATGTTGATCTGCTCACTACAATAAACCTCTATGAGCCCCAATTCCCCGATTTGGTGTACAATGGCTTCTTAGTCAAAACAATTACAGATAATGAGCGGGGCGAAGAAATCCTAGAAGGAACTCCCTATGAACGCCTGAGATTTCGCCGAGCTCTTTTTGCCATCGACACAGGCGAAATTGAGCTCGCAGCTAGGACTATCCAAGCACGCATTCGTGTAAAAAACCCAAAACGGTCCTCCAGCTTTCCATTTGATGCGCTCAGCCCGTTCGGCAGCGATTTTTTTGATCAGTTTGTGAATGGCGGCCCATTAAAAGATATTCAAATCTCATCAAACAAGCTTCATTTTCGGGCAGTTCCTCTGCCCCAAGATACTCAAAACAATTCGGGACGTTTTTCTGGTATCGTTGGCGAAACTACTGTTGCGGCAGAAATAGATAAGCCAAATGTACGCGCCGGAGATTCAGTTAACCTCAGAGTAACGGTTACATCGACGGGAAATCTGAGTAGTCTAAAAAAATTAGGTCTTCGTATTCATCCCCAGATACAGGTGTATGAGGAGATTCCCCAAACCACCGAATTTCAAGCAGGCGGGCTTTTGGTAACCCGCAAAGTTTTTGTAGCAGCGCTCGTTCCCACCCTCGGTGGAGTGTTTAAGCTACCTGCTTATCAAATTCGATACTTCGACCCCGTGCGTAAAGAGTACAGAACTGCGGAATCAGAAACCTTAGAAATTTCAGTCACTGGCCCCTCATCCGTTACCCCCGTCGCAACTCCAAATACGGAACTGCTGCCCGGACAAAACGAGGAGAAATCGGAGGCGACATCGGTACTCCACTATACTGAACCAAACCTGATTGAACGCTTACAAAAGCTGATCTCAGCGCAAATGATAGCGCTTGGTCTCGCCGTATCTGGTCTCCTCATCTTCGTCAGCACTATTGTGATAAAAAACCACAAGAAAAACCGACCCAAACGTAACGCCCTTCACCTATGCGTAGCTGCCCAAAATTTTAACGAGGTCCAGGCTGCCGTGAAATATTTTATGGAGCATACAATTGGTATTGATGCGTCACTGAGGGGGCCACAACTTCGTAACGCTCTAAGCGAAAAGCAGTTACCTACTGAAACAGCTCTTTTATGGGTGACGTTGCTGGATGACTTAGATTCTTCCCTTTATGGGGGAAACACATCAATTAGTTCCATAGAACATATTCGGGATAGAGCATTAGCCCTAATGCGTATACTCTGAAGGCTCAGGTCCAGCGATTAGCGCGTCGCGCAAAGCACGAACCGTGCGTTTTAAGGTGGTGGAGGAAAAGCGCAGGCGCCTATCGGCATGAGCTAGTAGTTCAAGCGCGTCTTCTATACCACTGGTACTTGAAAGCTTTCGGTCCGGATCTTGCGTACAATCGCGAAGGAAGGCCTCTACATACGAAAGGAGGTCTCCATCCAACACGTCATACATTGGAGAATCGTCCTTACTCCAGAGGTTAGACCTACGCCCTAGGTGTCTCTCTAAAACCTCTCGTACTCGTGGGACCCTCATATGTTCCTCCACCCGTGGCGTGCTTAAAACCAAAATACTAAGCCTCTTACACCTTAAGATGCCAAAGGTGTTAACTACGAATGCAGCCAATCAAAAAAAATTCTCTGTTCTTACCTGGAGAAAGCACCCTTTTATACGCCTTTCCTGAAAAGGCAGGACTTTTCAGCTAGTTGGCTTGTTTGTGTGGAATTGCACTTAGGTGTTCTTTTTTTAATAATGAAGAGCACTGTTTACCTAAAAGGAGCCTTGTTGTGTCCATACAAACTGAATCTGCGAGCGAGATGTACGACGCCCTCTATGCCAAGCTCCATAAGTTAATTCCTGCTTTTGAGTTGAAGGCAAAAGCTGAGATTGCTGCCCAGATAAATAAGGTTAAACGTGAACGAGGGGCCTTAATCCTCGGCCACAACTATATGGAAGCTGCGCTCTTTAATTCGGTACCAGATGTGGTGGGCGACTCGCTTGAGCTCTCTCGTAAAGCAGCAAAAACCCAAAATGAAGTAATTGTTTTTTGTGGTGTTCGCTTTATGGCCGAAACCGCAAAAATCTTAAATCCAAGTAAGACGGTTTTATTACCTGCTAAGATAGCTGGATGCTCATTGGCATCGAGCATCACCGCAGATGACATTCGCGCACTTCGAAAAGCATATCCAGGGGTGCCAATTGTAACCTACATAAATACCTATGCTGACGTAAAGGCAGAGGTCGACATTTGCTGCACCTCCGCAAATGCCGCCAAAGTTGTAGAATCGCTAAAAAGCGATACGATAATTTTTGTTCCCGATGAGTACCTAGCCAAAAATGTTGCCAAAGAAACAGGAAAGAAAGTCATCTTCCCTTTCGCCAGGAATACGACCGAGCCTGAACCAGGCACCATGGTAGCCTGGAAAGGCCGCTGCGAGGTTCATGAAAGATTTACTGTTGAGGACATTCGAAATATTCGGAAACAATTTCCTGGGGTCGCTGTACTGAGTCACCCCGAGTGTAGCCCAGAAGTAGTGGCTGAATCCGACATGGCTGCGAGTACCTCTAAAATGCAGACCTTTGTAAAACAGTCAAAGGCCCCCCATTTTCTCATTCTCACTGAATGCAGCATGGCCGATAATATTATTGCAGAGAATCAAGATAAGGATATTTTGCGTCTTTGTAGTATTCGTTGTCCTCACATGAATGAGATAACGCTTGAAGACACGCTGGCCGCTCTGAAATTAAACCAATATGTTATCGAAGTGCCCAAAGATATCGCAGACCGCGCAAGGAAATCTTTAGAGCGTATGCTTGAAATAAGTTAGAGCAAGCAAGACTCAGCTTACTGGCACCTAGTGCTCTTGCCCCTGCTCCTTCTGGCTCATTGCAAGCAGCAGCACAAACAAAGCGCTCCATACCCTTTCATACCTTCCTCCGCCCATCGGAGCGCGAACCCGGAAAGTTTCTGCCAGGCCGTCGCCCGAGTCCCCCCAGAAGGCAACCCTTTGGAATGTAAGTTTTGAATTCTCAGCATGCGGCAACGTCACTCTGAGTTGCACATGTCTTGATTCATCACTTTGAATTACGACTGGTTTTCGCCTATCTACCTGGGGGAAATTTGGCTCAGCGTTTAATAGCCCCATAAGCAGTTTAGTATAGTCGGGAGCGCCTAAGCGAGTATGAATAAGTCGTTCTACTGCATCGTATTGAGTCTGCTTTGCCTCCTGGTCCAATCTCAACGCCTCCGCAAGATAAAGCGCCGCGTTGAGCATTCGCTTGGCGTGAGGACTTCCATCAAGCTGCACTTCGTAGGTGCTGACCATTTGCAAGCTTTTGGGTATCTGCATGCCAGAAGCAACGAATTGCTCCAGTTGACGTAGATCGGCCGCGTCGTTTTCAAGAACAGTTACCGTTATATCTTGATTATTAAGAATTCCGCCTTCAATCCCATGTCCACGCGAGTCAGCATTTAGCCCCAAGCGATAAGGGGTGTTGACCTCGAGCACATGGGGAATAGGAATCATGGTTTCAACGAGAGCCTTGGCTACAGTATCGACACCATGTTGAGCTAAAATTTCTTGAGCATTGATTGTAGAACGTACTTCTTGAATTCCCATTTACAGCGGGTCCTTTGAATCTAAAGATTTTGTCTCAGGGTAACGAATGGCGTGACCAAAGATATATGAACAAACTGGCAAACCTAATACGAGCCCCCATACGTGAAATAATTTACCGCCCACTGTTAGAATAATTAGGACAATAACAGGATTTACTTTTAGATGAGCACCAAAAATGCGTGGATTAAGAATGTACGCTTCAATAGCATGAATGAGCAAAATAAGCCCAATCGCAAATAGCGCCAGGGTTACGCCGCCTGCTTCGAGCGCCAGAAGGCAAATCGGCACGGAGCTTAAAAACACACCTGCGACGGGAATAAAACTACACAAAAATACTATCGTACAGAGAAAGGCAATGCTGTGGCCAAGGCCTAGAAGCAAGATTCCAATTCCGGTAAGAGCAGTATTGAGTAGGGCGATAAAAAACTGCGCTTGGAACCAGCGTCCCAGCATTTGAGAAAAACCGTGAATGCCTCCGGCAACCTCACGATAAATAAATTGTACTTTGGTATGTTCAAGCCTTAGTAAACTTTCGGTTAACTTTGGTAAATCAAGCACAATTAAAAATGAAAATAACAACGAAAGTAAAAAAGCTGAGCCAACGGCAAGTGCTCTGGCACCCACATCACGTATGGCGTCAACTGTGGCTTTTAGATTTTCTGCTCCGGTTTCACTCTGCCCTAGCCCAAAAAGTTGCCGCAAGAGTGCAGCACTCGGCGAGTGGTCTACCGTCCACACCTGCTCTCCGGTCGGCGGATTTAAATCTGGAAGCGCCTCCCGCAAGACTGGATAATTATTAGCGATAGCGCGGAGCTCGTTATCAAAACCTTGCAGATATTTAGGGTACTGACTCACAAAGGTAGCCGCCTGTGTTTTAACCTGAGGAACAATAAAGAACCCAAGCCCAACAAGCAGCGTAAGAAATCCTATTCCAACCGTGGTCACTCGCACCCATCTGGTGGGGATAAGATGCTTTATTTTTTCAACCGCATTTGCTTGAAGATAAGCGAAGATGAAAGTTAAAAATAGCAGCAGAAAAAAGCCGCGCATTACGAACAAAAAGCCAAACAGAAGTGCCCAAACACCAACTCTGGCTAAAACGGCACTCACACGAGGAGTAGAAAACGGATGATTCTTCATGCGCCAAAGAGTACTGCAAATTAATGCTGCAGAGAAGTAAAGAAGCTGTGGAGGAGCGCAATCAAATCAAAAATTACCTAAGCTCAAGACGATTATATAGTACAGTTTGGCTTAGGTTTTAGGGTCGGCAACAGGTTGTGGAGGCTGCTCAGACAACCTAACTCTGTCTGCCTGCCAGCGCCTAAATGCGCCAATCCCAATAAGGGCTGGAGGAACAACATAACACAGCGGGCAAACAGCCCCTACTGCGACTGCCGAAGCGATGCCTAAAGCACCCACTCCCGCTCCAGCGCCGATACATAGGTTGCCTTCCTTACGAAGGTCGTTTGCACTTGGTGGCTTTTCATCAGGACTCATCTTAGTAGTGTACCGCAGCATAGCTGCAAGCACAAAGCCCTGCCCAAAATGTATGCAAACTAGCTTGCCAGCAAAGGCTTTTAAGACAAATGTCTTAGATTAGTCAGCCCGGCTTAGGTACTTACCTTCTGCGGTATTTACTAAAATACGATCTCCAATTTTTACAAATGGAGGCACAGTCAGGGCCAATCCGGTATCTGTTTTGGCTGGTTTTGGAGAGTTGCTGGCGGTAGAACCTTTAAGCTCTGGCTCGGTATCAACGATAGTGAGCACAACCTGAGAAGGCAAATTTACACCAATTGGATTGCCGTCGTAGGTAGTAATGTCCACTTTCATCTGCTCTTGAAGATAATAAAGCGCATCGCCCAGAGACTCTTTGGTCATGCGAATTTCTTCAAATGACTCGCTATTCATGAAATAAAAACCATCGTTGTCTGCGTACAAATAAGTGGCCTGAAAGGTGTGTACGTCAGCTTCTTCAATAGTCTCAGTTGAGCTGTAACGTACTTCGGTCTGATTACCGGACAGGAGGTTACGCAGCTTCGTTTGCACCATAGCTCTTAGATTGCCTGGTGTATGGTGATTAAATTCCATTACGCGGTGAGGCTGCCCGTTATGCATTACAACGAGGCCCTTTCGAATATCACTTGCCTTCATACATATCCCAACAAATACAATAACCGGCTAAGCTTATACCCTTTTGTAGGGACTAAGGCAAAAGCCCGCACCATCCCCTTGTACCCCCCAAAAAAGGGAGTATGTTGCAGGATATAGATCGCTTGGCGCAGTAGCTTTCATTTTGGTGGGCGCTTAAAGCATTTAAACGGGCCCATAGCTCAGCTGGGAGAGCGCATCGTTCGCAATGATGAGGTCCAGACTTCGCCCGCGAGTAGCAATGGGGATCCGACCAGTCCAAAGGGCTTCGTCCGGGCAAGCCAGCGGGCGAAGTCTGGATTCCGACGAAGTCCTGAAAGGACGAAGTCGAATTGTTCGCCCGCGAGCAGCAATGGGGATCCGACCAATCCAGAGGGCTTCGTCCGGGCAAGCCAGCGGGCGAAGTCTGGATTCCGACGAAGTCCTGAAAGGACGAAGTCGAATTGTTCGCCCGCGAGATAGCCTACGAAATTTTCTTATTTCTTCCTTGCACCTACTGCTCAGGTGGAGCAAAACACCACTACTGCTGATATGAGATTAAGCGACCATTATAAGGGAGTTCTTATGAAAACCTTTCCTTTTTCAATCTTAGCTTTTGTGGCGGTTTGTGCTTTAAGCAGTTCAGCCTATGCCTCTAGTGGTAAAGAGGGAAGCAGTTGCTCCTGTGGCTGTTCTCATAAATCCGTTAAAGCAGAGGAAAAACAAGAGAAGCTGGATGACGCTCGCGCGTCTCTGGCCCCCGTCGCCTCCGAAAAGAAGAGCCGAGAGCTCGGACGTCACGGCTCAGGTGCCATGGCGAGAGAGCGTATTCTTAAGTAGTTTATTTAAGTTCTTATATTGGAATAGAATCCAAAACGCTGTGTCACCACACAGCCTCACCGAGACTCTTTGCTTGAGGCCTGGCCGCATTCGTCCGATCTAAAACGTTAGTAGCACTGACACGCAGCTTGCATGCGCAGTTCGCACAGAGTACCCATCAGTACTCGGATTTATTTCATGCTACCAACTGAGTAAAAAGGACGGCTACGTATGCTTCTCAAAAAATGTTCCGCTTTAGCATGTGGATTGGCTTTAGGCTTAGCTGCAACTCCAGTTTTGGCTGACGATGATGATGCGCATCTCTTCGGCAACTGGGGCGGGCTTCGCTCTTCCCTTGAAGACAAGGGAATTAGCGTTGAATCTATTCTAACTATCGATGGCATTAGTAACGTAAAAGGCGGCATCAAACGTAATAGCGTTGCACTTGGTAATTACGATCTCACAGCCGCTGTAGATACCGAGAAAGCCGGTCTCTGGAGCGGTGGAACTTTTTTTGCTTATTTTCTCGCCAACTTTGGAAGAGAACCCTCGGCACTGATTGGAGACTTGCAGCTGACCGACAACATCGAGACGTATAGCACCGCAAAAATATACGAACTCTGGTACGACCATCAGCTTTTTGATGGAGCCGCCAGTGTACTTTTTGGTTTACATGATCTGAATTCCGAGTTTAATGCGCTGGAATATGCCGGAACTTTATTTCATCCCTCATTCGGAATTCAACCGGACATTTCGCAAGTTGGACCATCAATTTTTTCGACCACGGCATTGGCTCTGCGCTTAAGAGTGCAACCAAGCGACCACCTTTATGGACTGGCTGCTGTATACGACGGCGTACCCGGAGATCCTGAGAATGCTCGTGGAACACGTATTAAATTAAGCCAAGATGACGGCGTATTTGCTATCACTGAATGGGGATTCCAGGCCCGAGAAGATGCGCGCTACTACAAAGCTGCTGTCGGCTACTGGCATCACTCAACTGACTATGAAGATTTCGCCGAAACTCCTCGTTCGGATAATCAGGGAGTATATGGAATTGGCGAATATTTACTATTAAGCGAAGCCGAAGATAGCGACCAAGGATTAGGTGTGTTTGCACAGCTTGGGTTCGCAGACTCAAATAAGAATATAATTGGACACTATATTGGAGCAGGGTTTTCGTACACGGGACTAATTCCCAATCGCGACGAGGATACGCTTACCTTTGGTATGGCCAAAGCGTACACCAGTAGTGGATACCGTGATGCTGTGACCGAGGCCGATCGATCCGAAACTGCCTTTGAGCTCAGTTATCGCGCGCCAATTCTCCCTTATTTTTCCGTACAGCCCGATGTGCAGTACATACTCAATCCAAGCGCCGATCCAAGTATTAAAGATGCGGTGCAGGTAGGCGTGCGGCTAGAGCTTGCCATGTAGGGCCAATTCGGCGAACTACGGGAGCCTAGCTTCTAGCTTTCACCGCCCTCACAATTTGCTCAACGATCGAAGGGTCTGCAAGCGTACTGATATCGCCAAAGTTCTCATAGTCGCCTTCAGCAATTTTGCGCAAAATTCGACGCATAATTTTGCCACTGCGCGTTTTCGGCAATCCGGGTACCATCACCATTCTTTCTGGAGTCGCAAGCGGCCCAATAACATGGCGCACAGATTCTTTTATTTTGTGCTCCAGATCTGCACCAGCCTGGTCTTTTGGTATACAGAAAGCAAAAATTGCTTGACCTTTAATGTCATGTGGCATTCCCACAACTGCGGCTTCAGCAATTACGCCAGAAGCAACAATGGCACTCTCAACCTCTGCCGTACCTAAACGATGCCCGGCCACATTCAAAACATCATCAACTCGGCCGGTGATCCAATAGTATCCATCTTCATCGCGAGTGCATCCGTCCCCTGTAAAATAAAGCCCTGGATATTGAGAGAAGTAGGTCTGCATAAAGCGCTTATGATCGCCATAAACCGTTCGCATCTGCCCGGGCCACGGAAACGAAATACACAGTTTCCCCTTCACGGCATTGCCTTTAATTTCTTGACCAGCATCATCAACAAGCAGCGGTCGAACACCAAAAAAAGGCAATGTTGCTGAACCGGGTTTAAGCGCAGTCGCTCCAGGCAGCGGAGAAATAAGCACGCCTCCGGTTTCGGTCTGCCACCAGGTATCAACTATAGGGCAACGACTACCACCAACAACCTCGTGATACCAATTCCAAGCGTCAGCATTTATAGGTTCTCCCACTGAGCCAAGAAGACGCAAACTTGAAAGGTTATAGCGTTTAGGGAGCTCAGGGCCTTCTTTGGCCACGGCACGAATAGCTGTTGGTGCAGTATAAAAAATGCTTACTTTGTGGCGTTCAATCATGCTCCAGTAGCGACCGGCGTCTGGATAGTTGGGCATCGACTCAAACATCAAGGTCGTAGCGCCGTTTGCCAAAGGACCGTACACGATATACGAATGCCCAGTAATCCAGCCGATGTCAGCCGCGCAGCAGTAAATATCAGACTCTTTTAAATCGAAGACATATTTATGCGTAAGACTAACATGCAGGAGGTAACCAGCCTGAGTATGCAGTACTCCCTTTGGCTTTCCTGTGGAACCAGAGGTGTACAAAATGAAAAGAGGATCTTCACTATCCAAAATAACCGGAGGCAGCTCGGCACTGACACCCTTCAGAGCCTCATGCCACCATACATCGCGCCCAGATTTCATTGGGGTGGCTTTCTCGGTTCTCTGAAAAACTACAACCTTTTTGATACTAGGAGTTCGCGTAAGCGCTTCATCTGCAAGCTCTTTGAGTGCAATTTTTTTTGGACCCCGAACAATCTCGTTTCCCGTAACTAGAACTTTGCACCCACAATCATTAATTCTATCGGCGACTGAATCAGCGGAGAATCCACCAAAAATAACCGTGTGAATTGCTCCAAGCCGAGCGCAGGCAAGCATAGCAATGGCTGCCTCTGGAACCATGGGCATGTATATGGCCACACGGTCGCCCTTCATCACGCCGAACGATCTTAAAAGATTGGCGAATCTGCACACCTCTTGGTGCAGCTGCTTATAGGTCAGAGTGCGAGTTTCGCCAATTTCGTTTCCCTCCCAGATGATGGCCGGCTTATCACCTCTGCTTGAAAGATGCCTATCAAGACAATTCTCGGAAACGTTTATGGCCCCACCAATAAACCAAGCAATTTTGCCTTGGTTATAATCCCACTCTAAAGTCTTTTTCCAAGGACGGCGCCAACTAAGCATTTCTTTGGCTTGTTTCTCCCAAAAAGATTCGGGGTTGGCAATTGACTCGGCATACAGTGCCTCGTATTGACTGGAATTGATATTCGCCTGCGTCGCAAATGCTTCCGGAACTTGAACAAATTTAAGTAAGGTATTGGGCATCGATAGCTCCTTTAACTGAAGCTATCGATACCACAAACCCAAATTCGTCAGTAGCTAAAAATATTTAATTACTTAAGCAGCCGCCACCACGGACTTGGCAGCCTGCTGAGTCACTACGATCTGCTTGTTTTTAACTGCTATTTGCAGAGTAGCGCCATCTCTAATCTCATCAGCAATCAAAGCTCTACCAATTCGAGTTTCGAGCTCACGCTGAATAAAGCGCCTAAGCGGCCTAGCGCCAAATACCGGATCGTAACCATTCTCGGCAATAAAGTCTTTGGCCTCGGGACTTAACTCTAAGCTTATATTTCTACTTGCAAGGCGTCCCCGCACTTCCTCAAGCAGCAAATCAACAATCTCAGTAATCTCTTCAAGCGTAAGAGGTTTAAATAAAACCGTTTCATCAATTCTATTTAAGAATTCAGGCCTGAAATGGTTACGCAATTCTGCCAAAACTTCTTTGCGTGTACTCTCAGGAATCTCCCCCTTCTTGCTTATCGAGTTAAGCAATTTTTGAGAGCCTATATTTGAGGTCATAATTATGACCGTATTTTTAAAATCTACGGTACGGCCCTGGCTGTCGGTAACCCTTCCGTCATCCAGAATTTGCAGCAGCACATTAAACACATCTGGGTGAGCCTTCTCTATTTCGTCAAAGAGCAATACCGCATAGGGCTTACGTCGTACTGCCTCAGTAAGCTGTCCACCTTCTTCGTAACCAACATATCCAGGAGGTGCGCCTAAGAGACGAGACACCGCAAATTTCTCCATATACTCACTCATATCGATGCGAACCATACTGTCTTCGCTATCAAAGAGCGCATTGGCCAAAGTTTTAGCTAGCTCAGTTTTACCTACACCAGTTGGCCCAAGGAATAAGAAAGAGCCAATTGGCCGATTAGGGTCTTTAATGCCAGAGCGGGCACGAATGACGGCATCGGCCACAAACTGTACAGCCTCTTCTTGCCCAATCACACGTTCATGCAAAATTTTATCCAGCCTTAAAAGTTTTTGCTTCTCTCCTTCAACAAGTCTGGTTACGGGTATACCGGTCCAACGCGCAATTATTTCAGCAATTTCTTCATCAGTAACTTCTTCACGCAGTAGCCGCTCTTTGCCTCCATTCCCGGTAATAGCTTTCTCTCCATCCTTCAGCAGCTTTTCTAGAATTGGAAGTTTGCCGTGCTTAAGCTCGGCCGCTTTATTTAAATCGTACTCACGCTCAGCTTTCTGAATTTCAAGGCGCACAGTTTCAATCTGCTCTCGCAACTGCCGCACCTTGTGAATGCCCAGCTTTTCAGCCTCCCACTGAGCTTTCATCGTGTTCTGTTCGGCCTTTAAATTACCAACTTCTGTTCTCAGTTCAGCAAGCTTACTTAGGCTGCCTTCATCTTTTTCTTTCTTAAGTGCAGCTTCTTCAATTTCAAGTTGCATTATTCTGCGAGTTACCTGATCAAGTTCGGCTGGCATGCTGTCAATTTCAGTGCGAATAGTAGCACAAGCTTCATCAACCAAGTCGATGGCCTTATCTGGCAAAAACCGGTCTGAAATATAACGATCAGATAAAGTGGCGGCCGCAACTAACGCATTGTCTTGAATACGAACACCATGGTGCACCTCAAAGCGCTCTTTAATACCACGTAAAATTGAGATTGTGTCTTCAACGCTTGGCTGATCAACCATGATTGGCTGAAAACGCCTCTCTAATGCCGCATCTTTTTCCAGATGCTTACGATATTCGTCTAGAGTTGTGGCACCAATACAATGCAGTTCGCCTCTTGCTAACATCGGCTTAAGCATATTGCCAGCATCCATGGCGCCTTCAGCCTTTCCCGCGCCAACAATGGTATGCAACTCGTCGATAAAGAGAATAATTTTGCCTTCCGAATTTTTTACCTCTGCAAGAACCGCCTTTAGGCGCTCTTCAAACTCACCGCGATATTTGGCACCTGCGAGTAGCGCGCCCATATCAAGCGAGAAAATAGTTTTGTCTTTTAACCCTTCGGGTATATCACCGCGCACAATTCGCTGCGCCAGTCCCTCAACGATGGCAGTTTTACCAACACCAGGTTCACCAATTAATACGGGATTATTTTTTGTCTTGCGTGACAAAATTCGTATTGCTCTACGAATTTCTTCATCACGCCCAATTACTGGGTCCAACTTTCCTTTTAAAGCTTCTTGGACCAGGTCTCGCCCGTAACGCTCTAGCGCCTGGTAAGTTTGCTCCGGATTGGGCCCGACTACCCTTTGATTCCCGCGAACGGCCGTTAATGCCTCTAAAAATTTCTCACGAGTTATGCCCAAGGCTCTTAGAGATTTTCCAACACCAGACTTGGCATCCTCATCGAACATGGCCAGCATTAGGTGTTCTACGGAAATATATTCATCTTTTAGTCGTTTTGATTCCTCTTCAGCCTTTACCATTAAGCGATTCAATCGCTGGGTTAGATAAATAGTGCTGGCGTCACGCCCTGGCCCGCTCACACTGGGGCGCTTCTGCAGCTCCTCTGTCAAAGCACCAATCAGCCCCTGCTCAGAAACTTGAATTTTTTGTAATAGTCTGGAAATTAGACCATCAGACTGCGAGGCGAGCGCCAGCAGCACATGCTCGCAGTCAACCTCTTGGTGCCCAAGCTTAACAGCTCGCGTTTGGGCGTCCTGAAAGGCCTCTTGGCACTTTTGTGTAAATTTATTGATGTCCATGATTACCCACCCCTTTTATCGGCTTAAATCTGCAAAAACCTTCACAATTTTTGCTCGCCTGCCTTGCCGACCTTATGAGTAGATAAGCACTACATAAGTGAATTTAAAGAGGGGGCTGTGGAAGCTCCAAGACTTAATCCCAGGCATTCTCTAAACTTAGAGGGGCCACTCGGGCAGCCTGAACAAAAATTTGAACACAGAGGGGGAACCAAGAGCACCGAGACAATCGCGGAAGCCCCTCGCTGGGGTTGTATAGCGACTGGTCGTATTCGCCTACGCCGCTAACATTATGCAGTAATCAAGAATTGCGCTGGTGGCTACGGCGGAACGAGCCACCTTCGCTACCAATGGCTTTACAGTTATCAAATGTTGCCGAAAGCTACGGCGGACTGGCTTCTCGTCCACCCGACGCGGCCGCAGTGGCGAACGGGATAATAGCGACGGGTGGACTCGAACCACCGACCCCGACATTATGAGTGTCGTGCTCTAGCCAGCTGAGCTACGTCGCCACAAGCTATTAACAGAACTAATATCTCAGCTGGCAAAGTCTGCCGCAGGCGGACCTCCCAGGGGGAAGCTACCGCGACCGGAGGTCGAACCCCCGGAGGGACTGGCAACGCCCAGCTGAGCTACGTCGCCAAATGGACTAACAAACTGCCACGTCTCGTCCGACGGAGCACCGGTTTACACCGGGGCGTAGTCGGAAGCTACGTCGCCATATGAAGTAACAACTAACCAAGACTCGTCCGCCGTAGCCTTCCTGCCGAACTTGCTACTGGCACATCGTTCCAAGGCGAATGGGGGCTTGCCCGCCGTAGCCTTCCTACCAGTTTACGCAAGGCAGGTTAGTTACAAGGCGAAGGAGGGATTCTGCAAAATTACGTGAGGATTAGCAAGCACTTGGCCCCTACTTGCTGCAAAATGCATACTTTTCGCGCCCCTAGCCCCGCATTTTACTATGGGTTAGCTTTAGTGTGTTCAAAACTTATGGGTGTCTATGATTACTAATATATTGGCGGTTGCGAAACATCTTGAAGATGCAGTTAAAGCTTTTACTGACCTGGCGGTTATTGGCACCAGCGGCGGTGTAGACAGTAGCGTAGTTGCAGCCATCTGCGTTGCTGCTCTAGGCAAACAAAACGTACATCTTGTTTCCATGCCGTTTGATGAAATTGACGTAAAGACGTTTAATGCGCGCAGCGCCGAGCTCGCTAAGCGCCTGGATGCTGTGCATCATGTGGTCTCTGTCGGTGACGCCTGTCTCGCCGTGGAACGAGGCCTCGAATCAACCTTTATGACAAAAGATCTTGCCGTCCTTACTCGCGCCAATGTCCGCCCGCGCGTGCGCATGAATGTGCTTTATTCAATCTGCGGAGAACTTGGTGCTCGCACAAAAAAGCGTGCGCGTGTGATGGGCACCGGGCATTTGTCAGAAGATTTAATTGGCTACGACACCAAGGGCGGCGATGCCTTGGCTGATCTTTTTATTCTCTCTGACCTAGTCAAATCTGAAGTCTACCAACTTGCCGAGCACTATCAGGTTCCGCGTTCAATTATCGACGCCGAACCATCCGCTGGACTATACGAGGGCCAAACAGACTTTGGCGAACTTGGATTTACCTATGCTGAGCTTGAACCAGCAACCTTGGCTTTATTCAGCCTTATCCAAACCGGGAAAAAGCCAGAGCAGATTTCTACAGAAGATTCAGTTTTTAAAGCTCTTGAGCCGCGTCACGTTCAGTTTGTGGTGGGCCGCTACAAAATTCATTTTCATAAGCACCAGGCTCCCGCGACTGTGCCCTTAAGAAAAGACGGCTGGTTTGAATAAAATTCCAACTCTTTGCCAAGTTGAAACACCTAGAACTATCGCGTATAGCAACATACGAGCGACGATCCAGCTCCGTGGCGGAAAACTTCGGCGTTCCTCAATCGGGGTGACCTATTTTTTTTAGGTATTTTGCTAAGGCAGTGTGTCCGAAATGCTTTGCCAAAGATACTGCCGAATACCCTTTATCACTAATTAGCCCTACGTCTGCGCCAGCGGCAACCAGTGCTTTGATTGTAGGCATGTCTCCGTGCTGACTGGCAAACAGGAGAGGAGAAGCCCCCTCGTTGTCCAATGCATTGACCTGCGCACCATAGGAAAGAAGCAAATCAACCATTTCCCTATCTGGAACGTTGGATGCGTACATGAGCGCTGTATAGCCATCAAGATCGCGCAACTCTAAGCCGGCGTCATGTTCAAGTAGAACCGCAGCGCAATCTATAGCGCCAGTACGGGCCGCCATCATGAGGGGAGAGACCCCAGTCTTGGAAGGTTGATTGACTCGTACGCCGTTAGTGAGTAAAAGTTCAGCCATCGCTCTATCGTTATGCGCGATAGCCAGGTGGAGAAGAGTACAATCGTCCTCCTCATCTAAAATATCGATTAAAATATCGATGTCAGCGCCAAGCCGAAGTAGTAATCGAGCAGCATCTATATCACCAATAATTACTGCATTGGCCAGTAGAGGCATTCCATCATCATTAACTCCGTTGGGGTCCGCCCCTTCGGATAACAACAACTCACATAGCGGCCAATCTCTGCGACTTAGCGCGTCAATGATCTCGGTATCCTCAGCGATAGGATGAAGATTATTGAGCTCAAATAACAACTCCTGCACAATATCAAAGAGAATGCCTAAGGGGCCCTGGTCCCCGCCCAAACCCGCCCGTGGAGTTTTAATTGTAAGCACTTCAGAGCCCGTAAATACGTGGATTGCCACATGGCGTGCCGGAGAAATGTCCAAGTCAGCGGCATTGGCCAGCTTTAGTAGGCTAACAACGTCATCTGCCGCGCGAAGTAATTTCAGACTAAGCGCCTGCGTCTCAGATGTGAACTTACCCCTCAATATGTGGCCGCCTACGCTTCTATATACGCCTGAGGCGCCGTCTGCACTCACAAAGATGGTTTCGGTTATACATTCTGAATCAATTTTATGAGAAATCTCAAAAAGCACCCTATCGATGCTACTTTTATTATGTGCGTCGTCGAGGGCGGGAAGGTTAATCAGCTCATTACGCAGTGATAAATACGTCTCATCAATCATTGCTACCTCCAGTTTGGTCTGTAGCGGTTACCATAAATACGCATCTTCCTAGTTATGGGATATTTACCCAGGTGTGTCGCCACAAAACAGCAGTCAATGCTATTCTAACGACATGTTGAGCATAAAAACTGTTTGTTATTGATTGGTTGCCCAAAATTAGACAGACCAAGAAGTGATCGGGCAACATATGACGACGATAGGTGCGCAATCACTTGCCTCATCATAATGCGGGGCTGATTAACAAAAAGCTCACTTAGGAACTAGCGATTGAACGCTATTTCGTCGACGAATCCCCACAAACTCAGCAACGCAAATCATTCACGTTGCTGGCCAGAAAAGGCCTCTTCCCGCAGTCGTTTCGCAACAGAATCATCTACAGCGCCATTGGGTGCCGGTGTTAGTTCAGGAGGCTCCCAATTACGAACGACAGCTTCAGTAATGGTAACTTGAGAGATTCCCTGCTCTGCATACAAGGTTATGGAATTCGAGACCTCACGCAACGCCTGAGAAAGCCCTGACCGCAATCCACGCGCACCGGTCTTAGAACCTATGCTCATATCAAGAAGTGCTTCAATTGCTGCATCGGTAAATTTAAGCTCAATTCCATGTAGGGCAAATAACTTTTGATATTTACCCAGAACCGAGTTTTCCATTGTGGTTAAGATTTTCCGCAAATCCTCACGTGAGAGTGGATGCAAGCTTGCTATTGCCGAAAATCTGCCGGCAAGCTGCGGTATAATTCCATACTCTTCAAGATCCTCGACGCTGGTCCGCTGCAAAATCTCTGCGTCTGACAATTTAGTGTTATTTCCTGAGAGGGCTCCAAAGCCTAGTCTATTCGCGCCACGTTCAATGCGTCTCTTTACTATGTCAACAATCCCATCAAAGGCACCAGCACCCAAGAACAGTACTTTGCCCGAGTTAATAACGAAGTTTCCTCTGTCATTCTGAATTCTAAATTCACTACCCTCAAGCATGGTGAGCAATGCATTTTGAACGCCCTCGCCAGAGACATCAGGACCACCTGATCCCCCTTGCTTTCTCACCTTATCTATTTCGTCAATAAAGACGATACCGCGCTCAGCTCTTGCGACGCTGAAGTTAGAAGCGATCAGCAGATCCTCCATAATGGAATCAACACGTTTTCCAACGTAACCGGTCTGCACCAAACTGGTCGCATTTACCACAACAATCGGCACATTGAGCTTGCGAGTGAGTAGCTCACTCATATAAGTCTTCCCGCTTCCGGAAGGCCCAAAAATAAGCACATTAAAGCGCCCAAGGTCTGTATGTAACGGATGTGACTCTTTGTAGGAGACCGATATAAAGTGATTATAGATTGCTGTTGTCAGTAATCGTTTTGCGTTCACTTGCCCCTGAACAAAACGGTCAAGATGGGTCTGCATCTCTTGAATAGTAGGGAGCTCCGCCCACTGCTCAGTCTCCTTTAATAAAGACTTAAGACGAAGCAGGTCTGGATCCCAAAGGCCAGCAGCACCTTCTCGCTGCGCGCCCGACTCTGCGCGCTCATAAAAGCGAATAGCTTCAGCCAGAGATCCACGTTTCTCTGCCAGACTGCCCAGTCCTGCCAATGCGAAATGATAGCCAGGAAGAATCTGTAAGGCTCTATCATACGCCTGCTCCGCCGCTTCGAATTGACCACCTTGAATGTAAGCAGCGCCGAGGTTCGCGTACGAATAGTGAGCATTTGAATCAATATCAATTGCATTCTTAAAGCATGTGACGGCCTTTTCAAGATCTTCAATTCTTTGATATGCAGCACCAAGGGAATCATATAAGGATGCCGACTTAATCTTTGCTAAGCCCGAATTTAGCAGTTTAATTTGCTCATCAACTCGCCCCTGTCGCCCAAGTTCTTCGGCCAGACCATAGTAGGCCCATTCAAAGGTGGGGTCTGCGGCTATTGCCTCTTCATAAAGTTTTACCCCCTCTTTTATTTCGCCGTTTGCCAAAGCATCCCTGGCTTCATCGGACAACTTCTCTGCGCGAATTAAAGCAGCTTTTGGATTAACTGATTTTTTCTTTGCGGCCATATTTTTCCCCTGGGCTCGTGACGCAGACACTCTGAATTTTGACACAGAAAAGGCGGTCCGCCTTTAAAAAACTAGGCTACTTTTGGTTAAGCTAGCGATTCAGAGCTGCCGTCATTTTAGCATCAAGCTCTGCGGAGACCAATGTCGCCAAAATGAGGCGAATTTTTACCCCAATAAAATTGCACTAGAAGGCATACTAAACGGGTCACTGAAGGAATGGCTGTTGCCAGCCCCCCCCCCGCTGTAAACATGGTTCCTCTTGCTGAAGAGAGAAAAATAGGATGCAGAAGTGCTTCACCGCTGCCTATTCTACTTATCACTATTACTAGCTTAGGTGTTCGGATACTTATTGAACGCGGCCTCAGTACGCGTCGACGGCGGATTATCTATTTTTTAGCATTGTCTATGCGGTATTGCGCGTTTGCCACATTGCCAAGCAACACCTGCATCTCTGGAGGAGTGGCCACCGCAGCCCTACCAAAAAGCCCAATCATCGCTGCAATCATTTGGGGGTTTTCACGGTACTCAGGTTTGAGCCCCTCGATGAGTTTAAGTGCGACTTCCGGAGTAAGTGCCCCTGGACTAATGCCAACAAGCGCCTTATTTTCTACTGAGGCGCCTGGATTCATTGAAGTGTTTAACGCGGTG